>NZ_CP045492.1:382500-1034854 GCF_015500055.1 Mesorhizobium sp. NBSH29
TACGAGCTGGTCGTGAACGGCACCAAGGTGGACCCGATGCGAGTGCGTCTGCCGGTGGGTCGCACGCTCAAGGGCAAGGAACTTGAAGCCTACAAGCGCGAGCGCAGGCGCATCGACGACTTGCTGGAACAGAAGGACGGCGACAGCTTGAAGGTCGCCTCGGCAAAACTGTCGTCCTCCTGACGGGGAAGGCGCGACGTGCGCCTACTCCAGAAACTCAACGGAAACACCAGCCTTGACGATTTTGGCCAGTTCTTGGGCATCCCAGTTGGTTAGCCGCACGCAGCCATGGCTCTCGGTCTTTCCAATCTTTGACGGATCGGGCGTACCGTGGATGCCATAGGTTGGCTTTGAAAGCGCAATCCAAACGCTGCCGACAGGTCCATTGGGACCGGGCGGTATCTTGAGGATGTCGTGGTTTTCACCCTGCTTGAAGTTGATCTTCGGATTGTAGGTATATTCCGGATTGATCGCGATGCGCGCCACCGTATGCGTCCCCGTTGGCGAAGGCGTATCGCCCGAGCCGATGGTCGCGGGATAGGCAGCAACCAGCTTGCCACCCGCATCATAGGCGCGAACCTGCTTCTGTCTCTTGTCGGCAACGATTCGAGCCACCGGCGTCTTCACCGCGCCGCCAACATTGGCCACGCGGATCATCGTACCGGGACGCCCGAAATTCGCGCTTGGGTTCAGCGCTTTGAGATAGCGCTCATCCATATGAAAGCGTTCAGCCAGCATTTCGATAACCGAGGTATAACTCAGCCGGTCCAGTTTGGCCTTTTCGCCGTAATCGGACGGCACAGAGGCAACGAAAGGCCCTGCCGCATCTTCAGCCGAAATCGTATAGCTGGTGAAAGCATCACCGCCGCTATCGGCCAGCGCCTTCTTGATCCCAGCCGCATCAGTCGAACGCAGCACCAACCCTGTAGCCTCGCGGTAGGCAGCAAGACCCTTATCCACATTCCCCCCGAAATGACCATCGATCACGCCGGGTGAAATGCCTTTGCGGTCGAGCAGCACTTGCAACTCGGCAACTTCGATACGCGCCTTCGACGTGACCGGGGGTTCGATTGCAGCCGGCGCCGAGGCCGGGTTGGTCGGCTCGACAATCACATCAGAGGGCTGCTCGCCGGGAATCGAGGCTTCCACTGTGGGCTCGTAGGTATCGACATCCCGTTGAATGGCGGGGGCCAGTGGCTGGCGCTTGACCGGACCGCGGGTAACTGTACGCGGTTGCGCCGCGGGCTTGCGCACACCCGGTGGAGGCGCTTCCGGAAATGCTTCCTGGTAGGCGGGCTCGCGTCCGTACGGATCTTCCGGTGCCGCAAATTCGCCCTCGGGTGCCGCGCGCCCGAGCTGACGCATACGATCCTGCCGCAGCCGCGTCATATCCTCGGGGTCATCAAGATAATAGCGGTCACGCGGCGGCTGCCGGCGCGCCGGTCGGGCATTCCCACGCCGCGGTCTCTGGATCGAGAGAATTTCACCCGTATAGGGATCGATCAACACCCGCCGGCCAAGACCATCATAGTAGACCTCAAGATCGCCGGATTGCGCCAGTTGCAGCTCAACCGAGCGCGAAGGCTGCATAATTGCAGGCGACACACTTTCGCGAGCGTGCGCCTGCAGAGGCACAGCGCCTGCCACCACCACCGAAACGAACAACAATTTGCCTAGCATGTCTGCCAATTCTCTATCCCGCGCTTCGCCACAAGCGGATCTGCCGCCACGGCACGCTTAAAAATGGACCATCAAACATGAACCGGGCATGAAAATGGCCAACTGCGAAACAAATCGTGAAGGCAAGATAGAACGCGAGCCGCCGCCATTCGTTCCTGGTCTTCGGTCTCGTGGTATAGAAAGGCTGCTTCGCCCGCCGGACCGAATGCCGTCCGGCCAGTGAGTGGGAGCGGGCGCGGCACCGCCCGCGTGAACGAACAACACCGCTGGCCACTTTCACACCCCATGCAAAGCGAGAGCCATCTCACAAGCCGCGGTGATCCGGGTTCAACATCATGACGAAATCGAGCAGCGCATTCAGCGTGCTTTCACCGGCACGCGTCAGCGGCACATCGCAGGCGGGGCGATCGGGCGTTCGAAAGCCTGCCATGCAGCGCGTCTTGCCACGGCATTCGCGGTTGCGGCAGCGTTGGGGCGCATCGTCATGCGCGGCGGCGATTCGAAACAGCATCAGCAGGATGTCGTAGGCGCCGGCACGCATTTCATGGCCGGCGATCTTCTGGAGCGGCCGGGGTTTTTTGGGTGGGTAGGTTTCGAATTTGGTCGCCATGGCTTCGTTCCTTTGTCTGGAGTTGAACAGCCGCGTTCCCCCGGCACGGCAAGGCTTCGCCCGCCGAACTGGCGCACCAGCCGGATTGATAAGTGGGGAAGCGGGGCGCGGCTCGGCACCTCTTTTTATGATTTTATTGGCGCCTTCCCGACGCCCCGCCGGCTGCTTGTCCTGTCATGGTGCTGCGGGCGCGTTCAAGCTCTCACCGCAGCGGCAGGACCCAGGCTTAGGGGCTCATCACCCAGCAGAACCACCACAGTTCCACCAGCCCGGCACCGTCGCCCTGCCCCTGGCCACCTGGTGCGCAACCAGGGTTCCCACGTGCAGGACGCGAGGGAATTATGCGGGCGGGTGGAAGGGCGTGGATAGATTTGGGTCGTTGAAAGGAGCGGATATTATTTAGGGTACTGTTTTTACTGGTTTAAATATCATGATGACTCTCGCAACCACGCTTATCCGCATCTATAAAGCTGAACCGGCTTGCTCTCGGCGCGCTTGATGATTTTCTTTGCTTCGAGATCAAGCTGTACGGCCTTCAGCCACCAGCCGGCGGTGGCACCTTGCGGGAACAGGTCTTCCGGCAGATGCGGCAATAAAGCGGTGCGCGCGTCAGCCACCGTCAGCCCGGGTGATGCATCGGGCAAGATCGCTAGCAACGCATCGCGCATCGCCATATATTTTGCCCGGCTGACCCGCTCGGTACGGCCCGGTGTGGTGATGCTCTCGATTTCAACCTTGTCCTCAGGCATCGACCGTCCTCGCCACTTCGATTTTCGGATTTCTGAAACCCATTCCGATCCAGGCCCACAGCAGCTTCATGTAAAATGAGACGGTGTGGGTTTTCAGGTTCGGCACGTTGTCCGGCAGGTGTGAAGCGTCGGGTAAATCGCTGACCATGGTGCGTATATCGATCGCCGGTCGCGAGGATTCCGGCCACAGGTGCAGATAGAGGCTCAGCCAGTGCGCGCCTTTCATTTCCAGAAGCACCGGCGTGTTGCAGCAGGTGGCAACCACGCGGCGCGAGCCGGCGTCGGCCACGAGCCGGAACTCGGCCAGATGCTCCCTGCCGGAGACAAACCGGATGCGGTCCTTGCGGTATTCGGCGCTGGCGGTGGCTTCATGGGAAGTGAGAATGTTGGGCGCCCGCGGCAGCTTTGCCAGCCGCGCTGCTGCCTGCCGGCAGCTGTTGCACAGACATTCGGAGACCAGAATTGGTTCGCCCTGCACTTCCAGCCGGGTTTTGCCGCACGCGCAGCCAATATGAGTGAACTTGCTCATGATGCCTCTTCCTGCGTGAGATGAAACAGATGCCGGATGTAGCGATCCAGATGGTCAAGACTTTCCCGCGCCAGCTCGGAATCGTTGCCGGCCTTGGCGAGGAGGAAGCCGCCATGGAGAACGGCCTGGGTGTGCCGGGCCAGGCTGGCGGCGGTCCAGCCATCGTCGATGCCCCGTTCGCGCCGCGCCGCTTCTACATCGGCCTCCAGCGTTGCGGCATGGCCGAAAATGCTGCGGCCACAGGCATCGCGAATATCCGCCGATGTCGCAAATACCTCCTGCGCCATGGTTCCGACAAGGCAGCTGAATTCGGCAATCTCGCCACCGATAATGGCCCGGCGGAAAGCCACATAGGCGAGCACGCGCTCCAACGCGCCAGTGGCTTCGTGATAAGGTGCTGCAGCGAAGAATTCTGTGGTGGTCTCTTGCCAGAATTCCGCCGCTGCAACACCCAGAGCTTCCTTGCTGCCGAAGCTGTGAAAGAAGGCGCCCTTGGTGACTTCCGCCGTTTTGCAAAGATCATCGACGCTGGTTGCCGCAAAGCCCTTGGCGCGGATGACATCCCGCGCCGCCTTAAGCAGCCGTGTCCGTGCGTCGCCGCGTTCAGGAGAATGTTTGGTCGGTCTAGCCATTTGCAATTCATACCATCCGGTCGGTATGAGTCAACCCAGTGCGATCGACCACAAGGCAGCTTGCCATGGCAAACGTTGGCGACCGATGAGAGAACGACCAGTGGCGAGCAGAGCCACAAAATGCCCCCGCATTGGTGGCATGACCGTATTCCCAGCTCAGGCGCAGGTCCTCCCAGTTGGCGGCGAACTGGATCCAGTTCGCGGTCTGCTGGTTTCCGGGAACACGAAGCCAAAGAAGACCCCCAGACTGACCACGATCAGCGCGGCGGAAATCAGCGCGTAGCCCCCCGGAATGATCGCGCCGGCGGTCGTGCAGCGCGATCATTTTGAGAAGCACTGTTCTTCACCTTCTGGGCGTTGCGTATGTCGACTAATGCAGTCGCCGCTTCGTCGTTCCGGCAGGATGGCCCTTGCCTCAATGTCGAACGCTCCCGCCGGTAGGCCGGCGGGGGGCGCGGGTCGGCTCTGCCTCAGGCCGCCTCAGCCGGCTCCAAGTCCCGCGGTTTCGCCCGAAAATTCAGCCGGTCTGATCCGGCCGTCACCTTGACCTTCGAGCCATCCAGCACTTCGCCGAGCAGGATTTTTTCTGCCAGCGGGTCCTGAAGCTCTTTTTGCATCACCCGCTTGAGAGGGCGTGCGCCATAGGCTGGATCATAGCCCTTATTGGCCAACCAGTTGATTGCCTCATCGTCGAGCGACAGCTTGATCTTGCGGTCAACCAGCAGCTTTTCCAGCCTTTCGAGCTGGATTTGCACAATCGCACCCATATCCTGACGGCGCAGACGGTGAAACAGGATCACCTCATCAATGCGGTTCAGGAATTCAGGCCGGAACGCCGTGCGCACAACACCCATAACCGTATCGCGCACAACGTCGACATTCTCGTCATCGCCAAGCCCAACCAGATATTCGGAGCCCAGATTGGAGGTCATGATGATCAGCGTGTTGCGGAAATCGACCGTGCGGCCCTGCCCGTCCGTCAAGCGCCCATCGTCCAGCACCTGCAACAGCACGTTGAAGACGTCCGGATGCGCCTTCTCGATCTCGTCGAAAAGAATGACCTGATAGGGCCGGCGACGCACAGCCTCAGTCAGCGAGCCGCCTTCCTCATAGCCGACATAGCCGGGAGGCGCGCCGATCAACCGCGAGACTGAGTGCTTTTCCATGAATTCCGACATATCCAGCCGCACAATCGCGCTGTCATCATCAAACAGGAAGTTGGCAAGCGTCTTGGTCAGCTCTGTTTTGCCAACGCCCGTTGGCCCAAGAAACATGAAAGAGCCGATCGGTCGGTTGGGGTCCTGCAATCCGGCACGCGCGCGGCGCACAGCTTTCGACACCGCCTGAACCGCCTCGCCCTGCCCGACAACGCGTTTCGCCAGCGCATCTTCCATGCGCAAAAGCTTGTCGCGTTCGCCTTCCAGCATCCGGTCAACCGGAATGCCGGTCCAGCGCGACACAATATGCGCGATATGGTCTGGCGTTACGGTCTCTTCGACCATGCCGCCCTTGCCATCCTGCGCCTCTGCATCCACCAACCTCTTTTCCAGATCAGGAATCTTGCCGTAGGCCAGCTCGCCCGCGCGCTGAAACTCGCCGGTGCGCTGGGCAATAGCCAGCTCATTGCGGGCATCATCCAGTTCGCCCTTCAGATCTGCGGCAAGCCCAAGCTTGGCCTTTTCCGCAATCCAGACGGCGCTAAGCCCATCTGATTCTTCCTCGAGCGAAGTCAGTTCCTGCTCCAACCGGCCAAGACGGTCTTTCGAGGCATCATCTGTTTCAACTTTGAGCGCTTCACGCTCGATCTTGAGCTGCATGATGCGCCGGTCAATCTCGTCGAGCGCTTCGGGTTTGGAATCAACCTGCATCCGCAGGCGCGACCCCGCCTCATCCATCAGATCAATCGCCTTATCTGGCATGAACCGATCGGTGATGTAGCGATTGCCAAGCGTGGCCGCAGCCACCAGGGCCGAATCCGAAATGCGCACCTTGTGGTGCTGCTCGTATTTTTCCTTCAGCCCGCGCAGAATGGAAACCGTGTCTTCGACACTCGGCTCATTGACAAAAACCGGCTGGAAACGCCGCGCCAATGCGGCATCCTTTTCCACATGCTTGCGATATTCATCCAGCGTCGTGGCGCCGACGCAGTGCAGTTCACCGCGCGCAAGTGCCGGCTTCAACAAATTGGAGGCATCCATCGCGCCTTCGCCCTTACCGGCTCCCACCAGCGTGTGCATTTCGTCAATGAACAGGATGATACCGCCCGCAGCCGCCGTGACTTCCGATAGAACCGCCTTCAACCGCTCTTCAAACTCGCCACGATATTTGGCACCCGCAATCAGCGCGCCCATATCGAGCGCCATCAATTGCTTGTCTTTCAGCGTTTCTGGCACATCTCCATTGACGATGCGTAGCGCCAGGCCTTCCGCGATCGCGGTCTTGCCGACGCCCGGCTCGCCAATCAGCACCGGATTGTTCTTGGTGCGCCGCGACAGAACCTGGATGGTGCGGCGAATTTCATCATCGCGGCCAATCACCGGATCAAGCTTGCCAGCGCGTGCATCGGCAGTGAGATCACGCGCATATTTTTTCAACGCATCATAGCCCTGCTCGGCACTGGCAGAATCTGCGGTGCGCCCTTTGCGAATAGCCTCAATTGCCGAATTGAGCGATTGCGGCGTCACACCGGCCTTTGCCAGAATGTCAGATGTTTTCGCCGATTTCTCGACAGCAAGCGCGCTCAGCAAGCGCTCCACCGTAACGAAACTATCGCCCGCCTTTTTTGCAAGCTCTTCGGCGGTAGAAAAAACCTTCGCCGTCGGCTGCGCCAGATAAAGCTGGCCATTGCCACCCTCAACCTTCGGCATAGCATTGAGTGCTGCATCAACGGCAAGCCGCACATCGGCGGACCGGCCACCGGCGCTGTCGATCAGAGATCCGGCCAGCCCTTCCTCATCATCAACCAGCACTTTGAGCATGTGCTCGGGCGTAAACTGCTGGTGATTGCGCGACAATGCGGCCGTCTGTGCCGACTGGATAAAACCGCGCACGCGTTCTGAATATTTTTCGAGGTTCATTCACTGTCTCCTATCGTCACCAGCCCGCTTAGCGGCACCGGATCCGTTGCGGTGACGGACCTGCTTTATAAGCCAAGCCGTTGAGAAACATATGGTGATGGCGCGACAATCCTCAAGAGTGTTAGCCACCAACAAAAACGGCGGAGACTGAAAGCCCCCGCCGTTCAAACTATATCCCGAAAATTCTGGCTCAGCTGTCGGATGTCACCAGCGGTGGCTTTTCAGCCGGAGCCTCCGACGCGGCAGCCGCGACGGGTTCAGGCGCTGGCGCATCATTGCCAGGCGTTTCGTTATTGCTGGCACCGGCATTCTGCTCGATGCGCGGGCGGCGCGGGCGGCGCGGGCGGCGCGCTGGCTGCTGTCTTTCCTCCTCGCCATCATCACCACCTTGAGCGGCATCGGCGATAGGAGCAACGGTAGCTTCGGCGTCCGTCCCCTGCCCGCTATTAGCAACATGCGCGCGCGGTCGGCGTTCTTCCCTGTTTTGAGAAGCCTGCTTGTTATAAGCAACTTCGGCTGGCGTGCCGTCGATCACCGGTTGAGGCCCCGAGCCATTGTCACCTGAGCCATTGTCCTCGTTCGAACGCTGTTGGTTCGGTTGTCCCTGCGAGTTGCCGTTGCCGAAACCCTGATTGTTAGCGTTGCCGATATCCATATCGTCATCGCCACCTTCCTCATCTCCGTCAAAGCGATTTTGCTGAACCGGCATCTGCGCTTGGGCGGCGGCAATGATGCGGTTGTAGTGCTCAGCGTGCTGGAGATAGTTCTCAGCCATGACGCGATCACCGGAGCTGTGAGAATCGCGAGCAAGTGTGGTATATTTCTCGGCGATCTGCTGGGCTGATCCACGGATTTTGACATCCGGACCATTGCTTTCATAGTTACGCGTCAGCGGGTTGGGGCCTTTGCGGTTGTTATTACCACTGTTGTTATTGCTGTTACTGTTGTTATTGCCGCCGCCATTATTATTGCGACCGCGCATACGACGGTTCTGCTGTTGTGGCCTCATCCGATTCTCTTCATGTTGTAGAGCTTTACGTTGAAAAAATTATGTGGCCGGCGCACGTCACGTGTCAGCCGTTCCATCCGTCCTACCGGTGTTCGCCTGCATCTCTTGCGCTGGCGTCACATCCATCCCGTTCCGGTTCGTTTACTTGCCGGATGATCCCGCACGAAGCTAAGGCGTCGTTCACGCAGAAGGCAGCTTTGTCTTCGGAAACCGAATCGATAACAGCACTGCCTGCTTCGTCTCATCCGGTAAAAAGACCCTAAACACATTCCCCACCAATGCCAAGTATTTTTTAATTCTCCTCCAAACGCTTCATTTCATTTCGAAAATCAACGTTCTGTCACTTCCAGCCAGGTCTTTCGAAGCTGCAAAAAGCCGCAAATCAGCGCGTTCGAATATCGCGGTTACGTCTTCCTTCTGGGTGTGGCCAATTTCGACCGCCACGCAGCCACCGGGCAGAAGATGGAGACCAGCATCGCGGGCAATGACGCGGTAGGCATCAAGGCCGTCATTGCCGCCATCAAGCGCCCGCAAAGGATCGAAATGGCGGACTTCCGGATCGAGTTCTGCCAACTCCTGTTGCGAAATATACGGAGGGTTTGAGACAATCACATGATAGCCGCCGGAAACGTCCGCAAACCAATCGGAGCAAAGCGTGGTGAAGCGGAACTCCAGCCCATTTTCCGCCGCGTTGCGGGCCGCCGTTTCGAGCGCATCGACAGAAATATCGACACCGGTAGCCTCCGCTTGCGCAACCTCGCTCAAGAGCGCCAGTGCAATCGCGCCCGTCCCGGTGCCAAGATCGAGGATGCGGCAGCCACCCACGCTCAGGACTGTCTTGCGCACGATCGGTAACACCGCTTCCACCAGTGCTTCCGTGTCGGGACGTGGTTCCAGCGTTTCTGCCGAGAGCGAAAGCCGCAATCCGTAAAACTCGCGAAACCCAAAAATGCGGTGCACCGGCTCGTGGTTCAGTCTTCGGTCGAGCGCGCTTGCAACAGCCGCCACAATCGGCGGGGGAAGCGGCATATCGGGATTGGAAATCGCTTCTTTGCGGCTGGTCGACGAAAAATGTTCGACGATCATCCGCGCCTCAAGGGCGGGGTCTTCGATGAAGGAAACGCTGAGACGCCGCCGCGCATGGCCAAGCAGGGCGCCAAGCGAAGCGTGTGCTTCAGCCATTGCTGCCCAGGTCCGCGAGCAGTTTGGATTGATGATCGGCGCTGAGCGCATTGATGATCTCATCCAGTTCACCCATCATCACGCGATCAAGTTTATAGAGTGTTAGGTTGATGCGGTGGTCGGTCAGCCTCCCTTGCGGAAAATTATAGGTGCGTATCCGCTCAGAGCGATCACCAGTGCCCACCTGGGCGCGGCGCGATTCAGACCGCTCATCGGCGAGCTTTGAACGCTCCAGATCGTATAGCCTTGCACGCAAAATCTGCATCGCCCGTGCCCGATTCTGGTGCTGTGATTTTTCTGCCTGAACGACGATGATGCCTGTGGGAAGGTGCGTGATGCGCACTGCCGAGTCGGTCGTGTTGACGTGCTGCCCGCCCGCACCCGAGGCACGCATCGTATCGATACGGATATCCTCGTTCTTGATTTCGACATCCACTTCCTCGGCTTCCGGCAACACTGCAACCGTAGCTGCGGATGTGTGGATACGGCCCTGCGCTTCGGTGGCCGGCACGCGTTGCACGCGATGCACTCCGGACTCGAACTTTAGCTTGGCAAACACCGCCTTGCCCGAAATGGTGGCTATGATTTCCTTAAACCCGCCCGCGTCGCCATCGCTTGCAGATGCAATCTCAAACTTCCAGCCCTGTTCGCCCGCGTAGCGCTCATACATGCGGTAGAGATCACCCGCAAAGAGCGCCGCCTCATCGCCGCCCGTTCCGGCGCGAATTTCGAGAATGGCATTCTTGTCATCAGCAGCATCGCGCGGCAGGAGGAGAAGCTGGATGCCAGCCTGCAACGCCTCGATGCGGTCTTCCACGCCCGGCAGATCCGCCTCGACCAGACCACGCATCTCCGCATCGGTGGACTTGTCTGAGAGCATTGCTTCCAGATCCGTCAATTCAGCCTCGGCGCTCCGCAGTTCCCGGATCCGGCCAACCAGCTCCTGAAGCTCGGAATATTCCGAAGCCATTTTCACATAGGCTTCAGGTTCCGGCCCGGTCGCCATCGACGCTTCGAGCATATCGAAGCGCTTTACTACCTGGTCCATACGGTCGCGGGGCAGACTGATCATGATTTCAAAAACTTTAAAGCGGAATATTGTGGACGGCAGCGAAGGCCTGCAAATCGGCACGCATGTTCTTCATCGCGTTGGGATGCGCCAGTGACTGGTCGAGAAGCGTCGTCAGTTCGGCCAGCGGAAGCTCCGTCAGCATGGCTTTGACGGGGCCGATGGAGGCGGGAGACATGGAGATCGAGCGGTAGCCGATACCGAGCAGCGCCATTGCGGAAATGGGCCGGCCCGCAAGCTCCCCGCATAAGGTTACGGATGTCCCGGTGCGGTGACCGGCATCCGCGATCTGCTTCAGCACGCGCAGGAACGGTACGGACAGCGGGTCAAAGCGCTCAGCAAGCTGAGTATTACCGCGATCCGCTGCCATAACGAACTGGAACAGGTCATTTGATCCGACTGACACGAAGTCGACCGTCTTCATCAATTCGTCCAGCTGCCACAAGAGCGAGGGCACTTCGATCATCGCACCAAGTTTGAGAATGGTCGGCAAATCATGCGCAAAGCGCGACAAATGTCGCACCTCCCGGTCGATCAGTTCGCGCGCCTGCATGATCTCACTGATCTCAGTCACCATCGGCAGCATCAGACGCAATTCCCGCCCACCTGCCGCTTTCAGCAACGCGCGCACCTGGGTGCGCAAAAGCGTTGGGCGATCCAGCGTCAGACGTATGGCACGCCAGCCCAGCGCAGGATTTTCCTCATGGGCAGAACTCTTGAAATAGGGCAGCACTTTGTCACCACCGATATCGATGGTGCGGAAGGTGACGGGCTGGTTATGCGCTGCATCCAGAACATCGCGGTAAAGCCGCTCCTGCGCTTCGGCCCGCGGGAAGGTAGCGGCGACCATGAACTGCAGCTCGGTCCGGAACAGCCCTATGCCTGCCGCACCCGATTCGGCAAGTTGTGGAAGGTCGACCGCCAGACCGGCATTCATCATCAGGTCGATATGCGTGCCGTCCAGAGTGGTCGAAGGCTTGTTGCGCAGCTCACGGTAAAGTTCCTGCCGGCGCGCGCGGAATCGCACTTTCTCAGCAAACGCTGCCTCGACATCGGGCTGCGGGCGCAGGTGGATTTTGCCTTCATCGCCATCGACGATGATCGCGTCGCCATTTTCCGACATGGAAACGGCGCCCTTGACCTGGCCTGCCACCGGAATGCCCATGGCGCGAGCAACGATAACGACGTGGCTGGTAACAGCACCGTCTTCGAGCACCAGCCCGCGCAATCTGTCGCGCGGATAATCAAGCAGTTCGGCAGCACCCATGGAGCGCGCAACGATGATGGCATCACGCGGCAGTGTTGCCGCCAAAAGCTCTGGTCCATGGCCCATGAGTTGGCGTAGAAGCCGGTTGGCCAGATCATCGAAATCGCTCATGCGTTCGCGCAGGTAGGGGTCGGTCATGTGCAGCATGCGCGCCCGCATATCGCTCTGCACTTTTTCAACAGCCGCTTCCGCCGTGAGTCCGTTGCGCACCGCCTCCTCCAGCCGGCGCACCCAGCCCCGGTCATTGGCGAACATACGGTAGGCTTCAAGAACCGCGCGATGCTCGCCCTCAAAAGCAACATCGCGTCGCGACAGCATGTCGTCGATGGAAAGACGCAGCGAGCTGACCGCTTTTTCGAGCCGCAGCGTCTCCTCGTCGCTGTCTTCATTGAAAAGATTGGTGACGACTATACGCGGCTCATGCAGGACAACGTGGCCAAGACCCACGCCTTCGTTGAAGGACAGGCCCGAAAAGGTTGCCGGACGGCTGAGATCAAGTTCGAGGCCTGGCCGCGTCAGGCGCGATAGATCGCCCGTGGCGATCATCTCCGCGATCACCATAGCGGTGGTTTCCAGCGCCTCGGTCTCATCTTCGCGGTATATGCGTTTGGTGCGGTTTTGCACGACCAGAACGCCCAACGTGCGCCCGGCCCGCAGCACCGGAACGCCTAGGAAGGAATTATACACCTCCTCCCCGGTCTCCGGCAGATAGGCGAAGGCAGGATGCTTTTGAGCGTCAGAAAGATTGAGTGCCCGCGCGCTCGCCGCGATCGTGCCGACCAGACCCTGGCCGAGCTGCAATTGCGCCAAGTGGACCGCGCCGGGGTTCAAACCTTCGGTGGCGTAAAGCTCAAGAACCGAATCCGCGCGCAAAACGTAGAGCGAGCAAACCTCGGCCACCATGTTCTGGGCGATCTCACGGACAATGCGGTCAAGCCTCTCCTGTGGCTCCAGCGGCTCAGCCATGAGCTCGCGGAGCCGTTTCAGAAGCACGCGAGGTCCAGCGGGCATATCACGCATCGGGCTCTCCAACGGCTTCGGGTAGCGCTTCCCTCCTTGAAGCGCCAAACCGTGCCGCTATGGGAATCTCGTCTGTCTACTGCTTATCCAGACCGTAGACGGAATGCAAAGTGCGAACTGCAAGTTCCGTGTAGGCTCCATCGATAAGAATGGAGATTTTGATCTCGGATGTTGTGATGGCGCGGATATTGATACCCTTTTCGGCAAGCGCCTTGAACGCCGTTGCCGCAACACCTGCATGGCTGCGCATCCCGATACCGATCACCGAAACCTTGGACATACCCGCTTCCGACTGCACCATGTCGAAGGTGATGGTCTCCTTCATCCGGTTCAACACTCCCAGCGCCTTGTCAAGATCGCTCGACGGCACCGTGAACGTCATGTCGGTGAACGATCCATCCTCGGAAATGTTCTGAACGATCATATCAACGTTGAGATTTGCTTCGGCCAGCGGGCCGAAAATGCTGGCGGCGACACCAGGACGGTCAGATACCCGGCGCAAAGAAAGCTGCGCTTCGTCCTTGGCATAAGCAATTCCGGTTACAACCTGCTGTTCCACGATTTCATCCTCGTCGCAAATGAGCGTTCCGGGCGGATTGTCGAAATCACCCATGCCCGGAGCATCAGGATCTTCAAAGGACGAGCGCACAAAGGTGCGCACCTTGTGAACCATCGCAAGCTCGACCGAGCGCACCTGTAGAACCTTGGCGCCAAGTGACGCCATTTCGAGCATTTCTTCAAATGAAATGCGAGAAAGCCGGCGGGCCTTTGGCTCGATGCGCGGGTCGGTCGTATAGACACCATCCACATCGGTATAGATATCACAACGATCAGCCTTCACCGCCGCCGCAATCGCCACAGCACTCGTGTCCGAGCCGCCGCGGCCAAGCGTGGCGATGCGATTGTCGGGTCCGATACCCTGGAAACCGGAAATCACCGCCACTTGGCCGAAACCAAAGCGCTTGATGAGTTCTGTACCGTCAATCTCCTGGATCCGCGCTGCACCATGGGAGTTGTCGGTGCGTATGGGGATCTGCCAGCCCTGCCATGACCGTGCATCAACGCCGATGCCCTGAAGCGTAATCGCCAGAAGCCCTGAGGAAATCTGCTCGCCGGCTGCCACAACGGTATCATATTCGCGCGCATCATGCATGGGCGAGGCTTCGCGAGCCCAACCGACCAACTCGTTGGTCTTGCCGGACATGGCGGAGACCACCACGGCGACCTCGTGCCCCGCATCGACCTCGCGTTTGACGTGGCGCGCGACGTTACGGATGCGGCTGATGTCGCCGACGGACGTGCCGCCGAATTTCATCACGATACGCGCCATGAAGCTGAATTGCCTTCCGGTTAATTGGACCGAAGCCGGTTCCCGTTACGATGCCGCGGCCGAATGCGCCGGCGCAGGTCGCGGTTTCCATAGCCAAATCAGGAAATTCCCGCAAGGCACGGGCTTTGAAAAGCGACGACGTGGAGTGCTATGCCCTGGACAACAGCAGGCGAATTCCAGCAAAGCCAAAGAACACCGCAAGTGTGCCCTCGATCCAGCGCCGCGATTTTTGATAGGCGCGAACCATGGGAACGGTGGAAAACACTAGCGCGTAGCCGCAGAAAACCGATATCCCCAACAGCCCGCATCCTGCCAGGATGGCGGGGAAGGTGTAAGCCGGCGCCGAGGGCCCGAGGCCGAGCGACATGATGGCTATCCAGCCCAGCACCGCCTTGGGATTTGTGAGATGGAGGAAAACGCCACGCCGGTAGAACACGGCTTTGCTGACAGTGGGCGCCGAGACCAGCGGTTGCGGCAGCCGCGCAGTAAGTGCGGATCTGGCCGACTTCACGGCGAGATAGATAAGGTAAAATCCGCCCGCGATCTTGATGAAAAAAAGCGCCTGCGCATAATGGGCCAGAACCGCCGAAATGCCGGTAGCTGCGAGCGTCGCCCAGAACATGCTGCCCGTGAAAACACCGAGCGCCAGCGCAACCGCTGACGCGCGGCCCTGCCCCATGGCGACGCCCATAATCGCCATGTTGCTGGGGCCTGGGCTCGCGGTCGCAATCAGGTAAGCGGCGTAAACGAGCAGAATCTGGTTCAAATGATCACTCATGGAAGGCAAACTCCGCGGTCGGATCCGACTAAGACACTATGTCTTCAGCCGGTACCCCGTCCGGAAGATCCACGCCACGACAGCCAAGCAGGCCAGCAGAAACATCAGCGTCATGCCGATGCTCACTCCAACGCTGACATCCGACGTGCCAAAGAAAGACCAGCGGAACCCACTGACCAGATAGACAACGGGGTTGAACAGCGAGATCGTCTGCCAGAAGGGCGGCAGCATCTGGATCGAATAGAACGAGCCGCCGAGGAAGGCGAGCGGGGTGACAACCAGAAGCGGAATGAGCTGCAGCTTCTCGAAACCGTCGGCCCAAATGCCGATGATAAAGCCAAACAGGCTGAACGTCACCGCCGTGAGCACTAGGAACAGCACCATAGTCAGCGGATGCTGGATGGTCAGCGGTACAAAAAGTGATGCTGTGGCCAGAATGATCAACCCAAGCATGGTGGATTTGGTCGCAGCAGCACCAACATAGGCCAGTGCTACCTCGAAATAGGAGACCGGCGCCGACAGAACTTCATAGATCGTGCCCGTGAATTTAGGGAAGTAGATGCCAAATGAGGCATTGGCGATCGACTGGGTCAAAAGTGTCAGCATGATCAATCCGGGCACAATGAAAGCACCATAGCTGATCCCTTCCACGCTCTCGATGCGCGACCCGATGGCGGTCCCGAAAACCACGAAGTACAGCGATGTCGAGATGACCGGCGAAACGATGCTCTGAAACAGCGTGCGGAAAGCGCGCTGCATCTCGAACACATAGATGGATTTGACGGCGCGCCAGTTCATGCCCGGTCCCTCACCAGATTCACGAAGATATCTTCCAGCGAGCTCTGGCTCGTCTGCAGGTCCTTGAAGCGAACCCCGGCTTTGGAGAGATCGGCAAGCAGCGACGTGATGCCAGTGCGCTCACCGCGACTGTCATAGGTGAAGGTGAGCTCAGCCCCCTCTTTACCCAGCGAAAGGTCATAGCCGCTAAGCCCCGGCGGAATGACGTCCATCGGCTCGTGCAACATTAGCGTGAGCTGCTTCTTGCCCAAGTTCTGCATCAGCCGTGCCTTTTCCTCGACAAGGATGATCTCGCCCTTGTTGATGACCCCGATCCGGTCGGCCATCTCCTCGGCTTCCTCAATGTAATGCGTCGTGAGGATGATGGTGACGCCTGTCTCGCGCAGCTTTCGCACCAGGTTCCACATGTCGCGGCGCAGCTCGACGTCAACGCCGGCCGTCGGCTCATCAAGGAACAAAATATCCGGTTCGTGCGACAGCGCCTTGGCGATCATGTGCCGACGTTTCATGCCACCCGAAAGAGTGATGATCTTGGCGTCTTTTTTGTCCCACAGCGAAAGGTCGCGCAGGATCTTCTCCACCAGTGCGGGATTGGCCGGCTTACCAAACAGGCCACGAGTAAAGGATACATCCGCAAATACCGTCTCGAACGCGTTGGTATGCAGTTCCTGCGGCACCAGCCCGATCATCGCGCGGGCCGCGCGGTAATCGGTGATAATATCATGGCCTCCGACTGTGACCGAACCGGTGCTGGCATTGATCAGTCCACAAACGACACCGATAAGCGTTGTCTTGCCGGCGCCGTTGGGGCCCAGAAGGGCAAAAATCTCGCCCTTCGTCACATCAAGGTCGACACTTTTCAGCGCCTCAAAACCGGTGGAATAGGTCTTGGAAAGGCTTTTTATCGCGATAATTGGTTGCATGATGGGGCTGCCGTTGAGAGCGGAAGGAAGGGCAAGTGCGCTGATGCGAATGGCATATGGGAGAGCCGACGGTGCAATACCATAGTTTTGAGAGATATCCGGAAGCCGAATGCAACCTATGCTGCCAATACCCGACACCGCGCAACAATGGCACCGGGATGCGAAGCAGAGTTCTATTGACTTGTCCAGTCTTGACATTCGGCTGCGGGAACCCGACTTCCTTGCCTTCCAAGGAGACACCGAGACTATGCCCGAAGCCCGCCGAACGACAATCGACGCCCGCGAGATCGAGCACTTTTCAAGCCTCGCCGCCGAATGGTGGAACCCAAACGGCAAATTCCGCCCACTGCACAAGTTCAACCCTGTCCGCCTTGCCTATATCCGGGACCAAATCGCCGCCCGCTTTGGCCGCGACCCGCGCGCTGCGCGCCCATTCGAGGGCCTGCGCATCCTTGATATCGGTTGCGGAGGCGGACTCTTGTGCGAACCGATGGCGCGGCTTGGCGCGACAGTAGTGGGCGCCGACGCCTCTGCTAACAATATCGAGGTCGCCAAGCTACATGCAGTTGAGGGTGGCCTCGACATCGATTATCGCGCCACCACAGCCGAAAATCTGGCCGACGAAGGCGAAAAATTCGACGTCATTCTCAATATGGAGGTGGTCGAACATGTCGCCGACGTAGAGCTTTTTATCAGCAAATGCGGCGAGATGCTCAAGCCCGGCGGTATCATGTTCGTGGCGACCATCAACCGTACATTGAAAGCGCTCGGCCTGGCGATCATTGGAGCCGAATACGTGCTGCGCTGGCTGCCGCGAGGAACCCACCAATATGGCAAGCTTGTCCGTCCCGAAGAACTGGACGCTGCCCTAGTCAAGGCCGGGCTGTCGACCACTGACCGCACCGGCGTGACATACAATCCGCTCGCCGACCGCTGGCAGCGATCAACGGACATGGACGTCAACTATATGGTCCTGGCGGAAAAACCCGCCGAGGCGTGACGTATCCGTGACGCTCAATTCCGATCGTCGGGAAACGAGGGTATCGGCATGAACTCAACCCCGTCCTCAACCAGACCGCGCGCCTCATCCACCGTAGCTGCGCCGTAGATACTGCGCGCATCAGTCTCGCCAAAGTGGATTTTGCGTGCCTCTTCGGCAAATTTATCGCCGACATCCTCAGAGTTGGCACGCATCTTCTCCGATAGCGCCTTCAGCTCAGCCATCGCCTGACGCTGACTTGCATCAAGCGTCAATGCCATCTTTTCCTTTTTGCGGCCGGTTGAGACCGCAGGTGCCATCAGCGCTTTTTCGACCAAATGCGAACCGCAGACCGGGCATTCCACAAAGCCCCGCTTCTGCTGAGTTTCGAAATCCTCATTGTTGCGAAACCAGCCTTCAAACGCGTGGTCGCGCTCACAGCCCAGTGAAAAGCGGATCAAGATGCCGCCCTCAAACCGGCCTTTGTGCCGATCATGCGCACCGAAAATTCGCGTGCATTCTTGAGGTTGGGTATTTTTCGGCGTGCCGCAGCCACCGCGTCGGTATCGATATCGGCATAGACGATACCGGGTTCATCATTGCCGGCATCGGCCAGCACTTTGCCCCATGGGTCGATGATGAGGGAGTGTCCAAACGTCTCGCGGCCGTCCTCATGAAGCCCGCCTTGCGCGGCGGCAATAACAAATGCTCCGTTCTCGATAGCGCGTGCACGCAGCAAAACATGCCAATGCGCTTCTCCCGTCTGTCGGGTAAAGGCAGCAGGCGCAGTCAGGACCTCGGCGCCGGCTAGGGCCTGCGCGCGAAACAATTGCGGAAACCGCACATCAAAGCAGATCGCCAGACCGAACCGGCCCTGCGGCAGGTCGAGCACCACGGTCTCTAGACCTGGCTCATAGGCCGCCGACTCCCGCCAACTTTCGCCATTGTCCAAATCCACGTCAAACATATGCACCTTGTCATAGGTAGCTACGAGGCCACGGTGGGCGTCATAGACCAGCGCGCGATTGGCAAGCTTGCCGTCGCTGGCAACGATGGCATTTGAACCGACATGGATAGTAATTGATAGCTCGGCGGCGATCCTTGCTGCCGTTTGCGCCACAATGTCCTCGTCAACCGTCCCGAACAGCGACGAACGAGCAGCCTCGTCGCGCACCATAGCATTGGTCATTTCCGGCGTCTGGATATAGGTTGCGCCCTTAGCGGCCGCCTCTCGCACCATCTGTTCAAAATCGCTCGCGTTCTTCTTCGGATCGATGCTGGAGCGCATCTGGATTGCGGCTGCCTTGAAATTCCCCATGGTCTCCGTCCTCTTCAATTGCCGACAGCGAGCATAGCGTCAAGCCTGCCGCTTTTGTCCAGATCGTGCAGTTCATCCGAGCCGCCCACATGCGTCTCGCCGATGAAAATCTGTGGGAACGTCCAACGCCCAGAACGGTCTATCATCTGCTGGCGCAGTTCCGGTGAGAAGCTGGCGTCATGCTCGGTGTATGTGACGGCTTTTTTGTCGAGCAACCGCTTGGCCGCCGCGCAGTAGCCACACATCATGCGGGTGTAAATCGTCACTTCGGCCATCATGTCTCTTCCATTCTACCCATCCTATATAGTTTCCACCTCGCCCGCCTGAAAGTCCCCCGGGATAACACGCGCAAAGGTCAGCACATCAACATGGGCGGCACCTGCGCGCTTAAGCGCCAAGGTCGCCGCCCTCACCGTTGCGCCCGTCGTATAGACATCGTCGATGAGAAGGATGGTACGTCCCCTCACCTTAATGTCCGCCGCCGCGGGAACCTGGAACGCACCCTTCACATTGGCGTCGCGTTCGGACTTCTTCAAGCCCACCTGTTGACGTGTCCCCTTAACGCGATGGAGCGCACCTGGTTCGAATGGCCTAGTACCAAGCCGGGCAACTGCGCGCGCCAGTTCGGACGACTGGTTGAAACGGCGTGAAAGAAATCGCCGCCAGTGGAGCGGCACCGGCACGACCAGATCAGCGTCGGCAATCAGGTCTCTTCCCGCCCGCAGCATCCACCGAGCCATCCACGGCGCGAGGTCGGTACGGTCGTGATATTTCAGCCCCTGCACCATCTGCCGGGCGATGCCGGAATAAGAAACCGCCGCCCGCGCCCGCCCAAAGGGCGGCGGGTTGGCGATCGCTTCCGCCGACAGGAACCCCTCGCCCATGTCATGGCTGAACGGCGTGCCCATCACCTCGCACCACGGTCGCTCCAAAAACTTAAGCTGCGGCCAGCACGCCGCGCACAGTGTTCCCGGTTGAGATGTCTGACGGCGACAACCGGCACAAACCGGTGGAAACAAAAGCCGCGCCGGCCAGCGCAGTGCCGACGACGCAAATCCCTTGATCTCCCGTGCCAGATCAGTCACGTGCTTTTCTCAAATGCTCTAGTCCACATCTGACTGGAGAATTAGTGGCCCGGCAAGCACGCGATTGTGTGGAGCATGGTAAATTGGAAAAAATCTTCGACGAAGCATTAATCGTGGCGCGTAAACGCCGCGCTTTGGCATCTGCAGACGCAGGCGCTGCCTTTCTGATGACGCGCGTCGCGGACGATCTTGCCGAGCGCCTGTCGACGGTGGAACGCCGTTTTCCTACCGCCGCCGCGCTCTTTTCAACGACGGCACATGCAACCGAAACGCTGCGCGCCTCCGGCAAGGTCGACAGCATATCCCGCATCGAGACGGATGGCGCGATGCTCGGTCCGGAGGGCGGCGCGGTCGCGAACGCTGGACAGAAAATCCCGTTGAACCCGGAAAGTCTTGATCTCGTGGTGTCACTGCTTGGCCTCCAGGATATCAACGATATCCCGGGTACCCTTATCCAGATCCGGCGGGCGCTGAAGCCGGATGGGCTGTTTCTCGCGGCCTTTTCAGGCAATGGTACCCTTGCCGAACTGCGCGAGTGCCTGCTTGCCGCAGAAACCGAAATCAGAGGCGGCGCCAGCCCGCGAGTAAGCCCGCTTGCCGATGTGCGTGAAGCCGGAGGCCTGTTGCAGCGCGCTGGCTTTGCCCTCCCGGTAGCGGATGTGGAAACAGTGACCGTGCGCTACGACACGATGTTCGGCTTGCTGAAAGACCTGCGCGGCATGGGAACCACCAATTCGCTGGCCGACCGATCACGCCAGCCAGGAACACGACACCTGTTTCAGCGCGCCGCTGAAATCTATGCCGAGCGCTTTGCCGATCCCGATGGGCGCATTCGCGCGACATTCTCGTTTATCTGGTTGTCCGGCTGGGCTCCACATACCTCGCAGCAAACACCCCTTAAACCGGGCTCGGCCAAAACCTCGTTGACAAAATT
Organism: Mesorhizobium sp. NBSH29; assembly: GCF_015500055.1. NCBI lineage: Bacteria > Pseudomonadati > Pseudomonadota > Alphaproteobacteria > Hyphomicrobiales > Phyllobacteriaceae > Mesorhizobium > Mesorhizobium sp. NBSH29. The sequence goes on from NZ_CP045492.1 coordinate 403,470, forward strand.
TCTCGATGACATCGAAACGGGGAGTGATCGCAGCGAAACCTGATTTAGACTGCGCCCACCGGCTTTGCGGTCGCCAGCGCAACACCAAAGGTGGTCACCGCCATCCCGGCGATCTGCACCACTGTCAATGCCTCTCCGAACAGCACCCAAGCCAGTACCGCCGTGACGGCTGGCACCAAATAAAAAAGCGATGCGACCTTCGACATCTCGCCCTCCCGGATGAGATACATCAGAAGGAAGATCGCGCCAATGGACAGCACGAGCACCAGCCACGTCATAGCAAAGACCAGTTCGCCATTCAGGGTGAAGGTGCGCGTTTCCAGCCAGGCCGAAGCGATGCCCATCACCAGCGCACCACCGAGATATTGAAACATCGTCCCCGTCACCATGTCAGTCTCCCCGCCATGGCGTTTCTGCCATACAGTGCCAAGGCTCATGCTGAACATCGAGACAAGCGCAGCACCGAGCGTCGCCACGGTGATGCCACTGCCAAGCGTGCCGAATTTCGGCGAAAGGACGATGATCACGCCGGCAAATCCGATGGCCAGACCTAGCCAGTGTTTAGGTAAAACCGTCTCGCCAAGCAGTTTTCCGGCCAGAAGCGCCGTGACCAGCGGCTGCAAACCCATGATGAGTGCTGCGATACCAGCAGGCATGCCGCGGTGGATCGCCCAAAACACGCCACCCAGGTAAAGACCGTGCATCAGAACCCCGGCAAACATCGCATTGGCGATGCCCACGCGGCTAGACCTTCGCACTGCCACCAAGCACAAAATGCCCGCAACGATGAGAACCGCAATGCCGAAACGGGCTGCGAGAAAGCTAAATGGCTCCGCCCAGGGCATCGCATAGCGCGCGCCGATGAAACCGGTAGCCCAGAGCACAACAAAAAGGGCAGGAACGAGCCGAACCGGAGAAATCATGAAGGGGCGCCACAGAGGGTTGAAAGCCCCGCTGTAGACCGTTCCGCTCGGCGCGCAAAGCAAACAATCTAATCTTCAATACCAGCCCAGTTGCACTAAATTCACTCCAGACCGACCATTCGTCTCACGTCAGCGGGAGTGACACCAGCCTCGCGCAGCGCACGAATACCGCTGTCACGGTTCGATTTGGAGAGTTTGCGCCCGTCTGGCCCTTCGATCAGCCGGTGGTGGAAATAGAGTGGCGCAGGCAGGCCGAGATGCTGCTGGAGCAGACGTTGAATCGCTGTGGCCTGATAAAGGTCGCGCCCGCGGACAATATGGCTAACCCCTTGCAGCGCATCATCCACCACCACCGAGAGGAAATAGCTGGTCGGGATTTCCTTGCGCGCAATCACCACGTCGCCAAGCAGTCGTGGTTCGGCCAATATCGTTCGGCGAGCCTCCCAGCTGCCATCCTCTGCCTCCTGCCATGACAGCTCTTCCGCCGGCAATGCCCCGCAGGCTTTCTCGACATCAAGCCGCCAGACAAAGCTCTCGCCTGACGCGATACGCTTGAGACGCCCCCTCTCCGAAAGTTTTTTGTCGAGCCCCGGATAGAGGGGAGCGCCATCCGGATCACGTGGCCAAAGGTCTCCCGCAATGGTGCGTTCAGCCAGAAAGCCGCGGATTTGACCACGCGTCATAAATGCGGGGTATACGAAACCGGCCTTGATCAGTCGGGCTAGCGCAGCTTCATAGTCGGCGAAATGTTCCGACTGTCTCCGCACTGGGGTCTCCCATTCTATCCCCAACCATTCAAGATCGCGGTAGATCCCGGCCTCGAATTCCGGCGTGCAGCGGGACGTATCGATGTCTTCGATCCTGAGCAAAAACCGCCCGCCAACGCGGCGTGCCATGTCATGGTTCAGCAATGCCGACTGCGCATGACCCAGATGCAATTCGCCATTCGGACTGGGTGCAAATCGGAATGTCAGCAGCGTCATGGCCAGACGGCAATCCTGTTGTGTGATGTTCCAGACGATTGCTACGGTGAGTGCCCAACAGGAACAAGGTCCCCCATGCATCGTATTCAGTCAGATGCCGACATTGAAGCCGGGCTCGATACGCTCTGCCTGCTCGACCCTCGGCTGGAAAAGGTGCGATCCATAGCCGGGAAGGTGCCACTGCGCCTTTCTGAACCGGGGTATCAACATCTTGCCTCGATTGTCGTGTCCCAACTGGTGAGCCGTGCCAGTGCCGAGGCGATCTTTGGCCGACTGGTCAAAATGCTCGACCCCTTGACCCCCAGCGCGGTGCTGGCCGCCGACGAAGATATCTTTCGCAGGGCAGGACTGTCACGCCCCAAGCAAAGAACGCTTCTGGCTGTTGCTGCTGCTGTGGAAGACGGGCTCGACTTGCACCATCTGTGCACCCTCGATGCAGACCAGGCCATTGCCCGGCTAACACAGATCTCAGGCATCGGCCCATGGACCGCCGAATGCTATCTGCTGTTCGCCGCAGGCCATCCCGATGTGTTTCCCACAAAAGACGTCGCGTTGCAGGCTGCTGTCGGCCACGCGTTTGGCATTGAGCCTCGGCCTGGAGAAAAAATTCTCGCCGCACTGGCCGAATCATGGAGCCCGTGGCGGGGCATAGCCGCTCGGTTGTTCTGGGCATATTACCGCGAATGGAAGGGGCGCGACGCCATCCCCGTTGAGTAATCCGAACAAAACACTGGAGTTGCACGTTGCTCGTCCAACCGGAATCGTAACGAGACGGCTTCACATTCCTGTCACCTCGGGCTTACACTATCTGCGCCGATCGGTTCTGGAGCCAAGGAGGTGCCACACGTGACGATCGCAGTGTCGCCAAATGGGCTGCCCGCGCTCGTGCTGAATGCGGATTATCGCCCGCTCAGCTATTATCCCCTGTCGCTATGGTCGTGGCAGGACGCCATCAAGGCTGTGTTCCTGGACAGGGTGCACATTGTTGCCGAGTACGAGCACCAGGTTTCCTCACCTACGTTTTCGATGCGGCTGCCAAGCGTGGTTTCGCTGAAGACCTATGTGAAGCCCTCACGCAATCCCGCCTTCACCCGTTTTAATGTATTCCTGCGCGATCGATTCCAGTGCCAATATTGCGGCACACCGGAAGATCTGACCTTTGACCATGTGATCCCGCGCCATTGCGGCGGCGCAACGACCTGGGAAAACGTCGTTGCCGCTTGCTCGCCGTGCAACCTGCGCAAGGGCGGCATGCTGCCGGCCCAAGCGAAAATGTGGCCCATCCAGAAGCCATTCCAGCCGACTGTGCATGACCTGCACAACAACGGCAAACGCTTCCCGCCAAACTATCTGCACGAAAGCTGGATCGATTATCTCTACTGGGATGTCGAACTGGAGCCGTAGGCTCAGCCGCGCAAAAAGGCCGCCCGAACTGCGACCCCCATCAGGATCAGGCTAGCAATCGCATTCCAGCCAGCCATCGACAGCCCGAGAAATCGCAGCGCCGCCGTGTCGCAGGACGGCGGAATGATCGTGTTAAGTACATCCAGAACGCCGTTTCCCCCCGTCGCGGCCGAAGTGACCGCACCGCAATCGCTGGGGCCAGGCCACCAGCCCCATTCCACTCCGGAATGAAAAACAGCGAGATAAAGCCCATAGGCCATCAGACCAGCGCCGAAGAGCAGCAATCCACGGGTGAGCGGCGCGGGAATGCGCAAGGTGGCAGAGAGAGCGGCCAAAAGCATCAGCGGCGCCCCGACATAATAGGGCGTGCGCTGCTCCAAGCACAGCTTGCATGGCATGTAGCCACCAAGATGTTCAAAGGCGAGCGCGCCGCCAACCACAGCGGCCATGGCAAGCGCCAGAAACACAGCGCCCTGGATCTGGTTGCGCCCTATGGGTGCGTTGAAAGCTGTCATGAATGGGTTCCGTAAAAATCAGATCAGTGAAAATATTTGACGGCGAGATATAGCAGAATAAGGGCACCCGCCCCCAATCCTGCCAAAAGCCCGAGCCGCTTCTCGATGAACTCGCGGATCGGCTCCCCATGTTTCTTCAGCAACCAGGCTAGGAAGTAAAACCGGGCGCCGCGCGCTACTATGGCCGCAAGGATAAAAATCCATATATTGACGCCAATGACGCCGGACAAAATGGTTACCACCTTTATCGGCGGCAGATGGGCAAGACCCGAAGTGATGAGCATCAGGACGATAAAACCCATGCCGCTTGAGGTGCGCAGCGCTTCAAAACTATCATATTTGCCGTAAAATTCCAGCACCGGCCTGGCTACTGCCTCATAGGCAAAATGGCCAAGGAACCAGCCAGCAATGCCGCCCAGAACCGAAGCAATAGTCGCGATCAAGGCATAGCGATAAGCGCGTTCCGGACGGCTGAGCGCCATCGGCAGAAACAGCACATCGGCGGGGACAAGAAAGACCGAGCTTTCAATGAACGCGATAAACGCCAGCCACCATTCGGCCGATTTACGCGCTGCCAGTGAGAGCGTCCAGTCATACAGTCTGCGAAGCATCGGAAATCCCAGTTTGCGCGGGGATGCTTACAGCCGCACGCTTCGACGCACAATGGTGCAGGCGGTCGCAATAGAGTAGGCTTTTGTCAAATTGATCGTGCCATCGTTGCAGTTCTGGCTTTGCAGAGTTGACGCGCCACCCCCTCTCCGTATAGTCCGCTCGCTGTCCGACCTTAAATCGTGGCCGGGCCCCTGTGGCGGAATTGGTAGACGCGCTCGACTCAAAATCGAGTTCCGCAAGGAGTGCTGGTTCGATTCCGGCCAGGGGCACCATTTCAGCTTCTAACGCTGTGCGATTTAAACCGTATTTACCAGGTTGGGGCGCGAGTTGCCTGCGGGCTGGATTGTGGCTAGTTTTCTTCCGGACTAGTTATCAACGCCTCGCTGGGATCCCGCGGATGCAAGCTCTTGGTAGCCCAGATGTTTTCCCACCATCGGCGATGCGAAACCGCGATCCCATTCTCGGCGTATTACGTGAATTTCTGCCTGCGGATGCGCGTGTTCTCGAGATCGCCTCCGGGTCTGGGGCTCACGCCCTGCATGCCGCCGCCCAGATGCCGCATTGGACTTGGCAGCCTACCGAGATTGACGCTGTGGCGGTGGATGCGCTGACGGTCCTACAACGCGACGCTAATTTGCCCAACCTGCTTGCGCCTCTGCTTCTTGATGCCTCAAAAATGAATTGGCCGGTTTCGAACGCGGACGCCATCGTGGCGGTTAACATGATCCATATTGCGCCATGGACAGCGACCAAAGGACTATTTTGCGGAGCCACCAGATTACTGGAGTGCGGCGGGCTGCTATATCTCTATGGGCCCTTCGAGGAAGACGACCGCGAGACCCTCCCCGGCAATGTTGCTTTCAATCAGAGCCTGAAACAACGCAATCCAGAATGGGGATTGCGCAATCTTTCAATGCTCCGTGGCATGGCAGGGGATTCCGGGTTCGAGCAGATCGCGCGTATCGAGATGCCAGCAAACAATCTGAGCGTGATTTTTCGACGCTGCTGATCCTCCCATTGAATCCAACATTCTGGTTTTTGATCGCGCATCTCTGTGTTGCTCCAGCTTCACGCCAAGGCGCTGCTGGTTCGCCAACCGTTTAAAGTCGTGCCCGCGTGCTCCTTGGAGTTGCCAGCAGCAGGCTGGTTTCGCTGCCCGTGATACCCTGCACCAGCCGGATGCGGCGCAGTATCGCATCGAATTCGGCCAGGGTTTGAGTGGTGAGTTCGACAACCAGGTCCCAACGGCCATTGGTGGTGTGGATGGTTGTCACCTCCGCAAAACCACCAAGTGTGCGGATCACCCGGTCCGCCGCATGACCCTCAATTTCAATCATCGTAATGCCCCGAACGCTTTGGTCGACCGCATCCGCCCGCAAGATCACCGTATATCCGATAATAATGCCGGCGCGTTCCATCCGCGCAACCCGCGATCGTACGGTCGCACGTGAGACCCCGAGATCCACCGCCAGGTTCGAAATGCTGCGCCGCGCATCGTGTCTCAAAAGAGTGATCAGCTGTTCGTCGATTGTATCCATGTTCCAAATTGAAAGCCATACCTGCCAATTTGGCAAGCCCTTCTCGCGCTTTTGCCACTTTGAGCCATTCAAATTGCCAGCATTACCGGCTTGGATGCGCTGCAGAATATCGGGGTAACAAAAAGTGCATTTTACGATACTCGGGATGCCGGTCCAAGATGGGTCCGGGCGCATGGGGTGCGAAATGGGGCCAAGTGCCTTGCGTACTGCAAGACTGGCGCTCGCGCTGAGGGAACTCGGCCATACGCTAACCGACCTTGGAACTGTGGTGCCGCGCGAGGCGCGACCGGCCGTTCACGGCAACACGTCCCTGAAATGCCTGCCCGAAATCGTCGCCTGGACGACCGCCATCACGGAAGCTGCCTACCACGCTGCTGACGGCGCGGTTCCGATATTTCTAGGCGGCGACCACAGCATTGCCGCCGGTACCCTGGCCGGCATGGCACGGCGCGCATTCGAGGCGAAACGCCCGCTCTTTGTTCTTTGGCTGGACGCCCACCCGGATTTTCATACGCTCGATTCCACAAACAGTGGAAATTTGCACGGCGTACCGTTGGCCTATGCCAGCGGTCAGGCAGGCTTCCAGGGCTTTTTTCCGCGCCTTGCGGTGCCGGTTGACCCCGAAAACATTTGCGCCATGGGGATCCGCAGCGTTGACCGGGCAGAGCGCGAAGCGCTGCGTCATGCCGGCGTCACCGTGCATGACATGCGCGCCATCGACGAGATGGGCATAGCCCCGCTGTTGCGCACCTTCCTTGAACGCGTCAGCGCGGAAAACGGCATGTTGCATGTCAGCTTTGACGTCGATTTTCTGGACCCCTCTATTGCGCCCGCCGTTGGCACCACGGTTCCAGGTGGCGCGACTTTTCGCGAAGCGCATCTGGTCATGGAAATGCTGCATGACAGCCACCTGGTCACCAGCCTCGACCTTGTTGAGCTGAACCCCTTCCTCGATGAACGCGGCCGCACGGCTACCCTGATGGTCGACCTGACTGCGAGCCTCATGGGCCGCAGCATCATGGACCGCCCGACCCGGAGCTATTGAAAATGACTGAACACCTGAACATCGTACCCTTCGTCAGCGTTGACAACATGATGAAGCTGGTACACGCCATCGGCATAGACCGCTTCCTTCGAGAGCTTGCCGATTACATTGAGGAAGACTTTCGGCGTTGGGAGCAGTTCGACAAGACCCCGCGCATCGCGTCCCACAGCATGGATGGTGTCATCGAGCTGATGCCAACCAGCGACGGCCAGCTCTACGGCTTCAAGTACGTGAACGGGCACCCGAAAAACACGCGCGATGGACGCCAGACGGTAACCGCATTCGGCGTACTCGCCGATGTCGGCAATGGCTACCCGATGCTGTTGACCGAAATGACCATCCTCACTGCGCTACGCACCGCAGCGACATCGGCGATGGCAGCGAAGTATCTGGCACCGGCAGGCTCCGAATGCATGGCCATTATCGGCAATGGCGCCCAGTCCGAATTTCAGGCAGTCGCGTTCAAGGCGCTGGTCGGCATCAAGCGTCTGCGGCTGTTCGACATCGACCCACAGGCCTCTCAGCGCTGCGCCAGAAATCTTCAGGGCTACGGTTTCGACATTGACTGTGTCGCATCCGCCCAGGAAGCAGTCGAGGGTGCACATATCATCACCACGGTAACCGCCGACAAGCGCTCCGCCACCATTCTCACCGACAACATGGTAGGCAACGGCGTCCATATCAACGCGGTCGGAGGCGACTGCCCGGGCAAGACTGAACTACACCGGGACATCCTGTTGCGCTCCAGCATTTTCGTCGAATATCCACCTCAGACTCGTATCGAAGGCGAAAGCCAGCAGCTCGACGACGATCATCCGCTGGTGGAACTGTGGGAAGTGATCGTTGGAAAAACCCAAGGCCGGACCGACGCGCGACAAATAACGCTGTTTGATTCCGTCGGCTTTGCCATCGAGGATTTTTCGGCACTGCGCTATGTCCGGGACCAATTGGGCAAGACGGGCCTTTACGACGAGCTTGACCTGCTGGCTGACCCTGACGAACCACGCGACCTTTTCGGGATGTTGCTACGAGCGACGCCAGTAGCCGCCTGATCACTCAATATGTAACGGTCACCACCACCGTGTCGTTGTACACCCCCGGCGAGGGGGTCTGTTGCGCTGGCACACGGCCATAGACGGTGAAATTCTGAGTGCCGCCACTGCCGGAGCCCGGCACGGTGCTGCCCGGTGTTGCCACGTCTCCCCACGGCTGGCTACGCGCTGCATCCTTGTAAAGACCGTAGGTAACGCTCTCGAGAAGCCTGGACATCTTTCGCTCCGTCGGTGTTCCATTGGCATTGCCGCCACCAAGCGACACCGAATAGGCGCTGTTTTGCGTGCATTGCACGGCGACGCCACCCGTGGCATCGACATTGGTGTTCAAAACACCATTGGTTCCGAAATCGAGATTTTGGGCTGAAACCAGACAGTTCGCGGGAATGTTCGCTGTCACGTTGAAAGTCGGACGTGCAGCAGTGCCGCTGGGTGTCGTGCAGTCACTGCTCGACGTCGCGCGGTATAGAAATTCGACATCGGCGCTGCTGAAGGCAGCCAGATAACTTCCTGTCGGCACCGCCTGCTGGCCGCCAAACACCGAGCCATAAATCGTATCGCTGGCCGAGCCTGCGCCAAGCAGGAGTCCTACCGCCATCGCCGGCGCTCGCGCCGGATAGGGCCAGGCGTAAGACCCCCATACTGCCGTGCGCGAGGCGTCGGAATAGAGTTGGTAGTTGAGCGTACCAGCGCCTGCCATCTGCCGAGCGCCAGCGGTAGCCCCACCGGTGCCCGCTCCGATATTCGGACAGACAAGCACACGTGGAGTCAAGACCGAATAGCCGCTGCAACTGGCGCTTATTGTTGCCGTTGAATTGGTTGCGCTTCCCGACAACGTATCCACATTGCCGAAGCTGAGAGTGCTGACCGTGAAGTTGCAGGACTGCGCGCTGGCGCTGCTTGTCCAACCTAGCGCTACCGTCAAAAATAAAGCTGACAGACTGCACCGCATCATCCGGGTCATTGGCAGACCACCCCGCTGATGACCACCTGTTCGCCTGGGCTTTCGCGGTAGGCAAAGCTGGCATCGCAACTGGCCAAACCTGCCAATAACACGTGGACCGAGTTCTGGGTCTGCAGGCCCGTCACATAGGCTTCGCCATCATAGCCAATGACAAATGTTTCCGACGATCCGTTGGCCTTGCCTTCCATCCCAACTCCCAGCGGCGTCCCGTTGCCGTCGACGAATTTGACCAGTGCGGCTGCCGCTTTCTCAGTCACGCCAAAGTTGATGACCACGCCGCTCCTATCAGCAGGAACTACCACTTCTTTGGTTACAGGAACGTTTGCATCGATCGGCAAGCGGCTTGGATCAATGGAAAGCGTGTTGGGTTCATAGGAGTTGAGATCGGAAATAAGAATCTTGCCATTGCGATTGGTCCTTCCAATCGGGCGGTTCTGCAACTGCACATCGACATCGGGCGCCCCCACATCAACAACCGCAAACGCGTCATGAATATGGTTCGTGGCAAAGATGGCACCGCCTGCCATCGCCAACGCCCCGTCCACCTGCGCGGTTGCGCGAACGTCGCCGGCATATTGCTGGATGCCGGCCTGCATGCGGGCAAACGGCGCGCGGTAGCTGCCCGAAGCCGATCGGTTGACCACAGCACCCTGAGAAGCATGCAGGCGCCAGCCATAGCTGCCATTCTCAAGCCGCTCCGACTTGACCACGTCGGCCGCGACGCTGGTGCCATCAGGCCCATACTCGACTGCTGAGGATGCTGTTACAGACTCTCCCAGTGAAAATGATAAGCCGGCGAAGACACCAAAGCTATCGCGATCGTCCAGATCCTTGAAGGCGGTGGCAAAGAGCGACGCTCGCTTGAACACCTGCTGGCGGTAGGACACGCCGACAATCTGGCTGCTGTCACCTTCGGCGTCCTTGATATGAGTATAGGAAAGGTTGAGGCTGGACATGTCGAGCGGCATCGGCGCGCTGAGCGTCACCTGTTCAATGGCCCGCGGCACCCCGGCACTGAAGATCGGCAGTCCATGTTCGTCGGACAGCGCGGGCATGGCCGTTACCGAGGCAATGTCCTGATAATCACCAAATGCTCTCTGCACGCGACCGTAAAGCGTGAACCCTGAGTGGCTGAGCTCGACAGTAGCATTTACCAGCCCACCGGTTCGCCCGTCATGATAGCTACCGGCGCCAGCAAGCGAAGCAACGCCGTACGGGCCAAGCGGGAAAGCCACGCCAAGGCCACCATTGATCAGGCTGTCTCCGCCTTCGGCGTGCCCCTCTAACGTCAGACGGTCTGTCAGCCCGTAGCGGAATGTCGCTGAACCCATCAGACGGTCATCATAGTCATTGGACTCGACGCCAAAGTTGCGGCGCGGATAGCCAACCTCTGCCGAAAAATCCAGCAGGCCTTTGGCGAGAAGCAAGTTCGACGTGTAAAACGGCAACGTCGTCACCGTCTCGCGCCCAAGGCTGTCGCGCACCACGACGCGCGCCTCGCCTCCACCAGAATAGGCCGGCACGTTGATGACCTGGAATGGCCCGGCGGATATATCGCCAGCATAGCTGCGGGTATTTTGAGTGTAAATTTCCAGCGTCGACGGCACCGCAGCAGTGCCTGCAAAAGATGGTAGCGGCAATGTCACAAGGTCGGAGCGCAAGGAAAAGCGGCGCTGCGCCTGGATACCGCCGAGATAAACCGGTCGTGTCCAGCCTAGGCCGCCGGAAGTAAAGTCGCCGGCCCGGTAAACCATCATGCGCTCGGGGTCGGAATAGCTCCAGGTAGTGGCAAGCCTTGTGACGTCACCCAGTTTGCCTTCTGAATACCCGGCTATAAACCCTTGGCTGAGTGTCCCCATTGGCCCGAAAGCTCGCGCTTCAAATCCACCCGTAATGCCCTCAAAAAGGTTGGTTTCGCCCTCAAACAGGGTATTGGAGCTGGCAAACAGTGAATAATTGAGAACTGCCCCTATCGACGATTGCGGCTTGATGCGCTCTGTCTTCCCCGGGCCGGCAACATCGACGATTTTGGGGGCCCGCGCATCGTTGGTGGCGATGATGTAAAGCTGTTGCATCGCTTCGTCGAGGTCGGCTGAAACATCTGGCAGGTCGTCGAGCCTCACCAACCCATCGGCACTTACCGGCGCGCCCTGCGGTTTCAACCCGATCTCGACCAGTTCGTCTATCGTGGTCGCTAGACTTCCATCGGCAAGCTGTTTGAAGTTCCCGATCAGCCCCGTCGACACCATGTTCATGAAAACTTCGAGATAGAGCTCACGCACCGCCGGCACCTCTGCCTCGGTCTGGTCAGCGCGCGGCGTATCGGTCTCCTCGGCAAAGGCCGGGAAGACAGATACCGCCAGCGAACCAAGTAGTACCGTGAGCCTAGCGGCCGACCGCAACTTGCGCATCGATCGGCCCCAGATGGCTGGCTCCGGACAGTTTGGCATTAGATCCGGACAGCCGGTTCGCCCCTCCGAGCGGCCATTGCATGGTAGCCCCGCCGAGCACATAGCCGACAAGACCGGGACTGCTGGCAATCGTTTTGCCATCCTGAGACAGACCAATATCAGCAAGGCGAAGCCGGCTCGCGCCCTTGTTTTGTGCAACAAGCATCAGGCTGCTACCGTTCTTTTTCAGCTTCCATGACACTTCCGGCCCCGATGCGGCAGGATTTCGAAAGAAGACTGGTATGGACTGCCGCACCACGAGCGCCACCGTACCCGCCTTCAGGCGGGAGGGATCAGGCACCTCATCGACCACCAAGCGGTAGCTTTCCTCTGCCTTCACCACGCTCTTGGAAACGCGCACAACACGGACGACATAGTCAGCGTTGGGTGCAAGCCTTGTGTGCGGAGGGCTAGCCACGACCGCAGCGGTTGGCTCCAGCGTTTCGATGCCGCCTTTTTGACTCCAGCGAAACACGCGGACCTGCACCTGGATCGGTGCTTTGCCATCATTGTGAAGGTTGAGCATGCCCGCGCTGTCGGGCGCCAGCATCTCGATGGTTGTCGGAGCCACCTGCAGCGACGCAGCGTCGGCAATCGGTGATACAAGCGTCAGAAGCGCGATGGCAGTACTGAGTTTCGGTAGGAAACGCATAATACAAGTTCCTCCGCTCGTTGTTCAGTATGTGACGGTAACCGCTACGACATCCGTATAGACACCCGGTCCAGGGGTGGTTTGCGGCGGAACGCGTCCATAAACGATGTGGGGAAGAGCAAGACCAGTACCAATGCCGGGAACAGTTGATCCGTTCGCACCACCTCCGCCTGTTCCCCAGACATCGGTGTGCAGTAAATCGGTATAGAGCGAATAGTCGATCGTACCGGCGACATTAGTCATCTTGCGCGCAGCGATCGTTGCTCCGGCACCATTTCCAGCACCCAATCCCAACGTGTAAGGGGTGAGCAGCGTGCATTGGACGCTGACCGTGCTGATCTGATCAACATTGGCATTATCACGCCCTGCGTGCCAAAGTCCATGTCGCTAGCGGAACCTACCGAACATGCTGCCTGGATCGTAATTCTAACATTCATGTTGGCCGTCGACGTGGCAGCCATAACCGGCCCCATAGGTGTCAGAGTTGTCGCGACGGCGGCCACTAGGGCCAATGGTACAAGTTTCATAAGACGCTCCTTCAAGATAGCCCGCAAATCGCGGGTTGATCGTCAAGTAAGCCCTGTCCCACCCCGTTTTGGTCCTCTAGTCGTAACGATTCAATTAATTCGGGTGATTAGAAGAAGTTTCACGTAGAGCGAGAGTGTGACATGACTAACAACACTTTAAACGTGCATTGCTTTGCGTGGCCTGCACGAGCGCTCAAACTTTGGGTTGAAATCGGTTGCACGGCGGCGCGGCCCGCCACTTTCTAGTAATGGGACCAGCAAACGGTCGATATGGGATTATCTACGCCGCGGCTCAGCGTAGCGTTCATTAGCGACGGCCGAAAAGTTCCTTGACCCGGTTCCGCAACATACGCGCCATATTGCGAGTTTCGCTGTAGAGGTGCAATTGCGAGGCCGCCTGGCGTGCTGCCCTGTCAGCATCCGGCGTCAGCCCCAGCACCATGGTGCCGATAGGCTTTCGCTCGGTCCAGAGGCGGCTGAGCACAGGATGATCGTGCACAGCGCAGGAATCAGTCGCCATGATGTTGGGATCATCGAGATGGTTGTGGGTGACCTCGATCATCAGAAGCGCGCCAGGCGAGAACGCCGCATAGCGTTCGTCGTAGGCCGTCTTCCAAGTATAAGCGATGCCGTTTTCTAGGAACACAATCAGGCAGGCAATGACAACTCCATCCAGCGTCAACGAATGGACCCGGCACAGATCCCGTTCGGCCATCAGGAATACCGCTTCGCGCGCGAAGGCTGCACGGTAGCGGTCGATCGCCATGGCGGTGCGTTCACGCCCCTTCCAACCGGCAGCCTCGAGCGTCAGAAATGCTTCGGCGCCACGCCTGATCTCATCCTCATCGCGCGCCACGTGATATTCAAGAACGCCTTGATCAGCCAGTCGGCGTTTGAGACGGCGAAATTCGCGCAGATGATGCGGTCTTAGCGCCTGCTTGAAATAGTCCTCGCCTTCCAGTCTGCTCTCCAGAAATGGCCGCTCGTTCTGGTTTGTGGTGACAAGAGCAAGTCCCTTGGTATCCGCGATTGAGCGGAGGATCGTTGAAACTGGCCCGTCAAGCCGGATGTCGGGCATGACAAAAACCTTGGGAAGCTTCAGATGCTTGCGCGACAAAATGGTAAATAGGTCCTCTAGCACGCCGGCTGGGTCGTCTCTGTCGACGAGTGGGGTGCCAAGAGGGCCGAAAGGACTGGCCCAGCTACGCATGATTGAGACGCCAAGAGGAATGGTTGGTCTCTCGATTGAAAACGGCACTAGAAGTCTCAGCCGGCTACGAAACTCATCACCGTCACGGATAACCGCCAACCGCACTTCGCGATCATCCAGTCGTGGCATCGCCGGTGCCAGAAAGCGTGGATTGAAAAATACATTCGACTCGATGGTACGCGGTGTCAGATGGTCGAGCTCCTCGACCAGATCGAAACCCGCCGAGGCTGAGTAGATCGCCAGCTTGCGCGGCGGCCGGTGATCCCCCAGCGTTTCAATCTGGGCGCGCTCAACCGCGGCATTTCTCAGCCCCGCCAGTTCGGCAATCATCGGCGCAGAAGGGCTGCCGCTCAGTTCTTCCAGCAGCGGGATAGCGACCATCAGTCTGCTCCTTTGGCCGGCACTGCCGGCACAAAAATGGCCATCAGGAACCCGAGTTTGCGCCAGACCGTAAATGACAGGGCAGACGCTTCAAAAATCATCGACAAGGCAGTCGCAATGGCGGCACCCCAAAGACCGAACAGGGGGATCAAGGCGACTGACAGAGCGACGTTGAATGCAAGCGTCAGCGCGTAAACCACAGCACAGACATTCTGGTTGCCGCTCATCGTCAGAACGCTTTCCGCTGGCCCGACGGCCGCGCGTGCCACCACGCCTATAACGAGCAAGAACAGCAGTGGGTAACCGCGCACGAATTCGGGGCCGAACAGCGCCAGCATGGGCTCGCCGACGGCCAATACTACCGCCGCCATCAAAAGCGACGGCCAGAACGTCCATGAAACGGTTTCGCGCGCAAACGCCGCCAGTCGATCCGGGTCGGTGTGCGTGAAATGCGAATAGCGCTGCGCCACTCCGGCTTTCACCGCAAAATATGCGAAATGAACCAGCGCCAACGTCTTCACGGTCGCGAAATAGACTGCCACGTCGTCAGGCTGCATGAACGCGCCAACCATCAAGACATCAGCATTGGTGAGCAGGAAAAAGAAACTTTCGACCAGGAAGATCGGCAGGGAGATCACAAACCATTCGCGCATGTGGATGGTGCGCGGGCCTGCCGGCAATTTGCGGTCAAGCCGCGTCTTTACCTCAATCAGTTGTGAGATTGTCGTCAGATAGGTCGCAAGGATGGCCGCAATGATTGCGTTCGACGCGCATGGCTCGTAGCCGGCAAGCAATGCCGCACCCATGATTAGCAAAATGAGAGTGGGACGCGTGATATAGGCCGGCGCCAATGCAGAAATCGTCCATGAATTGGCCCGCGAAATACCTTGCAGGACGTCAGACAGAGCAATCATCGGGATGCAGATGATACCTAGATAAAACGGCACCACATAATAGCTCTCGACCATCGACGCGAACAGCCACAATCCAATCATCCCGGCGGCTGCAATTGTCGTTGAGGCGATGAGCACGAACACCCGGCTGACGAGCAGGATACCGCGCAGTTCTGCAAGACGTTTCTGGCCTAGATATTCGGGGATGTAGCGGATGACTGAGGTGTGGAACCCGAGGCAGGAAAGATTGCCAACGATGATCATCGTCACCCAGACGAGTACGAAAATCCCATACTCAAAACTGCCCATCCAGCGGGCCAGCAACACTTGGCTGACAAAGGCCACGGCAGCGTTGAAAATCCGGATGGAGAAAGCGATAAGCGACATACGACCAGCGCTGCCCCGCTCATCGTTTGAGAAAAGCAGCGCGTCCACGCGGTTGAGCATAGGCCGCGCGCGCAGCGCAAGTCGCTGCGGCAAAAGCCGCTCGGCAGTCATTGCCGCGGAAAAGCGCAACGCATTTTTCTCCGTTTCCCTTCGTATCCAACAGGCATAGCCACAACTCTTTAAGAAACGGTTGGGCAGCAGCCTGCAATCCGCCCGGAGTGAAGCACACGTTGCAAAGTGCACCGGTACAAATTTGCCCTTGACCTCAACTGCACTTGAAGTCCTAGGGCTGGATTTCCGAGCCAGCGAAAAGATGGATACCCACCAAATGAACAAGCCGACGCAAACCGCCAAACCCTACTATCGGATCGACAGTTTTCTCGTGCCCGTCGCTGCACGCACGGAGTTTCTTGCCCGTGTGCACGAGACCCACGCTGTGCTACGCCAACAGGATGGTTTTCGGCAGGATTTTATCGTTGAGCAACACCTTGACGAGGCCAAATTAACGATTGTGACCGTCGCAGAATGGGATAACGAGGACGTGGTTGCAAACGCCCGCAAACAGGTTCAGGTCCTGCACGCAAAGAACAATTTCGACCCACAGCAGTTTTTTGCCAGACTCGGCATCAAGGCCGAGATGGGCAATTACCGGCCAGTTGCCGAATGACAATCGACCGGGGTCTTTAAGCGATAGACCGGCCCCCCGATCTAACGCTTCATCATACAAATGCACCGTGGCAGTGTTTGTATTTCTTCCCGGAGCCGCAGGGGCAGGCCTCGTTGCGGCCTACCTTACCCCAGCTATCAAGATCGTTCGGGTCGCGGTCTTCCGGTGCAACCACTTTTGCCGCTTCATGGCGAACCAGGAGTTCGGCGTCGCCGAAATCGTCCTCGCCTGTAGAACCATCGATATGGTGGCCGTGCATTTCGGGTGCCTCGGGCGGCGGCGCTTCGGCAGCCTCGCGAACCAGTTCAACGCGCATCAGCTGAGAAGTGACGTTCTGGCGCAGGTTTCCCAAAAGCGCCTGGAATAGCTCAAAGCTCTCGCTTTTGTATTCGTTGAGCGGGTCGCGCTGCGCGTAGCCGCGGAAACCCACTACGGAACGCAGATGATCAAGGTTGACGATGTGTTCGCGCCACAGATGGTCAAGTGTTTGGAGGACCACCGAGCGCTCCACATAGGCCATTACCTCGGGGCCGAAACGTTCGGCCCGGTCCATAGCCGCTTTGTCGGCCGCTTCCGAAACACGCGAACGGATCTCCTCTTCGGCGATACCCTCTTCCTTCGCCCATTCCTCTACGGGCAGGTCGAGATTGAGATTCTGAATGACATCCTGTTTGAGACCGGCAACATTCCACTGCTCGGCATAGGCGTTTTCAGGAATATGCTTGGCTACCAGGTCGTCAACCACGTCCTGACGCATCTCGCCAACCGTTTCGGAAAGGCTTTCGGCATCCATCAACTCGATGCGCTGCTCGAAAATGACCTTGCGCTGGTCATTCATCACGTCGTCATATTTGAGCAGATTCTTGCGTATGTCGAAGTTGCGCGCCTCGACCTTTTTCTGGGCCTTCTCCAAAGCCTTGTTGATCCAGGGGTGGATGATGGCTTCATCTTCCTTGAGGCCAAGCTTCTGCAGCATTCCATCCATGCGCTCTGAACCGAAGATTCGCATCAGATCATCCTGCAGCGACAGGAAGAATTTTGACCGGCCAGGATCACCCTGGCGACCAGAACGACCGCGCAACTGGTTGTCGATGCGCCGCGACTCATGGCGTTCGGTAGCCAGAACGTAGAGGCCGCCAGCGGCAAGCGCCTTTTCTTTCTGACGCTGTATATCTTGACGGATAGCCTCTTCCTGTGCCGTCCGTTCAGGGCCTTCGGGCATATCGCCAAGCTCAAGTGCAAAGCGGGTTTCTTCATTGCCGCCGAGCTTGATGTCGGTGCCGCGGCCAGCCATGTTGGTTGCGATCGTCACCGCGCCGGGAACACCGGCAAGCGCCACGATGGAAGCTTCCTGCTCATGCTGTTTGGCGTTCAGCACCTTGAACCCCGTCATGCCTTCCTTACGCAGACGTTCGGCCAGAAGTTCCGACTTTTCGATGGACGTTGTACCTACCAAGATCGGCTGGCCCTTGGCGCTAGCCTCGCGAATGTCGCGTATGATGGCCTTGTATTTTTCTTCGACCGTTCGATAAACCTCGTCGCTTTCGTCAAGACGCAGCACCGGCAGGTTGGTCGGTATCTCGATAACTTCCAGCCCGTAAATATTGCCGAATTCCTCAGCTTCCGTCTGCGCCGTTCCAGTCATTCCGGAAAGCTTCGAATAGAGACGGAAATAATTTTGGAAGGTGATCGACGCCAGCGTTTGGTTTTCAGGCTGGATCGCCACATGTTCCTTGGCCTCGAGCGCCTGGTGCAGACCCTCGGAGAATCGGCGACCCGGCATCATGCGTCCAGTAAATTCGTCGATGATGACGATCTCGTCGTCGCGGACGATGTAGTCCTTGTCGTTCTGGAAAAGCCGATGTGCCTTCAGCGCATTGTTGACGTGATGCACTATGGCAACATTTTCAACATCGTAGAGGGACTCACCCTTAAGGTGACCCGCATCGCGTAAAAGGTTTTCGAGCTTTTCAGTGCCCTCTTCGGTAAAGATCGCAGTGCGCTGCTTTTCGTCAACCTCGTAGTCCTCTGCCTGCAACTGCAGGATGAAGGCATCGATGGTGTTGTACATTTCGGAACGGTCTTCAAGCGGACCGGAAATGATGAGCGGCGTCCGCGCCTCATCGACCAAGATGGAATCCACCTCATCGACAATACCGTAGTTATGGCCGCGCTGCACCATCTGGGAGCGCTCATACTTCATGTTGTCGCGCAGATAGTCGAAGCCGAGCTCGTTATTTGTGGCGTAGGTCACATCGCATGCGTAGGCGGCCTTTCGCTCCTCGTCCGAAAGACCGTGCACGATTATGCCGACGCTCAGCCCGAGAAACTTGTAAACGCGACCCATCCATTCCGCATCACGCGAAGCGAGATAGTCGTTCACGGTGACGACGTGTACGCCCTTCCCAGCCAGCGCGTTGAGATACACCGGCAACGTAGCGACCAGTGTCTTGCCTTCACCTGTGCGCATTTCAGCGATGTCGCCTTCATGCAACACCATGCCGCCAATCAGTTGAACGTCAAAAGGCCGCATACCAAGCACGCGCTTTGCGGCTTCGCGCATGGTTGCGAAGGCAGGCACCAAAAGGTCATCCAGAGAGGCGCCATTGGCGATATCAGCTCGAAACTGCGCGGTTCTAGCCTGCAATTCGGCGTCGGAAAGCGCCGCCATCTCATTTTCCATCGCGTTGATTGCCTCAACACGCGGCCGCATCGATTTCACGCGGCGATCATTGGAAGAACCGAAGATTTTGCGGGCGAGGCCGCCGAGACTGACCATCCAATGGTCCTTTCAAACGTGCCGACAGCTCGGCCGGTGCAGCCGTGACAATCCGCCGGGGCAGAATTTATCAAAAAAGCGCCCCGAATTCGCTTCTGGACGCAAAGTCGAAGGACAGATAAGAGGGGCCCCCTACGATGTCAACGCCGCTTGATTGCGGCGTGATGCGCTCAATTCCGCCCCATTCGACTGGTTTGGAAGCATTTTTCAGACCCCACCGGAGAAGTTGCCGATGCCTGTTTTGTTTTCTCGCGCCACGTTAGTCACTTGCGGACTGGCCATCGGTACCCTGTTGCTCCCTGCTGGCCTCGCCAGCGCCGAGGAAGACAAGGTGATCGCCACCGTCAATGGGCAGCCCATCACCGATGCCGAGCTGTCGCTTGCACAGAGCGACCTAGACCAGCAATTCTCAAGGCTCCCCGAAGATCAGCGCCGCGCAGCAGCGCTTTCAGCCGTTATCGAAATCCGTCTTATGAGCGAAAAAGCCAAGACTGATGGACTGGATAAGGATGCAGACTTTCAACGCCGGATGGAATTCCTCCAGCAGCGCGCACTTCACAGCGTGGTTGTCGAGGCAGACGTTGCAGCCAAAGTAACGGACGCAGAAATCCGCGCCCGCTACGACACCGAAATTGCCGCTACGCCTCCCGTCAACGAAGTACATGCACGCCACATCTTGGTGAAGACCAAGGAAGAGGCCGAAGCCCTTGTGAAAGAACTCGACGCCGGCGGTGATTTCGAGAAGCTCGCCAACGAGCACACCAGCGATCCAAGCGGCAAGACAAGCGGTGGCGATCTCGGCTATTTCGGTCCCGGCCAGATGGTCCCTGAGTTTGAAACAGCAGCAATGGCGCTCGAAGTCGGCGCCTACACCAAAGTACCTGTTCAGAGCCAGTTTGGCTTCCACATCATCAAGGTGGAGGACAAACGCGCCCAACAGGCACCCGAATTTGATCAGGTCAAGGATCAGTTTCGCTCGATGGTACTGCGCGATAAATATTTCGCGTTGGTAAAATCGCTGCGCGATGCGGCCAAGGTAGATATCGCAGATGCCGACCTCAAGGCGGGCGTCGAGCAGATGGAAAAACAGGCGCGGGGCGAGGCCGAAGCCAAGCCGTAACCGTACCATTCTGCAAGCTTCAATGGCGCCGCCCAGAAGCGGCGCCATCATAAACCTGGTCTATGTCGCAAAGGCACTGAGCGAATACGCCTTGCGTCGCCCCAATTCATCGGGCAAACCGGCCTTCCTTTCGCGTTCACGCCGCCGAGGCTTCCCATGTCGACCGCAATCTCACCGCTTGCACCCAAAAAGCAGCCAAAAATGCCGGCGATTGACGGCGTACGCATCGCCACAGCGGAGGCGGGCATCAAATATAAGGGTCGCACCGATCTTTTAGTGATGAGCTTTGAAGCGGACACACAGGTTGCCGGCGTCTTCACCAGATCCAAATGCCCTTCCGCCCCCGTCGATTTCTGCCGCGCCAATCTCGGAAAAGGATCGGCACGCATACTTGTCGTAAACTCCGGCAATGCCAACGCCTTCACCGGTCGGAAGGGCCTCCAGTCGACAATCGCCACCGGCGAGTCTGCAGCAAAGGCTGCCGGCTGTACGCCCGGCGATGTGTTTCTTGCCTCGACCGGTGTCATCGGCGAGCCTCTGGACGCCGGCAAATTCAGCCATCTTCTGGCAGATATGGTGAAGGACGCTGAGCCGTCGCGCTGGGCCGACGCAGGTCGGGCCATCATGACCACCGACACCTACCCGAAATATGCCACTCAAACGGTCAAACTCGGCAATGTCGACGTGACCATTAACGGCATCGCCAAGGGCGCAGGCATGATCGCCCCCGACATGGCGACTATGCTATCCTTCGTCGCAACCGATGCGCCAATTGCAGCGCCGGTATTGCAGGCTCTGTTGTCGCAAGGTGTGGGAAGGACCTTCAATGCGGTGACTGTGGACAGCGATACGTCGACCAGCGACACGCTGCTCCTCTTCGCGACAGGTGCTGCTGGCAAGCGCGGCGCACCAGAGATTACCGAGTTGAAGGATCCGCGCCTTTCAAGTTTCAAGCGTGCCCTCAACCGAATTCTAAAATCACTGGCGTTGCAGGTGGTGCGTGATGGCGAAGGCGCGCGCAAGGAGGTTGAGATCAACGTCACCGGAGCCAAATCCGCTCGCTCGGCCAAGCGCATCGCTCTCTCTATCGCCAACTCGCCACTGGTCAAAACTGCGGTTGCCGGCGAAGACGCCAATTGGGGCCGCGTGGTGATGGCGGTCGGCAAGGCTGGCGAACCCGCGGACCGCGACCTGTTGTCGGTCTGGTTCGGCGACATCCGCGTGGCCCACAATGGCGAACGGGATCCCGAATATTCGGAAGCAGCCACATCCGACTACATGAAACAGGATGAAATCCGAATCCGCGCCGATATCGGCATTGGCCGCGGCAAAGCCACCGTCTGGACCTGCGATCTCACCAAGCAATATGTGGAGATCAACGGCGACTACCGGAGCTGACTTGGCGATCGCCGTGACACCCGATCTGGCACGCGTCCGCCGCTATGAGGCCGCAGGTTTTCGCGCCTGGCCGGCGGCTTCCGTCCACTATGACGGTACATGGGTGATCCGCCTGACGCTCGATCATCCTGCCAAACGGTTGAACTCGGTAAATCCGCTCGATCCGGGCGATATTACCGATCTCGACGAGCGGGTCGTGCGCGCCGCGCGCCGTTTTCAGGCCAACGGACAAATCTTGACCTTCCGCCTCTCTCCACTCTCGGGTTCGGTATTAGATGGACATTTTGACCATCTTGGCTGGTCGCGCTTTTCCGAATCCATCGTCATGCGGTTGCCGCTGACAAACCTAACTGTCGACATCGAGCAGGTTTTACCACCGGTCGAAGATAGGGCGTCCTTCATCGCACAGGCCGCCATGGTGCATGACGCCGATCCCGCCTACTTGGCCGGTCTGGCCGAACTGCTTGGGCGCATTCAGCCGCATCTTGGTCTCTTCGTACTGGAATCCAGCAAGGGCCCGTTGGCCAGCGCCATCTCAGTACACGATAACGATCTTGCCGGCATTTTCGAAGTCGCCACCAGCCTGAACCATCGCGGTCAGGGCCATGCGCGCCGGCTCCTTCTGGCAATGTTGAACTGGTCGAAGTCACGCGGTGCACGCGAGGTCTGGCTGCAGGTCGAGGCTGACAATCTGCCTGCATGTGCGCTTTATCGCTCGTTCGGCTTCAAAGAAGTTTACCGCTATCACTACAGACGGCCACCGGCTGTCTGAAAATGGAAACCCATGCGAAGCGCCTGCTCCTCGTTGCCGCCTGCGCCCTTGTCGACGCCGATGGCCGCGTGTTGCTATCGCAGCGGCCTGAAGGCAAGTCCCTCGCCGGCCTTTGGGAGTTTCCAGGCGGCAAGGTTGAGACCGGCGAAACGCCCGAAGAAGCGCTCATCCGCGAATTGCGGGAAGAAATCGGCATCGAGACAAAGGCCGCCTGCCTCGCTCCGCTCACTTTCGCCAGCCACAGCTACGAGACTTTTCATCTGCTGATGCCGCTATATGTTTGTCGCCGTTTCGAGGGTACGCCACACCCGCGAGAGGGCCAAACCCTGAAATGGGTGCGTCCGCGCAACATGCGCGACTATCCGATGCCCGCTGCCGATGCCCCTTTGATCCCTTTCCTGCTCGATCTCCTTTGATAAGGCTCTTCCTGCGTCATCGTTAATCGATCCTTTAGCCCTATGTGAAAAATTGGCGGAGGAACTATTTTGGCGTACGCGCACTCCGGAGATCCAGAACATGCGTTCTGACGATGATTGGGACTTGATCGAGCCGTCAGTTCGCGGCTTGCGCGAAACCGGCATGGGCCTGATCCGGCTGGCGCTGCTCTTTGGCGTCATTGCCGTTGCGTTTACGCTTATTCTCGTCCCTACTGCAGACGAGACGTCGCGGTCCTGGTCGGCTCGCAACGAACTACCAGCCGGTGTCGACAATTTTACCACCGGCAGCGTGCGGCGGCTTGACAACTATACCATTCGGCGCAGCGTTCTGCAGTCCAATCCCAGTGCAGGATGCATTATCCGCAGTTATGGCCAACGGGAAGGCGACTGCTAGCGACGCCACCTTAACCTTTCTTAATATCCATCTTGTAGAACGATTTTATGATCCGGCAATTTTTGAAGCACCAGGGCGGCGCAACCGCAATCGAGTATGGGCTGATCGGAGCTCTAATCTCGCTTGCCATCGTTGCCGGCGCCAGCAGTTCAGGGATGAGCCTCGGCGATTTATGGATCGCCACAGCGACCAAGCTCTCGGCCGGGCTCCAGAATTAAAACGCTGCGCTATCCTATAGCTATCCAATGTTTGCTAAAACATTAGATAGCTATAACCCTTTGTTTCAAACGTCTCCAGACGCCAAGTCGCTGCACACTTTTGCTGGAGTTTCTCTAGGTGCCGACGCGGGCCCGCGCGTCCAGATAGCGCTTTATCGCGGCATTAAATTCGCCGCCCAGAATAAAAATCAGCGACATGATGTAGAGAAACACCACCGCGATCATGATCGAGGCCAACCCCGCATAGGTCGACACGTAGGACGAAAAGCGGTCGAGATAGGCGGCGAAGATCGTCGAGCCCGCCAGCCAAGCGGCCAGCGTGAAAATAATCCCTGGGACAATGTCGACAAATCGTCTTTTACCGCCAGGTAACCAGAAGTGCACTGCGACCAGCCCCACCACGATGACGCTTGATGCAATGACATATCGCCACACTGTGCTGGTACCCGTGTAGGGTTGCAGCCATTCAAATTGCGAAGTTGCCAGCCGCGCCAAAATGGGCGCAAACACCAGAAACACGCTGATGATAACGAAAATGATTGTGGCAAACACCACAAAGCCCAGGCTCTGCAGACGCCGGAACACAAAACCGCGTGTCTCGCTGACGCGGTAAGCCCGGTTCAGAGATGTGCGAAGCGCCTCAATACCGTTGGAGGCAAAGAACGCCGCCAACAACACACCGTACGTCAACAGGTCACCGCGCTGGATAGTCAGCACATTGACGACCTCTCGGGCGATAGGTTCAGCAATCTGGTCGGGCCAGGTATCGAAAACCAAATGGACCGCAGTCTCCGAAAATGCTTCGGCACCGAGAAAACTGGCAAGCGTGGTTGCGAAGATCAGGAATGGAAACAGCGCCATCAACGCGCTGATAGCCAGATGACTGGCCATCGACCAACCGTCATCATCGTTGAAATGGCCAAGCGCATCCGAAAGGATGCGCCGTATCGCAACGATCTTCCGCAATGCAGCTCCTTCCATTGTTTCACCGCCGCGAATATGGGAAGGCTTTTGCCCAAATGGCAAGCACAACCAGCCCTGTTCATAATCACGACGCGCCGCGCACTATTCTTGTCACCGGTGCTTCGTCAGGCATCGGCGCACATTGCGCCCGCGCCCTGAAGGCCGATGGGTGGAGGGTCTTTGCCACTGCCCGCAAACCTGCGGATATTTCCGCTCTCCATGCAGACGGCATAGAATCTCTCTACCTCGACTACAGCGAACCAGAATCAATTGCAGCCCTTGTCCACGAAATTCTGACGCGCACCGGCGGAACGCTCGACGCTCTGTACAATAATGGCGCTTACGCCCAGCCTGGCGCCGTCGAGGACTTGCCGGTCGATGCGCTACGCCAGCAATTCGAGGTCAATCTTTTCGGCTGGCATGACCTCACCCGGCGTATTCTGCCTATCATGCGCGCCCAGGGGCATGGCCGCATCATTCACTGTTCGTCCATCCTGGGGCTGACGCCAGTTAAGTTTCGAGGGGCGTATGCAGCCTCCAAACATGCTCTGGAGGGACTGATGCTATGCCTGCGCATGGAGCTTGAGGATTCGGGCATTCATGTCTCGCTTATAGAGCCCGGACCGGTGACATCAAAAATCGCTTCAAATGGTCTCTATTGGTTCGAAAAAAACATCGACGTTGCGAATTCTGCTCACCGCGAGGCCTACCGTGATCAACTTAAAAGGCTGCGCGGTGGCGGTACCAATTCGCGTTTCAAGCTCGGGCCGGAGGCAGTTTATGCGGTATTGCGCCACGCCCTCCTGTCGCGGCGGCCCAAGCCGCATTATACTGTCACAACGCCAGCGAAGATCGGCGTGTTCTTGAAACGCATTTTGCCGGCATCGCTGCTCTACCGGATTCTTTCCCGGCAGGGCTGAATGCAGCAACCCCGGAAGGCTTCATGGGTACCGTATTCAACATTCTGGCCATCCTCGTCATGTTCGCTGTGGTGGTCGTTCTGATCCGAGGCCTCGCCAACATGCTGCGCGGCGGCTCCGGCAATGCTTCCAACAAGCTCATGCAGGCGCGCGTCATGCTGCAGGCCGTGGCACTTGTGTTCATACTTCTGGCGTTTTACTTCACCCGCGGCGGCTGAACGGCTGACACATGGTCAAGCTAAACAAGATCTACACCCGAACCGGCGATGACGGCACAACGGGTCTCGGCACCGGCGAGCGGCGGCTGAAGTTCGACCTCCGCGTCAAAGCCTACGGCACTGTCGACGAGGCCAACGCATGTATCGGGCTCGCACGCGTGCATACCAGAACCACCCATCCCGACCTCGATACCATGCTGTCGCGCATACAGAATGATCTGTTCGACCTCGGCGCCGATCTTTCAACTCCCGACGGCGGCAAGGAACTCGGCTATGAGCCCCTGCGCATCATCGCCACACAGGTCACCCGGCTGGAAAACGACCTCGATCTTTTGAACACGAACCTTGAGCCACTGCGCTCTTTCGTTCTGTCCGGCGGCTCAGCTGCCTCGGCCAATCTCCATTTGGCGCGCACTGTTGCCCGCCGTGCCGAGCGCATGATGGTCGAGTTGGCGCAGGCCGAGCCCATCAATCCTGAAGGGTTGAAATACATCAACCGCGTTTCCGATTTTCTGTTTGTCGCGGCTCGCGTCGTCAATGACAACGGAAAGGCCGACGTGCTATGGGTGCCTGGCCAGAACCGCTAAGCCAGAGGGAGCGGAAACACCATGTTCATCCCGCTCCATGACGCCAACAGCCTGAAGTACATCAAATTGCAATATGTGACGTTGGCGCTGATCGCAGCTAACGTTGTGGTCTATCTGATGACCTCGCTAGGCAGCGCGCAATTCAGCGAGGCAGCCGTAATCGGCTTCAGTTATATCCCCTCAGTCGCATTCGACATCGCCCAACTGCCTCCGCAATATGAGTTCGTCCCCGAAAGCCTGACCTACGTCACCTACACCTTTCTGCATGGCGACATTTTTCACCTCGGGGGCAACATGCTGTTCCTCTGGGTGTTTGGTGACAATGTCGAAGACGCACTTGGGCATGTTCGATATTTCTTTTTCTATTTCATCTGTGGCGCCGTCGGCGCGTTCTTGCATGGCATCGTGGCTATGGAATCGCAGATGCCGCTAATCGGAGCTTCGGGCGCCATTGCTGGCATCGTGACTGCCTATCTGGTGCTGCATCCGCGGGTAAAAATATGGGTGCTGGCCTTTGGCCGTATTCCGTTGCGCATCCCGGCCTATGCCGTGCTAGCGCTCTGGATTTTGTTCCAGATCTCTATGTTTGCACTGGGCGGAGACGATCAGATTTCCTGGGCGTGTCATGTCGGCGGCATCTTGGCTGGCGGTGTCCTGGTGTTCTTGCTGCGCCGCAGCGACGTGCCTCTTCTGGATAAGGCGATCGTCACGCCAGACGCGGTTGTCGTCGAGGACAACAGCGCCGTAGCGCCGGGCAGGGCCGGGCCAGTGCCTCGCTGGGGACGCCAATAATTCAAACGATTCGCGCTACGGCGCGGTATTGACGCTCTTGCGACAGGCAACTACGGTCCGCGCGCTCCCAACTGGCTCTCTGGCCTTGAACGGTATGCAACACGACTTTTTCATCTCCGGCATGTCGGCTTTCGACAAGCTGGACCTTTGCGGCGCTGCTATAGCGCCTTCGAAATTTCCGTCTAAGGGGTAATAAACTCGATGAAAGTGCTGGTTCCTGTAAAACGGGTAGTCGATTACAACGTGAAGATCCGCGTCAAGTCGGATGGATCGGGTGTCGAACTCGCCAATGTGAAAATGTCGATGAACCCGTTCGACGAAATCGCCGTCGAAGAGGCGATCCGTCTCAAGGAATCTGGCAAGGTCGAAGAAATCATCGTTGTTTCTGTTGGCCCTCAGCAAGCGCAGGAAACCCTGCGTACCGCACTTGCCATGGGCGCTGACCGTGCAATCCTGGTCAAAACCGATGATCTGGTGGAGCCGCTTGGCGTAGCCAAGGTGCTCAAGGGCGTTGTCGACGCCGAACAGCCAGGCCTCGTGATCCTTGGCAAGCAGGCAATTGATGACGACGCCAACCAGACCGGCCAGATGCTCGCTGCCCTTCTCGGCTGGAGCCAGGGCACTTTTGCCTCGAAGGTTGAAGTCGCTGACAGTTCGGTAAAGGTTACCCGCGAAGTTGATGGTGGTCTTCAGACCGTCGAGCTAAAAATGCCAGCGATCATCACCACCGATCTGCGCCTCAATCAACCGCGCTATGCATCTTTGCCCAACATCATGAAGGCAAAGAAGAAACCGATGGAAGAAAAGACCGCTGCCGATTTCGGCGCCGACCTGTCTCCGAGACTCAAAGTCCTCAAGACCGAAGAGCCAAGCGGCCGCAAGGCAGGCGTCAAGGTCAAGGATGTCGCCGAACTTGTCGACAAGCTGAAAAACGAAGCCGGCGTCCTCTAAGGCAATCACAAGGAGTTTGAAGATATGGCTATTTTGCTGATTGCAGAACACGACAATGCAAGCGTTTCTGAACAGACGGCCAAGGCGCTGACAGCAGCACTGAAGATCGGCTCTGATGTCGATATCCTGGTCGCAGGCAAGGGCGCCAAGGCGGCCGCCGATGCGGCTTCCAAGCTAAACGGCGCGCGTAAAGTTCTGCTTGCCGAGGCCGATGAACTGGCCGAACAACTTCCCGAGCCGCTAGCAGCCCTCATCGTGTCGCTCGCCGGCGGCTACGATACCATCGTTGCCCCGGCAACCTCCATGGGCAAGAACGTCACGCCACGCGTCGCTGCATTGCTGGACGTCATGCAGATCTCAGAGATCGTCGAGATCGTTTCCGCCGACACATTCAAGCGCCCGATCTACGCAGGCAACGCGATCCAGACTGTGCAGTCCACCGACAAGACCAAGGTTATCACCATTCGAACAGCCTCCTTCCAGGCAGCTGGCGAAGGTGGTTCAGCAGCCGTGGAAACCGTCAAAGCGGCAGAAAATCCTGGCCTGTCAACCTTCGTGGAAAACCGCCTGTCAGAGAGCGATCGCCCCGAATTGACTTCGGCCAAGATCATCATCTCGGGCGGCCGCGCCCTCGGCTCGGCAGAAAAGTTCACGGAAGTCCTGCTTCCAGTGGCTGATAAGCTGGGTGCTGCCGTCGGCGCCTCGCGCGCGGCAGTTGACGCTGGCTACGCGCCAAACGACTGGCAGGTCGGCCAGACCGGCAAGGTCGTAGCGCCTGACCTATACATCGCAGTAGGCATTTCCGGCGCGATCCAGCATCTGGCAGGCATGAAGGATTCAAAAGTCATCGTCGCCATCAACAAGGACGAAGAAGCGCCAATCTTCCAGGTCGCCGATTACGGCCTGGTGGGTGACCTCTTCGTTATCTTGCCTGAGCTTGAAAAAGCGCTTTGAGCCACTGACTGTCCAAACATGCAAAGTTTTAAGAGCGGGGTAGACGAAGCTGCCCCGCTCTTTTAGTTTGCACTGCAATAACAAGGGGCGGGCAAAAGATTGCCCTTAACCAGCTCCGGACGGGATCAGACATGGCCGCAACGATCGAAACCATTGGCATCGTAGGTGCAGGGCAAATGGGCAGCGGTATCGCCCATGTCGCAGCGCTGGCAGGCTATCAGGTTCTGCTCTACGACCTTTCGCCCGAGCAAATCGAAAAGGGCCTCGCCACTGTCAGCGGCAACATGGCGCGCCAAGTCAGCCACGGCAAGCTCGACGAAGCAGACCGCAAGGCTGCCAGTGACCGTATCAAGGCAGCGCCCAAAATGTCTGACTTGGCCAGCGCCGATCTCGTGATCGAAGCGGCAACCGAAGACGAGATCGTCAAACGCAAGATCTTCGCGCAGCTTTGTCCGGTGTTGAACCCGCAAGCGATCATCGCCTCCAATACCTCATCGATCTCGATCACCCGGCTGGCAGCCCAGACGGATCGACCCGAACGCTTCATCGGCATTCATTTCATGAACCCGGTGCCGGTGATGAAACTGGTCGAGTTGGTGCGCGGCATCGCTACCGGTGATGAAACCTTCGAAGCCGCCAAGGAATTTATCCGCCGCCTCGACAAGACGTCGACCGTGGCTGAAGATTTCCCCGCCTTCATCGTCAACCGCATCCTGCTACCGATGATCAATGAAGCGATCTACACGCTGTATGAAGGCGTCGGCTCTGTCGATTCTATCGACACCGCCATGAAGCTCGGCGCCAACCACCCAATGGGCCCGCTACAGCTGGCGGATTTCATCGGACTGGACACCTGCCTTTCCATCATGCAGGTGCTGCATGATGGCCTGTCTGACAGCAAATACCGCCCCTGCCCGCTTCTCGTAAAATATGTCGAAGCCGGCTGGCTAGGCCGCAAAACCGGCCGCGGCTTCTACGATTACCGCGGCGAACATCCGGTCCCAACGCGCTAGATTACAAGTTACAATAGAGGCTTCGCGAAAGATGGCAGACCAGGGTACGCAGGGGATGCTTTCGCCGTTTCTCCGAAATGCGCGATTGCGCGCCGCACGCAAGTGGTTGAATGGCAAGGTTCTGGACATCGGGTGTGGTTCCGGACGGATCGCCTCGTTCGTTTCTGCAGACAACTATGTGGGATATGATCGCGACGTCGCAGTCATTTTTGAAGCGAAACAGGCATTTCCTTCACACCTATTTACGTCGTCCATGCCAAGTGACTCCAGTTTCGATACTATCGTCGCGCTAGCGTTGGTTGAGCACCTGCCCGATCCGGCAGGCGAGCTTGTGCGATGGCATGAGAGGCTGAAGGCGGGAGGCAGGATCGTTCTGACCACTCCTCACAAGGCATTCCGGAAAGTTCACGACCTCGGCGCAAAGGCTGGAATCTTTAGTCGCGATGCTGCCGACGAGCATGAAGTGATGTTCGACCGCAGTAGTCTGATTAAGCTGGCCAAAGACTGCGGCTTTGAGGATGTGACCTACCAACGCTTTCTGTTTGGAGCCAACCAGTTGCTGGTAGCAAAGAAACGCTAGCGCTACCTCACGCTCTCGATTAATCGCTTTGCATCGTCGCTGGCCCAGTTCGCAGGCCCGTTCATATGAGCGAGCAGGCAGCCATCATCATCGACCAGCAGGGTGACCGGCAGCCCGAGCGCCAGACCGCGCTTCTTTAGATCGTTAAATAGTGCCAGACTGCTTTCGCGGTAAAACGCGAGGCTACCAATTCCGACATCTTCAAAAAACTTTTTCGGCTTCTCATCCCCGCCGGTATCAACATTGACTGCGATTACCTCGAATGTGTCGCTGCCCATCTCCTTCTGCAAGGCATCAAGCTCAGGCATCTCGGCACGGCATGGCGCGCACCAAGTTGCCCAGAGGTTGATCAGCAACGTTTTACCCGAATGATCGGCCAGCGTCATCGGCGTACCTTCGGGCGAATTGAAAGCCAGGCCCTTGAGCGACTGCGGAGGGTCTGCTGCCAGCATAGCCGCCACGTCGCCTATAGCAGCAGCGCCGACACGCTTTGCCTTATCCGTCTTGGCAATGCAGGCGGCGGTATCGGCCTCACCGGATCCAAGCTGCTGCGATGTAGCTGGAGCCTCGACTCCGTTGCCAGAAGGAGCCCCAGTGACGTATACCGCCAGCGCACCTGCCGCCACGCCTGCAACGGTGGCTGCGGCAACCACCCGCCAGGTCAGGGACATCGATTTTCTAGGCTCTGTCATAGTCAAAAAATCTCCGGGGATTGGATATCACGATGAGCGACAAGAAGGCCAGAAACGCAATGTGGGGCGGACGATTTGCCTCGGGGCCGGCTGCCGTAATGGAAGCCATCAATGCGTCGATCTCCTTCGACAAGAAGCTTTATGCGCAAGACATTGAAGGCTCGCTTGCTCATAGCAAGATGCTCGCCGCAAAAGGCATCATCACGGCCGAAGATCAAAGGAAAATCTCTGAGGGATTGATCACGATCAGGTCAGAGATCGAAGATGGAAAATTCGAGTTCTCCACTCGGCTCGAAGATATTCACATGAACATCGAAGCCCGTTTGGCAGAACTGATCGGCCCGACGGCTGGACGTTTGCACACGGCACGCTCGCGCAATGATCAGGTCGCTCTCGACATGCGCCTATGGGTCAAGCAGGAGCTGACCCGGACTGCCCAAGCATTGAAGCAGCTTATCACCGTCTTCATCGACAAGGCTGAGGCCCATGCGGGGACCGTCATGCCCGGCTTCACCCATATGCAGGCAGCGCAGCCCGTCACCTTTGGCCATCACACAATGGCCTATGTGGAAATGTTCGGCCGCGACCTGTCGCGCGTGCGCGATGCACTGGCACGCATGGATGAAAGCCCGCTTGGTTCAGCAGCCCTAGCCGGCACCAGTTTCCCAATCGACCGCCACATGACAGCGCAGGCACTTGGCTTTCGTGAACCGACACGCAACTCTCTCGATTCCGTCTCGGACCGCGATTTTGCGCTCGAATTTTTGTCTATAGCATCCATCACCGCGACACATCTCTCGCGCCTGGCAGAAGAGATCGTCATCTGGTCAACGCCGCAATTCGGTTTTGTGCGCTTGTCAGATTCCTGGTCTACCGGCTCTTCCATCATGCCGCAAAAAAAGAACCCCGACGCCGCTGAGCTGATTCGTGGCAAGACCGGGCGCGTCAGCGGTCATCTGATCGGCATGCTCACAATGCTCAAGGGCCTGCCACTGACCTATTCAAAGGACATGCAGGAAGACAAGGAATCGGTGTTCGATGCAGCCGAAACCCTGGATCTGATGCTGGCTGCCATGACTGGCATGTTCAGTGACCTCAACATCAATGAAGAAGCCATGCGCCGCGCCGCCGGCGCTGGTTTTTCCACTGCCACCGACCTTGCAGATTGGCTGGTCCGCGAGGCAGGCCTGCCTTTCCGTGATGCCCACCACGTGACTGGCCGAGCTGTTGCCATGGCCGAGGAACGCAAGATCGGCATCGAGGAGCTTCCGCTCGCAGATTTGCAAGCGCTGAATAACGCCATCACGCAGGATGTTTTCAATGTACTATCGGTGGAAAACTCAGTGAAAAGCCGGATTTCCTTTGGCGGCACCGCACCCGATCAGGTGCTACAACAGATTGCCTATTGGCGCGCCCGTCTGGACAATGCGTGAACCCTTGAAAAACCGTTTCCCCCCGCAGGCGTCGATGCGCTACAAGCGTCTGGCAGAATTTGGGATGATAAATCGATGATGGCGCGTACCCTTGCAACAGCGTTGGTTTTGACAGCGGCTCTCGCTGTATCAGGCTGTGGCCGCAAATCAGGTCTGGATTCGCCCTATGAGGCCGCAGTGCAAGCGCGCAAGGATGCAGAAAAGGCGAAGGAGCCGCTGCCGCCGGAACCAACGCCGCCCCTAAAGGACAGGCGTTTCATTCTCGACGGCCTGATCTAGTCTCGTGGCTTTTAGACGCGCATCAGGCAATTTTAGCCAGGACCTATACCTGTGAACCATTTTGACTACCGCGACGGCGTCCTCTTCGCTGAAGACGTTTCGGTGCCCGACATTGCCACACAGGTAGGCACCCCATTTTACTGCTATTCAACGGCCACGCTTACCCGTCACTACGAGGTTTTCGCCAAAGCGTTCGACAAACTCGACGCTATGGTCTGCTATGCTCTGAAGGCCAATTCCAATCAGGCTGTCATCCGCACGCTGGCAAAGCTGGGCGCGGGCGCCGATGTCGTCTCCGAAGGTGAATTGCGACGTGCGCTTGCAGCAGGCATTGCACCTGAGAAGATTGTCTTTTCCGGTGTCGGCAAAACCGCGCGCGAGATCGACTTCGCGCTCGAGATCGGGATCCATTGTTTCAACGTCGAATCCGAGCCTGAGCTGGAGCTTCTGTCTGCCCGCGCCGTGGCAGCTGGTAAGACGGCACCGGTTTCATTGCGCATCAATCCCGATGTCGATGCCCGCACCCACAAGAAGATTTCCACTGGCAAGGCCGAAAACAAGTTCGGCATCGCGTTAAAGCACGCGCGCACCGCCTATGCGCGGGCGGCTAGCCTGCCCGGCCTGCGGGTCGCTGGCGTGGACATGCATATTGGCAGCCAGATCACTGAGTTGGAGCCCTATGACGCTGCCTTCAAACTGCTGGCAGAACTTGTCGGCCAGCTGAAGGAAGATGGCCACGCTATCACCCATGTTGATGTGGGTGGCGGGCTGGGCATTCCGTATCGGTCGGACAATTCGCCCCCGCCCTTGCCTGATGCCTATGCCCAGATCGTACATAAACACATCGCCCCGCTTGGCCTGAAGACGGTTTTCGAGCCGGGACGTCTACTCGTCGGGAATGCTGGAATTCTGGTTTCCGAAGTGATTTACGTAAAGGAGGGCGACGCAAAGAACTTCCTGATCGTTGATGCGGCTATGAATGATCTGATCCGCCCGACGCTCTATGACGCCCATCACGACATCGTGCCGGTGCGCCTGGCTGCTGAATACGCCCCGCGCCTTACCGCCGACATTGTCGGGCCGGTCTGCGAGACGGGTGATTATCTTGGGCTTGACCGTGAATTGCCGCGCATGGCACCGGGCGATCTCATCGCGGTACGCACCGCTGGGGCCTATGGCGCTGTTCAGGCTGGAACCTATAATACCCGCCTTTTGATCCCCGAAGTGATGGTCGATGGCGACCGTTTCCACGTCGTGCGGGCCCGCCCGACCTATGAGGATTTGATAGGGCTCGATTCCTTACCTGACTGGCTGGATTAAAGCA
Source organism: Mesorhizobium sp. NBSH29 (assembly GCF_015500055.1). Taxonomy (NCBI): domain Bacteria; kingdom Pseudomonadati; phylum Pseudomonadota; class Alphaproteobacteria; order Hyphomicrobiales; family Phyllobacteriaceae; genus Mesorhizobium; species Mesorhizobium sp. NBSH29. Next base: position 437,497 of record NZ_CP045492.1, read on the forward strand.
GCCATTCAGGTGGCATTCTAGCGGAACATCAACACCGGAACCTTGCAGCGCCGCACCATAGCGGTCGTGGTGCTGCCAATCACAAGATTGCGGATGCGTGAGTGCCCATAGGCGCCCATGACCAGAAGACCGATATCAGAAGCTTCAACGCGTGCGCCAATCACTTCGTCAGCATCGCCGGGCAGCAGCTGGATGTCCACCTCGAACCCACCCGCAGCCAATTGTTGCGCAGGCGCCTCAAGTGCTGTCCGATTTTCTGAACTGTCAGTACCGACACTCAAAAGCGTGCACCCCATGCCATTAAGAAGCGGCGAATGCGCTACATATTCAACAGCCCGCTTCGCGCTCTTCCCGCCATCATAGGCAATGATAAAACGCTCGATCGGCTTGTAGGCGCGTGAGGCAACAAAGGTCGGCTTGGTCGAAGCACGCACCAGCCGCTCCAGATTTGATCCCAAATGCAGCTTGGCGAAATCCGCCCCCTCGCCCCGCTTGCCGATTATCACGAGCTCGGCACTGGCTTCTGCCGCAACCACAGTGTCAATAAGATCACCTATCCGCATACGCGTAGCGACATCCATAATGCCCTGCGCTTCAATAAGCGCCTTTGCATCATCCAGAATATGGCGTCCGCGCTCTTGCGCCATCTTGGCGCGCTCCTCGTCCAGTTGCGCCATGGATTTCAAAAGAGCGGTGCGCGCGCCAAGTGCGATGCTGCCGCTCAAATCCATAGGTGTGCTGGCCGTCTCGCGCCGCCCCAAAACATGCAAAAGCTCGATCGAGCCAGATAAGCGCGAAGCAATCCAGGCGGCGTGTTCGCAAACGCTCTTGGCGTAGAGTGAACCGTCAACAAGTGCGAGTATGCTGGACATATCGGTCCTCCCTTAATGGCCCATCAGGCGCTCAAGCGCACCGGGCTTGTCATGAACCCCAAGCCGATCGACAATCGTCTCACTGGCTTCGTTCATGCCAATCAAATTGACTGAGGCACCCTCGCGGCGGAACTTCAACACAATCATGTCGAGCGCTGCCACACTGGAAATATCCCAGATATGCGCCTGACTGACATCTATGGTGACACGTTCAAGCGCTTCCTTGAAGTCGAACGACGCCGTGAAATCATCCGATGATGCAAAGAACACCTGACCTTCCACAACGTAGCTGCGCTGGCGCCCATCTGCAGAAAGCGTCGAGGTAACCCGAAGCAATTGCGAAATCTTCCACGCAAAGAAGATGCCCGATAAAAGCACGCCGATCAAAACGCCGATCGCCAGATTATGCGTGAACACAACACTGGTGACAGTTGCCAGCATGACGATGGACGAACTGCGCGGATGGTCACGCAAGTTGCGGATCGACGACCAGCTGAATGTGCCGATCGACACCATGATCATGATGGCGACAAGTGCAGGCATCGGGATCTGCTTCACCCAATCGCCCAGCACCACAATCATGAACAGCAACAACACGCCGGCAGCGAATGTCGAGAGCCGCCCGCGTCCGCCAGACTTCACATTGATCATAGATTGGCCAATCATCGCGCAGCCCGCCATGCCGCCGATAAAACCGGTCGCGGTATTGGCAATGCCCTGGCCAATGCATTCTTGGTTCTTGTCGCTAGGCGTGTCGGTCAAATCATCAACAATGGTCGCCGTCATTAGCGATTCAAGCAACCCGACAGCTGCAACCGCTGCAGAATAGGGCAGGATGATCATCAAAGTTTCGAATGTGAGCGGAATTTGCGGGATCAGAAAAATTGGCAGCGTGGAAGGCAATTCGCCCATATCGCCAACAGTGCGAACATCCAGTCCGAAATAGATAGACAGTGCCGTCAAAACGAGAATGCAGATCAAGGGTGATGGCAGCGACTTCGTGATGAGCGGGAAAAGATAGATTATCCCCAATCCACCAGCGACCATGACATAGGTCAGCCAGGACACACCAATCAGCTCCGGCAGTTGCGCCATAAAGATAAGGATCGCCAGCGCATTCACGAACCCCGTCATGACAGAGCGGGAAACAAAGCGCATGACATAGCCAAGTTTGAACAGGCCAGCGACGATCTGGATCAATCCTGCAAGCACGGTGGCAGCCAGCAAATATTGCAGCCCATGGTCCTTCACCAGCGTCACCATCAACACTGCCGTGGCCGCTGTTGCAGCCGAGATCATGCCCGGGCGTCCGCCTGTAATTGCCGTGATCACGGCAATTGAGAACGAAGCATAGAGACCAATCTTGGGATCCACACCTGCGATGATAGAAAAGGCTATCGCCTCAGGGATGAGCGCCAGCGCCACGACCAAGCCAGAAAGCAGGTCACCTCGAATATTACCGAACCATTGTTGCCGGTAAGCAATCAGTGAAAACATACAAATATCCAACATATGGAAACCGCTCGGACCCATGGCCCGGCAAACTCTGATTAGCGGTTTGAATATTATCCGGCGGATCGGCGGCCGGAAGAGCCACCCGGATTTCAACCGGGTCCAGGAGAGCGGCTCTCTATAGTGCCAGGAGACCGAACACTGCAACCTTGACGCTGGTACAATCGCGCATTTTTTTGCGATACCGCGGAACCAGGGTGCCCGATGCGCATTAATGCCCCTGATGGGACGAGGGGTTCACTTTTTTGCAGAGCAACAGCGCCGCTGATTTGTCCTTCCTATCCGGCGGCGGCGAGGCCGCTCAGATCATTGCCCATTTTAATTGGGCCACAACCCCGCTTGGTGATCTTACAACGTGGCCGAAAAGCCTGCGCGCGCATATTTCGCTTATCCTGCGTTCTCCAGTGCCAATTGTCACCCTTTGGGGCAACGAAGGCATCATGATCTACAATGACGCCTACTCCACTTTTGCCGGCGGCCGCCACCCAGACCTGTTCGGCTCCAAGGTACGCGAAGGATGGCCTGAAGTCGCAAGCTTCAACGACAATGTCATGAAGGTCGGCCTGGCCGGCGGCACGCTTGCCTATCGCGACCAGGAACTAACCCTGTATCGCAACGGCGAGGCCGAGCAAGTATGGATGGATCTCGACTATTCGCCGCTGCTTGATTCCAAAGGCAAGCCCACCGGCGTCATGGCAATCGTTGTCGAAACCACTGGCAAGGTACGGGCCGAGCGCGAGCTCAAGGCAGAACGCGAATCGTTGCGCCGGATGTTCGAGCAGGCACCGGGCTTCGTGGCCATGCTGAGCGGCCCCGATCATAGATTTGATATGGTCAACGAAGCTTTTCGCAAACTTGTAGGTTACCGCGACCTTCTTGGCCGCCATGTTAGCGAAGCCCTTCCAGAGATGACCGGGCAAGGTTTCCTGAAGCTGCTCGATCAAGTGCGCGAGACCGGCGAACCCTACATCGGCAATGGTGTCAGGGTCGAACTCGCGGCCGAATCCGACGGCGAGCAGGAAGAGCACTTCGTTAATTTCATTTACCAGCCGATAGTCTCAGAGGGCGACGCTGTAACCGGTATCTTCGTACAAGGTTATGACATCACCGAGCAGAAGCGCACCGAGCTGGCACTGCGCGAGAGCGAAGAACGCTTCAGGTTAGTCGCTGAAAACGCACCGGTGATGCTGTGGATGAGCGACGAGAACAGCAAATGCCTCTATCTCAATCGCAGCCTGCGCGACTTCTGGAATGTCACGCCGGACGACTTCCCCGCGTTTGACTTTGTCGAGAAAATCCACCTCGAAGACCAGGAGAAACTAGTCCCCTACCGTGCAGCGATGGCAAGCCACTCGCCTTTTTCGGTAGAAACACGCATGCGCCGCGCTGACGGCAGTTACCGCACGATTCTCACCAATGCGCAGCCCCGCTTCGGTATGAAGCGCGAATTCGTTGGCATGATCGGCGTCAATGTCGACATGACCGAAGCGCGCGCAAATGAGGCAGCGATCCGCCGCGAAAGTCGAAAGCTCGCCGTACTCAACCGCACGGGAGCAGCGCTCGCAGCCGAACTGGAGGTTGAAAAGATCGTCCAGCTGATCACCGAAGCCTGCACCGAACTGGTGGGCGCACAGTTCGGGTCGTTTTTTTACAATGTGCTGAACGACAAGGGCGAGAGCTACATGCTTTACGCCCTCTCGGGCGTTCCAAGCGAAGCGTTCTCCAAATTTCCGATGCCGCGTGCTACGGCGGTTTTTCAGCCCACCTTCCAGGGCGAAGGTGTCGTGCGTTCCGACGACATCCTGATTGATCCTCGCTACGGCAAGAATGACCCTCATTATGGAATGCCAAAAGGTCACCTGCCGGTGCGCAGCTACCTAGCGGTTCCGGTCATTGCGCGCTCAGGCGAAGTCATCGGTGGCATGTTTTTTGGCCATGCAGAGCCAGCTCGCTTCCAGTCCGAACATGAAGACCTGTTGCTCGGTATCGCCGGTCAGGCTGCGACAGCGATGGACAATGCCAGATTGTTTCAGTCTGCAGAGCGCGAAGTAGCCGAGCGCCGTCAGGCAGAGGCCGCCTTGCAGGCTCTGAACGCCACGTTGGAACAGCGCGTTGTCGACGAAGTATTTGAACGCACGAAGGCTGAAGACCAGTTGCGCCAGGTCCAGAAGATGGAAGCCGTCGGCCAACTCACCGGCGGCATCGCGCACGACTTCAACAACATGCTCGCCGTGATTATCGGCGGTCTCAATCTGTTACAGCGCAAACTCGCCAAGGGCGAAACCGATGTCGAACGCTTCGTGGAAGGGGCCATCGATGGTGCCCAGCGTGCTGCTTCGCTGACGCAGCGTTTACTGGCCTTTTCTCGACAGCAGCCGCTAGCCCCCGAGCCCCTGAACCCCAACAAGCTTGTCTCCGGTATGACCGAGCTTCTTGGCCGCACGCTGGGTGAGCCGATCAATGTGCAAACAGTGCTGTCCGCCGGTCTGTGGCAGGTTCGCGCCGATCCGGGACAACTTGAAAATGCCATCCTCAATCTGGGCGTCAACGCCCGCGACGCCATGCCGGCGGGGGGACGCCTGACAATTGAAACCTCGAATGCCTACGTCGATGACGCATTCGCCAAAGAATATGCCATCACGCCGGGCCAATACGTTCTGATCGCAGTAGCGGACACTGGAACCGGCATGAGGCCGGACGTAATAGCCAAGGCGTTTGACCCATTTTACACGACCAAAAGCGTTGGCAAAGGCACCGGCCTGGGTCTGAGCCAGGTCTATGGGTTCGTACGCCAGTCAGGCGGTCACGTTAAAATCTACTCCGAGATCGACGTTGGCACGACAGTCAAAATTTACTTGCCGCGTCATTATGGCGAGGTGGTTGAAAAGCTGGTGCCGGCCAGTGTTTCGGGCAATCATCGTGGTTTGGCGAGCGAAATCATCATGGTCGTCGAGGACGAAGACCGCGTGCGCGCCGTATCTGTCGAGGCTTTGAAGGAACTTGGCTACAGCGTCATCGAGGCGGCCCGTCCCTCCGATGCGATCCGCATTCTCGAAGATCAAAAGGTCGCTTTGTTGTTTACCGATGTGGTGATGCCCGAAATGTCAGGCCGCGAACTGGCAGACCTGGCGCGTCAGATGCAGCCCGGTCTGCGCGTTCTCTATACCACCGGCTATACCCGCAATGCCATTGTCCACAATGGCATTCTCGATCACGGCACCAGTCTGCTTTCCAAACCTTTCAGCCTCGATGAACTGGCAAGCAAGGTTCGCCATATCCTCGACGACGAATGATTGGCTCAGGCCAGCGCCCGCGCCTCCCTGAACGATACAAGCCTGCCTCGTGCTTCGTCCCAAAGGACCAGTTTAACGCAGCGCAGGCTTTGCAACAGCGTGATGCGCCCGACGTCGCGCAGTTCGGGATAATCGCGCAAAACTTCCGGCAGCCGGTAGCATGGCACGCGAGCCGACAGGTGGTGAACATGATGGACACCGATATTGCCAGTCATCCAGCGCAACACAAGCGGCAGATCGTAATGCGACGACCCATGCAGTGCCGCTTCCTGAAAATTCCAGTCTTCGCCCCCGGCCCAATGCGTTTCTTCGAACTGGTGTTGGACATAAAACAGCCAGATGCCGGCTGCCCCTGCCAGCGTGACAATCGGAAGATGCACTACAAAAAACGGGATCGGGCCGATCAGCCATATCAACCCGGCTGCAATAACCACGATTGCCAGATTGGTTGCCATGGTCGAGACCCACGGTTGCAGGCCCGAAGACATCATGCCGAAGGGCAGCCGCTGCTTGAAGAAGAACAGCCAGATCGGACCGATGCCGAACATCACCAGCGGATGCCGGTAAACCCGGTAGCAAAACCGCCCCCAACCCGAAAGTGCTCGATATTCATCCACCGTCAACGTGGTGATGTCGCCCATGCCACGCTCGTCCAGATTACCGGCAGATGCATGGTGGGCGGCATGGCTCCGCCGCCAGTAATCATACGGCGTCAGGGTCAAAACCCCGATGGCACGGCCAATCCAGTCATCGGTCAAGCGATGCGCGAAAAACGAGCCGTGGCCGCAATCATGCTGGATCATGAACAGCCGGAGCAGAAATCCTGCCGCCGGAATGATGAGCAAAAGTCCAATCCAATAGCCATAATGCACCGCTGCCCAAGACAGCGCCCAGAACAGCGCGAAGGGCACGACTGTGACCGCCAGCTCAAAAGCGCTTCGACCCCGATGCGGCTTGCGGTAATTAGCAAGAATCTTTGGCCATGAGGGAGCGATTGCCGGCATGGCGGAAGGGGGAGAATTCAACATGTGCTACGATAGACCGCGTGTGGGCCTGCACTCAAGAGCTTTGACGTCGCACAGGCTGGCAATATTTACCAAGCGTAAGCATTTCCACAGAGATGGAGCGTTTTCCGGCAGCCGGCCAGGTCACGTTTTCGTCAACCCGCCTCGCCTTTGCCGTGTTTGATGTTATTCTTCGAATCGTGCCGACGCTCGTATTGCAGACTGAGACCGCGTCGGGAAAGGCTGATGACCGAAACGGCGACCCCACCTGATACACCGGAATTTGAGCGAAGGCTTTCACGCACGAGGCTGATAACCCGCGCTGGCGTAATTCTTGAGCGCGTCTGGCCGCTGGCGCTGCCGCTGGTAATTATCTTCAGCCTGTTTCTGTCGCTGTCTTGGTTCGGCCTCTTCCGGCTGATGCCCGATATGGCCCGGATAGGACTTGGAGCCTTGCTCGCGTTTTCGGCGCTGGCCGCATTGTTTCCGTTCCGCTTTATGCGCAATCCTACCGATAGCGAGGTCGACCGTCGCATCGAACATGCCAACGCTTTGGCTCACACCCCTGTTCTGGTCCAGACCGACCGGCTCGCCGGCAAGACCGATAGCTTTGCCGATGCCTTGTGGCGGGAACATCGCCGCCGCATGGCAGGAACCCTCAGCGCCATGCATGTCGAATTGCCGCGCACCAGCGTGCCTGCACGAGATCCTTTTGCGTTGCGCGCAGTCGCCGCGCTGATGCTGGTTGCGGGCTTTGCCTTTTCGCTCGGCCCGTTCGGCGGTCGAATCACCGACATCATCACGCCACGCGCGGTCCATCTGGCGCCACCCGCCCGCATCGATGCCTGGGTGACCCCGCCTGCATACACCAACCGTCCACCGGTTTTCCTGACCGTTGCCGAAGATGCTCAGCCCCTGTCTCACACCGTTCCGGAAGGCACCGACGTGACCGTGCGCGTCACCGGCGGCGATGGCGCGGAAACACTTGGCTATACCCATCTGGATGGCAATACACGTGATCTGCAGGCTGGTGCCGCACCCCGGAGCAGCGCACCCTCTTCAATCGGCACAGCGCCCCGGCAATTTGCCGGAAAGCTCAGCGAGGATGGTGTCCTGTCGCTCAAGTCCGGTGAGCAGGAATTGGGGCGCTGGGCCTTTTCCATCCTTCCCGACGGTGCACCTCAGATCAGTTTCACCGAGCAGCCCAAGCGCGCCGCCAATGGGAGTCTCGAACTGAACTATTCCATCCTGGACGATTATGGCGCCGCCAGCGCCGAAGCCGGCTTCACGCTGGCTGAGCCGCCGGCGGAAAATGCCCACCCGCTTTATGCGCAACCCGAGATGAAACTCTCGCTACCCGGTCGGAGTGACGAAAAGGGTATTGCGAAAACCATTCGTGACCTGTCTGAACATGTATGGGCCGGCGCGAGCGTCAAAATCACCCTGAAAGTCATTGACGCCGCAGGGCAGGAAGCAGCCAGCGAACCCCGCACTTTCACCCTTCCGGAAAGGCCGTTCAGCAATCCTCTGGCGCGCGCTGTACTCGAGCAGCGCCGCATTCTTGCGCTGGACGCCAACCGCAAACCCCGCGTGTTGGACCTTCTGGATGCCATCACGCTGCGGCCCGAAGACACCTTTTCCAACATGTCGCATTACCTCGCGCTGATGAGTGCCCGGACGCGGCTGGACATGGCAACCACAGATGACCAGCTTCGCGATGTGGTGGCCTATCTGTGGGCTGTTGCACTGGGCATCGAGGAAGGCGATCTATCCGCAGCCCAAAGGCGTTTGAGCCAGGCGCAGGATGCATTGAAGCAGGCGCTGAAAGATGGCGCATCGAACGAGGAGATCGACAAGCTGATGCAGGAACTGCGCCAGGCGATGGCTGAGTTCCTGAAGGAGCTGGCACAGCGCGCTGAGCAGAACCCCAACACCGCCATGCCTTCACCCGACCAGCAGATGCTGCGAGAGAATGACTTGCAACGCTTGATGGACCAGATCGAAAACCTCGCCAAGTCGGGCTCACGTGATCAGGCTGAGCAATTGCTCTCGCAATTGCAGGAGATGATGAACAACCTGCAGGCAGGTCGCCCGCAGCAGGGTAAGCAGGGCCAAAACGCTCAGAATAACGAGATGCGCAAGCAAATGGACAAGCTCGGCGAGATCATGCGACGCCAGCAGGAAACGATGAACGAGACCTTCCGTATGGACCAGATGCAGCGCAACCAGCGCGGCGAGCAGGGCGAAACCCCGCAGGGCGGCGGAAAGCCGATGACGCCCGAGGAGTTCGCTGAGGCAATGAAGCAGTTGCAAGACCAGCAGGGTAAACTTCAGGGCGACCTCGAGGGCCTCCAAAAGGGCCTTGAGGGCATGGGCATGAAGCCGGGCGAAGGTTTAGGCGAGGCCGGCGACGCCATGGGCGACGCAGGTAAATCACTCGGCAAAGGCCGGGGCGAACAGGCCGTAGGCGACCAGGGTCGCGCACTCGAAGCCCTGCGAAAAGGCGCGCAGGACATGATGCAGCAGATGCAGGCAATGCAGGGTGAGAAGGGTGGTAGCGGTGAGGGTGGACGCCAGCAAAGCTCCGACCGCGACCCGCTTGGCCGACCGCGTGCCACGACCGGGCCGGACTTCGGCGAGAGCGTGAAGCTGCCCGACGAGATCGACGTCCAGCGTGCCCGCCAGATTCTGGAGGCCATCCGCAAACGTCTTGGAAATGCGCTGAGCCCCGAGCTCGAGAAAGATTATCTCGAACGTCTCCTGGATCTGAAATAGCTGCTCTTCAAGATCTTCAAAAGCATTGCTTAACCACGTTGATCTGAAGTCAGCACGACCCAGGCTTGCGCCAAACCTTCGGTAATCGCTGCATGATATCTGTGCCGCAAGGTAAGGCGTTTGTGGGCGGCGATGACGGACGATTTAGCAGTGACAACGGATCCAGCAGCGGATGGCGCGTTGATGACGATGGCGCACGCAATTGCGCAAACGGCGTCGGGCGGCAACAACGCGTTGAAAGCTCTTCTGGAATGGGTTGAGACCTATTTGATGGCCGGCCACCCGGAACTTGGGCGCAGCGGCGCTGTCTGCCCGTTCACCAAGCAAGCCGCCAAACTTGACACCGTGCGTCTGGCGATTTCGTCGGCTGGCGCTGCGGATGAGGAAAAGGCCTACGAGCTTATACGCAATGGCTTTGCCGAACTCGAAAAAATTTCAAGCAAGCCGGCCATGCGCCATTTCCGGACGGTCATTGTCGGCTTCCCGGAATGCGGCTCGGATGCCGGTATCGCCATGCTGAAGAAAGTACAACGCAGGCTGCGGTTCTATTCACTGAGCCGGGGCAAGATGATCGGACTGATGCACGCCACGTCAGACGATCCGGGCTTGTGGAACCCAGACTTCCGGCCGTTGCGCGCACCGTTACCAGTGCTCGCCATCCGCCATATGGTGGAACAGGATGCGCCCTTTGCGGCCAAGCATCCACCGCTCCTGGTCGCCTATCTTAGCCGCTTTCCGATTGCCGGCCTGCGCCGTCTTTTCAGCTATATGAAGCCCGGCAGCTGAACCGATGAGCAGCGGTGCGATGGTAAACCGTATTCCGCCGGTGCTTTCGCATACGGCAATAGAAAGCGCCAAAATTACATTTGAAAGCGTGACCGACGTTACAGGTTTCGAGGCCTTGCATGCCGAGTGGGCCGATCTCTTTGCTCGTGCTGCCGATCCGCATCAGCTGTTCCAGAGCCACGTTTTCCTCGCCCATTGGGTACGCAATTATCTCGATGATAAATCAAGTCTCGCCATCATCACCGGCCGGATTGAAGGGCGGCTGGTCATGGTCTGGCCCTTGGTACGCAGCGCGCGGCTGGGCACCAGGATACTGTCCTTCATGGGCGCACCGGTGGCCCAGTTCGGCGATGTGCTGGTGGAACGCTCAGACCAGCGCAAAGCTTGGCTGGACATGGCTTGGGCTATGGTAGGTTCACTTGGCGCCGACCTTTTCGAAGGCCGCCGTATCCGCGCTGATGGGGCCTTGTCTCAAATGACCCGAGACGCCCACACCCGAGTTCTGGACCGACAGGAATCCCCCCATGCCAACCTCTCGCGCCGGGTCGGCGAATACGGTCCGGCCAGCACCTATTCCGCCAAGGAACGCTCCAATTACCGGCGCCACCTGCGCCGCCTGTCGGAACGCGGCGCGGTCACGTTCCGCTCCCTCCTTCCAGGCCCCGAGGCTGCGCAGGTTGCCGCGGAAGCGATCACCTTGAAGCGCGACTGGCTGCAGCGCAGCGCCATCCTGTCGCCGTCCGTAGCAGACCCGCGCTTTGCCCGTTTTTTTCACGATATCGCCGGCGACAACACCCATGGCTCGCCGCTGCGGATCACTATGATCGTGTGTGGTGCAAGGCGCGTTGGTATCGATTTATCCTTTGATTGCAAAGGGCATTCCTTCGGCCACGTTCTGGCAACTGACGCCTGCTATGAACGAGAGGGCGTCGGATCGCTGCTGGTCCATCAGGTGTTTGCGCAGGCGTTGAAGCGCGGCAACACGGTCTTCGATCTTCTTGCGCCGGCCGACCCCTACAAGCTCCAGCATGCCGACGGCGCGGTGGCAGTCGAGGATATCGTGGTGCCGTTCACAACTCGCGGATCACTTCATTCCAGCCTTGCACGGCACCTGGGACGGCCGTTAGCGCGGCGCATCGTTCGGTCCATTCCACGTTGGCTGGCCCGCCATTTGGCGAACCGTCTCGGTCGCTGACATTCAAATCTTGTATCGTCCGGATACCCCGCTGTGATCCGAAATGGCGCGAAACCACCCAGGTTTGGCGCGGAACGAGCCCCGTTTGGCGCGAAACCAGCTCGAGAATGAGCCGAAATGGCGCCGTTTTCATCAAAACCAAGCGAAAGCAGCCGCGCCAAAAGTCTTCCACTGATGCGCGCGTTACCATCTCATCGCGAGCGTCCCATCGACAGCGAGATGCCTATGGCTTTTGTGACAGTTCAATGACAGATACGTGACAGTTGGAGCACCCCAGTCACCATCGTGTCGCATCATCATCTCACAGACAGTTCCGGGCAGACCGCCTTCAACCATGACGAGCATTCGCAGGCGCGCCTGCCGCTTCCGTTGCGGATTGCCCTTTCCATTACCGTATCGCTTCTGCTGTCTGCCACCTTGGTCTTCGCAGTCGAGATCATCGCGCGCGGTTCGATCACCAGCGCATTCACCTTCCTACGTGAGCCACTGCGCCCCGGTTGGACGACAATCGCCTTCTTCGCCCTCGCCCTCACCTGCCTCGACGCGTTTTTTGGACGTGCCCATCTGGCGCTGATCATCACCGCGCCGCTGGTGCTGGCTGTCGCCTTCATCAGCAAGCAGAAGGCCTATTATCTGGGTGACCCTCTCTACCCGACCGATTTCCTTTACAGCCGACAGATCGTTGAGTTGCTGCCGCTCCTGACCCGCGAGCGTCCTTGGACGGCGGTGGCGATTGCCGGAGGCTTTCTCATCACCGCTGCCTTGCTCGCAACGGCACTTCTCTATTGGCGTAAAAGCGCGCGCGCGCTATCGTGGAAAGACCGGAGCCTGCGTCTCGCAGTCGCGATCCCGCTTCTCGTTTCCTTCGCCTCAATCATGGATTACTCCACCTTCTCCTGGGCCCGCGACCGGTTGCAGATTGTGCCCATGATGTGGGACCAGAAGGAAAACTACGCCTTCAACGGCTTCACTTTCGCGTTCGCCCTGAACTTGCCGATGGCCAATGTTGCAGCACCGGCCGGCTATACGCCTGAAGCCATCGACGCCGCAGCCCGACCCTTTGCCGCAGCGACGGCACCGAAGGAAAAACCCGACATCATCATCGTGATGAGCGAATCCTTCTGGGACCCGTCTCGCCTTCCCGGCGTGACGATCACGCCTGACCCGATATCCCATGTCCGCAAGGCAAGCACCGGCCATGTCTTCTCGCCAGAGTTTGGCGGCATGACGGCTAATGTCGAGTTCGAGGCGCTGACCGGCTTTTCCAATGCTTTTCTGCCCTATGGCAGCATTCCCTATCAGCAATATGTGCGCGATCGCATTCCTTCGCTCGCCACGTTCCTGGGTTCGCAAGGTTACACAACCCGCGCGATCCACCCTTTTGCCAAGTGGTTCTGGAATCGCGGCAGCGTCTATGACGCGTTCGGCTTCCAGAAATTCTTGTCCGAGGAGGACATGCCGGCGCTCGAAAAGCGCGGTCCCCTTGCGTCGGACGCGTCCCTGACCGAAGAGATCATCCGCCAAGCTGAAGCTGAAACCGAACCGTTTTTCGCATTTGCGGTGACGCTGCAGGGCCACGGACCCTACGAGCCGAACCGCTATCCCGACGCCACCCATGAGGTGACGACAGGCGCCAGCCCTTGGACGCGCGAATCCATCCGCTCGTTTGCCGAAGGCGCATCCGATGCAGACGCCGGCCTGCAGCGCTTGATCGACTGGGCCGCCACCCGCAAGCGCGAAACCATCATCGTCTTCTTTGGCGACCACCTGCCGCCGCTCGGGCCGGTCTATGTCGATACAGGCTTCATGAAACAACCGGTCGCGCCGCGCACAGGCACGCTTGCCGAGATGAAAAAACATCGCGAGACACCACTGGTGATCTGGTCAAGCCGAACCGGCGCGGTCACGAACCTCGAGACTATCAGCCCGGCCTTCATTCCCATGCACGTGCTGAAGACCGCAGGCTTCACCCATCCCTACTACACCGGCTTCCTCAGTCGCGTGCAGGACAGCTACGCCATCGTCGACCGCCACATGCTGGTGACACCCGATGACAGCATGATCGAAGACTGGCAAAAGCGCGGCGCCCACTACCCGTTGATCAACGACTTCCGGCTTCTGCAATATGACATCATGTTCGGCACCCGCCGCGCTGCACCGGTGCTGTTCCCCGAACTTGGCCGAGCGGCTGGGGCTTAAGACATTTCTCGTAGTTTCTGCAGGACATGGAGTATTTTGTGCGATCTAGATGGAAAAATCACTAGGGCGCATGCCGAGGGTGCGCCGGAACATGTAGGCAAAGGCGCTGGGTGATTCATATCCCATGTCGAGGGCCACGGAGCTGACTTTGGCACCGGCGGCAAGCTGCGAGACAGCGTGGAGCACGCGCGCATGCCGCAGCCAGCGTGCCGGGGGCATCCCGGTCTCGTTGATGAACAGCCGCTCCAATGTCTTGCGGCTGGCCGCAGCACCGGCAAGCCAGCTGTCCACCGAAGTGATCGTGCCTGGATCGTCGAGCGCAGCTTCGGCAAACGCGCGCACCCTTTTATCCTGCGGCATCACGATCGACAGCGGCACCTCGCGCGCGGCAACGAGTTCATGGCGTAACAGATCGTGCAGGGCGCTATTGTGCTTGTAGGCGCGTTTTCCTGAAGCATCTGGGAGCGCAGCCGAGATCAACGCGCCGAGCAGAGGCGTCATCGTCATAATACGGCATTGCGCCCCAAGCAGCCGTGCTTCTTCGCAGTTCACATCGACGTAAAGCATGGCATTGTTAGCGCCGTACCGCATCCAGTGTTGCATGTAAGGCGGTATCCACAAAGCCATCGCCGCGCTGAGAAGCAGTACCCGGTTTGGCGTTCCCACATACATCGACCCCGACGACGCCGAGATCAGCTGGCCGAAGTCATGAGCGTGCCAGTTATAGCTTTCGCCAGTGGGCGGCCTGATCGTCTCACCGAGGTAGCGCGGACGCGCATCTTCCGCCATCGGGTCTTCCATGCCTGTCCTGGTTGGCGCATTCTCGATGCATCTTAATCTTCCGTCGACAGAAGGACAGAGGCAACTGCGCTAGAATGAAAGGCAGAAGGGCCTGCCGGACCAGCATCATGAACGACCGCATCTTTCTCACATGGTTCACGCTTGGCCACCTCGCCAATGACTGGCCTGTCGCCGCATTGTGGCTGATCGTGCCAACAATCGGCATCCAGATGGGGCTCTCGCCGACCGAAATCGGCCTGTTGTTCACTATCCTCAATATGGGCGGCGCACTCGCCTATCTGCCAGCGGGCATGCTGTCGGATCATGTGTCGAACCGGGGTCACCTTCTGCTCGCCACCTTCTTCTGGGCCGGAATTTCCTTCGTACTGGCTGCGATGGCACCGGGATATTGGAGCCTCGCATTGCTGCTGGCTATTGCCGGCCTCGGCAATGCTGCCTGGCATCCGATTGCCGCCGGCGTTTTGACGCGCGAGCACGGCACGCGACGCGCCCATGCGCTGGGCATCCACGCAATTGGCGGCTCGGTGGCGGAAGTGCTGGCGCCTCTCTCGGTCGGGTTTTTACTCGTTTGGGTCGACTGGCGCGGCGCACTGGCACTTTCTGCCCTACCCGCTTTGCTGATGGGTTTCTTCTTCATCTGGGTCGCACGCGCGGTCCCTACCGTCGAAAACCGCCCATTCGCCAAACAGGACATTGCGGACATGCTGAATATTTGGCGGCGCGGCATGGGCCTGCGCATCGTGGTTATGATCTGCCTCTGCAATATGGCGCTGATGGCACTGCTGAGCATGATCCCGCTCTATCTTGCAGACCGCCATGGTCTTGGACCGGCGCAAGTAGGCATCATCTTTGCGGCTTTGCTGGTGTCCGGGGCTGCGGCACAGCCCTTTGTCGGCGCGCTATCGGACAGCATCGGCAGACGCCCGGTTCTGGTGACGGGAACAGCGATTGCGGGAATTGCCTGCGCCTTGCAGGCTTTCGAGCCACCACTCTGGCTAGCCATAGCCGCAATGATAATCGCTGTTGGCGCACTGGATGCCATACGTTCCGCCATGCTGGCCGCCACGGTTGATCACTCCCACCACCGCGAAGGAACCACGCTCGGCGTGGCCTTTGCCCTGATGGACGGGGTCAGCGCGCTCGGCGCCGTTCTGGCCGGTATCGCCGTCGGTATTTCCTGGCCCCACATGTTCGCGCTGGCAGCGGCCCTGTCACTGGGCTCGACCGGCTTTGCTGTGGCTATTCGTTTCCGTTGAGGAGCGACGACGGGCGAGTAAGTGCGGCACGGACTGCTATCCCAGCGCCCAGCCAACCCGCTCGCGGATTTCGGCCAGAGTGAATGGTTTTTGCACCACATCGAGCACGACGCCGTTTAAGTCATCGGCGCGTTCGCGCTGGTCGGCATAGCCGGTTACCAGCAGGATGCGCAGGCCAGGAAAAGCTGAAGCGGCTGCCTTGGCCATTTCGATGCCGTCCATTTCGGGCATGCGTATGTCGGAGACGACAAGGTCAAAACCGCCGCCCGAGGCGCGGATGCGGGCAAGGCCGGCAGCGCCATCGCCGGCGGTTTCGATGGAGTGGCCAACACGTTCCAGTGCGCGCGCTGCAAGCGTGCGGACCGATTCATCATCTTCAACAATCAGGATCTTTGCCATGGCGCGGATACTGGCCTGCCAAGTCTTGACGATCCCTGAATAAAACCGGGTGTCAGACGATCACGTTGCGTTACACATCGCCTTTGACGATGCCTACAAACGGCAGTTCGCGAAACGCATGGGCGACGTCCATGCCGTAGCCGACGACGAAATAGTCCGGGCACTCGAAGCCGACGAAATCGGCCTGCAAATCGGTCTGGCGGCGGGTGTGCTTGTCGAGCAGGACGGCGATGGATACGCTTTTTGCGCCGCGCGAGAGCATCAGCTCGCGGGTAAACTTCAACGTTTTGCCGGATTCCAGGATGTCGTCGATCAAAAGTACGTCGCGGCCTGCCACCTCATTGTCGATGTCGCGCAACACGCGCACCTCACCGCTGGTGGTGCCGGCTCCGTAGCTGGAGATGAAGATGAACTCGACCTCTGGCGACAGGCCGGTATCGTGCATGGCCCGGATAAGGTCGGCGGCGAAGATGAACGAGCCTTTGAGAATCGAGATGACGAGAAGGTCGTCATAGTCGCGCCCAGCTACTTCCTTGGCCAGTTCCAGATTGCGCCGGGCGATGGCCGACGCACTGAACAGGACCTCGATGTCCTTGTCGCGCACTACTGGCATGTGTCGTGTTTCCTAGTTCTGGCGGCCAAAGGTGACCGAAACGGACTTCACCCCGTGTTTAGGCATTGGCACGCGGCTGGCAAAGGCAAATCTGCCGCCCGGCGCGATCTCCTGGCCCGATGTCCCCAGATTGTAGCGCGTGGCTGAACCGTCAGCACCGGTGACCGCAATATTCAGCGGCAGCATCGTCTGTGCAGAGGCGCCATCATTGATCGCCTCGCCATCGACGGTGAGCATGGCACCACTCTGGTCCACGCCGGAGACCACGGACGCGATCCGCAGCGACGGCCCTGCAGACGGCGGACGAACCAATCGGTCACCTACAAGCGCATGGCCCCCGGAAAACCAGAAGGACACGAACACGATAGAAAGACCGCCGGCCCAGAACAGTGAGCCCCCCGGCAGGGTCTGCAAGGCTGCGGGCCCGCTTCTACGCAGCATATCCATCCCGGCTACAGAAGGTGTTATGGGTTCCATTTGGGGTGAAAGCGTTGCGGAGCTGTTGCCGCCCAGCGGCAGCGTCTCGAACTCGGCGTCTAAAACGTCCGCGTCAGACGTCCGCCGCATAGCTGCGGCAGGCACCGCTGCCAAAAAAATCTCGCCGGATACCAAGCGTGCCTTGCCCGCCATCGGCCGAGCCATCCTGTTGAACTGCAATCTTCGTGGGTAGTCTTAAATGGTTAACGATTTACAACCAAATTGCCGCAGCAGGCTTTAGCAATGGCTGAAATTAACCGGCGGTTAACCACACCAACCCATGGTCTTCTGACAGAAACGGCTGCTATGACAGCCCCGAAAATACGCGCGAGCCCTGTGTGATCCGCTTCGAAAATGTTGGCCTGAGATATGGAATGGGGCCGGAGATTCTTCGCGATATCTCCTTTCACATTCCAAGCCGTTCGTTCCAGTTTCTGAGCGGACCGTCAGGTGCTGGTAAGACAACGCTGCTGAGGCTTCTGTTTTTGTCGCTCAAACCCACGCGCGGGTTGATCACCGTGTTTGGCAAGGACCGCTCGCGCATTACGCGTCACGACCTCCCGCTGATGCGCCGACGCATTGGCGTCGTGTTCCAGGATTTTCGCCTGCTGGACCATATGACCACCTATGAGAATGTGGCGCTGCCGCTGCGCGTGCGAGGCCGCGAGGAGGCAAGCTACCGCAGCGACGTGGTTGAACTGTTGAAATGGGTGGGCCTGGGCGAGCGGATGCATGTTTTGCCGCCGGTGCTCTCAGGCGGCGAAAAGCAGCGTGCCGCGATTGCCCGCGCGCTGATCGAACAGCCCGAAATCCTGCTGGCCGACGAACCGACAGGCAATGTTGATCCGCCCTTGGCACGCCGGCTTCTGCGGCTGTTCATAGAGTTGAACCGGCTTGGCACCGCAGTCGTAATCGCCACCCATGATCTGGGCCTCATGGAACAGGTCGATGCCCGCAGGATGATCCTTTCAGGCGGCAGGCTCGACATCTATGACTGACGCGGTCGTCGAAATGGCCCCGGCAACGCGCGAACGCCACAGCGGACGAAAAGCCGCGTCCATCGTTCCCGAGCAGAATGTGGTGGGCAACGCGCTGGTCTTCGTCATCGCCATCATGACCTTTCTGTCCTGCCTGACGCTGGGGGCAGTGACCCTGGTGCGAGATACCGCCTCGGTGTGGGAAAACCAGATCTCCCGCGAAGCGACGATCCAGATCAAGCCGCTGGACGGTCTCGACATGGAGGCTGCACTCAAGACCGCGGCCCGCATCGCCACCGGCTTTAAGGGTGTTACCGGGACCCGCATCATCGACCGTGATGCGACCGCAAGGCTGCTCGAACCGTGGCTTGGCTCCGGCCTCAACATCGACGAACTGCCAGTCCCGCGTCTGGTGATCGTCACCATCGATGAAAAAAGTCCGCCCGACTTTGCTGCCATGCGCGCCGGCCTTACGCCTGAACTCCCGACAGCCTCGCTCGATGACCACCGCACCTGGGTGGACCGACTTGTCGCAATGGCGCGCACGACGGTGACAATCGGCGTCGCGGTTTTGATCCTGATGCTCTCAGCCACCGTGCTGTCGGTCGTCTTCGCCACGCGTGGGGCCATGGCCGGCAACGGCCACATCATCGAGGTGCTGCATTTCATCGGCGCCGAAGCGGGGTTCATCGCTAGCGAATTCCGCAAACATTTCCTGTTCACCGGCATGAAAGGCGCGGTGGCCGGCGGTATTGCCGCCGTCATCACCTTCATCGCCTTCTCGTTCTGGTCGGCAATGAACATAGCAACTCCGCAGGCCGACCAGGCAACAGCTTTATTCGGCAATTTCGCCATTGGCGCCGCAGGCTATGTGGGAGTGGCGCTGATTGTCCTGCTGATTGCAGCGATGACCGCCGCCACCTCGCACGTGACCGTCGTGACCTATCTTTCCGATCTAGACACGCGCAACCCGGATGGGGGATAATCGCCATGGTTGCATCACGGATTGCTAAAGACTGTAAGGATTTGTGGTGGAAGTATGACAATCTGTCCGCAAAATCACCGCGATTTGCAGGTATACTTTGGAAATGAATGGCCCTTTGGACCTCATGCTGGATCAGCCGATAGGCAAATCGCGGACGCAGATTAACTGGCGCTCCATACTCTTTGCCGTCAAGTTTTCCATGCTCGGCTTCCTGATTGGCGGCATTTTGTTCGCAGGCGGGTTTGGCCTGTTTGCGCGCCATGTCAGCCTGCTTGCAGCTCCTGTTGACCCGGACGGTGCCGATGCGATTATCGTGGTGACCGGTGGTCAGGCCCGTATCAACACCGCGCTGGACCTTTTGAAGTCCGGCAAAGGACAGCGCCTACTCATCAGCGGCGTCAATCCGCGCGCCAATCTGAAACAGATCCAGAAGGCAACTGGCGGCGATGCTGCACTGTTCAATTGCTGCATCGATATCGACCGTGCCGCGCTCGACACGATCGGCAATGCCGAGGAAAGCGCCAAATGGGTCGGTACCCACGCCTATCGGAGCGTCATCCTGGTGACCAATAATTACCACATGCCGCGCACGATGCTGGAAATGGGTCGGGTTTTGGGCGACGCCGAACTACGCCCCTACCCTGTTGTCAACACGCGGATGGATGATGGTGTCTGGATAACGAAGCCCGATGCGCTGCGGGTGATGTTTACCGAATATACCAAATATCTGGCGTCGCTCGCCCGCGGCATGATCACCGCGCCCGGCGTTGCGCCCACTGTCACGGTCGCCAAGGCCACATTCGGCGGGTAAACCTTCCCGGTTTTCCTTTTCATCGCGATGCTGTAACCAGTGCCGGCGCGTGCTCGCACAGGGATTTCCATGCTCATCCTCCGTTCCTTGGCCTACAACATCGTCTTTTATCTCGCACTTATCGCCGAGATGCTGGTGTTCACGCCCTTCTATTTCCTCGCCTCGCGCAAAAACGCGTGGTGGGTGCCCAAATTCTGGGCCCGCTCCAGCCTGTGGCTGCAAGAAAAGATTGCAGGCACAAAAAGCGAGATCACCGGCACTGAAAATCTTCCAGAAGGCTCGTTCATCCTGGCGCCAAAACACCAGTCGTTCTGGGATGCCATGGCATTTTTCCCCTATCTTCCCGACGCCCTCTACATCCTGAAGCGCGAGCTTTTGTGGATCCCGTTCTTCGGCTGGTATGTGATGAAGATGCGCATGATCCCGGTCCACCGCGGCAGCCGCTCCAAGGCGCTGAAGCAAGTGGTGAAGGCCACGCGCGCCGAAATGGCGCGCAACCCGCGCCAGCTGATTATCTACCCCGAAGGCACGCGCCGGGCTCCCGGCGACACGCCCAATTATAAATACGGCATTGTCGAGCTTTATACCCAGCTGGGTGTGCCGGTGGTGCCGGTGGCACATGTCGCCGGCCTTTACTGGCCGCGTCGCAAGTTTCTGCGCTATCCCGGCATCATCAAGGCGCGTTTCCTGCCGCCGATCCCGGCCGGGCTGGGGCGCGACGAATTCATGGAGCGGCTGATCGGCGAGACGGAAGCTGCCTGCGACCAGTTGCTGATCGAAGCGGCAACAGGCCCAAACCCGCCGCCCATGCCACCAACCGCCCAGAAGCGTCTGGACGAGCTCGGCGTCGACATCAGGCCCTGACCGGCCCAGCCAGCGCCACCACCCGCTCGAGCCAATGATCGCGGATGCCGAGCGCCCTGAGATGCGCCACCGTGTTGGCGACATATTCCTCATTGCCCCCCGATTGACCGACCGCGCCCGAGATGATCGCCGCAGCCTCCCCCTCCTGAAGCCTGCCGGCATATTGCGGATGCGTCCGATCGACCGTGTAACACAAGGCTTCCACTACCTGCCCGTCATCAAGGCGCACCGGCAGATGACGCTCCAGATAGACATGGGTGACCAGTTCACGCGCCCTGAGATAATCCAGCACCTCGCCGCGCAGATCACCTGGCACGCGAAAGGCAAGCCCGACGCACGAGCCGCCACGATCAAGCCCCATGACCAATCCCGGCCGTTTCTCGGTACCGCGATGAACATGCGAGATCACGCACAGCGCGCGCCGATAGCCGCGCAAATGCGCCCGCTTGGTCTCGACGTGGGCAAAACCCGGTCGCCAAATCAGCGAACCATAGCCAAACACCCAAAAATCGCCCATATCGCCAAGCCTGATCGCATGAGTGGAACTGCAACCGCGAATCCCTCGCGCCCCAAAACGGCAAGGTTTCGGAAATTCTTTTTCGAAGCAAGCCGAAACGAAAGCTAAGCATGACGCCCGCTGACACGAAAGCCGCCCCCTCCACCAGCCGCCGCTTCATGTACCTTGCGGCGTTCATCCTGCTGTTGATCGCAGGCTATAGCGCCGGATGGTACTACCTTGCCGGCAAGCTGACCGAACGCACCAAGGCCGTGGTGGCGGCGCTGAACCATGACGGCGTGACCGCAGAATGCGGAAACATGACTGTGCGCGGTTACCCCTTTCGGCTTGGCGTCTATTGCGACACGATCGCCTATCACGGCGCCGGCGAGAATGATCTGTTCGCCACACTGGGCGGCCTGCGCACCGCAGCCCAGGTCTACGACCCGCTGAAAATCGTCGCCGAGGTGAACGGCCCGCTACGCACCCGTATTCCCGGCAAAACCCAGATCTGGCTCGACTGGGACAATCTGCGCGGCAGTGCGCGCATTGCAAGGCCGCTGCCGCAACGCATCTCGCTCGAGGCCAGCGGCCTGTCGGCGCAGACAGACCCTGATGATGGCGACCCCGTGATGCTGTTCAGTGCAGGCAAGGCTGAGGCTCATCTGCGGCCGAGCGGCGCCGATGTCGATGTCGCCGGCAGCTTTTCGGAGTTGCAGATCGATGCCGACACCGTAGGCGGCCGCACGCTGCCTGTGCTTGCCGGCACGTTTGACGGCACACTCGCCAATGGCGTTGCGCTTGTTCAGGCCCGTCAAAAAAGCCTGCGCGGCCAGTCAGGCACTGTGCGCGACCTTGGCATCTCGCTTGACGCTGATACGGGGATTAGCGTCTCAGGAACATTTACAGTGGCCGAAGATGGCCTGCTCGACGCAGACCTGAAGATTGCCATGCGCAACCCTAAGGGCTTTGCCAATGCGTTGGCTGTTGCGGCCCCCGAATTTGCAAGCCAAATCAATTCGGGCATCGCTGGGCTGGCTTTTCTGGGTGGCGCGCCGGAACTGCCGCTCAAGATCGTCAAGGGTCGCGCCGTACTGGGCTTTATCCCGCTTGGCGCAATCCCGCCGCTCCTATGACTTGCCGCCGGCCGGGTGTTCCACCACCTGGCGGCCAAAATCGGGAACATCGATTTCCTGACCGGCCTCGATGATCGAGCGCCGCACGGCCCGCGTGCGGCTGAACATCTCGAACAGCTTGTCACCATCCTCCCAGCGGATCGCGCGCTGCAACGAAGCGAGATCCTCGGAAAACCGCGCCAGCATTTCGAGGATCGCATCCTTGTTGTGCAGGCACACGTCGCGCCACATGGTGGGATCGGAGGCCGCCAGGCGCGTGAAGTCGCGAAAGCCCGACGCGGAATACTTGATCACTTCGGATTTTGTCACAGCCTCGAGATCATCGGCTGTGCCGACAATATTGTAGGCGATAATGTGCGGCAGATGCGAGACGATGGCCAGCACCATGTCGTGGTGGTCGGCGTCCATTATCTCGATATTGGAGCCGCAACGCCGCCAGAACTCGGAGAGCTTTTCCAGCGCGCCAGCATCGGTGCCTGGCAGCGGCGTGAAGATGCACCAGCGGTTTTCAAACAGCTCCGCGAACCCGGCATCTGGTCCAGACCGCTCGGTGCCTGCGAGCGGATGGCCAGGGATAAAATGGACATGATCGGGCAGCGCCGGCTGCATCTGTGCGATGACCGAACGCTTGGTGGAGCCGACATCGGTGACGATGCAACCTTTTTTCAGGGCCGGTGCAATTTCTTGCGCCACGGACCCCGATGAGCCGACGGGAACCGAAACAATCACCAGATCAGCGTCGCGCACAGCCTCATCAGCACGCGAAAAATAACGGTCGCCAAGTCCCAGCTCCTCGGCCCGCGCAAGCGTCTCGGCGCTACGGGTCGAAACGATGATCTCACCGGCAAGTCCCTCGCGCCTGATGACACGGGCGAGCGACGAGCCTATGAGGCCTATGCCGATCAGCGCGATTTTGTGAAACAGGGGATCAGGCATAGCTCAGCTTTTCATCAAGTGCGGGCATTCGACCCCGTAAGGGCCGCCTGCTCTAGCAAAGCTTTGAGATTGACGCAAAGGTCTGCGCCGCCTAAACATCATGCTGACTCCCGTGGTGATTTGGCCGGTCGGCTTGCAGCCACGTTAAACAACTCGCTAAAGGGCCGTTGCAATGGTGTAACCGGCTTGTGAGATGCAACGCCGGTTTTTTGTTGCCCTGATAGCAGCCCCGCAAGGACAAACGCCCATGGCCGCAGCGCGCGCCACGAAGAAAGCCAGAAAAGACGAGGCCAACGATCCGTCGAGCGAGATCGTGCGCTTTGGCGCAGAGCAGCCACTGCAGCTTGACGCCGGCGCCCTGCTCTCGCCCTTCCAGATCGCCTATAAGACTTATGGAACGCTGAACGCTGAACGGTCCAACGCCATTCTGGTCTGCCATGCTCTAACCGGCGACCAGCATGTAGCAAGCCCGAACCCGGTGACTGGAAAGCCAGGCTGGTGGGACGTGCTGATTGGCCCCGGATTGATCATCGATACGGATCGTTATTTCATCATCTGCTCAAATGTGATCGGCGGTTGTCTCGGCTCCACTGGCCCAGCCTCGATCAATCCCGAAACGAACAAGCCCTATGGGCTGGACCTGCCGATTATTACCATCAGAGACATGGTTCGGGCTCAGGCCATGCTGGTCGACCATTTTGGCATCGATCGCCTGTTTGCTGTGGTCGGTGGCTCGATGGGCGGCATGCAGGTTCTGGAATGGGCGGCAAGTTTCCCCGAGCGTGTATTCTGCGCGCTGCCGATCGCTACCGGCGCGCGCCATTCCTCGCAAAACATTGCCTTTCACGAAGTTGGCAGGCAGGCGGTGATGGCCGACCCGGAATGGTGCGGCGGCAAATATATTGAGGCCGGCAAGCGCCCGGAAAAGGGCCTCGCCGTCGCCCGCATGGCGGCCCACATCACCTATCTGTCCGAAAGCGCGCTGCACCGTAAATTCGGTCGAAACCTGCAGGACCGCGAGGTGCTGACCTTCGGCTTCGACGCCGATTTCCAGATCGAGAGCTATCTGCGCCACCAAGGCATGACGTTTGTCGACCGCTTCGACGCGAATTCCTACCTCTACATGACCCGGGCGATGGACTATTTCGACCTTGCCGCCGACCATGGCGGACGTCTGGCTGATGCGTTTGCGGGCACCTCCACCCGCTTCTGCGTGGTCTCCTTCACCAGCGACTGGCTGTTTCCGACATCCGAAAGCCGCCAGATCGTCCATGCGCTCAACGCTGCTGGCGCTTCGGTCTCCTTTGTCGAAATCGACACCGACCGCGGCCATGATGCCTTTCTGCTGGACGAACCCGAATTGTTTTCCGCCATTCGCGGTTTCATCCACTCGGCGGCCAGGGCCCGCGGGCTGGAGGAAACGCCATGAGCACCAATGCAGCCCAGCGCGTCGACCTTGCTGTCATCGCCGACTTGATTACCCCGCGCGCCCGGGTGCTTGATGTTGGTTGTGGCGATGGCGAGCTTTTGCAACTGCTGGAACGCGACAAGCAGGTCGATGGGCGCGGCGTGGAAATCTCCCAGCGCGGCGTCAATGAATGCGTCGGGCGTGGGCTCTCCGTCATCCAGGGCGATGCCGATGCCGACCTTGGCTTCTACCCCGACAAGGGGTTTGATTTTGTCGTCCTGTCACAGACCCTGCAAGCCACCCGCAATCCGAAGGCGGTTCTCGACGACCTGCTGCGCATCGGCAACCATGCCATCGTATCCTTCCCCAATTTCGGTCACTGGCAGGTGCGCCTGTCGCTGCTGCTGCGCGGCCGTATGCCGGTGACCAAGGATTTGCCCTACAGCTGGTATGACACGCCCAATATCCACTTCTGCACCATCCGCGATTTCGTCAATCTGTGCGACGAAGTCGGTGCCACCGTCGAAAGCGCAACCGCACTGAACGCCGCCGGCCAGAGGATCGGACTGTCCATGCCTTGGTGGTTTTGGAACTTTTTTGGCCAGCAGGCGGTGTTTCTGCTGAAGCGGTAGTCCACCTGGCTCACGTGTCGCGTGCGTGCCGCACGGCCCCCTGCGGCGAGAGCACTGGCATGAAGACCCGTCGCGAGGAGCGCTTGGCGACAGGAATGCCCTGATAGAGCCGCTTTTGCGCCTCGACGATAATGACGCCGGAAAACATCGGCCACAGCCGTCGCCCGGTGCGCTCCAGGATCTGGTGAAATTGCAGCAGCCAGCGTTTTGTCGAAGGCGGGAAGAACAGCCCGTCCGACCAATCACCCGGTGTGAAATTGGCCTCGCGCAACAGCGATGTCAGCTGCCCGCGCGAAAAAGGCCGACCGGTGCCGAAGGGCGTATGCTCAAAACGCGCCCAGACGCCGCGCCGGTTAGGCACCACAATGACCAACCGCCCACCCGGCGCCAGAACGCGCCAAAGTTCCTGCAGTGATTCGCGTGGGTTTTCGGCATGTTCCAGCGCATGGACGAGCAGCACCCGATCGACCGAGGAATCGACCAGCGGCAACTCTTCCTCAAACACCAGCGCGGTGGCCGAGGGACCTTCCGGAGGCCAGTTTACCGCCCCTTGAGTCGCCGGCATGAACGCAAATACCCGCTCGGCATCGGTGCCAAACCTGTCGAGCCAGGGCAGCACATAGCCCAGCCCCACCAACCGCTCATTGGGCAGACGGGCCCAGATACTGGCCAGCCCCATGGCAATCGACTGCTCAGCTATTCGGCCAAGTGTGGTGGTGTAGAAAGACCGCAGGTCAACAATGTCGGAAATCATGGCGGCGACGGTACCCCCCTTGCGTGGCAGTTTCAAGAAAGCATGCGCCACCTGCAATGCGGACCGCCTGCCAGCGGGTTGCGCGCAAATAAATGTTTCGATGGGTGACACGGTCGCCCTCCATCCCTATCTTCCGGCCAACTCAAGGAGATGACGATGGCGATCGAGATCGAACAGTTCATGTGCCGCAGCGACAATTTCGGCGTGCTGGTGCACGACACGAAATCCGGCGAGACGGCAATTATTGATGCGCCCGAGGAAGCGCCGATCCTGAAGGCCATTGAGCGCACCGGCTGGCGCCCCACACAGCTCTGGATCACTCACCACCATGCCGACCATGTGGAAGCCAATCTGGGCCTAAAACAGCGCTTTGGCCTGACCATCACCGGTCCCAAGGCGGAGGCTGCAAAGATCCCCGGCATCGACCGGCAAGTGGTCGAGGGCGACACGCTGACGCTGGGCACTGAAAGGGTGGAGGTGATCGAGACACCAGGCCACACCGCCGGGCATATCAGCCTCTATATGCCGGGCGCTGGCATCGCCTTTACCGCCGACACCCTGTTTGCGCTGGGCTGCGGACGCCTGTTCGAATGCAAGCCGCCGGTAATGTTTGAATCAATGAAGAAGCTGGCTGCGCTGCCGCTGGAGACGGTGGTGTATTGCGGCCATGAATATACGCTCTCAAACGCCCGTTTCGCGTTGACCATCGACCCGACCAATTCGGCCCTGAAGGAGCGCGTGCGCGAAATCGAGAAACTGCGCGAGGACGACAAGCCGACGCTGCCCACCACGATCGGCGCAGAGCTTTCTACCAATCCGTTCCTGCGTTTCCACGACAAGGCAATACGCCGCAACCTCGGCATGGAGGACGCAACCGACGAGGCGGTGTTTACCGAGATCCGCAAGCGCAAGGATCTGTTCTGAGCCGTGACCGCTGACGAGATCATCGCCACCCTGGCCATGCAGCCGCATCCCGAAGGCGGCTGGTATGCCGAGACCTTTCGCGACTTGGCACCGGACAATCCGCGCGGCCACTCTACCGCGATCTATTTTCTGCTGAAGGCCGACGAGACATCGGCCTGGCACCGCGTGCGCGACGCAGCCGAGGTATGGCATCATTATGCCGGCGCACCGCTGACGCTGTTGATGTATGAAGAAGGCAGCCCGATCGTGACGGCGACGCTGGGTACCGATCTTGCCGCAGGCCAGCGGCCTCAGGCTGTGGTACCTGCCAATTGGTGGCAAATGGCCATCAGCCTCGGAGCCTGGACGCTGGTCGGCTGCACCGTGGCGCCGGGCTTTGATTTTTCAGCCTTCGAGCTTGCGCCGCCCGACTGGCAGCCCGGCGCGCTTTAACCTAAACCGTCACTCGGCGGCAGGAGATCGCCCGAACAGCAGTGACTTGGCCGCCAGCACCGCTCCGCCGGTGATGAGCAGGCAGGCGAGCAGAATATGAGTCGATGCGGTTGCAGCACCCGCTGCGATCAATATCAGAGTTGACAGCAGCGGCGCAGCATAGCTGGCCGCACCGAGCACCTGAATATTGCCGCGCTTGACACCGTGATCCCAGGCATAGAACGCCGCGCCGACAGGGCCCAGCCCGAGCCCCACCACCGCCAGCCACTGGCCAGTCGTGGCCGGCCAAATGGTTTCCTCCAGAGCCAGGTGGCAGGCCAGCGATAGCACTGCGGTGGCCAGGCAAAACCAAGTGACAATGCTGGTGGGAACCGCCGGGAAGCGGCGCGACAACAGCGAATAGGCTGTCCAGATCAGCGCGCAGACTGCCGCCATCGTATAGCCGAATGCATAGCGGCTCTCGAACGAGAGACGGCCGCCCTTGCTGATGATCAAAAACGTGCCGGCAAGGCCGAGTGCGGCACCCGCCACATGAAACCAGCGTAGCCTTTCGCCCGGCATCAGCGCCGAGCCCAGCACAATCAACAGCGGCCACAGATAGGCAATCAGGCTCGCCTCTACCGCCGGCGCGTTGCGCAGCGCGGTGAAATAAAAGAAGTGGTAGCCAAACAGGCCGGCAATGCCGACCACCCACACCGATGCGGGGATCAACACCTTCTCTACAGGCTTGGCCGACGGCACCAGCCGCGCACCCAACCCGACCAGAGTGCCTATGGC
Source organism: Mesorhizobium sp. NBSH29 (assembly GCF_015500055.1). NCBI lineage: Bacteria > Pseudomonadati > Pseudomonadota > Alphaproteobacteria > Hyphomicrobiales > Phyllobacteriaceae > Mesorhizobium > Mesorhizobium sp. NBSH29. Next base: position 465,811 of record NZ_CP045492.1, read on the forward strand.
AAAGCAGATGGCGGACAGGAGAAATGGCGGCACCTGGCCCGATGCATCGGTGAACAGCGCCAGCAGCGCCCACATGGCAACCGCCAAGAACCCGATAAGCGTGGCGCGCGCCATAATCGAAACCCCCAGAAACCCTGCCCTCAGCGAGGCTCGATCTTGACAGCCCCGATGGTGATCGTCCCGATCAGCGTACTGACCGTAGCGTGCACCGGCGCATATATGCCAGTCGTGCCCATCGGTGCAAAGGCGATCCTGATTTTTGCGCGGTTTTTGAGGTAGGCGATGGATCTGTGCCCCTTGCGGTAACCCGAGACAGGCGAGAACCGCGCCGTGCATACGACAGCCTCACCCTTATAGCCGCGCAGCGACAGTTTTTCGGTGCCGGCTGGCGCAAGTATGAGGTCTGCCCGCATTTCGCCATCGAAAATTTTGAGCGTACGCTGGCAGACTTCCGCCGGGCTGGAAGCCTGCACCAAGGTTGCCGAAAGCGGATCGGTCACGCCTTTCAGATGCGCCGGCTGCACCGCCAGCCAGTCGGCCGCACGGGGGCCGGGCTCGGGCAGGTACACCGATTGGGTGATTGCATCACCGGCAAAGCTCATGGCAATTTTCTTCTTCTTTTTCCCGGTCACATAATCTGCAGCAAAACTGACTGGCCGCGTGCTTTTGGCGGTAAAGCTGCCCGAGGTCGATGTAGTCCCCTTGGTGTCATCGAACATCTCGGCCAGTCCGGCGCTTTTGAGCGACCCGCCGATCTCGAACGCCGATCTGCTAATCGTGCTGTCAAAGCGCGAGCGCGCAATGGTCAGGCCGAGATAGGAGACGGCATATTCGGCGTGGAAGGATTGCTTTTCGCCGGCGGCTCCGGCCTCCGCCTGAGGGAACACTGCAAACAGCACCCCAGAAAGGCAAAGCGCTGGAAGATTTCGGCGGCATGTTGGGTGACGTTGCGACATGGCGCGAGATCGTCGTATGAATCAGGCGAATCTATGAAACTGGAGCATGCAACTGGCATACCGTGGATTAACCTTTGCGAAGCCCAACCCCGGTTACGCTACGTAAGGTATCTTGCGCTACGTCACCTGACGTGGGATATGGCCACCCCACCGCGGTCTGGCGACCGACAAACTGGAGCTCCAGCATCTTGAGTGACGCAACACAAATGTCCACCGCCTCATTCATTCCGCTCAAGCTTTCGGGCCAGCCGCTGGTTCTGAAGATAACCGCGATCATGTTGGGCACCGTTTTTCTCGCCGCATCGTCCTGGATCGAAGTCCCGATGGTCCCCGTCCCGATGACCATGCAGACCTTCGCGGTAACGCTGGTGGGTGCGCTTTACGGCTGGCGTCTCGGTGCTATCACAGTGCTGGCATGGCTGGCGCAGGGCATGATGGGCTTTCCGGTACTTGCCGGTGGCGCCGGTGGCCTTGCCCATTTTGCCGGTCCGACGGCCGGCTACCTCGCCGGCTTCGTCGTCGCCGCTGCAATGGTGGGTTTTTTGGCCGAACGCGGCTGGACAGCCGGTGTCGTGCGCGGGTCGCTGACCATGCTGCTGGGCAATATCCTGATTCTGGCAGTCGGCTGGGTATGGCTGGCTGCGATGATCGGCGCGGAGAGCGCACTCATCCATGGCGTGACGCCGTTTCTTCTGGGTGGCTTACTTAAATCGCTGCTGGCCAGCCTTACCGTTCTGGCCGCTGGCCGTGCGAGCCTTTTCCTGCGGTGACAGTCAGGGCGCGCGCGCACCACCTGCTCTGGATGCTGACCTAAAGCGGCAGGCGCTACAGCGCGCTATTTGTTGAAATTACAATCGAATCCTCGCCCGAATCAGCACCGGCGGATATCTTGCTTGTAAACGACCCTGACGACATTTGCCCATTGCTTGACGAACCGGACGCTCTGGCCGAAGAGTGCAAGGGCGCGATGACGCCCCAGCCAGCGCCACCGCATCTCTGCTGGGCGAGGCACTCGTTGCGGATACCCGTCTTCGGCTTTCTGTCGAACAAGGAGACAGGATGCGCACGGCATTCCGACGTGGTAAACCCGCAATGTCTGCACCGGATTGAGTGGTTTGGCCTCTGCACCGATGTGGCGTCGAGCGGTTTCGCACAAACGCGACTTGCACCTCTCCGACCACCGCCAAAGCTTGACGCGTCATCCAAATGTCACTAAGGGAACGCCAACTTTCTCAATGGCTGCCTGACTGCGCGCGTTTTTTGGTGCGACCTTGTCTTTGGCCCTGTACTGAACTGAAGGTAAGATTATGTCGCGCGAATGTGAATTGACCGGCAAGGCCGTTTTGACCGGCAACAATGTAAGCCACGCCAACAATAAGACCCGTCGCCGGTTCCTGCCGAATCTGGTGAAGGTGACGCTGATCTCGGAAGCGCTGAACCAGAATGTGCGCCTGCGCATCTCCGCCAACGCACTGCGTTCGGTCGAGCATCGCGGTGGCCTCGACGCCTTTTTGACCAAGGCAAAGCCTGTCGAGCTTTCGCAGAAGGCACGCCTGATCAAGAAGCAGCTTGCCAAGAAGCTGGCAGAGCAGTCGGCCGTGGCCGAACAGCCAGCCGCCTGATTTTTTCGGTTCCGGCGGGCCACTGGCCCGCTTTTTCAGGCCTGGCATGTCCTGGCCTGACTGGTTCCATCACCCCAGGATAAAAAAATGACGCGCTTTTCCGCATATTTTCCGTTTGTGCTCGCCATGGCGCTTGTCGTCGTGGCCTCAAATGTGGCGGTGCTTTTCCCGGTCCAGGGGCAAGTCGGACAGCTTTCGCTTGCCGATATCCTGACATGGGGTGCCTTTACCTATCCGATTTCATTCCTGATTACCGACTTGGCCAACCGTCGCTACGGCGCATCGGTGGCGCGCCGGATTGTCTTTATCGGCTTCATGGCAGCGATTGCCGCGTCCATCATCGTGCCGCCATTGCTTTTCAAGTATGGCTTCATCGCTTTTGAGACAGATGCCGGCCGGCTGATGCGCATCGCCATGGCCTCCGGGTCCGCGTTCCTGTTGGGACAGATGCTTGATGTCACCGTCTTCGACTGGCTGCGCAAGAAGGCCTGGTGGCAAGCCCCGGTAATGGGCTCACTGGTGGGCTCCGTAGTTGATACAACTATCTTCTTCTCCGTCGCCTTTGCTGCTTCCTTCGCCCTCCTGGGCCCACAGGACGGCTTTGCGCTGGAACACGCGCCGATCTTCGGCGTGATGGACGAGACCGCACCACGCTGGGTCTCGTGGGCGCTGGGCGACCTTGGCATGAAACTGTCGATCGCAGTCCTCGCACTGGTTCCCTACCGCCTAATCGCCGCCCGCTGGACGCGCCCGGAAGTTGTGGCTTGATCCCCTGGGTCGAGCTCGACAGCGCCACCACGCCCGACGGCACAAACAGGCTGCGGCTGAAACAGCGCGGCCATGAATTCTCGATCATGCTGGGCAACAATGAGCTGATGAACAGCCGTCTCAGCGGCTCGGAAGAAGCGCTCGCCCAGCTCACCTGTGCCGACCTTAGCCAAAGCCCGAAAATTCTTATCGGCGGGCTCGGTATGGGTTTTACCCTGCGCGCCGCGCTGGCCAAACTGGGCGCGGATGCCGACGTGGTTGTCGCCGAGCTGCTGCCCGAAGTGTTGGACTGGGCGCGCGGGCCGATGGCCGAAGTTTTTGACGGCTGCCTCGATGACCCGCGGGTGCGCGTCGAAATCGCCGATGTTGCCACGCTTATTAATTCAGACGAGAGCAGTTGGGATGCCATTCTGCTCGATGTCGACAACGGTCCCGAAGGGCTGACGGTCGACGCGAATGACCGGCTCTACAATGGCGGCGGTCTCAGCCGCGCTCGTGCCGCGCTGAAGCCGGGTGGTGTGCTGGCAGTATGGTCGCAGGGCCCTGATGCAAGTTTCACGCGGCGGCTGCGCCAGGCCGGCCTTACCGTAGAGGAACACAAGGTCCGCGCCAACGGCAAACGCGGCGCCCGCCATGTGATCTGGACAGCCCGCAAGGCACTGTAATCGTTCCCTCACTCGTGCAGCACGAATTCCAAATATAGATTGCGCTGCAGGATGGAATGATTGTCGTCGGACATCAGCGATACCATCACTGCCCCATCGGCACGGGTCCAGATGTCGAGCGCTTCCATATTGTCGATTTGATAGGCCATGTCGGCTTCCAGCAGAACCGTGCCGTCGGCAATTGCACCCTTGACGATATCGCTTCCAACAATCCGGCGCAGGCGCATCTTGACGCCCTCGGCCATGTTGAAGGAGCGCTCCAGCAAGATGAGATCACCGCCGGGTAAAAACGCGCCATCGGTGATATCGAACTCGCCATTACGTTTGACAGTGAACACGCCCCTCTGCGGCCCGTCTGCAATCGCGGCATAGATATTGCCATTCAGGTCGAGGCTTTTTTCTGAGACAACGACAAGTCTGCCCGATGGAGCGAAGGCGACGGTTTCCAGTCCGCGATTTTGCCGCAGCTCCTTAGAGGGGATTACAAAATCCACCGCGCCGATCGCCGGGCCCATATTCCCGCGCTCAATCCTGAACCTCGCGACCCGGTGGTTCCGCTCGAATCCAACCGTTGCCACGCCATCGCGGACAGCCAGCGATTCAGCGTCGACTTCCCATTTGCGCGCGAAAGCTTTTCCGGTCTCGTCGACCATCTGCTCCATGCTAAAGTTTTCGACCCCCGACGGGCGCTGTTCTGCGTCATGCGTGAGCGTGCCGAAAAACCAGAAGCCGGTATCGGCAACGCCAATGAACTCGGCACCGGGGCTCAGAAAACGCAGCGAGGAAATGGCGCCGAAATGGCGCGAAGATGCGGTCATCTCCAGCCCGCCTACAAATTCGAGTGGACCGAAATTTCTGTCATCGCGCCCGATCCGGAACTGCGAGATGGGACGGACGCTGATGCTGATCGGATCGAGAGATACCGAACCGATGTCACGCGCATTTGCCACCATCAGGGCGCCAATGAAAGCGACAAGTGCCAGAGCAAAGAACCAGCCGCGTCCGTGCAACCCGCGTGTCTTCATCCGGCGCGCCGAACACTGCCACGACGGCTCTCACGCACATTGACCTCGCCAAACAGCGAGGCGAGTTGTTCGGTCATGGCGCCAGCCAGTTCTTCGGCGTCGACGATTGTGACAGCTCGGCGATAGTAACGCGTCACGTCATGGCCGATGCCAATGGCGAGAAGTTCGATTGGCGAACGGGTTTCGATGAGATCGATCACCGCGCGCAGATGGCGCTCAAGATAGTTGCCGGGATTGACCGAGAGGGTGGAATCATCAACCGGCGCGCCGTCCGAGATCATCATCAGGATCTTGCGCTGTTCGGGCCGCGCCATCAGCCGGCTGTGCGCCCATAACAGCGCCTCGCCATCAATGTTTTCCTTGAGCAGCCCCTCGCGCATCATCAGCCCAAGATTGCGCCGCGAGCGCCTCCACGGCGCATCGGCCGATTTATAGATGATATGGCGCAGATCGTTGAGCCGGCCCGGATTGGCGGGCTTGCCGTCCTTCAGCCATTTCTCGCGCGCCTGTCCACCCTTCCAGGCGCGGGTCGTGAAGCCGAGAATTTCGACCGAGACGCCACAGCGCTCCAGCGTGCGCGCCAGAATGTCAGCGCATGTTGCCGCCACTGTAATAGGGCGCCCGCGCATGGAGCCCGAATTGTCGAGCACCAGGGTAACGACCGTATCGCGGAATTTGGTGTCGCGCTCCTGTTTGAAGGAGAGCGGCTGCATCGGGTCGATAACCACACGCACAAGACGCGCCGGATCGAGATAACCCTCTTCCAGATCAAAATCCCACGATCGGTTCTGCTGCGCCATCAAGCGGCGCTGCAGCCGGTTGGCAAGCCGCCCCACGACGCCTTGCAGGTTGGAGAGCTGCTTGTCGAGGAAGGCGCGCAGGCGGTCCAGTTCCTCTTCGTCGCACAGTTCCTCGGCCCCGACGGTCTCGTCAAAGGCGGGCGTAAAAATGCGGTAATCAATGTCGCGCGACAGGTTTGCGAACGGATTGTCCTGGCGTTTGGCCTCGCCCGGCGTCTCGGCGTCCGGATCATCATCATCAGCCATATCGTCGGCGGTGGATTGGGCGGCATCGGTTTCGCCGGCCTGCTCGTCATCATCCGAAGCCTCTGCATCTTCGGCCTGCGAATCCTCGCCGCCTGAATCGTCTTCGCCGCCGTCCTCGCTTTGTTCCTCGCCTTGCGGCTGGTCATCGTCCTGATCTTCGGTGTCTTCGGTCTCCTGATCATCGCCGATCTCCTCGGCCATTTCCATGGATACCAGCATATCGCGCACGACGCGGGCAAACGCGTTCTGGTCGTCCAGCTTGTCGCTCAGTCCCTCAAGCTCGACGCCAGCCTTCTGCTGCACCCAGTCGCGCCAGAGGTCGACCATCCGCTCTCCGCTTTTGGGAACGGCTCTGCCGGTGAGCTTTTCGCGCACCATCATCGCCAGCGCTTCCTCAAGCGGCGCGTCGGCCTGCTCGCGTACATCGGCAAGGTTGGCCTTGGCGTATTTGTCTTCGAGCATCATGCCAATATTGTCGCCCACGCCGGTCATCGCGCGGCTGCCGATCGCCTCGACTCGAGCCTGCTCAATCGCGTCATAGATGGCGCGCGCCTGCTTGCCTTCGGGCGCCAGCTTGGAATGGATGCGGTTATCGTGGCAGGCGCGCTTCAGCGCCATGGAATCGCCCAGCCCGCGCGTCACCGCAATGTCGGTTCGGGTTGGCTTCTTCGGCAACTCAGGCAGGCGTGCCTTGTTGCCAGCCAGCGCCGGGCGGTCCTTGGCAAAGCCAACTTCCAGCTCATTGTCGCCGGCGATGGCGCGCACGCAGACCGACAAAGCGCGCTTGAAGCTGTCAGCTTCAGTACCCGTTTTTGACTTTGCCCGCTGATTGTCGCCCGGCCCGGCCATTGTTACCCCAGAACAACATTCGCTGCCGATTCGGGCAATTCCTCGCCGAAGGCGCGCTGGTAGAATTCAGCCACGACCGAACGTTCCAGCTCGTCGCATTTGTTCAGGAATGTCAGCCGGAAGGCCATACCGACATTGCCGAAGATTTCAGCGTTTTCGGCCCAAGTAATAACCGTGCGCGGGCTCATTACCGTGGACAGATCGCCGTTGATAAAGGCCGAGCGCGTCATGTCGGCCACCCGCACCATCTTGTTGACGATGCCGCGGCCCTGCTCGTTGTTGTAGTGCTTGGCCTTGGCCAGTACGATGGCGACCTCATTATCATGCGGCAGATAGTTCAGCGTGGTGACGATCGACCAGCGGTCCATCTGCGCCTGGTTGATCTGCTGCGTGCCGTGATAGAGCCCGGTCGTATCGCCAAGCCCGACCGTGTTGGCGGTGGCGAACAGGCGGAAGGCCGGATGCGGGCGGATGACGCGCGACTGGTCGAGCAGCGTCAGCCGGCCAGACGATTCCAACACGCGCTGGATGACGAACATGACATCCGGACGCCCGGCATCATACTCATCGAAGCACAGCGCCACATTGTGCTGATAGGCCCAGGGCAGAATGCCGTCACGGAACTCGGTAACCTGCATGCCCTCCTTCACCACGATGGCGTCCTTGCCAACGAGGTCGATGCGGCTGACATGGCTATCCAGATTGACGCGCACCATCGGCCAGTTAAGGCGGGCGGCAACCTGCTCGATATGGGTCGACTTGCCAGTGCCGTGATAGCCCGAGACCATCACGCGGCGGTTGAAGGCAAAGCCTGAAAGAATGGCAAGTGTCGTCTGCTCGTCAAACAGATAGTCGGGATCGAGATCGGGCACATGTTCGCTGGTCTGCGAATAGGCCGGAATGACCATGCTTGATTCAAAACCGAATTTTTCTTTCACCGACGCTGTGGTGTCTGGCAAATTGGCGATATCGCGGTCGACTTTGTTCATCATATCTCCACGCGCGCGAGAGGTTCTCTCGGCTGCCGTCCTGTCACTTTCGGGAGCGGTCTTTATCAGACCGGGAGCTCAACACAAACCAGCTGTTTTGAGCACGCGATAGGCCTGAAGCACATCGCGGAACCGATCTTCCGAACCCCTGTCGCCACCATTCGCATCGGGATGGTGGCGCTTTACCAGTTCCTTATAGCGCGCCTTGATGTCTTCGCCAGTCGCCTTTGTGGTAAGGCCAAGCGTTTCCAGCGCCTTGGCCTCAAGCGGCTTGGCCTTACGCTCGCGCGCCGGCGCTTTCTCGTTGAAGATGTTGTGCGGATCGCGCAGCCGGTTGTGGTAGCCGGCACGCCCCGAGCGCTGCTGGGCGAAATCCGGCGACGATGTGCGCGCGGTAGCAGCCCCGTTCACCGTCCACGTCGGTCGATGACCGGTCATGGCTTCCTTCTGGAACCGCGCAACCTCACTGTCGGGCACGCCGGAGAAATAATTGAAGCCCTTATTGTACTCGCGCACATGCTTGAAGCAGAACTTGAAATACTCCCCCTCGCGCATGCGCCCGACAGGCGCACGATGGGTGCCGGGTTCAGCGCAGCCGTCCCACTGGCACGCAGGCGCACGCGGGGCGGCGGCTTCCGCCTTCCGGTCCGGCCGCACGCGAATCTTTTCGAAATATTTCGAATAGGTGGTCATGGTTCCGATTATGGGGTGTTCGCCGTGCGAAACAAGAATTGACATTTCAGGGAGGATCGCCCTAACCGCTGATTTGCGGTCCGGCCTGCCTGTTCAACGGTGGTGTGATGGGTCGGGCACATGTGGTGCAAGGAGCAGGCGATGTCCATACAGGAAACGATAGAAAACCGGCTGAAGGCGCAGTTTTCGCCCGAACGCCTGGAAATTTTGAATGAAAGCCACCTTCATGCGGGCCATCTTCACGAAGAATCAGGCCATGATGCGACCTATGACGGCACTGGCGAAACACACTTTCGCGTCCGCATCGTTTCCGCAGCTTTTGCCGGCAAAAGCCGCATCGAGCGTCACCGCGCGGTGAATGAAGCCTTGTCACACGAACTGAACAACGGCGTCCACGCGCTCGCGGTGGAACCGGCAGCACCGGGCGAAGCCACGCGCTGGTAGGGCGGACACTCGGCTACCAGATGGTCTCTATGGCGGAATAGCGATGCAACTTCTCATCCGCCGTAACCAGACTGCAGCCGAGGTCACGAGCCAAAGCGACGATGATGCGGTCGGCGGGGTCGCCGTGCACTTCACCAGGAAGGTTGACGCTGTTGATGGCTACCCGGTTATCGACGGGTATGAAGCGAAGACCGGGGATCGTCGCGACGGACCCGATCCATTTGTGGACCTCTTGTGCCAGTTTCAGCCGTCCCTTTGCTACCAGCATTCCGATTTCCCAAGCGGAAATAGAAGAGACGGCAACGCCTTGATTCTTAAGTTCCCGGTCCATGAGAGCCGCTGTTTTTGAGGGTATGCGATCTCTGTCTCCAACCCACCAGATGAGGACATGGGTGTCCAGAACGATCATTTCAGGGCTTCCCACTCTTCGGCACCCACAGGGCCAAGCGGATCGTCGTAGAATAGCACCGAGCCTTTCAGCGCCTCAAGCGGGTTGAGTTCGGGGTCGATATAGGGGCGTACTTCAAGCTTTGGTGTCCCGTGATCGGTCACGATCAAAGACTCACCAGTGGCCTCGATTTGGCGGAACAGTTCGAGTGCCTTTGCCTTAAACTCTGACTTGGAAACATGAATAGCCACGCCATTTGCTCCTGATGCACGTTTGTAAACGTTTCATCAAAAGTGCCTATGGTCAATGACTACCGTCACTCTACCGGCTTGATCCTGATTCGCGCGATGCGGTTCTTCTCGCGCTTCATCACGATGAAGCGCTTGTCGTGGAAGGTGAAAGCCTGGCGTTCCTTGGGGATCGATTGGGTTTCGTGGATCACCAGCCCGGCGATGGTGGTGGCCTCGTCATCGGGCAGGTTCCAGTCGAGCGCGCGATTGAGGTCGCGGATCGGTACCGTGCCGTCGACCACAACCGAGCCGTCTGCCTCCTGCTTGACGCCCTGCACTTCGAGATCATGCTCATCTGCGATCTCGCCGACGATTTCCTCCAGAATATCCTCCAACGTCACCAGCCCTTCGACTTCGCCATATTCGTCGACGACGATGGCAAAGTGCGCCTTGCGCCGCAAAAATGCGGTCAGCTGATCCTGCAGGGTGGTGGTGTCGGGAACGAACCACGGCTTGGACGCGATTTTTAGAATGTCGATCTGCGAGAAATCATTGCCGACATCGTTCAGCGCTCGCAGCAGATCCTTGGCGTGCAGGACGCCGACTATATTGTCGAGCGTTTCGGTCCACAGCGGCATCCGGGTATGCGGGCTCTGTAGCATCTCGCGCACCAGCGTTTCTGACGGGCTGTCGGCATTGAGCGATCGCATCGCCAAGCGGTGAACCATCACGTCCGACACTTCGAGTTCGGCAAGATCAAACAGTCCGCCGATGCGGGCCCGATCATCGCGCACCGCAGCCTTATCGCGCCGGAATTCGTCGACCGCACCGCGCAATTCATCCTCAGAAGAGCGCGGCGGCTCGATCCGCGAAAGTTCGAACCCGAACAGCGCCAGAAGCTGCCGACGCAGAATGGCGCCGATGAGGCAGAGGGCGATAACCAGCCCGATCACGATCCAGCCGGTGTCGCTCATCCCTCAATAGCCTCGCCGAGGAAGGACAGAACCGCAGAAGCCGGCACGTCCTTTGCGATGAAGGACTGGCCAATTCCCCGCGTCAGGATGAAGGTGAGCGCCCCGCGCGTCACTTTCTTGTCCTGAGCAATATAATCAAGCAGCACCTCGGCGCCGGGCAACTCGCCTGGGATATCGCCAGGCCGTGTCGGCAAACCGACAGCGCGCAGATGCGCCTCTACACGGTGCGCATCATCGGGGCTCGCCAGATTGAGCCGTGCTGAAAACCGGTGCGCCAGCGCCATCCCGATCGCAACACCCTCGCCATGCACCAGCCGGGCGCTGTCATAGGCGGTTGCCGCCTCCAGTGCATGACCGAACGTATGGCCAAGGTTCAACAAGGCGCGGTCACCAGTCTCGAACTCGTCGCGTGCTACAACCTCGGCCTTGGCCCGGCACGACTGCGCGATGGCCTCGGCCCTTGCCGGCCCACCATAAAAAATCTCCTGCCAGTTGGCCTCCAGCCAGGCAAAGAAATCCGGCCGGTCGATAAGCCCGTATTTTGCGACCTCGGCATAGCCAGCGCAGAACTCACGTTTTGAAAGCGTGTCGAGAGTATCCGTATCAGCCAGCACAAGCCGGGGCTGGAGAAACACACCGACGAGGTTCTTGCCGCGGGCACTGTTGATGCCGGTTTTGCCGCCAACCGAAGAATCCACCTGCGCCAGAAGCGAAGTCGGCATCTGGACAAAATTCATGCCGCGCCGCACGATGCCAGCGGCGAAGCCTGCCAGATCGCCGATAACCCCGCCGCCAAGCGCGATCACCACATCGCCGCGCTCCAGCCGCGCCGCCAAAATGCCGTCGACGACCTGCTGCAGATGCTCGAAACTTTTGGTCTTTTCTCCGGGCGGCAAAACGATGCTGGCAGCCTCTATACCGCCGCTGGAAAGCCCAGAAATAAGGCTCTCCAGATGCAGCGGCGCCACATGGTCGTCGCTGATGACAGCAGCCCGCACGCCGGGCAGCCGCGTTGCAATCTCAGTGCCGGCGCGCGTGATAAGCCCCGGACCTATCAGGATATCGTAGGCGCGCGTGCCCAGCCCGACCTCAACGCGGATAGGATCGGCAGATGTCACGATGACACCTCCTTCACTGCTTGCATACCAGGTAGTTTTTGCGCCAGCGCCTCAATCACCTCGGTGGCGATGACCTCCTTGCGCTCTTCGCGGGTCGGCACTGTCACATCGGCCTTGGCATAGACCGGATGCCGATCTTCCATCAGCTTCGCCATCACCCCGCGCGGATCAGGTGTTTTGAGAAGCGGGCGATTCTGCTTCTTGGCGACCCGCTCCATCAGAACATCGAGTTCGGCCATCAACCAGACCGAAACGCCATGCGCTTCTATGATTTCGCGCGTTTGCGCATTCATGAATGCGCCGCCTCCGGTCGAGAGGACCTGACGCGGCGTCTCGAGGATGCGGTGGATGACGCGCTGCTCCAGAGCGCGAAACTCGGCCTCGCCATAAAGTTCAAATAGCTCCGGCACTGACAGGCGCGCGGCCATCTCCACCTCGTCGTCGCTGTCGAGAAAGGGCAAGCTAAGTGCTTGCGCCACCTTGCGGCCGATTGCAGTCTTGCCCGCTCCCATCAGTCCGACAAAGACAATCGAGCGTTGACCAAGATGGCGCAACACTTCGGCGGAACGTTCGGCGGGCAGGATGTTCAAAACTGTCATCAAAAGGCCTCTCCCGACCGGTATCGACATGAAAACCGCCGGGGCGTCAAGCGCAGGCAGGGCTCATGGAAGCCTTGTAAGAGCGCGCGCGGCGTCCCATAACGGCACGCAACGGGGAGATGATGGGGTTTCATGCCGACTTTATTCCGATTGCTGAGCACCATCGCCTTTTTTGCAGCCGTGATCTACGGCTCGATGTATGCGTTGGCGACCTTCGTTGAGCCCAAGAAGGCGGAGATTTCAGTACGCGTACCACTGGACAAGCTTGGCCAACCCTGATGAAGAGCGCCGCCCGAATAGAAGCGTTCCTCGAAATGATGAGCGCCGAACGCGGCGCCAGCGAGAACACCCTTTCCGCCTATCGCCGCGACCTTGAAGATGCCGCTGAGCGGATACCCGCCAATCTCGCCGAAGTCAGCGCTGACGCCATCCGCGCCTATTTGTCAGACATCGCCGGGCGGGGCTTTGCAGGCAGTTCACAGGCCCGCAAGCTTTCTGCCCTGCGCCAGTTTTTCAGGTTTCTCTACACCGAAGGTTTGCGAACCGATGACCCAACGGGCACGCTGGACAGTCCGCGCAAGGAGCGCGCATTGCCTAAGATCATGAGCGAGGCCGACACCGGTCGCCTCCTCGACCGCGCGGCCCTTGAGGCCGTCGATCATGGCGAAGGGCCGGGAGACCATGGTGCGGCGCTGCGGCTCCATGCACTGGTGGAGGTGCTTTATGCGACCGGCCTGCGGGTTTCCGAACTGGTAAGTCTGCCCGTGACGGTGGCGCTGCGCGACGATCGTTTTTTCATGGTGCGCGGCAAAGGCGAAAAGGAGCGTATGATTCCGCTGTCTGAAAAAGCACGGAACGCCATGCGCGCCTGGCAGGCCGAACGCAACCGCGTGCCGGCCTTTAGCGTCAGTCGGTTTTTGTTTCCCGCTGCCTCCGAGAGCGGCTACCTGCCGCGCCAGGTGTTTGCCCGCGAGCTGAAAGGGCTTGCGGCGCGCGCCGGCATTTCAGCAGCAAAAATCTCGCCGCACGTGCTGCGACACGCTTTTGCCAGCCATTTGCTCCAAAATGGCGCGGACCTGAGGGCGGTACAGCAATTGCTGGGCCATTCCGACATTTCCACCACACAAATCTACACCCATGTGCTTGAGGAAAGGCTGGTGCGGCTGGTGAATGACCATCACCCGCTTGCCGATCCGGGTTCCTAAGGCTATGTGAGGGCGTCATTCAGCCGCCGGTCGTGCAAAACTGCGCAACCGGCCTTGTTTTCACCGGTTTCCGGGTTCTGGTTCGCTTAAGAATGTACAATTATCTTGATTTTGAAAAACCCGTCGCCGACCTCGAAGGCAAGATCCTCGAGCTCAAGAAGCTTTCCGAAAGCGGCGAGGCTGTCGACGTTGCCGACGAAATCGCGCGACTGGAAAAGCGTTCCGCCGACGCCATGCGTGAGGTTTATAAGAACCTGACCCCGTGGCAGAAGGCTCAAGTCGCGCGCCACTCCGACCGGCCGCATTGCCTGGATTACATAAACACGCTGCTGACCGACTTCACGCCACTGGCCGGCGACCGCAATTTTGGCGACGACGCTGCCATCGTCGGTGGCTTTGCCCGCTTCCGCGGTGCTCCCATCGCTGTCATCGGTCAGGAGAAGGGGTCTGACACCAAGAGCCGGCTGAAGCATAATTTCGGCATGGCCAAGCCTGAGGGCTACCGCAAGGCCGTGCGCCTGATGGAACTGGCCGATCAGTTCAAGATTCCGCTTTTAACGCTTGTGGATACCGCCGGCGCCTATCCCGGCATCGGCGCCGAAGAGCGCGGCCAGGCCGAGGCCATTGCGCGCTCGACATCGGCCTGCCTGGGCCTGAAAGTTCCCTCTGTGTCGGTGATCATCGGTGAAGGTGGCTCGGGTGGCGCGATCGCGATCGCGACGTGCAACCGCGTCTACATGCTGGAGCATTCGATCTATTCCGTTATCTCGCCCGAAGGGGCGGCCTCGATCCTGTGGCATGATTCCACCCGCGCCAAGGATGCTGCCACCAACATGAAGATCACCGCTCAGGATCTGCTCGGCCTGAAGATCATCGACGGCATTATTCCGGAGCCGCTGGGCGGCGCCCACCGCGACCCTGAGGCCGTCATGCAGGCGGCAGGCAACCAGATCGACAAGGCATTCGCCGAATTCGCTGATCAGAATCTGGATCCCCGCGAGATGCGCCGGGAAAAATATCTCGCCATCGGCCGCAATCTTTAGCACTCGCGCACTCAAAAAAGTGACGGAGCGTCACAAAAACGCCGCGCCTTCGGCGTTTGTGGGTGCTGCGGGAAGTGTGGGGACATTTCCGGTAAGGGAATATCAAGGTTAACAGGGCTAGCGTTCCTGAGAGAGAAACCTGGGCCGCGGCCCGATATCTGCAAGAAACCGAATGCGTAAATCCATACTAGCCACTGTCGTACGTGCCAGCCTGCTTGTCTCGGCGCTTGCGCTGACCGCTTGCACCGACAACACGCTTGGCGGCATTTCAAGCGGCAGCGCGAAGGCCGAAAAGCCTCTGCCTGCCAAGCTGGTGGCCAAGATGAAGGCCAAGGGCATGACCCGTACGTCGCCGGTTATGGCCCGCATTTTCAAGGAAGAGGGCAAGGTCGAGGTCTGGAAGCAGAAGAACAATGGTCGCTACGACCTGATCGCCGAATATGACATCTGCAAATGGTCGGGCAAACTTGGCCCGAAATTCACCGAGGGCGACCGCCAGGCACCAGAAGGCTTTTACACGGTTCGCCCGGCGCAATTGAACCCGCAGTCCAGCTTTCATCTCTCCTTCAATATGGGCTTCCCGAACGCCTATGACCGTGCCAATGGCCGCACAGGCGCGCATCTGATGGTTCATGGTGCCTGTTCTTCAGCGGGCTGCTATTCGATGACAGATCCGCAAATCGAGGAAATCTACGCCTTTGCCCGCGACGCCTTTCGCGGTGGCCAGACAGAATTCCAGATCGAGGCATTCCCCTTCCGCATGACGCCTGCCAACATGGCGCGCTATCGCAACGACCCGAACTACGAGTTCTGGAAGATGCTAAAGGAAGGCTACGATCACTTTGAAATCACCAAGGTGCCGCCGAAGGTTGATTTTTGCGAAAAGAAATACGTCTTCAACCAGATCGTCGAGCCCGGCACGGTGTTCAACCCGGCAGGAGCCTGCCCGATGACGACACAGCCGGATTCACTGAAGACCGCCTATCAGAGCTACCAGACGAGCTATGAGGCGGCCTTTTCCAGCGCCACCACATCCAGCGTTCCACCGCCCAAGCCAACCATCCTGGGCACCAAGGAAGCTGCTCTTGTGTCGGAATGGACAAAGAAGCGTGCCCGCGGCGAGCGTGTACCGATGGAGCCCCCCACTCTGAAGCCAGATGGCACCGTCGTTGTGACATCGCGCATGGGCCGCATCGATTCGCCCGAAGGTCGCAAACAGGCAGCACTTGATGCCGCGGCCGACGCCAAACGCAAGGCTGCAGAAGAAAAGCTTGCCGCAGAACAGCGGGCCAAGGACGAAAAGGCAGCGCTTGCCGCCGCAGCGGCAGATGCAAAAGCGACGCCGTCCACCGGCGCAATTGCTGCCCCTGCTGATACCGCGCCTGCCGCAGTTGCCGAACAGCAGCCCGCGACACTGGGTGGCATGCGTAAGAAAATCGGTAATCTCTTCGGTGGGTGAGAAGACCTCTGCTAGACCTGAAACCTATGATCTGCGGGGGCTGATCTGCCCCTTGCCCGTGCTTAAAGCCACCAAGCGCCTTGCCGGCATGATGCCAGGCGAACGGCTATGGCTGGAAACCACCGACCCGCTGGCTGTCATCGACATTCCCGCCTTTTGTGCTGATCAGGGCCACCGACTCGTGGAAACCGGTGCGATCGATGGCGGTCACCGCTTTCTTGTGGAACGCTGCTGAGGTCGAGGCCTAGGCTTTGAAACCTGCGATGGCGAGCGGATTGTTCGAAAGCGCGGCTCTGTCGGCACCGCCGGTTGTCGGCTGGTTGGTAATGCCGGCAAATAGCGCCTGAACGTAATCTTTCGGCATGTCGATCATGATCACTACAAGCCGCGTGCCGCGTGTCGCATCGGGCCATGCCGGCAGCTGCGCTGGTGGGTGCAGGACAGTTTGCACTCCATGCACCACCAGCGGCCGCGACGGGTCCTCGACAAGTTCGATAACCCCCTTGAGCCGCAACAATTTGTCGCCATGGGTGGAGCGCAAAAGATCAAGAAAAGTTTCGACCGCTGAAAAAGGCAACGGCCCGTTATGGGTCAGAGACAGCGCTGTGACGCGGGAATCATGGTGGTTGTGGTTGTGGTTGTGGTGGTGATGATGAGCATCATCATCATGTTCATGGTGATCATGATGATGCGTCTCGCCGAGCCAGCGGCGCACATCGGCACTCTTGGTCTCGGGATTATAAAGCCCACAATTGAACAGCGCTGCGTAGCTCGCCTCGCCTGCTTCCGCAGCGACAATCTGGGCGCTCGGATTGAGCGAGCGCAATCGCGCCTGGAGCGTCACTAGGGCGTTTGGATCACCGACAAGGTCGGCCTTGGTGAGCACAATCCGGTCGGCCACGGCAGCCTGCTTGACCGCCTCGATATGGGCGTCCAGCGTGGCTTCGCCATGAACCGCGTCGACCGCCGTAATCACGCCGTCAAGCCGGAACGCCTGGACGAGCACGGGATGCGCCATGATCGATTGCAGCACCGGCGCTGGATCGGCAAGCCCGGTGGTCTCGATAATCACCCGCTTTAAAGCGGCGATCTTTCCCGTCTGCAGCCGGTCGATCAGATCGGCCAGCGTATCGACGAGTTCGCCACGCACAGTGCAGCACAGGCAGCCGTCTGAAAGCTGGATCACACCATCCGAGGCCTGCTCGACCAGCAGGTGATCGATAGCGACATCGCCGAATTCATTGATGATGACTGCCGTATCGGAAAGCGCCGGGTCTTTTAGGAGCCGGTTGAGAAGCGTCGTCTTGCCGGCGCCCAGAAAGCCGGTGAGCACCGAGACGGGTATGGGGAAGGCATTCATGCGGCTAGCCGCCGGCCTCAACCCTGGCTGTTTCCGTCTCGCCCGCCCCGGCTGGAACCGTGGAGGCTGTATAGTCAGGGCGCGGTGTCGGCACCGGAATCCCTCCAATGTCCGGGCCAAGCCCGGCAGCCATTGCAGCGGCAAAGGCTTCAGGCACCTTGCCAGTGGCTCCGCCCAGCCCGACGGTTTCAAGTTTGCGGTTCTCGACGCGGGCCAGAAAACGAGACTTCGGCTTTTCGGCAGCATTCTCGCTCGGCTGCTCCTTTGCCTTCTGGCCAGCCACTGGCTTGGGGCATATTGCGTCGCGCATGTCGCGCACCACGTCTGTACCGGTGCCATACGGTGCAAGTTCCGCCACTGCTACCGGCTTGGCCTTGGGGTCGGCGAAACCTTCATCAAGCAATGCTGCGGCAGCCTCAGCGCGATTTTCGGCTGAACTTTCGCCCAGGACGATGGCCACCAGTGTGCGCCCATTGCGAGTGGCGGTACCTATCATGTTGAAGCCCGAGGAGCAGATGAATCCCGTCTTCATGCCGTCCGCTCCGGCATAGCGCCCGGCCAGAAGGTTAAAGCTGCCCATCTGCTTCTTGCCTATCTCAAGTCCCTCGATGGAGAAATAATGGGCATGTTGCGGAAATTCCAGCCGCAGCGCCATTACCAGCAGTGCAAGATCACGAGCGGTTGAGTACTGATCCGGTGCTGGCAGGCCGTTGGCATTAGAAAAATGCGTGTCGCTCATGCCAAGCCGCGCCGCTTCCTCATTCATGCGGAGCACAAAGGCATCGTTGGAGCCACCGACATTTTCACCGATGGCCACAGCAATATCGTTGGCCGAGCGCACCAGCATCATCTTGAGCGCATTGTCGAGACTCAGCACGGAGCCAGGCTTGAAGCCCATTTTGGCCGGCTGCTGGGCAGCCGCGGCCTTGGACACCGTGACGGGCGACATCAGCTCAATCTCACCCTCCTTGACCGCGCGAAAGGCTACATAGGCCGTCATCAGCTTGGTCAGCGAAGCTGGATACCAGCGCTGGAACGCATCCTCATGCTTCAATACCTGACCGCTGGACAGTTCGAACAGCATGCTAGGATTGGCGTTCGCAACGCCGCCGGCAAGGCAGGTGGCAACGGCGACTGTGGCGCACACTGTGCGCAGGGGAAACCAATGGTGCATAACAAATCCGATTTAAGCTCTTGCTCTGTTCGCCCAAGGGTCCGTAAACTTCGGTACCCGTGCACTCGGGACAGCGCAGCCCCACCCGGCGCTCGTTCCACGCAAAGGTGCTATTTCGGTTATGTGTCGTCAAGATGGCAAAGCCCACCATTAACGATTTCCTAACGTCTTGGTAAATTCTGGATCGAAAGTGTTTTCATGCCCATTCTCAATCGCGCCGCAGAACTGCAGACCGAAGTGTCCGGCTGGCGTCAGCATCTGCACACCATCCCCGAGCTCAATTTTGACCTGCCACAGACTTCCGCATTTGTAGCGCAGAAACTGAGGGAGTTCGGCTGTGACGAAGTTGCTACGGGCATCGCCAAAACCGGGGTCGTGGCCATCATCGAGGGCAGGCTGGGTGCAGGAAGCACCATTGGCATGCGCGCTGACATGGATGCGTTGCCCATCCATGAGGCAGCCGCCCACCCCCACCGCTCAAAGACGCCGGGTATCATGCATGCCTGCGGCCATGATGGCCACACCGCCATGCTGCTCGGTGCTGCCAAATATCTCGCTGAGACCCGCAATTTTGCGGGCCGCGTGGCGCTGATCTTTCAGCCCGCCGAAGAAGGCGGCGGCGGCGGCAATGTGATGGTGCAGGAAGGCATGATGGAGCGTTTTGGCATCGACAAGGTGTTCGGCATGCACAATATGCCGGGCTTGCCGGTCGGTCAGTTTGCGATGAAGCCCGGCCCGATCATGGCAGCCACCGCCGAATTCACCATCACCGTGAAGGGTAGAGGCGGCCATGCGGCCATGCCGAATCAGACGGTCGACCCGATCGTCATCGCCAGCCAGATCGTCGCTGCCTTTCAGACCATCGTCTCACGCAGCACAGACCCGATTGAATCGCTGGTCGTCTCGGTTACCAAGCTGCATGCGGGCGATGCCTACAACATTATTCCCGAGACCGCCGAACTGGCCGGCACTGTGCGAACCCTGAAGAAGGAAGTGGCGGCCCTTGCCAAAAAACGCATCCACGAAATCTGCGAAGGCATCGCCGCCGCCAATGGCGCAACCGTCGACATCGACTATGACAGCAATTACCCGGTCACCTTTAACCATGAAGACGAGACGGTATTCGCCGGCGATGTAGCATCGGTGATCGCCGGTGACGCCCAGGTCAACCGCGCCATGCCGCCGGTGATGGGCGGCGAGGATTTTTCCTACATGCTGGAAGCCCGCCCCGGCGCCTTCATCTTCATCGGCAATGGCGACACCGCAAGCCTCCACCACCCAGGCTACGACTTCAACGACGAAGCCATCGCCCACGGCGTCAGCTACTGGGTACGCCTTGCCGAAACCGCCCTCCCTGCCTGAAGGGAGGGCAGAACAGACCGTTCAAAACCGGTTGGCGAAAAGCCGCGAACCGTCTATGTGTCTGCCCGGTTGGTCCCGTAGCTCAGTAGGATAGAGCGACAGATTCCTAATTCGATGCTCTTGAAACGGAAAGGCTAATCGGATCATAAGCATAAGCCTCTTCGGTATCGACCAAGTACCGAATAGACACCGTAAACTGCCAAATTGGTCCCGTAGCTCAGCAGGATAGAGCACGAGATTCCTAATCTCGGGGTCGTGGGTTCGAATCCCGCCGGGATCACCATCTCCAGCGCAACGCTACCTGGAAACCGGCGTAGAACTTCGGCGTGCTCACCCAGGCGATTTAGCCGTCAATTTGTAGACCGAAGGTCGGGAGTTCGATCCTCGCGCCGCAACCCGAGGATTGGCTGCAGCCGATCCCTCCCGCAATTGACGCAAGGAAGATAGGTGGAAATCGGCTTATACTTTCTCGAAAGCAGCACGAAAGTCATATGATCGAATTACCCGACCGGAGTTGAGCTTTTCCTTGGCGAAAGAGCTGCGGCTGTCCCAAACATGCCGGGCAAGGTTGACGTTGCGGTTTAAGCGCCGCGCAAGCGGGTCTGCCACAGGAAACCGTTCGATCAGATCGACCGTAACGTGGAAGCCGTCTCCATAGGTTCGCCAATAATCATAGAAAAGCTTGGACGAGAGAATTTGAAGGACAAGTCCACGCTCCTCTTCGGAGTGCGTTTTGATTGGGATGCAGCCCGCGACTGCTGCCTCATAGTCCCTAATGCCAATGTAGTTTCTCGCAACACCACCCACCGAGAAAACTGGCTTTCCTATCTTGGACAGAAAAGTGCGGAGCGGGCGCGCACCGCTTGCCCCGTGCATGTAATCGGCCAGCGCGTCCGACGCGGGCCTAGGTATCTGTCCGCTCGGATCATCGCTATTGAATGCGCGAAACCGTGGAACGGTAGATAGCAATGTTGTGCGTTCGGCCGCAGACCAGCTTAGGAGGGGGGCCGCCTCGCGAAGCATGGGATCGGGGCCGCCGATATTGAGAATGGTACAGCGCTGGCTGTTCGCCCGGTTCGTGTTAGTGCTGTCGGGCTTTCCTGTCTTGAAAAGACAATCGGGGATATTGTCGTAGCTGGACGCGCTGATGCTCATTCCTGCTGCTCTGATTGTAGTCCGAAGGTCCGCGTAATCGCGGCTGAAGCACACAGAAAGGGGGAGGATCAGGCCGCCGCTTCGGTGTCGTACCAGGGACTGCGGGAATGGGTGTCGAGAACGTGGCGCACCGCGTCTTCGACGTCGTTCTTAGTGAGAGTTGCCGACATGGCATAAACCTCCGTTGAGCCGGCATCGCTGCCGGCTGGTTTCAGACATTGATTTTCTGTCTGAGGAGGACTGGGATCGCCCCGGTCACGCGCTTGGCCTTTCGGCTCCTCGCAGCGCGCGTCATCTAATAATCACCGATCACGATCGGCAGACATCAACGTTTGCTATGCCTAAGTCGTTGATTTATCGACAGGTGGATTTTTGGTGGGAAGTTTTTTTGGCACTGCCGCCCCGCACGAAGGCGTCGAGATCATCAATGTGGTAGCGGATGAACTGTCGGCTCACGGCATGAAAGATCGGCCCTTCGCCTTTCGAGCGCCAGCCTTTCAATGTACCGGGCGCTTTTCCGAGATACCGGGCAGCCACTGCCGTATCCAGCCACGGGCTTGTGGGTTCTAGGATCGTTGGTTCATGCGGCATCGCGGGCCCCTGTCTGTTCAACCGTCTTCAAGGCGGGACGGCGACCGGCAAGGACCTTGTCCTCAAGAGCCTGCGCATGCGGCCGCAGGTGCTCGACGAGATGTTCGGCATGGACGTATCCGCCGGAAGCGCCAGGCAGCCGCTGGCCGAGAAGCAGGGCGCTTTCGGCATAAGGCACGCCGGCAGCGATGAACATGGTACGGGCATGATGCCGATATTCGTGCGGGCTCGGCAGGTCCGGACTATCCTCCTTCGGTTCCGTCACATGGCCGCTGCTGCTTAAGGGCGATGGCCAAAGCCAGGGGTTGTTCAGGGGTTCGTCCTCGGCAAGGCGATCATGGATCATACCGGCGAGCCACGTTCCCATCGGAAAAAGCATACGGCCGCCAGTCTTCATGTGATCGAAGGTGAGAATGTTCTTTTCAAGGTCCACATCGGAACGGCGAACCTGAAGGATCGACGACCGTCGAGCGCCGGTCAGAAGCATGGCGCGGTGCAGGTCACGCCGAATGGGTGACAGGATCTCGCTCTCCCGCCACCATGCCACGAGATCGAGACTTTCAACCTCGCGCCGCTTCGGCATGGGGATGCGTATGGCGGAAACCGGATTGGATGTGATGGACTGGTCCATCCGCATGGCGGTGTTGATCACAGCGCGCAGGGTGCGCATCACCCCGCTCGCAGTCGTCTGACCACTCTTCTCGCGAAGCCGGTCGTATATGTCGCGCACTTCCGAGCGGCCGAGATCGGCCACGGCCCTATTGCGATAGCGGACGAGGTAGTGATCGACATGATAGCGATAACTCTCTTCAGTCGCCTCCCGGAAAGGCTTTTCGCCGAGATGGATTTCAAGTGCCTTGGCGACCGTGACGCCGCTTTCTTCCGGTCCCGCTGTTGGATCGACGCCCGACTGGATTTGCGACATGATCGCCTTGGCCCGGTTACGGGCCTCGCGCAGACCGATGCGGTCCACGCGATCGATCTTCACCCGCACGGTGCGGACGTGCCGACCGTTCCTGCGGACATCGCCTTGAACGGCGTAGGTCTTTGTGGTGGCATGGCATATGACCATCAGGCCCTTGACTTGTTCGTCTCGCCAAATGCCCGAGCTTGGTTCGAGGTCCCGGATACGGGCCTCAGTGAGGTTAATGACAGCCATATTCGTCTTCTCCGGAGCACTGTGTGGAGCACCGTACGGAGACCTTTACGGATCAGCGTACATCGACGATAATGTCGCTTAAGAGGCTGTCCGCGAACCATTAATCCGCAATAACTCGTTATAGATCAACGACTTCGAGCCGAATTCCTAATCTGTAGGCCACTGGTTCGAATCCAGTCGGGATCACCATTTTTTACTCACCCCAAACTTACTGCGTTCGCTGGCTCCGCCAGGGGTGGGCGAAAGCCCGGGTCGAGGTCGCGATCTACCTCCGGTGCGCGAATACTCACGTAGCCTCTACGACCGCTCTGAGCCGGCGGGGTACCAGTCAGACTCCCACCCCCGCCCCCAACCCCCGCGTAACACTCCCCGTCGTCGGCACCAACGGGATCAAACACGCCTGCAGCGCGTGGTAGAGATCCGGCTTGCCTTCGAAAACCCGGGTGATCGGTTTGAGATCGGGCCCGAGTTCGGGGAACCAGCCTCCGTGTACGGGATCGATGAGATGGGTGCGGGTAAAGTCCCAGATGCGGCGGTACCATTCTTCGAAGATTGGGTCCGGGTCGACCGAGCCGATGGTGGCTGCAGCGGCGATGCCCTCGGCGCAGGGCCACCAGAAGCGGTCCGTCTGATCGGGCTGGTCGTTCCAGTCGAGCGTGTAGTAGAAGCCGCCGGAACGGTTGTCCCAGCCAGTGGCGACCGTGTTGAGGAACAGCCGCTTGGCGGCTTCCTTCATCCAATCGTGACGGCGACCGCCCAGTTCCCACAGCTGGATAAGGAGCCGGCTCCATTCCAGCGCGTGGCCGGGCGTGGTTCCTGCGGGGCGGAACATCGGGTCGCCAGAATAGGCACGGTCGACCTCCCAGTTTTCGGTAAAGTGTTCGGCGACGCGCCAACCCTGCTCCCGTGCGTGCCGCTCGATGATGAGCGCGGCAATGTTCTCGCCCATCTCCAGGTAGCTGCGGTCACCTGTCGCCTCGAAGGCGGCCATCGTCGCTTCGGTCAGGTGCATGTTGGAGTTCTGGCCACGATAGGTGCTGATCTTTTGCCAGTCGGGCGCATATTCCTCGCTGGTCGCGCCTTGCTTCGCTTCCCAGAAGCGGGTGCCCAGCACCTCGGTAACATCGGCCAAAAGCCGGTCGGCGTCGGGGTGACCGACTACCTTGGCGGATGATGCGGCCAACAGCACAAAGGCATGGCCATAGGCAAGCTTGGTCGGATCAATCGGCTTTGTGTCATCGACCGACCAAAAATATCCGCCATGCTGCAGGTCGCGGTGACCCTTCCACAGAAAATCCATGCCATGGTCGATCACCCGGTCAGCCCCCGGCGTGCCTAGGAGATGGGCAATAGCAAAGCAATGCACGGTTCGCGTCGTGTCGTGCAGCAGACGCTCCACGCCTGCCTGTCCGGGTCTGGGCGGCAGCTTTTGCCAATCGGTTGCGAGCGGCGAAAACCCGCCTGCCGGGTTCAGCGCGTTGCTCTGCACCTGCGCGATCAGCCGCGTTGCTTCATCCAGAAGCCAACGCCGATGTGTTGGCCGCTCGACAAAGCGCGGCCCGGTAGTGCCCACCCAGGCTGGACGGCTTTCGGCAACGTGCATTCAGTCTATTCCCCCCAGCCCACGATGCCCTTGGTTTCAAGAAAATCATGGATAGCCCAATCGGCATATTCGCGCCCATTGCCGGACTGTTTGTAGCCGCCAAACGGGGCAAAGACGTCCCATTCGGGATAGTTGAGGTTCACCTGCCCGGCACGAAGCCGGCCGGCGACCGCCCGCGCGTGCTCGATACTGCCCGACTGCACATAGGCGGCAAGCCCATACACGGTGTCGTTGGCAATGCTGATCGCTTCCTCCTCATCTTCATAGGAAAGGATCGACAGTACCGGCCCAAAAATTTCCTCGCGTGCAACGGTCATGTCGGGAGTGACGTGGCCGAACACGGTTGGGCGCACATAGTAGCCGCGGTTGAGCGCTTCAGGACGACCTGGCCCCCCTGTGACCAGCGTGGCACCTTCTGAAATACCCGTCTCGATCAGCCGCTGGATCTTGTCATACTGCGTCTGGCTGACCACCGGGCCAAGCTGAATGTCTTCCCGCCGAGGGTCTCCGACGGAAAACGCTTCAGCTGCTTTTTTAGCGATGCCCAACGCTTCATCGTGACGGGCGGCAGGCACCAGCATACGGGTCGGCGCATCGCAGGACTGGCCGCTATTGCCAAAGCACCCTTCCACGCCCTTGCGGACAGCAACCTCGAAATCGGCGTCCGGCAAGATGATGTTGGGCGACTTGCCGCCCAGCTCCTGAGCCACGCGCTTGACCGTGTCAGCTGCAGTCTTGGCAACGATGATGCCGGCGCGCGTCGAACCGGTGAACGACACCATGTCGACATCGGGATGGCCAGCCATCACCTGGCCTACATCGGGACCATTTCCGTTGACGAGATTGAACACGCCCTTCGGCGTTCCGGCCGCATGCATCACCTCGGCAAACAGAATGCCGCTGATCGGCGCGATCTCGGACGGTTTGAGCACCACGGTACAGCCGGCAGCAATGGCGGGCGCCACCTTGCAGACAATCTGGTTGAGCGGCCAGTTCCACGGCGTGATAAGAGCTGCAACGCCGATTGGCTCCTTCACCACTAGTGTTGTGCCGCGCTTTTCGGTGAGTTCATAGCGCTCATAGGCCTCGATGGTAGATTCCATATGCGCCCGCCCTGCCCAGGCCTGGGCATCGCGCGCCCAGCTGATAGGCGCACCCATCTCATGGCTTACCGCCTGCGCAATATCTTCGAAGCGGGCATTATACGCATCGAGAATGCGCCGCAGGAGATCGAGCCGTTCGGCTTTGGATGTCTGCGAAAAACTGACAAAGGCAGCCTTCGCCGCAGCCACTGCGCGGTTTACATCGTCAGCCGAGCCGAGCGAGATCTGCGTGTAAGCTTCCTCGGTGGAGGGATCGATGACATCGAGCGGAGCAGGCCTGGCTGGCTTCACCCAGGCGCCGTCGATGTAGAAATTCAGATGGTTGTTCGTCATCGTCGATCTCCCGGAGATTATGTTGCGCGATGCTACAGCCTTGCGGGCTGAAAGCGAATGACAAATTCGCCCTTTATTGGCGCGGAACCGCCGAAAACCTAGCGTCTCACGTCTGCCCATCCCGGGTGGCGTTTGAACTGAGCTGCCGCAAAAGGGCACAGCGGTATGATCGTCTTGCCGGCACTGCGGGCATCGGAGACCACGCGTTCCAAGAGTTTCAGCCCAGCGCCCTGTCCGCGAAGTGCCTCAGGC
Organism: Mesorhizobium sp. NBSH29; assembly: GCF_015500055.1. Lineage (NCBI taxonomy): Bacteria > Pseudomonadati > Pseudomonadota > Alphaproteobacteria > Hyphomicrobiales > Phyllobacteriaceae > Mesorhizobium > Mesorhizobium sp. NBSH29. The sequence continues at coordinate 491,976 of NZ_CP045492.1, forward strand.
ACCCCCGTGTGGTCGATGATGATCATGCCCGCACCGGTTTTGCTGAACGTCAGCTCGGCAACCGCACCATTCGGTCCGACGAAAAAATAACGGCCCTTGCTGTCGGTTTCCTCGATCTGGATCTCGATCACTGTGTGGTCCTGTCTGAAATGGGTACGGCATCGCGATAGGATGCGAGGAAGGATGTTACGGCGTCGAGTTCGGTCTGGCGCATCTCGTGACCGCCCTCGTGCCACGCAAGCACGACGCCAGCATCTGCGGCGCGAAGATGGACTTCCAGCCGTGCTGTGATGTCGGGCGGGCAAATCGGATCACGCCGCCCAGCGGTGATGAGGATCGCCTTGCCGGCAAGGCTGCCTTTGATGTCGGGCTCGAACGGGATCAGCGGATGCATCAGCACCGCGGCATCGAACAGGGCGGGATCGGCAAAGAGCGTTGCCGCGAGAATGTTGGCGCCGTTGGAATAGCCAAGCCCGATGACATGCGAGGGTTTAACCGCATCGATCTTCTGACGGACAAAACCGCCCATGCGTTGCGTTGCTCTAGCCAAATCACCCATGTCGTAGACTCCTTCGCCTGTGCGCCGGAAGAAGCGAGATGCGCCATGCTCCGAAATGTCCCCGCGCGGGGAAACCAAAGTGGCCGAAGGCAGCAGCTCACGCCCAAACCCCATCAACTGGTGTTCATTGCCACCCGTTCCGTGGAACAGAAAAAGAAGCGGCCCGCCCGCAACTCCGGGCACGATTTCATGGATATAGGCGTCTTCGGTCATGATCATTTCCTCGCGAGCCACGAAGATGCGTATCACAGCACAATTGCGCAATGTCGCCTGAAGCGACAAACTGTTCAGTCAATTGCGACCAAGCTGTTGGTAAAGGAAAAAGCCCGCGTCGTTGCCGACGCGGGCTTTTGTGGCTCATTCAAGCTGCCATTAATTGGCTGGCTTAGGCTCTTCAGCAGGAGCCGCGTTGGGGTCCACTGGCGCGGTGGTGTCTGCTGGTGCTGGCGCGGTGGTGTCTGCTGGTGCTGGCGCGGTCGCGTCAGCTGGTGCTGGAGCGGTGGATGTGCCCGTCTCCATTGCAGCGGGAACCATGTCGTAGCCACGGCGGTCAAAGGCTGGCTGAGCCTCCAGCTCTTCCTTGGAAGACGCAATTACGATCCAGCGGTCGCCATCTTTTTCAGCCCATTCAAGCTGGTCATAAGCGATCTCGACGTTCTTTTCACCGATGCCGAGAAACCCGCCGACGCCGATGATTATTGAAGTGGCCTTGCCATCCATGCCGAGAACGATGTCATTAACGTCGCCGATGTTCTCGGCATTGTCGCCGGTTCCGTTATAGACGGTTTCACCGATGATCTGGGTAGCAAGGAACCCGTCAGCCTTGACCACAGGAGCCTGTTCTGTTGCAGCTGGCGCGGTTGTATCCGCAGGGGCTGTCGTGCTGGTCTGGGCTAACGCGCTACCAGCGATAAAGGTGGCGAGAGCCGTAGTGGTCAAAAGAGTACGAAACATGATATCTTCTCCTTGGTGCATTAATTCTGGCACTGTCGCGCCCGTTTGAACCGTCGCAGGGAAAAGCCGGGCGCGGCTTCTACCCCCTGACAACGTCGCCGCCGGCGATGGGTTCCTGAATTTTGCTTCTTTCGCTCCGCTGATGCCTTTGGTAGGGCCGGAACTATGGTCCGGCCGGTGCGTTAAACGCGCTCTATGAATCAATGCCGCGTGTGCGGTCGCGAGGTCGGAAAATGCATTTTGTCGCCGTGCTCAACCGTGATGGCGGCACTCTTCGCACCACCGACCTTTCGAAATTCTCCGAGACCCTCCGTGAGACGCTTTCCAGTCACGGCCATACTGTCGATATCGAGATCGTAACCGGCAAAAATATCGTAGAGGCGCTGACAAAGGCAGCATCGCAGAAAAAGACGGACGTGCTGATGGCTGGCGGTGGCGATGGTACCATCTCTGCAGCAGCCGGGCTGCTCAAAGGCAGAAAAAAAGCCTTGGCCGCCCTTCCAGCCGGCACGATGAACTTGTTTGCGCGCAGCCTGAAAATCCCCCTCGATCTTGAGCAGGCGGTGAAAGCTTTCGCCACCGGCGAGATTCGCAACGTCGATATAGGCACCGCCAACGACCGCCCCTTTGTCCACCAACTTTCAGTTGGCATGCACGCCCGTATGGTGCATTTGCGCGAGCGCATGGAATTCGGGTCGCGGTTCGGGAAAATTGGCGCCTCAGCCCGCGCCGCGTGGACGGTGCTGAAAAATCCCACGCCGATGAAAGTGTCGTTGTTGGTCGACAAGGCCGAGATCGAGGCGCGAGCAACGGGCATCGGTATAAGCAACAATCTATTCGGCGAGGGGCATTTGCCCTATGCGGATCATCCCGATGGTGGCACGCTTGGCGTCTACCTCACAAAGGCGCGAACTAACGGCGAGCTGTTGTCATTCGTGATGAACCTGGCGCGGGGAAAATGGCGCGACAATGAACAGGTGACAGTACACCAAGCGCAAAAAGTGGTGCTTCGCCTTCTCTCGTCGCGCCGTCGGCAGCGCTGTGTACTCGATGGCGAACTGATCAAGTTGGAACGCGAAACTGTGGTTGTGATACATCCCGCCGCGCTGCGGGTGCTGGTGCCTATGGAGACGCCGCAATAAGCGAGAGTGGCCGTCATTCAGCATTAGCCAGTGGCCGTCTTCGCTTCGAAACTAGAGGTTAGCCGGCTCTGAAATTACCCCGCAGGACGCGGCGCAGGTTCTTCGTTCGGCTCGGTTTGATCAGGCACCTGCGGGTCGATGGTTTCGCCGTAGAGCTCCGCCGCGCCCCAGGCGATTGCTGCGAGACCGAGGGCGGCGACGAGAACCATTAGTACTGGCTTGCCAGTTCTCGCCTGGCGTGCTTTTTCCGTGGAGACGGTCTTTGCCATCAGTGTGATCCGCTTCTAAATGGCATTTTACGCATCATCACGATCCCGAGACGGAGAACTATTTTCGCGGTAGATCAGGTAAGCGATCAGCGCTGCCGGAGGCACAAGGAAACTGGCTTTTCCGCCGCGCAACAAGGACGGCAGAGCTGCCAGCGCTGCCGCTGTTCCGATCGTTGCCAATTCGCTCTTGCGACGCCTCTTGGCATAGCGCCGGCGAACGCCGCTGCTGACCTTGTTGACGAGCAATACCAGCATGGCCAACACGAAAAATCCGCCGGCAATAATCAAGGCGGCTTCGATCAGCCCATATCGCTGGGCAAGCCAGATGTAGCCTGCTCCTACGAGAAAGCCTCCGCATATAAGAAGCAAAACTCCGGCCACCGCATAGGCAACAGCAGTCCGGCGCAGGCGCCGGACTGCTGCCACGGTTTCACCGGATGCGAGCGAAGCGAGAAGGGTCGCAAGCATGCGCGCGCCTTAACGACGTGCGATAAGAGCGAAAAGGAAACCGACACCGGCGGCCATCGCCAACGCAGTGATGGGTTTTTCTCGAACACTGGCGGTAACCTGCTGCTCAAGGTCGCGAGCATTGGTGCGAATCTGGTCAATCGCAGCTTCGCCCTCGACGCGGAGACGGTCGGCGCCCTCGCTGGCAGCGCGACGCGCTGTACCAATTGAATGCTCGCCTGTGGCAGCCAACTGCTTGGCGAGCTTGGCGATGTCACTCTTTAATAGCTTGATGTCGTTTTCCAAATCCTGGGTCGAGGCGCGAACATCGCTCTCGGATGTCAATGCCTTGTTTGTGGTCGAGGTCGAGGCCATAGCCATGAATACGCTCCTTGCTTGGGATACAAACTAACGTACGAAGCGGATACCGGTTCCCTAGATTTGGCATCTGCGGCAGGATTGTTTTCAAAGCAGCGGTCGTTGTTCCTTGGTAATCCCCTCCCAGCGGGCGATGGCCAGCAAGCCCTGAAAATCCACCACTGAACAAGCCCGGTCGGCCCAGCGCACAAGCTTGCGTTCGACGAGACGGCGAATCGTCTTGTTGGTGTGGACCAGAGAAAGGCCCAGCGTGTCGGCAATATGTTGCTGGGTCAGCGAGAACTCGGGTTTCTCCCGACCGTTCAGCCCGACGAGATCGGCACGCGCGGCGATGAATGCGATCAGATACGCAACCCGTTCCATCGCACTGCGGCGGCCTATGCTTAAAAGGTTCTCATCGAGGATCAACTCCTCGCGCGATGCGATCCACGTAATGTCGAAGGCAAGACCCGGATGGTCGCGGTAAAGCTCAGCCAGCTTGTCGCGCTCAAACACGCACAACAGCATCGGCGCAAGCGCCTCGACCGAATGCCGCATTTCGCCCATCAGACTGCCCTGCAACCCGATCAGGTCTCCCGGCATCAGATAATTGAGTATTTGTCGCCGTCCGTCGGCCAGCAGTTTGTAGCGGAACCCCCATCCAGACAAAACTGTATAGAGATGGGCACTATGCGCGCCCTCAACCAAAACGGTTGCGCCCTTGTCGACTGCAAGCTCGCCACGCTTGAAGCGATGCATAAAAGCAAGTTCTTGCTTTTCAAACGCGCGAAACACCGGCAGTTTGCGAATGGGACACATCTCGCATGGATATCGAATTGCAGCCTTTGCTGATGTACTGGTCAACGGACAGCCCCTCGGTGCCGAGTTTTCGTTGCTTAACCCGAGTTTGGCTGATTCCAAAGCCTATGTCTTTTTTAAATGACAGAATGCTAAAACACGGCCATGTACGGCAGAATGGAGCACCCCATGTTGGAGGACCCTTTGTCAAACCCGCTAAACGGCCTGCATATTCTTGTCCTCGAAGATGAATTTTTGATCGCGATGGATGTCGAGCAGCTTTGCCGTGACAGTGGGGCGAGGGATGTTACGATTGTCCGTGATCTGGAAGATCTTAGCCGGCTGCCTGAAGCAACGGAAACCTTTGACGCTGCTATCGTCGACCTGATGTTATCCGGAAATTCCACACTCGAATTTGCCGCTCAGCTAAGGCAAGAGGGCGTGCCCTTTGTTTTCGCTTCCGGATACAGTAACTCTGAAGAGGTGAGCCGCGATTTCCCCGATGTCGACCTCGTCGGGAAACCTTACGCCGGCGATGACCTGATATCTGCTCTGGTCAGGTCAATCGCTAAATCCAGTATCTTACAATCAAGCGAATGAGGATCCCATAACCTGGGTGGCTATAGCGTCCGGGCCGAAATCTCCTTCGCCTTCGATTTTCAATATCTCCTGAAGCCGCGTTCGTGCCCGGCTAACCCTGCTCTTGATCGTTCCGACTGCGCAATCGCAGATGTCGGCTGCTTCTTCATAGGAAAATCCGGACGCGCCGATGAGGATGATGGCTTCCCTCTGATCTTCCGGCAAAAGCTCGAGAGCCGCACGGAAATCCTTGAGGTCAAGTAAACCGTGCTGGCTCGGATGGACGGCCAGGCGCTCGGTCATAATGCCGTCGCTATCTTGCACTTCGCGTCCCCGCTTGCGCATCTGCGAATAGAACTCGTTACGCAAGATTGTGAATAACCATGCCTTGAGGTTTGTCCCAGGCTGGAAGCTTGACTGCTTGTCCCACGCCTTCACCAGCGTTTCCTGCACGAGATCGTCTGCCTTGTCGGCGTTTTGCGAGAGCGAAACCGCAAACGCGCGCAAGCTGGGGATCGCACCGAGAAGGCCGTCCCGAAAACCGGCTGACACTGCCATTCAGGCTAGTCCTTCTTCTGGGATGGTGCAGCGTGCTCGAGCTGGCTTAGCAATTGGGCAAAACGGTCGGGGACTTCATCCGAGACCAGTTCATCATAATACTGCTTCAGCTTGCGCCCTATCTCGGAATTGGATCCGAGAGCGTCTGCCCCGGCTTCCCGGGTTTTTGCGCCAGAAGCGCCTTGCTGGTCTTTGCTCATACTGTACATTCGTCCTGACGGTCTTTCTGAACCCCAACCATGCCATCTCGAGACTGTTTTAGGCAAACGTCAGGCTTCCAAGGCTCTGGAATGAGGCAGAAACGCACCGGATAGAAATTCGTTCCACGCCTCCGGAACTTTTTTGCAGTCTGGACGTTTAACGCCGATAGTTCCAAAACTATCATCTTCGACGTCGATTTGAGGGAGACGCCCTACCATGAGTCTATCTGCAAAGATTGCCCCGCATTTGCCTTTCCTGCGCCGCTATGCGCGCGCTGTTTCAGGCTCCCAGACAAGCGGCGATGCCGTTGTGGCAGCGATGCTTGAGGCAATCATTCAGGATGTATCGATATTTCCCGAGGCCTCCAGCGAGCGGATTGCACTCTACAGCCTGTTTGCCAAGCTCTTCACATCAGTATCTGTGAAAATCCCACATGAGGCACCGGCCTCGGCCTGGGAGCAGCGTGCATCAGCCAATCTTTCATCCCTGTCCCCGCTTCCGCGTCAGGCATTCCTGCTGGTCGCCGTTGAGGGTTTCAGCGAAGAGGAAGCTGCGGAAATTCTCGATGTCAGCGCCGACGATTTCACAGTCCTGCTGCGTCAGGCCAGCAACGACATCTCCCAGCAGGTGGCAACCGACATCCTCATCATCGAGGATGAGCCACTGATCGCAATGGATATCGAGGAGATGGTGGAGAGCCTCGGTCACAGGGTCGTCGGTACCGCCCGCACCCACGCGGAAGCGACGGAGCTGTTTGAGAAAACCCGACCAAAGATGGTGTTGGCGGACATTCAGCTTGCCGATGGCAGCTCCGGCATTGATGCTGTCAATGAAATCATCGCCACAACGTCCGTTCCAGTGATTTTCATCACCGCGTTCCCTGAACGTTTGCTTACCGGTGAACGCCCGGAGCCGGCCTTCCTTGTCACCAAGCCGTTCAACCCGGACATGGTGAAGGCGCTAATCAGCCAAGCGCTTTTCTTCGACCGCCAGGCCAAAGCAGCAGCGTAGAGCTTATTGGTTAGCACCCAGTCACGAGAGAGCGGCATTACTTCAATGCCGCTCTCTTCGTTTAGCGGAACGATCGCACAAGTCACGCGTTGTGAAGACAGGAATACAGGAGTTGAAACGATGCTTTACTGGGCTTTGGTCTTTCTCGTCGTCGCCATTATAGCCGGTGCACTTGGCTTTGGTGGCATTGCCGGTACGTCAGCCGGCATCGCGCAGATTTTGTTTTTCATATTCCTTGCGTTTCTGGTCATTTCTTTGCTGGCAGGGCTTTTCCGCCGCGCCCGCTAGATTCAGTCGCCGAACCTGAAAGCCGATCCCCTCAAGCGGTTTTCAGTATCCGCCGGATTGCGGTCTTCGGATCATGGTCCGGCGGAGCTTGACTCGGGACGGCCTGATGCAGGCGTTTGCCTGTCCGGCCACGCAAATTAAAGAGCGATACGGACGGTAGTGATATCATGTCTGCGGTAGGACCGAACAGGGATATGGAGCGCAGTCTGGCGCGGGCGTTGCGCAACACCGGGATTTCGGTCATCTACCAAGATGTCGACCTGCGCGCCAGCTGGTGCGAAAACGTACCCGGATCATGGTCCCGCGACGACCTCATTGGCAAAACAGACAGCGATTTTTTACCCCTCCCCGAAGCAAATCGGCTGTCGGATTTTAAAAGAAACACTCTCACTTCCGGTAAGATGGAAAGCGCAGAGATCCGTGTCCCCGACGACGACGGTGTACGCTGGTTCGACGTGTGGGTGGACGCCGATCGCGGCGAAACGGGCGCCATTGTCGGCGTCGTCACAACGATCGTGGAAACCACCGAGCAGAAGCGCCGGGAACAGACCCTTCGAGCGCTTCTGCGAGAGCTGTCGCATCGTTCAAAGAATCTCCTCGCGATCATACAGAGCATCGCAACCCAGACGGGGAGGTATTCCGGCACGCTGGACGGGTTTCTCACCCGCTTCCGCGGCCGCCTTCAATCGCTGGCATCCTCGCAGGATCTGGTCACTATGTCGAACTGGCGCGGCGCCGACCTGCATGAGCTGGTCATGGGCCAGGTCGGGCGCTATTGTGCGGACCCTCAGCGCAATATTCGCCTGAGCGGCCTCAATCCATATCTAAACCCCAACGCTGCATTGCATATCGGCCTGGCGCTTCACGAACTGTCGGTCAATTCCGTCAGCTACGGCGCGCTTGCGCGGTCTGATGGCTGGGTGGAAATCACCACCGAGCTTTCGGAAATGGAAAATACGCCCGACGCGCTGACACTAACCTGGCACGAACCACTGATAAACGACCTTGAAGAACCCAAGGTCAAGCGCTTTGGCAGCGTGGCATTGGAGCGCGTGGTTCCAGCTTCGCTCAACGGAAAAGCGCAACTAACGCTTGACGAAGGCCGGTTGGAGTATCGCCTGGTCATTCCCAAGGGAAACTTCGAAATCGAGTAGCGCCGACGTTGCGTCGGATACGATAAGGCAAGAAAAAAGCCGACCTCGGGGGGGCGAGGTCGGCTTTCGTGCAGATGCCGAATGTTGAGGGGGACAATTCTTCGGCGGGGCAACCATGACCCATAGTGGGTCAGGGCTATGTCATCTCAAACGCACATCTGAAAGAAAAGTTCCGCTTCTCGCTAAACTAGTTTCGATTCTTGCATTTATGCGCACTTCGGAACCAGATTGCGGGTTGGACCGTTTCCATGGCGAAAGGAACTCGGCCATGGAACACATCGCAGCATTGCTTCTTATAATTGGATGCTCGAATGATCTTGGGGAATGCAAGGAGTTGCCGGCCCCAGCACCGATCTTCGAGACTGCGGGGGAATGTATGGAGGCCTTGCCTGAGGGAATTGCGACCTACGCCGGTCGTCATCCGCGCGTCATCGCACGCTGCATTGATGTCGATCCCGCGATGGAGGAGGAATATGCCGAGTTGACATGGGATGTGACCAAGGAGGGCGTGTTGATCGCCAACCTGGAAACTCCAGTCTTGGTTGCGTCAAATGCTGAGAGCACGCAGCCTGTCAGCCGGTAGCAGTAATTTGCTTGTTGAAGCAGATGCCTTGCGCCATGATATGACGGCAGGGACAACCACACCACCCAAGGAGAGTAGACCATGAGGAATATGATTTTTGCGCTCGCTGCGACGCTTGCAGTTGCGGGTTGCACGACTGCTGAAAAGACCGCCGTAGGTGGTGCCGCTGTTGGCGCTGCCATTGGTGGTATTGCGACGGGTAATCTTGAAGGCGCTGCAGTTGGCGCTGCAGTAGGCGGCGTAGGCGGTTATCTTCTCGGCCGCGCTGCTGATCGTCCCGGCTACTGCCGTTACCGCGACCGCTACAATGGTCGTGTCTACGTGGAACGCTGCTAGTCTGGACGCCTGAGATCAGGCTGCTCTCTGACACCTTCGGGGTATCACACCCCGGAGGTGTCTAACTCTTCCGGTGGGCAGCCTCGTGGCTGTCGACCGGGATCTTGATGGTGACCTTTAATCCACCATTGCCATAGTGGCGTTCGATCTCGCCGCCAAGTTCGCGGCAAATGCTCATATCTATGAGCTTGGTTCCAAATCCCACCTTGTTCGGCTTGGCGACCTTGGTTCCGCGCTCTGACCAGGTTAGCTTAAGCGTTCTGGGATCGCCTGACACCAGCCATTTCACCTCAAGCGCTGCTGCACCCTTGCCGGCCTTGCCGTATTTCATGGCATTGGTGGCCAGCTCGTGAATCGTCAGGCCGAGAGCTTGCGTGGTCGCTTCATCAAGCGCCACTGCCGGACCGCTCAGCAATCCCGGCTTCAGATCTTGTCCGAATACCTGCTCGAGTTCAGTCTTCAAGAGCGCCTCAAGATCAGCTTTCTGCCACAACGACCGAGTCAACATATCCTGGGAGGCAGCCATTGCCTGTACGCGGGCGGAGAAGGATTTGGAGAAGTCGTCGATATTTTTCGAGTGCGTGGCGGTATGGCGCGCCATTGCGAGCACGCGTGTCAGCGAATTCTTGATCCGGTGCTTCATCTCCTGAAGCATGAGATCGCGCTCAGAAAGACTTTTTTCGGTAGCACTCTGCAGTGTCTCGATAGCTTCGTATGCCCGCCCCTGCCAGTGGGCAATCATAGCGATGGCAATCGCCAGAAATAATCCGAAAAGCCCCAGAGATAACGGGATCAGCGGCGAGGAGGGTGCCGCAAACCCATTGGTCGGCCTCATCAACACTGTCCATGTCTGGTCCGCGACCTCGAGGTGCCGCGTCACCAGATGGCTGGATTCGAAGCCCTTTGCCGGGATTGCCTGCGATCTGAACAGCAGGTGCCCATCGGCCGGCTCCCCGTCATAGACCTCAACATTGACGGGAAGCAGCGGAGTTTGTCCGAGTGCGGCACCAAAAAGCTCATTGGCACGGAACACGGCATAAAGCAGGCCGGCTGGCGCGGTCTCGATGGCAGCAGTTTCGGCCGCGCCGGGGTCGATGCGCAGGAACACCAGAAAGCCTGGATAGACCGGCCCGCCTGTGGTTTTACCGAGTTCAACGATCCCAGTTGCATGGGCGCCTGGAGTTTTCATCGCTGCCTCAATCGCCGGTTTTCGGCTGGCATCGCTGAACATGTCGTATCCCAGCGTCGCTGTCGCAACGTCTGTAGTCGGCTCGAAAGCAGTAAGGGGTGCCAGCCATTCAGCCTCGCTCGACGGCCAGATCTTGCGCAAGAACCCATAGTTTTGACGAATTTCATCGACCGCCACGGCTTCCGTGCCAGGCGGGAGCGGCCGCACGATACCTATGCCGCGCATGCCGGTATAGGTGCTATCGAAATCGAGGCCGTTCACGAAAGTACGGAATTCGTCGTAGCTTGGCGCGCCGATCCTTGCCTTCATGAAGGCATGCGTCGCCCGCAGCAGCGAAAGATGAAGACCGATACGCCCGTCAATGCGCGCCAACGCGTCATCGGCGGCGGCCTCGAACTTGATACGCCCTGCTTCCTGGCTGGCAAAATAGGCATAACCGGCCATCACCATGCTAGCCAGCGCAACAGAAAGAAAGACGATGATCGGAAACAGCTTTTTCAATGCAACAGGCTCAGGCTGACAACCAGCCACAGCCATTTTAGCGATTGCTATCCAACTTAGGCAAGGAGTTGGTCGTATGTGTCAATGCGCCACAGCTCCGGGCCCCGGCGTTGCACCCGGGGGACATTTGCCGAGAATGATCATGCCCAGCACCTCGTCCTTGGTGACATCGTTGGTCCGTGCGGTGCCGACGACCTGACCGTTCTTCATGACACAAACCCGGTCGGCAAGATCAAAGACATCATGGATGTCGTGGCTGATCAGAAAGATGCCGATCCCGTCAGATTTCAGCTGCTTGACCAGTTCGCCAACCTGCGCGGTTTCCTGCGGTCCAAGCGCTGCGGTCGGCTCGTCCATGATCAGGATGCGCGCATTGAACAGGATAGCACGCGCAATCGCTACCGACTGCCGCTGGCCGCCCGACAGCTTGATCACGGGCTCCTTGAAGCGCTGGAAGCGCGGATTGAGACGCCCCATCACCTTGCGCGCCTCAGCCTCCATGCCAACATCGTCCAGCGTACCCCAGGCGGTACGCAACTCGCGACCGAGGAAGAGATTGGCGGCGGCATCGACATTGTCGGCCAGCGCAAGCGTCTGGTAGATCGTCTCGATCCCGAATTTTTTGGCATCCCGCGGGTTGGCGATGGCGACTTCAGCCCCATTGACGAAGATTGCGCCGGCATCGCGTCGGTAGGCACCTGAGAGCGCCTTGATCAACGTCGATTTGCCGGCACCATTATGTCCCAACAACGCCATCACCTCGCCCGGATACAGATCAACGGATGCATCATCAACCGCCCGAATGCCGCCAAAGGCGATCGATATGTTCTTCATTTCAACCAGTGGGGTGGCTGCCATGTGTGTGCCTCTCTACTGGAAATGTCTGCGGTAAAGCGTGTCGAGCCAAACGGCGACGACAAGCACCAGTCCGACAACGATGTTTTGAAGCGGCGTATCGACGCCTAAAAGCACCATGCCAGACTGAAGTGATTGCATCAGTACCGCACCAAGCATCGCGCCCACCACGGTGCCGGCGCCGCCGGCAAGCGAGGTGCCTCCGATCACTGCAGCTGCAATGACCAGAAGTTCGTCGAGCGTGCCTTGCGAATTGGTGGCGGCATTCAGCCGTGCTGTCGAGATCGCCGCGCCGAACGCCGCAAGCAGGCCCATCAGCATGAAGATTTTCATCGTCACCCAGCGGGTGTTGATGCCGGCAAGTTCTGCCGCCTCTGGATTTCCACCGATGGCATAGACATAGCGACCGAACCGAGTGCGGTTGGCGATAAACGTCATGATGATGCCGGCCGCTAGCGCCATCAGAACCGGCACGGCGATGCCATGCGCGATATAGAGCCCGCCTTCCGGCAACGTGATGTTGTTGTCTTCGGCGTAGCGGCGAACGATCCCGATCGGCCACGGGTAGGAATTGGCAACCCAGACCGCACCCATCACCAGCCCGCAGCCGACGGTGGCGAGGAACGCTTCCGCCCACAAAGGCCGCAGCGGGAAGGAAAAGCGCAACCGCTGACGGCGGCCATTGGCCAGCATGACAAGAAGTGCTGCGCAGGCAACAAGCCCGGCAACCCAACTGGCGGTGGCACCGATAGCCCCTTCCGGCCCGCCGCCCATCAGGCGGAATGTCGGGTCCATCGGCGCAACGGTACGTCCGCTGGTGACCCACCAGGCCCCGCCGCGCCAGACCAGCAGTCCGCCAAGCGTAACGATAAACGCCGGTATCTTGAGATAGGCGATGAGATAGCCCTGAAAAGCGCCAATGAGAACACCTACGGCCAGCCCTGCAACCAATCCGATGACCCAGATCATCGGATCGCCAAGCGTCATGCCGAACATACGCGGCAACAGTTCCGCCTGGGTGACACCCATGATCATGCCGCAAAAGCCGAGCAGCGAACCGACCGAAAGATCGATGTTGCGCGTCACAATGACCAGCACCATCCCGGTGGCCATGACGGCAATCGAGGAGGACTGCACCGAAAGATTCCACAGGTTGCGTGGTGTCAGAAACAGGCCACCGGAGAAAAAGTCGAAGCCAACCCACACCAAGAGCAGCGCCGCAACCATGCCCAGCATGCGCGTATCGATCTCGGTGGCGCGCAGGAACCGCGCGACCGGCCCAAGCTCGGTGGCACGCGGGCGGTCAGGCGTCACGCTTGTAGTGCTCACTTCGGACATCAGTGTCTCCCGCCGGGACCGCAACGGGCCGGGCCGTGATCATAACAAAACGCCGCGGGAACGTCTCTCCCGCGGCGTTTGACATGTCTGGTTAGTCGCAGGCAGCCGTAGAACCGGCTGCAACACCCTGGCAGACCACTTCCTTGGAAACCCAGCCCGCGTCAATAACGGTGCTGAGGTTTTCCTTGGTGACGGCGACCGGCGTGAGGAACACCGACTTGGTGACATTGCCACCAGGCGTGGTGAAATCGGTCACGTTGGCGATCTCTTCCATCTTCTTGCCATCAGCAAGGCTGGCGGCGATTTCAGCAGCTGCCTTGCCCAGTTCGCGGGCATCCTTCCAGACTGAGACAGTCTGGGTACCAAGCGCAACGCGGTTCAGCGCGGCATGGTCGCCATCTTGTCCGGAGACCGGCACCGAGCCGGCGAGGCCCTGAGCGGTAAGCGCGGCAACGACGCCGCCCGCGGTGCCGTCATTGGCGGCAACCACAGCGTCGACCTTGTTATCGTTGGCGGTGAGGAACTGCTCCATATTCTTCTGCGCGTTGGCTGGTAGCCAGCCATCGGTGTATGCCTCACCTACATTTTTGATCTTGCCGCCGTCCATGGCGTCTTTCAGGACTTCCATCGAGCCGGCGAAAAGAAAGTCAGCGTTCGGATCGGTGCCCGAGCCCTTGATGAAGACGTAGTTGCCTTCCGGCTTGACCTTAAGCACTTCGCGCGCCTGCATCCGGCCCACTTCCTTGTTGTCGAAGGTCAGGTAGAAGACGTCCTTGTTTTCGATCAGGCGATCATAGCCGACGACGGGAATGCCTTCCGCAAGCGCCTTTTCAATAGCCGGGCCGATAGCCGATGCATCCTGCGACAGAATGATCAGCGCGTTTGCGCCCTGCGCAATCAGGCTCTCGACATCCGTCAGCTGCTTGCCGGGGCTAGATTGTGCATCGGCGGAAATATATTTGTCGCCGGTTGCTTCAAGCGCCGCCTTGATTGCGGCTTCGTCAGTCTTCCAGCGCTCTTCCTGGAAGTTAGACCAGGATACGCCGATAATCTTGTCTTTTGCCGACGCGGCGATGGGCAGCGTAAGCGACATGGCAACGCCCGCCAGAATGGCGGCTGCGAACTTGTTCATGAAATTCCTCCCTGCGCCGGTAAGGCGCTGCAACGATGTTCGGAGCACTTTTTTTCGAGCTCCGAAAAAATAAATGACTCAACCCCGCATGTGAGTCAATGATATTTCCAGGACGCAAAATGTTGACGCCATGCCACAATGCGTGGAAGAGCCGAGACAACACACATGGGAGGGATACCGGAACATGACGGTCGCAATCCGTCACGACGATCTGCGGCGCCGCAACCGGGCAATGGTGATGGCGTCCGTTCGCCGGCAACGCACCCCGTCGCGCACCGAGATCGCCGCAGCAACCGGCCTTAGCCATTCAACAATTTCTGCAATTTCGGCTGATCTCATCGACGAAGGGATACTGATAGAGACCAAGGCCAGCGACCCGCGCACGATACGGCGTGGCCGCCCGCAGGTGGCGCTGGGGCTATCTCCCGACGCCGCCTCGGTGATTGCCTTAGTGCTGTCGCTGAACGCGCTATCGGCCTCGCTAATTGATTATTCGGGCGAGGTGATCGCGCAGGAGACCCGACGGTTGCCGACGCTGACCCTGTCGCGTTCCGACCTTGTGGCCGATATGGTGGCGATGGTGCAGCGGCTGATTGCGGGACGACCATTCGGCGTGAAGCCTGCTGCGCGCATTGCCCTTGCGGTGCAAGGTACCACCGATGCGGCCGCGCGCGCCATGCTATGGTCGCCGATCACCCCGCATAGCGGTATCGCCTTCGCAGATATTCTTGAAGATGCCTTTGGCATCCCAGCAACTGTTGAGAACGACTGCAACATGATCGCGGTCGCCCTGCGCTGGCACAAGCCCGAGCGCTACCGCGACGACTTTATCGCGATCCTGCTGTCGCATGGCATCGGCATGGGTATGGTGTTGAAAGGCGAGTTGTTCACCGGCACGCAAAGTTCCGGCGGCGAATTCGGCCATCTCGTCCACCGCCCGGATGGCGCTCTGTGCCGCTGCGGCAGACGCGGCTGCGTCGAGGCCTATGCCGGCAATTATGCGATCTGGCGAAAAGCCTGCGAACAAAGCGAAGACGAACTGCCGGTCGACATCAAAGACAGCGACATGATTGCGCTGGCCGCTCGTGCCCGGGCCGGCGGCGGAGCCGAACGCGAAGCCTTTCGCCGCGCCGGGGAAGCACTTGGGTTTGGGCTTGGCAGCCTGTTTGCTCTGATCGATCCGGCGCCTGTGGCTATTGTTGGCCATGGTGCGCTGGCTTTCGATCTTGTTGAACCCGCACTCCGAGAAGCACTCGCGCGCACCGCCGGCGGCCAGCACTCAAAAGCCATCTCGTTCGACACCGAGCCCGACGAGATGCCGCTTATTCGGGAAGGTTGCGCGATGCGGGCTCTGACATTCGTCGACCAGAACATTTTCGCGCCGGGCCTTGACCAGAAGTCAGCCGAGGGTTCGCGAGAGTGACAGAGGTGCGCTGGCCAAAAGCGTTGGACACGCAAAAAGCTGGAGAGGTCTGGGGCTCAGAACCTCTCCAGAAAATTATGCCTCGCGGATAGCGTAGCCGGCGCCACGGATGGTGCGGATAACATCCGGCATACGGCCATTGTTGACCGCCTTACGCAGCCGGCCGACATGGACGTCGACTGTGCGCTCGTCGATATAAATCGTCTCACCCCAGACATTGTCGAGCAACTGGCTGCGCGAGAAAACGCGGCCAGGATGCTGCATCATGAATTCGAGCAGTCGGAACTCGGTCGGCCCAAGCCGAATCTCGCTCTTCTTGCGGTATACCCGGTGCGATTCACGGTCGAGCACGATGTCGCCGACCTTGAGCACGCTGGAAAGCACCTCCGGCTTGGCTCGACGCAGCAACGCACGCACGCGGGCGATAAACTCCGGCGTCGAGAAGGGTTTGACAAGGTAGTCGTCAGCGCCGGTTGAAAGCCCGCGCACCCTGTCGCTCTCTTCACCGCGCGCGGTGAGCATGATGATCGGCAGCCGCTCGGTCTCAGGCCGCATCCTCAAGCGCCGGCACAGCTCAATGCCCGATACGGCGGGCACCATCCAGTCGAGCACCAGCAGATCAGGAACATTCTCCTGCAACCGGATTTCCGCCTCGTCACCGCGGGTGACGACCTCGACCTGATATCCTTCGGCTTCGAGGTTGTAGCGCAGGAGCACACCGAGGGGCTCCTCGTCCTCCACGACCATGATCTTCGGCGCAATCATATGCGGGCTGTTCCTGTGAACGTTATTCAGCAACCACCGTCATCGACGTCTCGTCCAGCTTCGGACGATGCGGCGGCAACTGGGTGCCCGTCATCACATAATACGCGTTCTCGGCAATGTTGGTAACATGATCGCCGATACGCTCGAGGTTCTTGGCGCAAAAAAGGAGATGCGTGCACGCGGTGATATTGCGAGGGTCTTCCATCATATAAGTAAGCAGTTCGCGGAACACCGAGGTGTACTGGATGTCAATCTTCTCGTCCTCGGCCCGGATCGGCTTCAGGCCTTCAGCGTCACGTGCGACATAGCGGTCGACCACACTTAACACCTGCTGCAATACCATTTTTGCCATCGAATCTATCGAATGCGTCAGCGAGCGCGGTACGCCCTTGCCCACCGCACCGACCCGTTTGGCGACATTCTTGGCGAGATCACCGATCCGCTCGAGGTCCGAGGCCATGCGGATTGCTCCGAGAACCGCCCGCAGATCCTGCGCCATCGGCTGGCGCTTGGCGATCAGCGTGATGGCGCTGTCATCAAGTTCACGCTGCATGGCGTCCATGATTGCATCGTCGGAGATCACCCGCTGTGCCATACCATTGTCAGTGCTCAGTAACGACAGCGTCGCCGATTGAACCATCTTTCCCGCATGGTCGCCCATATCGCGGATCAGTCGGTCGATGTTTTCGAGTTCTTCGTCAAACGACGCCACTGTGTGTTCGCGCATCATGTTCTCCTCGTCATCGGTTGGCGGGCTGGTCGACTTAGCCGAACCGGCCGGTGATGTAGTCCTGGGTGCGCTTGTCATCGGGGCTGGTAAACATTTTTTCCGTCGCGCCCTCCTCGACCAGATAGCCGATGTGGAACATTGCCGTGCGCTGCGACACACGTGCCGCCTGCTGCATCGAGTGGGTGACGATCACGATCGTATAATTCTCGCGCAACTCATCGATCAACTCCTCGACCTTGGCTGTGGCGATCGGATCAAGCGCCGAACATGGTTCGTCCATCAGGATAACTTCAGGGCTCACTGCAATCGCGCGCGCAATGCACAGGCGCTGCTGCTGGCCTCCGGACAGGCCGGTGCCCGGCTCCTGCAGGCGGTCTTTTACCTCATTCCAGATCGCTGCCTTCTGCAGGCTGGACTCCACGATGATGTCCATCTCGGCCTTGGTCTTGGCAAGACCATGAATGCGCGGACCATAGGCCACGTTTTCATAGATCGATTTTGGAAACGGGTTCGGCTTCTGGAACACCATGCCGACACGGGCACGCAACTCCACCACGTCGATCTTGGAATCGTAGATGTCTTCATCGTCGAGAGTGATCTTGCCGGCGACCCGCGCTGAATCAATGGTGTCGTTCATCCGGTTAAGGCAGCGCAGAAAGGTGGACTTGCCGCAGCCGGATGGTCCGATTAGCGCTGTGACCTGGTTTTGCCGCACGTCAAGGTCCACACCGAACAGGGCCTGCTTGTCGCCGTAAAACACGTCGACCTTTTGGCCGCGCATCTTGATGATCTCGTTGGCTTTGGAATTCATGGACTTGCCTACTGCGGTTTCGAGAGACTGTTCGGTCAGGATATTCATGACGGGATTCCTTTTACCAGACTACCAGCGCCGCTCGAACCGCCGCCGCAAAACAATAGCGGTGATGTTCATGGCCATGAGAAACATGAGAAGAATGATGATAGCGCCAGACAGGCGTTCCACGAAGGCGCGCTCCGCCTCATTGGCCCACATGTAGATCTGCACCGGCAATGCTGTTGCAGGATCAAACGGCGTTGCGGGATAATCGGCAACGAAAGCCACCATGCCGATCAAAAGCAGCGGCGCGGTCTCACCCAGCGCACGTGCCAGCCCGATGATGGTGCCGGTCAGGATGCCGGGTGCGGCGAGCGGCAGAATGTGCTGGAACACCATTTGCATCTTCGATGCACCAAGTCCGAGCGCCGCCGAGCGGATCGATGGCGGCACTGCCGCTAACGCCGCGCGCGTGGCGATGATGATGGTAGGCAGCGTCATCAGGGTCAGCACCAGGCCACCGACAAAGGAGGCCGAGCGCGGCATGCCAAAGAAGTTGATGAACACCGCAAGCCCGAGCAGGCCGTACACAATCGACGGCACCGCAGCCAGATTATTGATGTTCACCTCGATCAGGTCAGTCAGCCGGTTCTTCTTGGCGAACTCTTCCAGATAGATAGATGCTGCAACACCAATCGGTAACGCCAGAATAAGGACGATGATCATCATATAGAAGGAGCCGATGATGGCGACGCCCATGCCTGAGGTTTCCGGCCGGCTCGATGCCCCGAAAGTGAACAGGCCCTTGTTGAAATGCTCCGCCATCGTACCTTCTGCACGAAGCTTGTTCATCCATTCGACCTGCTGGTCCGAAACCTTGCGGCGGCTCTCGTCGACATCAAGATCGATCTGGCCCTTGAAGGCAGAGTCCAGATTGGCGGCGACAAGAATCTCCACATTACGTGTCTGTCCCAGCACCGAAGGATCGCTCTCCAGGATCTGGCGCAGTTGCACCCGTGATCCGTCGGACAGGAAACCCTTGAGCTCGCGCACCAGTGGCTTATTGGCTGGGTCGATACCAAGCTTTTCGATCAGCGCGTTTTCGGCAAGCTTTGGATAGTTTGCCCGCACCAGCACATTCGGGTCGGTCTCGCGCTTGTTGCCCGGATCGATGACCTTTTCATCAAAGGTGACGGGCAGCGTCACCGTCGTTTGCCAGAACGCCGTGTAGCCCTTGGAGACAATGGTCACCAACATGATGGCCAGAAAAGCCAGGCCGACCGAGATCGCCAGCATCCCATAGATGCGGAATCGACGTTCGGAAGCGTAGCGGCCTTTCAGGCCAATATCACGGCGCTTTGGCGTCGCTACCGGCGTGATCGAATTCATCGAAATGTCGGTCATTCGTACTGCTCCCGATATTTGCGCACGATGTAGAGCGCGCCGATATTCATCACCAGCGTTAGAAAGAACAGAGTGATGCCGAGCGCAAATGCCACCAGGGTCTGGGGCGAATTGAACTCGAGATCGCCTGTCAGCTGATTGACGATCTTCACGGTAATGGTGGTCATTGCCTCGAACGGATTGATGGTGAGCCGCGCTGCCACACCGGCAGCCAGCACCACGATCATGGTCTCGCCGATAGCGCGTGAAGCCGTCAGCAGAATGGCGCCTACAATGCCGGGAAGTGCCGCTGGCAGAATCACCCGCTTGATGGTTTCCGAGCGCGTTGCACCCAACCCGAGCGATCCGTCCCGCATCGCCCTTGGCACTGCCGTAATGATGTCGTCGGAGAGCGACGACACGACCGGGATCAGCATGATGCCCATCACCAGACCGGCGGTCAGGATGCTTTGTCCCTGGATGAATGGATTGCCGCCAGCAAGCACTGCGCTGAGATCGCGCAGGAAGGGTCCAAGCGTCACCACTGCGAAAATCCCGTACACAATGGTGGGGATACCAGCCAGCAACTCCAGCGCCGGCTTGACCACGGCGCGCACCTTGGGCGCCGCATATTCAGCCATGTACACTGCCGACATCAACCCGACCGGTACAGCAACAAGCAGTGCAACCAGCGCAATGTACATCGTCCCGGCAAGCAGCGGGATGAGACCAAACTGACCCTCGCTACCGCCTGAGCCAGCCGCCGAAAAGCGTGGATCCCAGACCGTGCCGAAGAAGAAGTTCATCGGCGAAACGCTGCCAAAGAAGCTGATCGTCTGGAACAGCATGGACATCACGATGCCGACTGTCGTCAAAATGGCGATTGTCGAAGCCGCAAGCAGCGCCCAGAGCATGACGTTTTCAACATTGTTGCGTGCCCGGGAGCGAGGCGCGATGCGACTTAGCGCGTAGAGCGCGCCAGCAATCGCAAGTATGAAAGTAAGAATCGCACCCGTAATCCCGATCCATTTTTCACGCGAATTGGCTTCGACGGCAATCGGGATCATGTAGTCCTGTGTGTCGGACGCCAGGGCCACGCCCTTGGCTGCCAGCAGGGGCTGCAGCTCGGCAAATGTCGTTGGCATCGACTGCGCTGTCTCAGGATCGAGACGCTCGATACCGCGCGCCAGACTGCGCACCAGGCTGGCCGCGAGCGCCTCGCTCGAGACCCTGCTTTCGGCGGTCCGCTCGGGCAGCGCCGAATGAATGTGGCGGTCCATATAAACAGAATCGCCGATGGTCCACACGGCGAAGAAAAACAATGCAGGCAGCACGGCGAGGAGAAACGCCCACCAGCCGTGATAGTGCGCCCGCGAATGCGGCTTCACCTTGTTCTTATCGTATGTGCCCGCGCGCTGCCGGCCAACGAAGAACGCGACCAGACCGATGGCAAAGACTATGGCTAGTACGAGCGTAGACGACATGAACCCACCCCTCAGAATTTTGGCAACCGCCGGTAGGACGGCGCAATGGATGGGCGCGGGACTTACCCGCACCCATCCAGGCTGAGATGATTACATGGTCTTCCCGTCAGCGAACGCTGCACGCTGAGCATCGCGCTCGGCATCGGGAGCTGCCACCAGGCCATACTCGGCGAGCGGGCTTTCCGGGCCGACCATCTGGTCGTCGAGGAAGAACTCAACATATTCCTTCAGGCCAGGAACAACGCCCAGATGCGCCTTCTTGACGTAGAAGTAGAGCGGGCGCGATACTGGATACTCACCGCTGGCGATTGTCTCGGTCGAAGGTGCAATCCCACCAACCGTCGCAACCTTCAGCTTGTCGGCGTTGTTTTCGTAGAATGCCAGACCGAACACGCCAACGCCGGTCTTGTTGCTGTCAATGCGCGACAGCGTCTCGGTGTAATCGCCATCGATGTCGACAGCCTTGCCGTCCTTGCGAACGGCAATGCAGGCCTTTTCGATTTCTTTCTTGTCTTCGATGCCAGAAGCCTTGATGGCGTCCTTGTCGCAGCCTTCTTCCATCAGCTTCACTTCGAACACTTCGCGGGTGCCGTGCTTTTCACCCGGAATGTAGGCAGCGATGTCCCAAGCTGGCAACTTGTCGTTCACTTCGCTCCACTTGGAGTATGGATTGTCGACCATCTGGCCGTCCTTTACTACCTTGGCTGCGAGCGCTAGGTAGATGTCCTTTGGCTCAAGCGCCCAGTCGTCACCCTTGATATCGGTGGCGAACACGATGCCGTCGTAGCCAATCTTGATTTCTTCGATTTCCTTGACGCCGGCCTCAACGCACGACTTCACTTCGTCTTCCTTGATCTTGCGCGAGGAGTTGGCAATGTCGATGGTATCTTCGCCAACACCCTTGCAGAATTCCTTGATGCCGGCACCCGAACCACCGGACTCGACTACTGGGGTCTTAAAGTTCTTGAAGGTCTCGCCGAACTGCTCGGCAACGATCTTGGCATAGGGAAGAACGGTCGACGAACCGGCAACCTGGATCTGGTCGCGTGCGGCTGCGAAGCCGACCGACGCGGTGAGGGCGAGCGCCGCAACCGACGTCGTGAGAAGAATTTTCTGCATGGCCTACTCCTGTCCGGAAAGTATCTAGCGACGCCTTTTTGTGCGTCCGCAGTGGCCATAACGGTCGTATGTAACAGTTCGATGACGCATTTGTGTCGGCTCGATTAAGGATTGCGTGGCCGTGTCAGGCTGCGTGGGTTCCGCTCCGCGAGCTGTGCGCATTCATCCCGTGGAATCATGACGTTGGCAGACTGATGGGAAAACGACGACGCCAACGTGGCGAAGGACGATTATTCACGATTCCTGCGTCGATCACGCGCTGCGGGCGGCGTCGCTCTGTGCATTGGCCCAGCGCTCAACCTTTTCCAGCAGTGCCCGTGGACTGATGGGCTTGGGAAGGTAGTCATCCATGCCCGCCTCGATGCAGCGCTCGCGATCGCCCTTCAGCGCATGCGCGGTTACCCCGATGATAGGCACCCGGCCATCGCCGTTTTCGAGGGATCTGATCTGGCCTGTCGCTTCCAGACCGTTCATTTCCGGCATGGAAACATCCATCAGGATCATCCGCGGCTTTTTAGCCTTAAAGGCCTCGACCGCCAGCCGTCCATTGGCGACGATCTCGAAACTGAGTTCGGTTTCACAAAGGATTTGTGTGAACACCATCTGGTTCACCTCGTTATCCTCGGCGACAAGGATATCGAGACTGCCATCCGAGATTGGCCGGGGCACGGCTTCGATTTCTGCCGGTCGGGGAAGTGAAACTGGCGTCAGCGACGGTGGCGTCACCACCTCTCTCGGTTCCGCGCTTTCTGCAAATGGCTCATCGCCTCGGTGGCGCTGCAGGGTCGACACCAGCGTTTCAAGCAGGATGGAGGACCGCGCCGGCTTGGTAAGCTGGGCATCGATCCCGAGATCTCGGTAATTGAGGTTGGAGAGCGACTGATCGACCGAAGTCAGCAATACAATCGGCGTATCCGCGATACCAGGTGTCTCCCGTATGAGACGGGCAACTTCGGTGCCACTCATCCCCGGCATCTGATAATCAAGGACTACGCACTCGACCGGTAGCCCGAATTGCGCTGCTGCCTTTAGTACGCTGATCCCCTCCGACCCACTTTCCACTGCACAGGAATCAAATGTCCACGACAGCATTTGTTCGGTAAGGATCGCCCGGTTGACCGCATTGTCATCTATAATGAGGATACGCGAACCGGTCACGTCATGCGGCGTGACCTTGCGGCTTGTCTGCACCTCGGCATGAGGCAGATTGACTGTGAACCAGAAAGTCGACCCTGCGCCCTCGGCGCTGTCGACGCCGATCTTGCCATCCATCAGCGCAACCAGCCTCGACGTAATGGCAAGGCCAAGGCCTGTGCCTTCATGACGCCGGGTCGACGATGCATCCACCTGACTGAACTTTTCGAACACGTGACCGAGCTTGTCGGTCGGAATGCCGATGCCAGTATCCTTGACGCTGACCGTCAGCTTGGTTTCGCCGTCGCCAATATCTCCGTCCACATTCACCAGCACATGGCCGGAGTCAGTGAACTTCACGGCGTTGCCGACGAGGTTGGTAACGATCTGCCGTATGCGCCCGACATCGCCGACATGCAGTTGCGGCAGATGCGGCTGCACCCGGACAACAAGCTCGAGATCCTTTTCCTTGGCCCGCGTCGACAAAAGTGTCGCGACATCCTCGATCGCCTCGCCCAGATTAAACGGCGCCGGGTCTAGCACCATCTGGCCTGCATCGATTTTGGAGAAGTCGAGAATATCATTGATGATCGTCAACAGAGCATTGCCCGATTTGACGATGATGTCGGTGAACGTGCGCTGTTTGCTGTCGAGATTTGATTTCGCCAGAAGCTCTGCCATGCCAAGTACCCCGTTCATCGGTGTTCGAATTTCATGGCTCATATTGGCCAGGAATTCGGACTTGGCACGGTCCGCCAAAACAGCACGCTGCTGGGCGCTGAGCAGTTCCTGCTCACGCAGCTTGAGTTCGGTAATGTCGGTGGTAGAGCCGATCAGATATTGGCTTCCGTCTGATGCTTCCATGACGCTCTTGCGCGCCATCTGAAAGCGGCTGGTCCCATCAGGACTGATGACAGTCTCTTCCAGCTCCAGGCGCGCCCCAGAGCGTAGAACGGCAAGGTCGCCTTCCATGAACGCCTTGCCGTCATCGCCGAAAATATCGCCGTCAGTGCGTCCGACCGCCTCTTCCTTGGAAAGTCCTGTCAGGTCGCACCAGCCTTTGTTGACGTAGAACAGACGCAGATCCTTGTGCTTGGCGTAGATTGCCACGGGAACATTATCGATAAGGCTGCGGAAGAGTTCGTTCTCAGTCAGGCTCTGGGTGAGTTCGCTTTCCCTGATCTTGATATCGGTAATGTCGGTGCTGGTACCAAAAACATGCACTGACCCGTCATTGGCCACCAAACGACCCTTACGCGTCATCAACTGGCGCATGCTGCCGTCGCGATGGGCAAGCGCCTCCTCGATCTCGATGGCGTGACCATTAGTGCCCACCACTGTGTCGGCAGAAGTAAAGCCTGCCGTATCGCTCGTTCCAAAAAGCTCGCCATCGCGCTTTCCGAAAGCTTCTTCCTTGGAGATCCCCGTAAACGCGCACCACGTCTTGTTGACGTATTCGATCCGCAGCTCCTTGTCCTTGATGTTGGCGGCGACCGGCAGTTCATCCAGAACGTGGCGATAGAGATCAATTTGGCGCATCGTCTCGCGCAGTGCCTGCTCGCGTTCTTTCAGTTCGGAAATATCGACGCGTACGCCCACGAAAGAACCATCCGCGGTCCGCGTGTCGTACACCTGGAACCAGCGTCCGTCCGGGTTGCGGCGTTCATAGGTAGCACCGGCGGCGTGGTGTTGGAGCATGTAGCGCTCCACCCAAGCTGCGGGATCGACATCGTAGAGCGTGTCAATCTCGGGCACGCCGCTTTGACGGAAATAGCCCAGTTCATGCGCACGCTGGACGGCCTCGCGGAACGGGCAGCCGACCACCCACACTGGTTCCATACCTGGGAGCGAGCTCTGCAGCTGACGGTTGGCAAGCAGGAAATTGTCGTCGCGGTCATAGATGATGACGCCGGCCGGAAGTGATTCCAGCACCACAGCAAGCCTGTCATGCGCTTCGTCAGCGGCAACCTCGCGTTGCTTCATTTCGGTGATGTCGAAAATGAAGCAGGCGACATAGTCCTTGCCGCTCGGCATGGCTACCTTGTTCTTGCGTACAATACGCGAATGGCCGATCCCTGAGAACGCAAAGTTCTCCTCGACTTCGTATGGCTTACCGGTTTCCAATACCTCCCGTTCCGTTTGTTCGAAGCCAGCGGCCTCACCAGCCTTCAGATAGTCCCCGCCCTTGCGCCCAAGCATAAGCTCGGGCCTCACATCAAAGAGCGCTGCAAACGCCTCATTGACGAACACGAAATTGAGTTCGCTATCCTTAACGAAGATGGGGTCGTTGACCCCGTTGATCACCGCTTCTGCCAGTTGTGAGCGTTCAAGCGCATCCGCGATGCGCGCTTCGCGCTCCTTCATCTCGGTAATGTCGAAATAGGAGACCAGCCGCTTGCCATCTGAAAGGGCAGTAACCGAATAGACCATGGTGCAGCCATCAGCGCGTTGAAATTCGCGCGGGGCAATGTCGCCAGTGCGGATTTCATCAAGCCGTGAATGGACATAATCCTCCCACTGCTCGTCTTTCACATCGTAGACGCCATTGTGGCGGTTGACGTCCATCAGCGCCCGGAATGGCGCACCGACCGCAACTTCCTCGGGTGTCACCTTCCAGATGTCGTAGAATGCCTGGTTGATAATCTCGGCGTCCAAATCGGCATCGACCAGCACAACCCCGGTCGGCAACGAATCGAGCACGCGCGCCAGATCCGAACGCAATTGCCCGCTGCCCGCATTGGCATGGGCAAGATCTGCCTCGCGCGAAGTCAGTTCAGAAATGTCGGTGCAGATGCCAATCGACCCACCATCATCGGTGCGCATCTCGCGATGCATGATCGTACGGCCATCAGCAAATTTGAGTGTTGACTGCGCCTGCATCTGTACCCGGCGCTTGTTGACAAGATTTTGCTGCCAGTCTGCAAAGCTGGAATCGCTGACATTCCAGATTCCACGCGCGATGCCCGTTTCGATCAGTTCGCTATAGAGGACCCCGGGCTTCACAACGTCTTCCATGCCGCGATACATCTCGACCATCGCAGCATTGAAAAGCACCAGCCGGTCGTCGCTGTCGTAATAGCAGAAAGCGTCTTCCATCGCGTTGAGCGCGCCGATCAGACGCTCTGCATCGGTTTCACCAATCGGCTTGACCAGCTTTGGCTTGGCCAACTCACGCTCTTGGGCTTTCGCAAGCGAGCTCATCAATGCCGTCACATTGCGGCCAGCTCCCCTGTAGCCAATAAAGTCGCCGTTTTCGTCAAACATCGGATAGCCTGAGATCGACACCCAACGGCACTCCGGCCGTGCCTCGGAGACCTGGAACACGAAATCACGAAACTGCCGACGCGCCTCCAGATCGGCCAGGTGCGTGATGGCGGTATCGTCGGCGTGTGCTGAACCTTTCAGAAAATCAAAGCGATAGCGCCCAAGAACCTTTGCCGGCGCTATACCGGTCATCGCTTCATAGTTCTCCGACAACCAGGAAAATCTCAGTTCGCTGTCCGTTTCCCAGATCCAGTCGGAGGAAGCTCTAGTTAGTTCAAGCAACTGAGCCATAGGCAGCGTACGTGCGCCACAGGAAGCGGCACCCTCGAACCGGGCCTCGTATGGGCTGTCGATCCCATCGGCGATGTTGCCTGTCATTCTCGCGCACCTCCAACGCCCAGGCAATCCCCCTGCCTGGCACCGTTACAATCCGAGATTGCCGAAAATGCGTTAACGATCCGCTAACCATAAGGAAACATTTCGATATATCGGGCTCGCGGCGCCAAAGCTCAGTAATGCTCTCACCGCACGCCATCCGGGACCGTCCGGGTCTTGTCTACCCCCGAGAAAAATCCGCTCGGTTGCCCGGCGCATATCCACCACTATTTGCTGCGGCGAGACCAAAACTCTCCTAAGCGCGACCTCAAATCTGGGCCATCGGTGCGAACGGAGAACGCCTATCAGCAAATACATGATCTCTAGCCGCAGAAATCACTCCGGGATTACCGCTGTGGCTTCTATCTCCACCTTGGCGGCATCTTCCATAAGAGAAACCACCTGAACCGCGCTCATGGTCGGATAGTGTTTTCCCATTACGCTCTTATAGGCTGCACCGAGATCGCGCAGGCGCGCCAGATACTCCTGTTTGCTGGTCACGAACCAGGTGAGGCGAACGATATGCTCCGGCCTGCCACCGGCCTCCGCCAATATGGCGACAATATTGGCGAGGGTCTGGCGTGTCTGCTCGACAAAATCATCGGTCTCGAAGATTTGATCGGCATTCCAGCCAATCTGTCCGCCCATATAGATAGTGCGGCCCGTGGCCGCTATCCCGTTGGAATAGCCTCTTGCAGCTTTCCAGTTTGCGGGATGAAGCACCTCGTGCTGAGGTTGGGTCATCTTGATCTCCATTCAATCTTGTCGTTTTCGCATCAGACGCCGAGATACCGGTCTTGCACGTCCAAAGTCAGATTTGTGGGAGGACCGTTCCAGACGGTCGTTCCTTTTTCCAGTATGACGGCACGGTCTGCTACCGGCAAAAGCTCTGACAGCGTCTTGTCGACAACCAGAATGGATTGGCCTTCGTTCTTTAACGTGCGAATGACGTGCCAGATGTCATGCCGGATCACGGGCGCCAGCCCCTCAGTCGCCTCGTCCAGCACGAGCAGTTTCGGGTTGGTCATCAATGCGCGACCTATCGCAAGCATCTGCTGCTCTCCGCCCGAAAGCGAATTGGCATATTGTCCAATGCGCTCCCCCAGACGCGGGAAAAGCGCCACAACAGCATCCAGATCCCATCGCCCCGAGCGCGCTGCAGCGATCATGTTCTCCCGAACCGTAAGGTTGGGAAAGCAGCGCCGGCCTTCCGGCACCAGACCAATCCCCAGACGGGCGATCTTGTGTGAAGGCAAGAGTGAGATGGACCGTCCATCAAACCGCACCGAGCCCTTGCGCGCACGCACCATGCCGATCATGGAGCTGATCGTGGTTGTCTTGCCCATGCCATTGCGGCCCATCAGGGCTACAACTTCGCCAGAAGCCACATGGAGGTCAACGCCGAACAGGGCTTGCGAGGCGCCGTAAAATGTTTCCAGACCTTCGATTTCCAGCAGCATCTAGCCCTCCTCGCCGAGATAGGCGCGCCGCACATCAGCGTTGCTGCGAATATCATCCACCGTTCCGCTGGCAATTACCTGGCCATACACAAGCACGGAAATACGGTCCGCCAAGGCAAACACCGCATTCATATCGTGCTCGACCAGCAAGATAGGAGCTTCAGCCCGCAACCCGTCGAGAACCGCCGTAAGGTCTTTCGCCCCCTCTGGGTCCATGCCGGCCATCGGTTCGTCGAGCAGGAAGACTTGCGGCCCCATCGCCAATGCTGTTGCAATTTCAAGCTTGCGGCGCTCACCATGCGATAACTCAGCTGCACGCACATCCGCGCGCTCAGCCAACCCAACCCGCTCAAGTGCAGCCATCGCCGGTTCACGCAAAGTTGGATCATTGGTCACACTGCGAAAGAAGCGGAAGCTGCTTCCCTGCTTGGCCTGCACAGCCAGCATAACATTGCGCAATGCAGAAAACTCCGGCGCCAATGACGAAATCTGGAACGAGCGCCCAAGCCCTCTTCTGGCCCGTGCAGCCATGTTCAACTGGCTCACCTCTTCACCGCGAAAGTGGATCGTGCCCGAATCCGGTGGAAATGTTCCAGATATCTGATGGATCAGCGTGGATTTGCCGGCCCCATTGGGCCCGATCAACGCATGGATTTCGCCTGCCCGCAAATCAAGGCTCACATCATCTGTGGCCTTCAGCGCGCCGAAGCTTTTGCGCAAATGAGCCACATTGAGCACGATCTCAGTCATGGCGCGCCCTCCCGGCAATCAGCCCAACAATGCCGCCACGCGCGAAAAGGACGACGCCAAGCAGGATGAGCCCGAGAAAGAATTGCCAGCGTTCTGTCAGCCCCCCGAGAACAGACTCAATCAGCACAAAAACCATCGCCCCAGCGACAGGCCCAAAAAGCCGGCCAGTTCCGCCAAGAATGATGAGAACGATCAATTCGCCCGACATTTGCCAAGACATCATCGAAGGGCTGGCGAAGCGATTGAGATCAGCAAACAAAGCCCCCGCCAAGGCAGTGATCATGGCCGATATGATGAACGCCACCAGCCGCACACGGAACACACCTATCCCCACAGCCGCGACCCGCGTTTCATTCTGGCGGGCTGCCTGAAGGGCGGTGCCGAAACGAGAACTGGCCAGCACGCCGACCAGAATGATCACGGCCAGAAGGAGACCGTAGCAGACGAGAAAGAACGACAGCGGTAGAAGCGTGTTGAGGCCGGGGAAACTTCCACGGATTGGAATGGACAGACCATCATCCCCTCCATAAGCGGGCCATGAGATGCCGAAATAATAGACCATCTGCGCAAATGCCAGCGTGATCATGATGAAGTAGACGCCGGATGTGCGCAGGCTGATTGCACCTATTGCGGCTGCAACGACGCCCGCAACCACCGCACCCAAGCCCCACGCTACAAGCATGGATTCCGAGCCGTTTATGACAATGGGCCACGTTAAAAGCGGCTCCATGTTGAGCGCGTGGGTTGATAGAATGGCAGCGGCATAACCGCCGATTCCAAAGAAGGCAGCATGGCCGAATGAGACTAGGCCACCCAGCCCCAAAGCAACATTAAGCCCAACCGCCGCAAGCGCCAGAATGGCCATGCGCGTCGCCAGCGTCACGTAAAACGGCTCATCCATTGCCAGCGCAATGAAGGGCAGCGCGAGCAACAAGAATGCGATACCGAAATTGGTGTATGTTTCGCGATTATTGGTCATCATTTGCCCGCCGCAAAAAGGCCCTGCGGCCGCACCGCCAGAACCAGCGCCATCACCACATAAATAAGCATGGATGCCAACGCCGCGCCGACAGTGGCCCCCTGTGATGGACCAAGCACCAGAGCAAAAATCTTGGGCAGGAACAGTTTGCCCAAAGTATCCGTCATGCCAACAAGGAGCGCACCAACCAGCGCACCTTTGATCGACCCGATACCACCGATCACGATCACGACGAAGGCGAGAATGAGTACGGGCTCACCCATGCCCACCTGAACCGACTGCAGCGCACCAACCATCGCGCCGGCAAGCCCGGCAAGCGAAGCACCGAGCGCAAAAACAACCGTATAGAGCGTGCGAATATCTATCCCAAGCGCCGCGATCATCTCACGGTCGGTCTGGCCTGCCCGAATGCGCATTCCAAGCCGGGTCTTTGAAATCAGAAGATACAACCCAACCGCAACCGCAATTCCGACACCAATAATGGCCAGCCGGTAAAGCTGGTAATGCGCCCCGCCCGGCAGCGCGACCGCGCCTGAAAGTGCCGGCGGAATATCGAGATAGAGCGGAAATGAGCCAAATACCCACCGCGTGCCTTCGGAGAAGATCAATATCAGCGCGAAAGTAGCGAGAACCTGATCGAGATGATCGCGATTATACAATCTTCGAATGACCAGCAATTCTACGATTGCTCCCGCAGAAGCTGCGGCAGCAAGGCTGGCAACCAGCCCCACCCAGAATGAGCCGGTGGCAGCAGCAGCTGCAGCACAGGCGAAAGCGCCGATCATATAGAACGATCCATGCGCCAGATTGATCAGGCCCATGACACCGAAAATAAGTGTCAGCCCGGCTGCCATGAGAAACAGCATCACCCCGAACTGAATGCCGTTGAGCAGTTGTTCAATGATAAGCGCGGAAGACAAATCTGCATCGCCAGGTTTGGACCGATATGGCCGGTCAGATGATGAGCCAGATATGGCAACGCATAAACGCGTCACCATATCTGGAGTGAATAAACCGAAATTCCCGGTTTCAGATTACATCTTGCACTCGCTGGCATAGGCATCTTCATGGTCAGTGAATGCCGTTCCAACAATCTTGTTGGTCAACACATCACCTTCCTTCACAACCTCACGCACGTACAGATCCTGAATTGGATGGTTGTTCGTGTTGAACTTGAACTTGCCGCGCACCGATTTGAAATCGGCAGCTTTTAACGCCGCACGAAATGCATCCGCGTCCTTCACATCAGCCTTGGCTGCTGCTGAAACAATGAGGTTGGCTGTATCAAAGCCCTGCGCAGCATAGATGGATGGCAGGCGATTATACGCCTTCTGGAACTCTTCCACGAACACCTTGTTCGTTTCATTATCGAGATCCTTTGACCATGAGGCCGAGTTCTTCGCACCAATTGCTGCGTCCCCGATAGCGCCGAGAACATCCTGGCTGAACGAGAAGCCCGGTCCCATCAGCGGCAGGTCCACGCCAGACTGGGCGTACTGCTTCACAAACGAGATACCCATGCCGCCCGGCAAGAAGAAGAATACTGAATCTGCACCAGAATCGCGGATCTGTGCGATTTCAACCGCATAGTCGGTCTGGCCGAGCTTGGTGTACACTTCACCGAGCAGTTCACCCTTGTAGAAGCGCTTGAAGCCTTTCAGGGAATCCGTGCCTGCTGGATAATTAGGCGCCAGAATGAACATCTTTTTGATGCCCTGCTGCTCGGCATAGCTGCCCATGGCTTCATGGAAATTGTCATTCTGATAGGCAACGTTGAAATAGTTCTTGTCACATTTTGCACCCGCCAGCGGCGACGGGCCAGCATTTGGCGATAGATAGAATTTGCCCTGCGCAACAGCGTTTGGAACAACAGCCATTGCAAGGTTTGACCAGATGATACCGGTGAGAACATCCACCTTGTCGCTCTGGATCATCTTGTCAGCAATCTGAACGGCAATTTCAGGCTTCATAGAATCGTCTTCGATGACGAGTTCGACATCCTTGCTGCCCGACAGTTTGAGCGCCAGCTCAAAGCCATCTCTCTGGTCGATACCAAGACCAGCACCCCCACCTGAAAGTGTCGTGATCATGCCAACCTTGACAGGTTCGGCAAATGCCTGAGAGCTCACACCAAGTGCAAGGCTCATAAGGCTCGCTGCAATCATCTTTTTCATATTTTTACTCCTCCCAGTTGCTACGTTATTATCCACCATGGCTGCATTTACGCGCCACGTCTCTCCTTAAAGCTCAGTCCTTAATCTCCAGAGCTCAGGAAACAGTTCCACCTCCAGCATCCGTCGCAGATATGAGACGCCGCCAGTGCCGCCCGTGCCGCGCTTCAAACCGATGATGCGCTCTACAGTCGTCACGTGGTTGAACCTCCAACGCCGGAAGTAATCCTCAAAATCAACCAGCTTCTCTGCCAGTTCGTACAGTTCCCAGTATCTCTCCGGTTGCTGATAAATGGATTTCCAGACCTCGCAGACAGCGTCGCTATAGGCGCGTTGCGTGCGCCAGGCTTCACGTGATGGGCCCGTTTCAAAACCACGTCGCGAGAGAAGAAGAATAGCCTCGTCATAAAGGCTCGGTGCATCAAGAATGGCATCCAGCTTTGCCAAGGTTTCTGGGAGATGTGCGTGCGGTTTCAGCATAGCTTCATTGCGGTTTCCTGCCAGGAACTCGACAGCGCGGTACTGGTACGACTGGAAGCCGGACGACTGTCCAAGGCTATCGCGAAAGTCCGTATATTCGCTGGGCGTCATTGTTCGCAGCACGTCCCACGCGCTATTCAACTGCTCGAAGATACGTGCAACCCGGCTCAGCATTTTGAAGGCAGGTTGCAGCCTGTCTTCTCGCAGTGCCTGACTAGCAGAGCGCATTTCGTGCAGAGCAAGTTTCATCCATAGCTCAGAAGTTTGATGCTGGATGATGAACAGCATCTCATCATGTGCGGTAGAAAGCGGCGCCTGCGCATCCAGCACTTTCTCCAGCTGAAGATAATCGCCATAGGACATGCGTCCATCAAACGACATCTGCGCGCCTTCCTTGGCCGGATTGTAGGGTGCGTCTGTCACGTCACTTCTGCCTTTTTCAAATAGGCGGGTGCATCCCAGAGCCGTTCATTCAACACTTTCTCGATCATGGCCACTGCTGCCATGACTTCCGCCTCGCCAATGTAGAGCGGTGTGAAACCAAAGCGTATGGAATCCGGTGCGCGAAAATCCCCAATCACACCACGTGCAATCAGCGCCTGCATGATGGCATAGCCCTGAGCGTGCCGGAATGAGACCTGGCTGCCGCGTTTCATGGCATCGCGTGGTGAATTCAAAACCAGCGACGGGCAACGCTTCTCTATCTCGGCGATGAAAAGATCGGTCAGCTCCATGGAGCGTTTGCGTACATCTTCCATCTCCACGCCATCCCATGCATCAAGGGCTGCATCCAGCGCAGCCAATGCGATGATCGGAGGTGTGCCAACCCGCATCCGGTCGATACCAGCACCAGGGCGGTATTCCAGATCAAACTCGAAAGGCGCTTCATGCCCAAGCCAGCCTGACAATGTCGGGCGCGTTGTCTCAAGATGTTGGGGAGCGACATAGATGAAGGCTGGCGAGCCGGGGCCACCATTCAGATATTTATATGTACAGCCCACCGCGAAATCTGCTCCCGCCCCTGCCAGATCGACAGGCAGCGCTCCGGCCGAATGGGCCAGATCCCAAACGGTGATCGCACCTTTTGCATGTGCCTTAGCTGTCAGCGCCTTCATGTCGTGCAGGCGCCCGGTGCGGTAATCCACCTCGGTCAGCATTAAAACAGCAACCTGATCGTCGATCGCGTCTTCAACCTCTTCAGGATCAACGACTTTGAGCACATAGCCCCGGTCGAGCGATTTGAGCAGGCCCTGCGCGATATACAAATCGGAAGGAAAATTGCCATTATCGGAAAGAACGACCCGGCGTGCGGGCTTCAGTTCCAGCGCCGATGCCAAAGCCTGATGCACCTTGAGCGACAGCGTGTCCCCCATGACTACCGTGTCCTTTTCCGCGCCGATCAAGCGCGCAATACGGTCGCCAACGCTGCGCGGCTGCTTCATCCATCCAGCGCCATTCCAGCCCTTGATCAGCATCTCGCCCCACTCATCTGCAATCATCGCAGAAACGCGTGCTTTGGCCGAGACAGGAAGAGGCCCAAGCGAATTGCCATCCAGATAGACTACCCCCTCAGGCATATGGAACTGGGAGCGGGTTTTGTTAAAATCGGTCATCAAGCATTCTCCGCGCGCAGGCGGAACCTCTGTATCTTGCCAGTCTGGGTTTTTGGCAGTGCATCCACGAACTTGACGGAACGCGGATATTTATAAGGCGCAATCGTCGCCTTCACATGGTCTTGAAGGCGTTTGCGGCAAAGATCGTCCCCAGCCACATTTTCCACCAGAACCACATATGCTTCAACGATCTCGCCACGCTCAGGGTCCGATGCACCGATGACAGCACATTCCTGCACATCGGTGTGAGAGAGCAGCGCTGCCTCTACTTCGGGTCCAGCGATATTATATCCCGCAGACACAATCATATCGTCCGAGCGAGCCGCAAAATGGAACCCTCCTTCCTCATCCTGGAAGAAGGAATCGCCGGTCAAATTCCAACCATCGCGCACATAATCCAGTTGGCGCTCATCGGCCATATACCGGCATCCGGTTGGCCCGCGCACTGCAAGCCGGCCAATCTCCCCGCGCGGCATTTCACGCATCTCATCATCGACGATCTTGCCCTCATACCCGCCAACGGGTTTTCCGGTGCAACCTGGCGCACGATCTGAAAGCCGGTTGGAAATGAAGATATGAAGCATTTCTGTCGCACCAATCCCATCAAGGATCGGCTTGCCGGTCTTGGCTGTCCATTGTTCGAACACCGGCGCAGGCAATGTTTCGCCGGCAGAAACAGCGATACGCAAGGACGAGAGATCCGCCCCTTCATCCATTGCGGCCATCATCGCACGATAGGCCGTTGGCGCGGTAAAGCTGATGGTCGCTCTATAGGTCTCGATAATCTCCACCATATTGGGCGGGGTCGCGTTTTCGAGCAGCGTTGCAGCCGCACCAAACCGCAATGGAAAAATTGCCAGCCCGCCAAGTCCGAACGTAAAGGCCAGGGGTGGCGACCCCACAAACACATCGTCAGAGGTTACCTGCAACACTTCCCTGGCATAGCCATCGGCGATGATCAGAAGATCACGGTGGAAATGCATCGTCGCTTTGGGCACGCCCGTGGTGCCCGATGTAAAGCCCAGCAACGCGACATCATCGCGACCCGTTTTTACCGCTTCAAATCGCACAGATTTATCGAGCGCAACGCGATCAAGTTCGGCATCATGATTGGCCGTTCCGTCAAACCCGATCACCTGCTGGAGAAACCGGCTGTCTTTTGCCGCCGCGATCAGTTCATCCTTGATGCGCGTATCGCATAGCGCGAGCTTGATCTCGGCCTTGTCTATAATCTTTGAAAGCTCGCCAGCGCGCAGCATCGGCATGGTGTTGACCACAACAGCACCGGCCTTCGTGGCAGCAAGCCAGCACGCCACCATCGCTGGATTATTGGCTGAACGGATCAGCACCCGATCACCGGGCTGAACACCAAAATTCTCGACAAGCGCATGTGCCAGCCGGTTGGTCCAGTCAGACAATTCCTTGTAGGTGCGGCGGCGACCATTGCCGATCAGAGCGGTGTTATCACCATAGCCCTGTTCGACCAGACGATCGGTCAGCTCAACACCAGCATTCAGATACTCAGGATAATCAAATCCATCGAGCAGAAATTCCGGCCACTGTTCCGGCGGCGGAAGGTTGTCCCGCGCAAATGTATCCACATGACCCGACGGTCCAAGCATCCTCATCCCCCTCCCATGACCTGACGCGAAATCACCACCTTCTGGACGTCTGATGCGCCCTCATAGATGCGCAATGCGCGAATTTCCCGATACAGGCTTTCGACAATGTGCCCCCTGCGCACACCATCACCACCATGCAATTGCACCGCCTTGTCGATCACGCTTTGCGCGCGATCGGTAGCATAGAGCTTTGCCATCGCCGCTTCACGCGTCACGCGCGCAGCACCTTGATCCTTGGTCCACCCTGCCCGGTAGACGAGCAGCGCTGCTGCATCGACATCAAGCGCCATATCGGCAATGTGGCCCTGCACCATCTGCAATTCGCTCATCGGTGCGCCAAAAAGCTGGCGTTCCCGCGCCCGTGCAATTGTCTCGTCAAGTGCGCGCCGAGCAAAGCCCAAAGCGGCTGCGCCAACTGTTGAACGGAAAACATCCAACACCGACATGGCAAGGCGAAACCCCTCGCCCGGTCTGCCGATCATGGCCGTGGTCGGCACGCGAACTCCCTGATAGGAAAGCCGCGCAAGAGGGTGCGGCGCAATCACCTCAATACGCTCAGCAACCGAAAGTCCCGCTGTGTCCGCAGGAACCAGAAAGGCTGAAAGCCCTTTTGCTCCAGGCGCTTCACCGGTTCGCGCAAAAGTCACGTAAAAGTCGGCGATACCGCCATTGGAAATCCAGGTCTTCTCGCCATCGAGAATATAGTCGTCACCATCACGGCGCGCCTGCATGTCCATATTGGCAACGTCCGATCCCGAACGCGGCTCTGAAAGCGCGAACGCCGCAAGTGCTTCGCCGCTTCGTGTACGGTACAGCCATTCTTTCTGCGCATCGCTTCCGAATAGACTGATTGCACCCGTGCCGAGCCCCTGCATGGCGAAGGCGAAATCTGCAAGCCCATCATGGCGTGCCAATGTCTCGCGGGTAATGCACAAGGTGCGCACATCAAGCGGCCCGGGATTGGCAGGGTCGATTGCTGTAGCCTTCAACCAGCCATCCCGACCAAGCACGGCCACGAGCTTGCGGCACGCCTCATCAACATCGGCATGGTCTACCGGCAGATTTGCCACGCACCATGCCTCCAAACGCGCGGCATAAGCGCGGTGGTGATCTTCAAAAAACGGCCAGTTGAGGAAGCTGGTGTCAGCCATCAATTGCCCTCGAAAACAGGTTTTTGTTTTGCAACAAACGCATGATAGGCGCGTTCAAAATCCGCGGTCTTCATGCAGATAGCCTGCGCCTGCGCTTCCGCCTCAATGGCCTGATCAAGGCCCATCGACCATTCCTGATTGAGCTGGGTTTTGGTGATGCCATGGGCAAATGTCGGCCCCGCAACGATCCGGCCTGCCAGCTCCAACGCATCGGCTTCCAACTGGTCCTGCGCGACAAGCCGGTTGAAATAGCCCCAGCGTTCGCCTTCGGCAGCGCTCATCGAACGCCCCGTATAGAGAAGTTCGGCGGCACGGCCCTGCCCAATCAGGCGAGGCAGGATAGCGCACGCCCCCATGTCGCAACCAGCAAGACCCACTCTGGTGAACAGGAACGCAGTCTTTGCCTCAGGCGTCGCCAGTCTTATGTCTGATGCCATGGTAATGATGGCGCCCGCACCAACCGCAACACCGTCAACGGCAGCAATAATAGGCTTGCCGCAATTGAGCATCGCCTTGACCAGATCGCCGGTCATGCGGGTGAAGGCCAAAAGCCCCTTCATGTCCATTCCAACCAGCGGACCAATAATGTCATGAACATCACCGCCGGAGCAGAAATTGCCGCCATTGGGCAAAAACACCACCGCATCCACATCATCGGCGTAAACGAGATCTCGGAAGAAATCGCGCAATTCTGCATAAGATTCGAATGTCAGCGGGTTCTTGCGTTCGGGTCGATCAAGCCTCACCCGCGCAACACGGTCTTCAACCGACAAGATAAAATGCTTCGGCGCGCGTGAAGCCATCTTGATGCCGTTCATACCTCGCCCTCCCAATTGCTGCGGAATGCCTTGAGCATGCCCGACAGGCGGTGCGCATCAGTCTCCCCGACATCGCCGAGAAGTTCCCCAATCCATGCTTCATGAACGGCAGCCATACGTCCGAACTCGGCTTCGCCCTGCGCAGTCAACCGCACGATAGAGGTGCGCCTGTCACCTTCTCTTTGCGCCCGAACCACAAACCCATCCGTGACAAGCCGATCAATGATACCGGTCACATTGCCGTTCGAGACGAGCAGAAAGCGTGACAGATCACTCATCAACATGCCGTCGGGCGCACGATAGAGTGCCGCCATCACATCGAAGCGCGGCAGTGTCGAGTTGAAGTCGCGCTTCAATCTCTCGCGCAATTCACTTTCAACCACCCGCGAAACGCGCAGCAGTCGGATCCACAAGCGCAGACGCTCCTTGCTTCCAGCACTGGATTCAACAGCGGAGAGCGGCGCGCTTACCACGTCTCACCTCCTGATACAGAGATCGACTGGCCGGTTATCGAGCCGGAGCGTTCCGAGCACAACCACAATACCGCCGCAGCCACTTCTTCGGGTTGAATGAACCGGCCCTGCGGGTTGGTCACCATCAGGCTGGCGCGCGCCTCTTCATCGCTGCGCCCGGTAGTCGCCACGATCCGCGCAACGGATTCTTCCAGCATTTCCGTTTCCACAAAGCCCGGGCACACGGCATTGACGGTCACGCCAGTCTTCGCCATTTCCACCGCCAATGCCCGCATCAAACCGATGACGCCATGCTTGGCAGCAACATAGGGCGCCACGTAACTATACCCTTTGAGCCCCGCGACAGACGCCACGAAAATGATGCGCC
Organism: Mesorhizobium sp. NBSH29; assembly: GCF_015500055.1. Lineage (NCBI taxonomy): Bacteria > Pseudomonadati > Pseudomonadota > Alphaproteobacteria > Hyphomicrobiales > Phyllobacteriaceae > Mesorhizobium > Mesorhizobium sp. NBSH29. The sequence goes on from NZ_CP045492.1 coordinate 530,581, forward strand.
CACCCTTCGCCTTCGCCATGGATGAAAGGGCTGGCTTCACCGTCAGGAAAGAACCTGTCAGATTGACGTCAATGGTGCGCTGCCAATCGGCAAGACTGGTTTTGTGCGCAGCCGAACTTCCTGCCATGCCGGCATTGGCCACAATTATATCAAACGGTCCACGTGCCGCCTGTGCTGTTTCATAAAGCGCGACAAGCGAAGCCTCATCGGTCACATCCGCCGTGACCCCGAAAATCAAATTGTTCTCGGCGCAGACCGCATCCAACGCATCCTGTCCCCGGCCGCAAATGGTGACCGGGATACCCACACCCGCCAGCGCCAGCGCGATAGCTCTGCCAACGCCAGAGCCTCCGCCAGTCACAAGGGCGTGTCGCTTGCTCGCCATCAGACTTTTCCCGTCATCGCGTCCTGCCGTTCCGCCAGCCGGTAAAGCTGATCGCGTCCAGGCAGATAGGGATCAGGCCAGCGAACATTTTTTTCACCAAGCTGCGCCGCAGCGTGAAGTGTCCAATAAGGATCAGCCAGATGCGGTCGTGCAAGGCAAACCAGATCCGCGCGCCCTGCCATCAGGATAGAATTCACGTGATCCGGTTCATAAATATTGCCCACCGCCATGGTCGCGATGCCGGTATCATTGCGGATACGGTCCGAGAAAGGTGTCTGGAACATGCGGCCATAAACGGGTTTTGCCCGCTGCGACGTCTGCCCTGCGGACACATCGCAAATATCAACGCCAGCATCTTTCAACATCTGTGCAATGGCAACGGCTTCTTCCGGTTCCACGCCCTCAGGACCAACCCAGTCATTTGCCGAAATGCGCACGGAGATAGGCTTGGACGAAGACCACACTTTGCGAACCGCATGGAATATCTCCAGCGGATAGCGCATCCGGTTTTCCAGAGAGCCACCATATTCATCCGTGCGATGATTGCTCAGCGGCGTGATGAAACTGGACAGAAGATAGCCATGCGCTGCGTGGATTTCGATCATGTCGAAGCCGCATCTGTCGGCCATCTTTGCGGCCTCTGTAAATGCATCGCGCACCGCGTCCATATCTGCGCGGTCCATTGCCTTGGGCGTCTGGTTCTGTGGTGACCAGGCCATGGCAGATGCAGAAAGAATAGGCCAATTGCCCTCTGCAAGCGGAACGTCCGTCCCTTCCCAGCCAAGCCGAGTAGAACCTTTGGGGCCGGAGTGGCCAATCTGTGCGCAAAGTTTTGCGTCAGTCTCTGCATGAACAAAACCAACCAGCCGCTTCCAGGCGATCTCATGTTCAGGCGCATAAAAACCGGGACAACCCGGCGTGATACGCCCTTCCGGCGAAACACAGGTCATCTCAATATAGACGAGCCCTGCCCCGCCCTTGGCACGTTCGGCATAATGGGCAAAGTGCCAGTCCGTTGGGCAGCCATCAACCGCCTTATACTGCGCCATCGGGGAGACGACGATGCGGTTCTTCAAATCCATCTCGCGCAATTTAAAAGGCGCAAACATCGGCGCACGCGCCTCATCCGTCACGCCTCCCGCCTGCTCCTGAAACCAGCCCTCTGCACGCTTCATCCATTCAGGGTCGCGCAGGCGCAAATTCTCATGACCGATGCGCTGCGAGCGCGTGAGAAGGGAATAATTGAACTGAACCGGATCGAGACCTAAATAGCGCTCCACATCCTCAAACCATTCCAGCGAATTGCGCGCGGCTGATTGGAGGCGCAACACCTCGGTGCGACGTGCATCTTCATATTTGGCAAATGCCGCATCGAGGCTCTTTTCGGTGTGCACATATTCGGCCAGCGCAACAGCACTTTCCAGCGCCAGCTTGGTACCGGAACCGATGGAAAAATGCGCACTCGCCGCCGCATCGCCCATCAATGCGAGATTGCGATAGGACCAGCGTTCGCACAGAACCCGCGGGAAATTGATCCAGGCTGATCCACGCACATGCGCTGCGTTGGAAATCAACGCATGGCCGCCAAGATGCTTTTCGAAAATCCGTTCACAAATGGCAACGGATTCTTGCTGCGACATGTCACCGAAGCCGAACTTTTCCCACGTCTCCTGCGAACATTCCACGATGAAAGTCGCCGTGTCCGCATCGAACTGATAGGCATGTGCCCACAGCCAGCCATGTTCGGTTTCCTCGAAGATGAAGCTGAAAGCGTCGTCGAATTTCTGATGCGTGCCAAGCCAGACAAACTTGCAGCGGCGCATATCAATGTCAGGCTTGAAAATATGCTCCAGCGCCGTGCGTGTGCGCGAATTGACGCCGTCCGAAGCCACGACCAGATCATAGGCATCCATGTAAAAATCGGGGTCGCGCGCCTCAGTCTCGAAGCACAGCTCAACGCCCAGTTCACGCGCCCGCTTCTGCAGGAGAACCAAAAGCTTCTTGCGGCCAATGCCACAAAAGCCGTGCCCCGTTGAAACAGTGCGCACATCCTTGTGGACAACAGCAATGTCGTCCCAATAGGCAAACTCTTCACGGATCCAGTCTGCGCTGACAGCATCATTAGCGGCCAGATTGTCGAGCGTTTCATCGGAAAGCACGACACCCCAGCCGAATGTATCATCAGGCTTGTTGCGCTCGATTACAGTGACCTGATGGCCAGCATCGCGCAGCTTCATAGATATCGCGAAATAGAGGCCAGCCGGACCACCACCAAGGACTGCAACTTTCATGCGCAATCGCCTCCTCTTCCCATTTCCTGAAGCATTGCACCGCACATCCAACATTTCAAGCATATAAATTTTATGTTTAAAATAATTTTGCGCAGGAATTGACAGGTCGCAGAACTTAATGTCGCCTGCACCGAACAGAGACGGGGGCACATATGATCGAGCACAGCATCATGGATTGGGACAACGCTTACGCCAATGGAGCCAACATTCCCGGCGGCGATCGCTGGCCCGATTTGTGGGTCAAGCCAGCAAGGCTTTTTCGCGAGACGCTCGTAGATGATGGCAGAGCACGGCTGGATATCGAATACGGTACCGGTGCGCGCAATCGGCTCGATCTGTTCCTGCCTACCAGCGCACCATTAGGGCTCGTCGTTTTTGTTCACGGAGGGTTCTGGAAGGCTCTCGACAAAAGTTTCTGGTCCCACCTGGCAGCGGGCAGTCTGGCAAACGGCTATGCGGTGGCGATGCCATCTTACACCCTTTGCCCCGACGCAAGGATCGCTGATATCACCAAGGAGATCGGTACCGCAGTCACTCGCGTTGCAGAAATGGTCGAGGGGCCAATCATGCTCACAGGGCATTCTGCAGGCGGTCACCTCGTTTCCCGCTTGGTGAGCCAGACCACGCCTCTTGCCGACACACTAAAGCGGCGGGTGCGCAATACAGTATCCATATCCGGCGTCCACGACCTGCGGCCCCTGATGAAGACCGCATTGAACAAGGACTTGCGGATCGACGAGGCTGAAGCGGCAGCAGAAAGCCCCGCCTTGCTGCATCCGATGGAAGACGCACGCATTACCTGCTGGGTCGGATCATCAGAGCGTTCGGAGTTTGTGCGCCAGAATGCGCTTCTGGCCAATATCTGGACCGGCCTTGGTGCCAGTACATCGACCGTTGTGGAGCCCGATCGCCACCATTTTGACGTGATCGACGGTCTCGCCAATGCAGATCATCCGCTCACGAGAAACCTGCTTGGCCTGCATGCGTCACGGTAAGCTTTATGACCAAATCGACGGCCCGTGCGGGTGATATTGGGGCTCAGCGGCCAACCGGCCGGTAGCGATGTTCCAGATAAGAAACCATCCGCACGAGGGGCCACAGCACGATGAGATACATCAGCGCCGCCGCAATCAGCGGGGTCGGATTGGCCGTCAGCGCCTGCGCATCCGTTGCCTGCTTCAAGAGATCTGGCATCGCCACGACCGAAGCCAGCGATGTGTCCTTCGCAATAGCCACCGAATTGCTGGTATGGGGTGGAATAGCGACACGGAAAGCCTGTGGCAGGATAACCTTGTAGATCGTGACCCAGAACGGCATGCCAAGCGCCTGTGACGCTTCGAACTGGCCAATGGGTATGGACTGGATGCCGGCCCGCAGCACTTCCGCCGTAAAGGACGAAAAGACCAGCCCGAGAGCCATGGTGGCCGATACAAACGCGTTGAGGCGGATACCCAGAAACGGCAGCGCATAATAGATGAGCACCAGCACCACCAGGATCGGCAGTGCCCGGAATATATCGACATACATGACCGCCAGAAGCCGCAGCCAGCGCGGCCCGTAAAGCCGCATCAGGCACAGGATAACACCAACAATGCCGCCGAAAATAATCGTCGTGAGTGCCAGCAGGACAGTGTTGGTGACGCCCTTGAGAAGCATGGGCAAAATACGGATAAAAACATCTATGTTCAGGAATGTATCGACAAACCCCGGCATTGCATGATCCTGACTGAATGAAAGTGGGAGGCGATGCCTGAGCATACGCCTCCCGCAATGGCCTACTTGGCGACCGGCATATCCACCACCTTGACGGTGGAGGTTTCCGGGTCAGCAGGCGCGCCTAGCCATTTTTCATGTATCTTGGCCAGTGTTCCGTCATTCTTGATCGCGCTGACAGCTTCGTTCACGCGCTCTAGGTTCTTCGAGCCCTTCGGCATCATGATTGCAAAGCGGTCGCCCGTGGCAATACGGTCGAGAACCTGCATAGTTGGCATGTTCTTGAACGCATATTGATAGCCCGCAATATCGCCAACAGCACCGGCAAGGCGGCCAGACTGAACATCGAGAAGCAGGTTCTGCTGTTCCGGATAGCCGCGAATTTCTTCAAATCCGGCCTTATCCTTATTCTCATTGGCCCATTTTTCGGCAATCGACGAGGACAGAACACCGACCGTCTTGCCCTTCATGTCAGCCATCGACTTGACCTCACCATCCTTGGTGGCAATCAGCGCCAGATCGCTGTCATAATAGCCTTGCGTGAACGACTGGCTCTGCAGGCGCTCATCGGTGATGGTGATTGTGGAAATGGCCATGTCGATACGGCCAGAGCTTGTGGCAGCAAACAGCGCCTGGAAACCAAGATCCTGATAAACGATCTCTGCGCCGAGACGCTTGCCGATCTCATTGACGAGATCAACCTCGAAACCCTCAAACATGCTCTGCTCGTTCTTGAACTCCCAAGGTGGATTGGATGGGTATGCGCCCACCTGAAGCGTATCGGCAAAGGCAGTTCCAGATGCAGCCGCGAGCATGGCGGCGAAGGCAGCAGTCAGAAGTGATTTCACGAGTATTCCTCCCATTATAGATTTTAGCCTAGCCCGCGACCCTCTTCAGCGGAGAGGGCGCAGTTCCTGTCCCGGCTTTGGTGCCCGAGATCGCGCGGTGCAGATCAAGCGCCAGCCTGATATGCGCGCGCAAAAGAGTGGATGCAGCCGCAGTGTCGCGGTCGAGCGTCGCCTGCATGAGGCGCGTATGCGGCTCCAGCGCCAGTACGTCGCGCAGCATGGCTTCCATCGCTGGATCATGCGCAGACGGGCGTTCGGGATTGACCGCATCCGGATGAAACAGAAGCGCCTGATGGTGGCGCTGCAACTGCTCCAGCGTCTGGTCCTGAAAGGATTTTAGCCATGAGGAACGGGCCGCAGCGACAAGACGCCGGTGAAACCCATCATGAATATCAACCCAGTGAAGCCGCACCCCCGCATCATTGCTGCCAATCGGCATGGCGCAGCGCGATAGGCTGTAATGGGCAGCAACGATCTCGGCCTCCCATTGGGTGTCCCCATGCGCAATCGCATCCTCCAGCAATGCGCATTCAACCGTCTCGCGTGCCAGTTCGAGATCTTCCAGCTCCGCCAGCGACACCGGCGCAACCGTATAACCCCGGTTCGGAACCAGCACCGCCATGCGCTTTTCTTCCAGCCGCGAAAGCGCTTCACGAATGGGCGTAGCCCCCAGCCCGTAGAGCTTTTGCAGATAGGCCATGCGCAAGGGCTGCCCCGGCGCCAGAACACCGCTCACAATATCGCGGCGCATCGCTTCAAAAGCGCTTTCTGACTTGGGGATGGCGGGCTCAACCAATTTCATAGGATAGTCAGTATTATATATAATTCTTGAAATCCAGTAGAATGTTGTTACAATTCTTCGAATACGCGGCCAATCGAGAAGCCGAAGCAGGGGACAGAGAATATGAGCCGAAAAATAGCAGTGATAACCGGCGCAGCAGGGGGGATGGGACGAGCCATCGCCCGCGCGCTTTCGCAAAGCGGGCATGACATTGTGGGTCTCGACGTCAATGAAGCGGGCCTTGCAGAGCTGGGCGCACTTCTAGATCCCCAGGCCGAATTCCAGCCGCTCACCTGCGACCTGACGGATGCGAGCGCCATCGAGAACGCGTTTGCCGCAATTGATCAGCGCTTTGGCGCAGTCGATGTCCTCGTGAACAATGCGGGCACCTGCTTCATGAGCGATTTCCCGAATATTCCGGCCAGCGAGTTTGATCTGCAAATGTCGATCAATTTTTCCAGCGCTTTCCATTGCTGCCAGCAGGCCGTGCAGCGCATGCTCAAGCGCGATGGTGTGAAGAAGATCATCAACATATCTTCCAACGGCGCCTATAATTTCGATGTGTTCGACCCACCCCATTACCGCGCCAGCAAGGCAGCTCTCGATAATTTGACCAAGGATCTGGCGCGGCGTTTTGCACGTGACAAGATCAGCGTGAACTCAATCGCCCCCGCCATGACAGAGACCCCGCTGTTCAACGTTTTAACGGCAGAGGTTCTCAACAAGGCAATCAGCGCCATGCCGCATGGACGCGCCATGCAGCCCCAAGAAGTCGCCGCATGGGTTGCTTTTCTGGCCTCCCCGGCTGGCGATATTGCCAGCGGGAATGTCATCATTCTCAATCAGGGACGCGACGTGCGGTGAAGCCGCCGCGAGCACTCATCTGTAGAAATCTGGTGCCTTGCGAAGCGTCGGCCACTGCTCTGGGGAGTGGCCGTAAATGACAAATGCATCGCGCGCACTGGCCAAAGAGAGAATGCGATCCGCGCTCGCAATCGCCATCTCCTCATTCCACGAACCGGCAAAGCGCTCATCCACCTCGGCTGGACGCGAAATGGCATCTGCGGTCAAAAGCACGCAACCGGTTTCGGGCAACTCGACCAGAAGCGACAAATGTCCTGGGCTGTGTCCGGGCGTCACCAAAAGGCGTACGCCACCACAAAGATCGACATCGGCATCGACCGTGATTGTTTCGACATCCGGCCAGTCAAACGGCTGCGCGCCCCGCCAATATAATGGCTTGGGCAGTGCACGTTCCGCAGCGCCGATGACCATAGGCGCATGGCCAAAATCCCCTATCCCGCCAACATGGTCGATATGGGTGTGCGACATGACCAGACAGTCAATATCTGTCATCTCAAGCCCAATCCGGGCGAGCTGTCCCGCCGGCAGATTATCTGCGTCCAAATGGATCACTTCGCCAAATTCATACAGCCTATCCTCCTCGGAGGCCTTCGCCATGTCGTAGGCATATTTCTTCGGGAATCCGGTATCAACAAGTATGTTCTTGCCATTTTGCGTCTGTATCAGATAACCGCAAATACCAATAACCCGACCATTCTCGTGGACCGTAAATAAACCATAGTCCATAATAAACAACTTTGCCGCGAAGTCATTCGCAAATCTTTCAATCAACACAACCAATCTCCAGAACAAGGAAATGTACTGTTATCATGAAAGTCGAGATACACAAGCTATTCGATTACCTTCTGGATACGACCACTGAAAAGCCAGATGCCGTTCTGGGCTTCTCGCTCTCCAGCTCCCCCACCTTGGGCGCATTTCTGAGTGATCTCGATCCTAACCTGTCTCTGGACTGGAACTGCCAGTCCTTTCAGGGCCTGCCAGCGCTGCGTGGCCATGTGCTGCGCCAGGCAAATCTCGAAAAGACCTGTTCGCCTGATGATGTTCTGATCACGGCGGGTGCTGCCGAAGCCAATTATCTGGTCATGCGCCAATTGCTTCAGCCGGGCGATGAGTTCGTTCTCGAAACGCCGGGCTGGCCACAGGCCGGTGTCATGGCCAAGGCGCTTGAAGCCCAAGCAAGGCTGATCCGCCGGGAAGAAGCGGATGGCTGGGCTTTCCCGATGGGGGCGCTGCGGGCTGCGGTCAACGCGCGCACGAAACTTATTTTCCTGACCAATCCCAACAACCCGACAGGGCGCTTGTTCAGCACTGAGGAGCTTTCAGAGATCGCCGACATAGCCCGCCAGCATGGCACCTATGTGCTTGTCGATGAGGTCTATGCCGGACTGGAATGGGACGGCGAGCGACGGCCCTCCATTGCTGGCATCTATGAGCGCGGCATCACCACCGGCAGCGTCTCCAAGGCGCTTGGCCTTCAGGGCCTGCGCACAGGATGGTTGATCTGCCGCGACCGCGAACTGGTGTTTGACGCGATCATCCTGCGCGAAAACTCCAGCGAGATCATGAACATCATGGGTGAAGTAATTGCCGAAATCGCCCTGCGCCCCGACCGCTACCACGCAGCCATGACCAAGGCGCGCAGCGAGGGGGAAACAAACCTTGAGATGCTCGACCGCTTCATTGAAGAACAGCCGCTTCTGTCATGGGTGCGTCCGCAGGCAGGCCTGATTGGCCTTGCGCGCCTGCATCTCGATATGGGCGGCGAAGCGTTTGCCCGCAAATTACTGGCACCGCCCTACAAGACATTCCTGATCCCCGGCGATGCCTATGACCAACCCAACCATATAAGACTGGGCGTTGGCGGCGGCGCTGCGGTCAATCTGGAAGAAGGATTGAGCCGTCTTGCGGCGTTGCTGGAAGAATTGCAAGGGTAAGCAAAGCGCAGCAGCGCGACATCGCCATTGCTGGCTTAGGCCCACCAGCACCGAGCCGACCGACGGCAGGGCCATGTGGAATCGGCTATCCTGCGGCAAAACCTCGATGCTTAGCCGGTCACGCGGACTGGTGGTGCGCAGGGAAACACCGACCAAAGGTAGACGGGACATAAGAACCGATTTCAAAAGAAAAATGGTGGTACGCCCAAGGGGAATCGAACCCCTGTTCCCGCCGTGAGAGGGCGGTGTCCTGACCGCTAGACGATGGGCGCGGAAGATCTGTGGCGATATAGGCGAGAGGCCAGAAAAAGGCAACTGCATTCCGCCATGGTCAGCAAGCTCAACCGCGCGGCTGGATCAGATCCCAACGATTACCGTAGAGATCGGCAAAGACAGCGACCGTTCCGTAGGCCTCGTGCCGCGGCGTTTCCTGAAAAATCACACAGTTGGCCAGCATGGCAGCGTAATCGCGGTAGAAATCAGCAGTCTCAAGAAACAGAAAGACACGACCGCCGGTTTGGTTTCCAATGGCCGCGCGCTGCGCCTCATTGTCGGCCTGCGCCAGTAAAAGCCGGGCGCCACCCTGCCCCGGCTGGACAATTATCCAGCGCTTGCCCTCGCCGAGCGCGACATCCTCGACAAGCTGGAATCCGAGTTTCTGTGTGTACCAGGACACGGCTTCATCATAGTCGCCAACAACCAGCGCAACCGTTGCCAGGCGGCGCGAAGGTGTGGTCATTGCGCCGTTACCGCAAACTTTCCGATGATGCGTTTCTCGGCGATGTCGTAGACAAGGATCGCGAGCTGTCCGTCGGACAGCATGATATTCAGTGCGATACGGTTGCCCGACAGGCTCTGGGATATGATCCGCGCTCCGGCCGGCAAAATAATCTCGCCTTCCAGCATACCACCCTCGGCCGGTGCCGGCACGAGCCCAACAGATGCTTCGGGCTTTGCCGTATCGCGACCGCTTTTGTAGACAATTGCTCCCACCACCGCCATAAGGGCGAGGAACAACAGGCCGAGATTGATGCCCACGAAGCGGACAAGCTTGCGGCGCACCTTCTCCACCGCAGGATCAAGCGGCTCGTCTTCTTGGTCGGCCTTGAGTTGTGCCATATGCAAAATTTCCAGCGGGATTTGAATGAACGCTCCTGATAGCGAAGCCGATACCGGATTGAAAGTGCTGCAGGCGGATGCCGATGCCGCAGGTCAGCGGCTTGATCAATGGCTTGCCGCTGCCCTCGGGGCGGATTTCTCCCGCAACCGCGTCCAGACCCTGATCCGTCAGGGAGCGGTCAGTATCGGCGGTGTGGTTTCTGACCAGCCCAAGCGCAAGATGGCCGATGGCGACATCGCCCGGATCGACCTCCCGGAGCCGGAACCCGCCGAGCCGCAGGGCGAAAACATTCCGCTAGATGTCCTCTATGAAGACGACAGCCTGATCGTTATCAACAAGCCCGCCGGCCTGGTGGTGCACCCCGGCGCCGGTAACTGGACCGGCACGCTGGTCAACGCACTGATCCACCATTGCGGCGACAGCCTGTCCGGCATTGGTGGCGTACGCCGCCCCGGCATTGTTCACCGCCTCGACAAGGAAACCACCGGTGTGATGGTGGTAGCCAAGAGCGACATCGCCCATCGCGCGCTTTCGGAAGCCTTCGCCGACCATGGCGCCAGCGGCGAACTGGAGCGCGCCTATCAGGCGCTGGTCTGGGGTATTCCGCCGCGCATGACCGGAAAGGTCGATGCGCATCTGGGACGCGCGGCCGACCGCGTGCGCCGCGCTGTGGTGCCAGAGGGCCGCGACGATGCTCGCCATGCCGTGACGCATTTCACGGTTCTGGAGAAATTTGGAGAACAGGATCTCAAAGGCGTGCACGCTGCCAGTGTAGAATGCCGGCTCGAAACCGGTCGCACCCACCAGATCCGCGTCCACATGGCCCATATCGGTCATCCGGTGATCGGCGATCCCGACTACGGCCAAGCCCTCCGCACCAAAGCCAACCGACTGCCAGAGCCTGTCCAAACGTTGGTAAAATCCTTTCCACGCCAGGCACTGCATGCAGGACTTCTCGCATTCTTGCACCCTGTCACCCAAATCAAAATGAGTTTTGAGGCACCGCTTCCTGCCGACATGCAGGCCATTCTCGATGGCCTTCGAAATCTCTGAACCTTTGTTGATTAAAGTTGACTGGCATTGGTCACTTTGCCGTGACAGTCTGTTTTCGGGTGAACAAAAGCCTGTGCTTCTCGTTTTGTTCCTGTATAATTCCCTTGTGTGCGGCGCAGCATCGTCGCTGGTCGCGCCTTAAGCCCGCCTTGTTCAGGGGGCAAATTTAAAGAGGAGGGTGCTTTATGGCCCAGTCACTACCCAGTGTTGTTTCCGGCGAAGGCGGCCTGTCCCGCTATCTGGAAGAAATCCGCCGCTTCCCCATGCTGCAGCCGCAGGAAGAGTATATGCTCGCCAAGCGGTATCAGGAGCACGAGGATACAGGGGCGGCTCACAAACTTGTCACCAGCCATCTGCGTCTCGTCGCCAAGATTGCTATGGGCTATCGCGGCTACGGACTGCCGATTGGTGAGGTGATTTCCGAGGGTAATGTCGGGCTGATGCAGGCCGTCAAAAAATTCGAGCCAGAGCGCGGTTTCCGTCTGGCAACCTATGCCATGTGGTGGATCAAGGCTTCGATCCAGGAGTATGTTCTGCGCTCATGGAGCCTGGTCAAGATGGGGACCACCGCCAACCAGAAGCGGCTGTTCTTTAACCTGCGCAAGGTCAAGGGCAAGATTCAGGCACTCGACGATGGCGATCTGAAGCCTGAGCACATCACCGAGATTGCCACGAGGCTGAATGTCAGCGAGGCCGAAGTGGTCTCGATGAACCGCCGTCTTTCGGGTGATGCCTCGCTCAACGCGCCAATCCGGGCCAGCGAAGGCGAATCCGGTGAATGGCAGGACTGGCTGGTCGACGACCACGAAAGCCAGGAAGACATGCTGATCGAGCAGGACGAACTGGAAAATCGCCGCGGCATGCTCGCCGGCGCGATCTCTGTCCTCAACGATCGCGAGAAGCGCATCTTCGAAGCCCGCAGGCTCTCCGAGGATCCACTGACGCTTGAGGAACTGTCCGGCGAATTCGACATCAGTCGCGAACGCGTGCGCCAGATTGAGGTGCGTGCTTTTGAGAAGGTCCAGGATGCCGTCAAGGCCGCCGCCAGACGGCAGGCCCAAGCGCTGCGCCCGATTGAGGCCGCGCTTTAGACCTTCGCCAGCAAACCATTGTAGATTAAAAAACCCGCCATCGGCGGGTTTTTTTGCGCGCATGCGGGCAATGCTAGCCGGCCGAAGCTTTCGCTTGCCAACTTTTGATCACTTCATCGAACGCCTTGTCACCGGGAATGCCTTTTTCCATAGTGATGAGCGCCCGACGGCCATTCTTGTAGACCAGCGGCACATCGATCCATTGATCACGGCCCAGCATGGTCAGGTTCGCGCTGACCTCTGCCTTTGTGTCGGTCAGTGCAACCAGAAAGAAGCCGTCGGCGATCTTGGCTGGAATGCCAAGCAATGCATTGCCGGCGGATTGCTCTGAGTCTTTCAGCGAAACCCTGAGAATATTCTCGATCCCGCCGCCGTCAAAATTCTCGGGAGTCAGGAAGATCATCTCGATAATATGGCTTGCAGGCAAAGTCGTGTCGCCGTTGCGGCGGATCGTCATGCGCAGCTGCAGCTCCTTGCCGGGTATGGTCGCCTCGGCGCGAATAGCCGGCTCAGGTGGCAGATCACCACCGGGCGACTCCTGCACCACTGACCAGACAATTGAGCCGGTATCGGCCGAGCCTTGCGCCTGGTTGGTACGCTCCTCGTAGAAGATCGCCTTCTGGCCGACAGCCAGTGCAGGCACCTCGGTAGCAGGCGCTGCCGGCGCTGCTGCCGCAGCCTCCGCACTTTCGGTCGGCGCTGCAACTGGTTCCGGCTGTTCCGGGTCAACCGCTGGCGGCGTTCCTTCTTCCGTTGATGACTGAGTTGCCGATGCAACCGACGTACCTTCGCCAATGGTCTGCGCGCCGGCTGCCGGACCCTCGTCAATCTCCGTGCCATCGCTGTTCAGGCGTTGGGTGAATTTTTCCGGCGTGGCGGCTGTTTCGGTTGCCCCAGCAGTTGGCGCCGGAACAGGCACCGCCACGTCGGCGGGCGTATCCGTTGCCGTAACCGGCGCACCGATCCCGAACATCGCGGAAAGATCTTCTTTGTTGAGCCAGGCTGCATAGGCTCCGCCGCCAAGCAGTGCCAGAATAATCAGCGCCGCGATAATACCAGCAAAGTTGCGCTTGCGCGGCGCCGGTTCGAAATCGTCGACATAAGTCCGACCCTCGGCAACCGCGTCATCAAACTGGCCGCGATCACCCATCTGTGGCGACGGCTCGACCGGTGTTTCGGCGAATGGCTTTGGATCATAGTCATCGGCCGGCTTGATTTCAAAACTTCTGCCTGGTTCGGACGCTGGCACAGCCTCAGCGCGCACCGGCTCGTCCATTTCTGAAAACATAGTATCCAGGCCAGCCAGCGGATCATCGTCATACTCTCCGGCGCGGTATTCGGCTTCGATCTCGCTGATGGCGTCTTCAAGCGATTTCGTCTGACGCTCGATAACGGCAGCAGCGGGTGGCGGGTTGATGGCCTTGAGCTTGGCCGAAACCGTCGCGCGTGCCTTTTCATAGACGCGCTCACGCATGTGCGGTGTCGCATCCGCAAGGCCGTCGATCGTTTTCTTCAGAACCGCAGCAAAATCTGCCATGCGTCGTCTAACCTGTAAGTTTCGCGCGCCGGCATCTCCGGCAACCGAAGCCGGTCAACACCAGCTTTCCAATCGTATTGTACCTGTTGTCACTGAATAATGGTCTAATCTTGAAATGGGTCCGTCACAAGTATGGTGTCGTCGCGCTCAGGACTAGTCGAGAGAAGAGCAACCGGCGCGCCGATAAGCTCTTCGATGTAGCGCACATACTTCACGGCCTGTGCCGGAAGGTCATTCCAGCTGCGGGCGCCAGCAGACGTACCTTTCCAGCCTTCCAGCGTCGTATAGATCGGTTCCACACGTGCTTGCGCGCCTTGGCTGGCGGGCAAATAATCGATTGTCTCGCCATCAAGCTTATAGCCGGTGCACACCTTGATCTCATCCAACCCGTCCAGAACATCAAGCTTGGTCAGCGCAATGCCATTGATGCCGTTGACAGCGACGGCCTGGCGCACCAATACCGCATCGAACCAGCCGCAACGACGTTTGCGCCCGGTGACGACGCCGAATTCATGGCCCTTGGTGCCGAGAAACTCGCCAATCTCGTTGGTTTGCTCGGTCGGGAAGGGTCCCTCGCCTACCCTTGTTGTATAGGCTTTGGTGATGCCCAGCACATAACCGATCGCGCCCGGCCCGACGCCCGATCCGGTGGCAGCCTGCCCGGCAATGGTGTTGGAAGAAGTCACGAACGGATAGGTTCCATGGTCGATATCCAGAAGCGTGCCCTGCGCGCCTTCAAACAGGATGCGCGCGCCGGCACGGCGCTTGTCGTCCAGAATCTTCCAGACACGGTCCATATAGGGCAGTATCTGATCGGCGACAGAGGTGAGCTCTGTCATGATTGTTTCGTGCGACACTTCGGAATGGCCAAGCCCGCGACGCAGTGCGTTGTGGTGGGTGAGCAGGCGATCCACCTTGGCTGGCAGCGTATCGAGGCTTGCAAGATCCATCACACGCACGGCGCGCCGGCCGACCTTGTCTTCATAGGCGGGGCCGATGCCCCGGCGGGTAGTGCCAATCTTGGTGCCGGAGTTGGAAGCAGCGTCTTCGCGGAAGCCGTCCAGTTCGCGGTGCAATGACAGGATAAGCGCAGTGTTTTCAGCGATCTTCAGCCGTTCGGGCGAGATGTCGACACCCTGGTCGCGCAGTTTGGCAGCCTCAGCGACAAAAGCATGCGGGTCGAATACGACGCCGTTTCCAATGACCGAGAGCTTGCCCTCACGCACGACACCGGAAGGCAGCAGCGACAGCTTGTAAACCTTGCCGTCGACAACCAGCGTGTGACCGGCGTTGTGGCCCCCCTGGAAGCGCACGACGACATCGGCACGCTCCGACAGCCAGTCGACGATCTTGCCCTTGCCCTCATCGCCCCATTGCGAACCGATCACCACCACATTGGCCATACAAAATTCCTTTCACGCACATGCGCGGGCGCGACCGGGCGCCCGAAAGACAGGCCTCTATAGCGCCCCGGCTGGCCAAGTGCGACCATTCTTTGTGGACGGAAACACTGAGGCCCAATAAATTTTGGTGCTCGTGTCATTTACTTCGCCAACCCCAGACCATAGGTCGCGAACAAATACAGCGAACCGAAAACCTCCCATGAACCGCAACGCCTATGCTCTGCTTCTGCTGACGACCCTGTTTTGGGGCGGCAATGCCATCGCCGGCAAGCTGTCGGTCGGCCATATATCGCCACTTCTTTTGACAACGATGCGGTGGGGATGGGCGCTGGCTTTTCTTCTGGCCATCGGCTGGCCACGTCTCAAAGCCGACTGGCCGATAGTGCGCAAACATCTGGTCTTGCTCGCAACACTCGGAACGCTGGGGTTCACACTCTTCAACGTCGCGCTCTATTCGGCACTCCATTACACCAGCGCGATCAATGTCAGCATCGAGCAAGCCGGCATTCCAATGGTGATCCTTCTGGCCAACTTTGTCTTGTTCCGCACCCGGGTCTCGACCTTGCAGATTTTCGGCTCGGTACTGGCGATTGCCGGCGTATTGCTGACCGCCAGCCATGGCGACTTGTCCCGGTTGCTCGATCTCGATCTGAATTTTGGTGATGCGCTGATGCTGGTGGCAGTGCTGGTCTATAGCTCCTACACGGTGGCGCTGCGCTTCAAGCCCCAGATCCACTGGCAAAGCCTGATGATCATGCTGTGCGGCTGCGCGTTCATCGCCTCGCTGCCCTTTGCCATGATCGAGTTTCACAGCGGCGCCGGCATCGTGCCAGACCTGCGCGGCTGGGCCGTTGTGGCCTACACGGTGCTGTTCCCCTCGATCCTGGCGCAGATCTTCTACATTCGCGGCGTCGAACTGATCGGCGCCAACCGAGCCGGGCTGTTCATCAACCTGGTGCCGATCTTCGGCACACTCCTGTCGATCCTGATCCTGCGCGAGGCCTTCCAGCTCCACCACGCCGTAGCGCTGGTTCTGGTGCTGGGCGGTATCGGCTTGGCTGAATCCAGAAGGCGCTAGGAGCGCCGGCTGCGACGGCACCGACACTGCGACCCTGCGTAACCTCGTTTGGCCCAACTGTAACAAAACGATTGTCGGCCTGTCATAATTGAAAGATACTCCTGAGCGCGAGATATCACTATCTCGCCAACTAAAACGGGAGAACAACATGTCTTTTCAAGGCTTTGCGGCCGGCTTGGCTGCCACATTTACCCTGCTGTCGTCGACCTCCGCCTTTGCTGTTACGGAGATTTCTTGGTGGCACGCGATGACTGGCGCCAACAGCGAAGTCGTCGAAACCCTATCCAAGGAATTCAACGAAAGTCAGAGCGACTACAAGGTCGTTCCTGTGTTCAAGGGCACGTATCCTGAGACGTTGAACGCCGGCATAGCCGCCTTCCGCGCCAAGCAGCCACCGCACATCATGCAGGTGTTCGATGTTGGCACCGGCGTCATGATGGCGGCCGAAGGCGCCGTGAAGCCAGTTGCCGAAATCCTCTCCATGGGCGGAACAGCCTTCGACAAGAGCCAGTACTTGCCGGGCATCGCGGCCTATTATTCCAAGCCGGACGGCACCATGCTCTCCTTCCCCTACAACTCCTCCTCGCCGATCCTTTATTTCAACAAGGATATCTTTGAGAAGGCTGGCCTGGACGTCAACAATCCGCCAAAAACCTGGCCGGAAGTGTGGGAAGCCGCCAAAAAGATCAAGACCAGCGGCGCGGCGCCTTGCGGCTACACCTCGACCTGGCTCACCTGGATCCACACCGAGAATTTCGCCGCCTGGAATGACCTCCAGTACGGTACCATGGAAAACGGCCTCGCCGGCACTGATGTCGAGCTGACCGTAAATTCTCCGGTGTTCGTCAAGCATTTCCAGGAACTGGCCGACCTCGCCAAGGACGGCACATTCAAGTATGGCGGCCGCACCTCGGAAGCCAAGCAGATCTTCCTCGCCGGCGAATGCGGCATCTTCACCGAATCGTCGGGCGGCCTTGGCGACATTGTGAAGTCTGGCATGAATTATGGCATCGGCCAGTTGCCGTATGATCCCGAAGCGCCGAATGCGCCGCAGAACACCATTCCAGGCGGTGCGAGCCTGTGGGTCTTTGCCGGCAAATCGGACGAGGAATACAAGGGCGTCGCGGCGTTCTTCACTTTCCTGTCGCAGACTTCGATTCAGGCGCGCTTGCATCAGGTTTCGGGCTATCTGCCGGTCACTTTAGCCGCCTATGAGGAAACCAAAAAGTCCGGTTTCTATGAGAAGAATCCTGGCCGCGAAACTCCCATCACCCAGATGCTCGGCAAAGAGCCAACCGCCAATTCAAAGGGTGTTCGCCTCGTCAACCTGCCGCAGGTTCGCGACATCGAGAACGAGGAGTACGAGAAGATGCTGGCTGGTGATCAGACTGCCCAGCAGGCACTCGACAACATCGTATCGCGCGGCAACGCGGCGATCCAGCAGGCGATCGGCAACTAGTTTCGAGCCGATGTCAACGCGATTGTCCTGCGCAATTTGCGTGGGACAATCCCTGCCTGAATGGAGGAAGTCCTGTCTCCACGCGTCGTATTTCCCAACAGGGTGTTGCCGTATCTTCTGGTCGCGCCACAGCTCGCCATCACGCTGGTGTTTTTCTACTGGCCGGCCAGTCAGGCGCTCTATCAGTCGATGCTGCGCGAAGATCCCTTCGGGCTGAACTCCAGCTTCGTCTGGTTCGACAACTTCAAGCGCGTACTGTCCGATCCGTCCTACCTTAATTCGATCAAGGTCACGGCGGTGTTTTCGGTGGCGACCGCCTTTGTTGCTATGTCAGTGGCACTGCTGCTCGCCGTCATGGCCGACAAGGTGGTGCGTGGCCGCGGTCTCTATCGTACGCTTTTGATCTGGCCTTATGCCGTAGCTCCGGCGATCGCCGGCATGCTCTGGCTCTTCCTGTTCAATCCCTCCATCGGAACGCTGGCCTACGGGTTGCGGTGGATGGGCATTTCCTGGGACCCGCTTCTCAACGGCACGGATGCAATGATCCTGGTGGTAGCGGCTGCATCATGGAAGCAGATCAGCTACAATTTCCTGTTCTTCGTCGCCGGCCTTCAAGCCATCCCGAAAACGCTGATCGAGGCTGCTGCCATCGACGGCGCCGGGCCGACCAAACGCTTCTGGACGATTGTCTTCCCGCTGCTTGCGCCGACGACATTCTTCTTGCTGGTCATCAACACCACCTATGCCTTTATCGACACGTTCGGCATCATCCATACGGTCACCGGCGGCGGTCCCGGCAAGGCCACCGAAACACTGGTTTACAAGCTTTACAATGACGGCTTCGTCAATCTCATCCTCGGCGACAGCGCTGCCCAATCGGTGATTCTGATGGCCATGGTTGTTGCCCTCGCCATCTTCCAGTTCCGCTTCGTCGAGAAGCGCGTGCATTATGGGTAAGCCGGCATGATCGAAAACACCCCCGTCCGCACGTTTATCGCGCATTTCCTGCTGGTGCTGGGCATCCTCATCGTCGCCTTCCCAATCTACTATACCTTCGTGGCGTCGACTCACTCCCTGCAGACCATCCTGCGTCCGCCCCTTCCGCTGTTGCCGGGTGACCAGTTTATCGAGAACTATTCCACCGCGCTGTTCGGCGGCATCGGTCGCATCGGCGGCGTTTCGGTTGGCACCATGCTGTGGAATACAACGGTCATGGCGCTCGGTATCGCCATAGGCAAGATCATCATCTCTATTCTCTCGGCCTACGCCATCGTGTTCTTCCGCTTCCCGTTTCGGATGACGTTCTTCTGGATGATCTTCATCACCCTGATGCTCCCTGTAGAGGTCCGCATCCTGCCGACCTACAAAGTGATGGTCGACTTAAACCTGATCGACACCTATGCCGGTCTGATCATTCCGATCATCGCGTCTGCGACTGCAACGCTTTTATTCCGGCAGTTCTTCCTGACCATTCCAGGCGAGCTGGTGGAGGCTGCACGCGTCGACGGCGCTGGCCCGTTCCGCTTTTTCAAGGACATCCTGCTGCCGCTCTCGAAGACCAACATCGCGGCCCTATTTGTGATCCTCTTCATCTACGGCTGGACACAATATCTGTGGCCGCTTCTCGTCACTAATTCCAACGACATGAACACCATAGTCATCGGCCTGAAGAAGATGATCTCCTTCGCCGATGCCGATACTGAATGGCACCTCGTCATGGTCACCTCAATGCTCGCCATCGTGCCACCGATCCTGGTGGTCGTGTTGATGCAACGCTGGTTCGTGCGCGGTCTGGTTGATACGGAGAAATAATGGCAACCGTCACACTCAATGACGTCAAAAAAGTCTATCCGGGCGGCGTTGAAGCCGTCAAAGGCGTCTCCATTGCCATTCCCGACAAGGCGCTCTGCGTACTGGTCGGTCCATCAGGCTGTGGCAAGTCCACACTGCTGCGCATGATCGCAGGCCTGGAATCGATCACTGACGGCACGGTCTCGATTGGCGACAGGGTCGTCAATGCCATTGGCCCGACCGAGCGCGACATCGCTATGGTGTTCCAGAATTACGCGCTCTACCCGCACATGAAGGTCTATGACAACATGGCGTATGGGCTGCGCAACCGTGGCACGCCCAAGGACGAGATTGACCGACGGGTGCGGGCGACTGCCGAGACGCTGGAACTCTCGCCACTTCTTGAGCGGCGACCGCGTGAGTTGTCCGGCGGCCAGCGACAGCGCGTCGCCATGGGCCGCGCCATCGTGCGCAATCCCAAAGTATTTTTGTTCGACGAACCGCTCTCCAATCTCGACGCCAAGCTGCGCGGCCAGATGCGCATCGAGATCAAGAGCCTGCAGCGCTCGCTTGGCGTCACCAGCGTCTACGTCACTCATGACCAACTGGAGGCTATGACACTTGCCGATCTGCTGGTGGTGATGAATGCAGGTCTGGTCGAGCAGATCGGCGACCCGCTCGATATCTACGAAAAGCCTGCATCAACATTTGTGGCGAGCTTCATCGGCGCGCCACCTATGAACTTGCTGCCCGTTACACGGGGAGAAGACGGCGCCTTTTCCTTCACCGACGGTTCGCCAGTGGATGCGGCCCAGGGCTACAAGGACGCTGCCACTTTCGGCTTCCGTCCCGAGGATGCCGATGTCGCCTTTGACGACGACGTGCCATCTGGCGCACTGACGCTTGGTGCCGAAGTTCAGGCCGTCGAACCAGTCGGCGCCGAGAGCTTCCTCTATTGCGCCGCAGCCGGATCCCACATCGTTGTGCGCGTCGCCGGTCGGGCATCGGCAAAGCCTGGAGACCGGTTACGCGTCATCGTCCGGCCCGAAAAGCTCCACTGGTTTGATCTCGCCGGAAAACGCACCGGCTGAGCAATGCTGACCGCGCCGTAGACCGGAAGGGTCAGCGAAAGCTCCGCCGGTAGCTACTCAGAACGCGCCTATGTCAAACTGTAGCGGCTTGGCTGACTGTATCGATTGGTGCGCGCGCACCTTTTCCAGCACGCTTTCTGGAAATGGCTTGTCGAGATAGAGCAGCGCAATGGCATCGCCCCCGGGCCGGTTTCGGCCGAGCTGGAAGTTGGCGATGTTCACGCCGTTCTCGCCGCACACCGTGCCCAGAAGTCCAATGATGCCCGGCGCATCATTGTTGGTGGTGTAGAGCATATGCTGTCCCACCTCGGCATCAAGATTGATACCCTTGATCTGGATGAAGCGTGGCTTGTGATCTGAAAAGCAGGTACCGGCGATTGAGCGGGTCTGCTTCTCCGTCTTCACAGTCAGCTTGATATAGCCATCGAAAACGCCGGATTTGTCGCGCTTGACTTCAGCAACGATGATGCCGCGCTCCTTCACCATGATCGGCGCCGACACCATATTGACGTCAGCCATTTGCGGGCGGATGAGGCCGGCAAGAGCGGCACTAATCAGTGCCTTGGTGTTCATCATCGCAGTAACGCCGTCGAACAGGATCTCAACCTCCTTGATCGGATCTTCAGTCACCTGCCCGACAAACGCCCCGAGTACCTCCGCAAGCTTGACGAATGGTTTTAGCCGTGGCGCTTCCTCGGCTGTGATGGAGGGCATGTTGATGGCGTTGGAGACCGCGCCCTTGATAAGATAGTCCGACATCTGCTCGGCCACCTGCAAGGCAACATTTTCCTGCGCTTCCGAGGTTGAGGCACCCAGATGGGGCGTGCACACCACATTGTCCATTCCAAACAGCGGGCTGTCCGTCGCCGGCTCTGTCTCGAACACATCGATGCCTGCCCCGGCGACCTTGCCGCTTTTTAAGCCGTCTATCAGGTCAGCCTCGACAACGAGCCCGCCGCGCGCGCAATTGATGATCCGTACTCCGTCTTTCATCTTTGCTATGGCTTCGGCATTGATGATGCCGCGCGTTTTGTCTGTCATCGGCGTGTGCAGCGTGATGAAGTCAGCACGACCGAACAGCTCTTCCAGTTCGACCTTTTCGACACCGAGTTCCGAGGCCCGATCTTCAGAAAGGAACGGATCAAACGCCACCACATGCATCTTCAGCCCTACGGCGCGTTGCGCGACAATAGCTCCAATATTGCCACAACCGATGATGCCCAGCGTCTTGCTGGTAATCTCGACACCCATGAAGCGGTTCTTTTCCCATTTGCCGGCATGGGTAGAGGCATTGGCGGCAGGCAGTTCGCGCGCCACCGCAAACATCAGCGCAATGGCGTGTTCGGCTGTCGTGATGGAATTGCCGAAAGGCGTGTTCATCACGATGATACCTTTGCGCGAGGCAGCAGGTATATCAACATTATCGACGCCGATGCCGGCGCGACCGACCACTTTGAGTTTGGTCGCCGCAGCGATCAGCTTTTCGGTGACCTTGGTCGCCGACCGTATGGCAAGACCGTCATACAGGTGGATGATTTCGAGCAATTTATCCTTGTCCTTGCCGAGATCGGGCAGATAGTCGACCTCGACGCCGCGATCCTTGAATATCTGGACGGCGGTGGGAGAAAGCTTGTCGGAGACGAGAACGCGGGGCATTGGTTCTTCCTTCGCGATAGTTTTGATCGTAGCTGCGCGCGGGCCTCGCGGCTTGCTGACAGCAGATGAAATGGGATGAAAAGCCTCCCCGGCGGGGAGGCGAACCAGCTAGTTCAGGCGGCAGCCTTGAGTGCAGCCTTCCGGGTAGCAAACGCCCAGTCGAGCCACGGCATCAGCGCTTCGAGATCACCGGTCTCGACAGTCGCGCCGGCCCAGATCCGAAGACCGGCGGGAGCATCACGGTACGAACCGATGTCGTAGGCAACGCCCTCGCGATCCAGCGCATCGACCATCGCTTTGGCAAACGCGGCCTGCGCCTTGTCGTCGAGAGCGATGAACTGCGGATCGATGATCGACAGGCAGACCGAAGTGTTGGAGCGCGTTGCGGGATCGACAGCCAGATGGCCGGCCCAGTCGGAACTGGCGACAAAGCGGTCGAGCACCGCAAAATTGGCATCAGCTCGCGCCATCAGGCCATCGAGTCCGCCAGTCGACTTGGCCCATTTGAGCGCGTCAAGATAATCCTCCACGCACAGCATCGATGGCGTGTTGATCGTCTCGCCCTTGAAAATGCCCTCGATCAGCTTGCCGCCGGAGGTGAGGCGAAAGATCTTGGGCAACGGCCAGGCCGGCTTGTAGCTTTCCAGCCGTTCGACGGCGCGCGGCGACAGGATCAGGATGCCATGTGCACCCTCGCCGCCCAGCACCTTTTGCCAGGAGAAAGTCACCACATCGAGCTTTTCGAAATCGAGTTTCTGGGCGAACGCAGCCGAGGTGGCGTCGCAGATTGTGAGGCCCTTGCGGTCTGCCGGTATGAAATCTCCGTTCGGCACCCTGACGCCCGAGGTGGTGCCGTTCCAGGTGAACACGACATCGCGATCGAAATCGATGCTGGAGAGATCGGGCAGCACCCCATAGGGGGCCCCGATCAATCGGCTATCCTCAAGCTTCAACTGCTTGACGACATCGGTTACCCAGCCGGAACCGAAGCTTTCCCAGGCCACCATGTCGACGCCGCGCGCGCCAAGCAGCGACCACAGCGCCATCTCGACAGCGCCAGTGTCGGAAGCGGGCACGATGCCGATACGATAATCCGCCGGCACCTGTAGGACTTCACGCGTGAGGTCGATGGCCTCGGCCAGCTTGGCCTTGCCAATCTTGGCGCGATGCGAACGGCCAAGCGAAGCATCGCCAAGCGCCTCAAGCGACCAGCCAGGTCGTTTGGCACAAGGGCCTGAAGAAAAATGGGGGTTTGCCGGACGCAATCCGGGCGTGTGGTGGTCAGTCATCGTCTATCCTTCCAGATAGTGGCCCCTCGTTGGGGAGGGGTGGCCCACTGGCGGGAATAACGGAAGTCCCGGAAAAGCGCAAGAAACAAAAGGGGTCGCGTTTTCCACACTTGCAGGTTCAGGCCGCATTGAGCGGAACGACGCAAGATCCGAGAGATCGCCACGAATTCATGGTCACGGATATGGTTTGATCCGGTGGCTGGACAGGTTGCCCCGCTCACAGGCCCTATGGTCGGATACGCACACATAATCCCAAGGGCGAGTGCGCCACAAGGCCTCAACCCCTATACGTGGCTTGGTATCACGGCAATCCGAATACGCTGATGTTGATTATAGGGCTGACACAGGCTCCCGGCGTTCAGCCTAAGCTTTTGGAAGAACATGGCCATCCTCCGGTCGCCAGTAAACGAACAGTTCTTGGCCAGTTTCCAAGGTCATGTCAGCCAGTTCGTCATACCCACTTTGAACGCGAAGTTCTGAACCATCAGCTGTCTCAAGATAGATTTTGGCCATAGCTCCGGTAAATTCTTCACCGACAACCTTGGCCCGAACCCAGTCGAACTCCGGCCCAGGTTCAACCGCGCTCAGGTACGACCTCGTATCGAGGACGACCAGCGTCGCAGGAGACTTTGGCCCAGACCCAGACCCATCGTGCGGCAGGCGGTGCTGCCCGGTTACTGTATCTAGAATCCCCGTCGGCATGACCGTGCCCGAAAATATATTCGACGAGCCCAGAAATTCCGCCACAAAGCGGGTCCGGGGGGCGCGATAGATTTCTTGCGCCGACCCGACTTGCTCCACCACGCCCTTGCTCATGATGACAACCCGGTCAGCCATGGCGAAAGCTTCGGACTGGCTGTGAGTCACATAGACAAAGGTTATGCCGAGTTCACGTTGCAGGTTTTGCAGAACCGACTGCATCCGCACCTTGAGATGCGCATCAAGTGCCGAAAGCGGCTCGTCGAGCAACAAAATCTCGGGCTCCACCACCAACGACCGCGCCAGTGCGACCCGCTGCCGTTGTCCGCCGGATAGCTGGGATATGGCGCGTTCAGCGAATTCCGAAATCTGCATGCGCTCCAGCCAGTTGCCGGCGCGCTTGCGACGCTCGGTTGCCCCTATACCGCGCATCTTGAGGGCGAATTCCACGTTCTCGATCACATTCAAAAACGGAAACAGCGCGAGACTTTGCCAGACCATCGGGGTGTCGCGCTTCCACGTCGGCAAATCATTGATAGGGTTTCCGCCCAAGCGAATTTCGCCCTCACATGGTGCCTCCAACCCCGCCAACATCCGTAAGGTTGTCGTTTTCCCACAGCCGCTTGACCCCATGATAGCCAGAAACTCACCTTTGTGAATTTCAAGATCCAGCTTTTGCACGGCGACAAAACTGCCGAACCGTTTGATAACCCCGTCGAATGTGACCAGTGCATTGCCTTGCATCGAAAGTCTTTCTTAGTCGTTTGACGCGGGCGCATCTTTCGCCCGACCAGTCAGAAGAAGTTGCGCAAAGATCACCAACGTCATCGAAATGACGAAAACAAAGGTCCCGATCGCATTGATCCGCGGGCTGACCTGTCCTTGCAGGAAACCAAGAACCTTGACGGGCAAGGTTTCATTCAAACCAGAAACAAACCAGGCAACGGCAAATTCGTCGAACGATACGGCCATGGTGATGAACAGTGCGCCAAAGATCGCAGGTGCCGCAAAGGGAACGATGACATACCGCATCGCCGACCATTCAGAGGCCCCGAGGTTCCAGGCTGCGGCTTCCAGATCAGGGTCCATCTGCGACAACCGCAACCGGGTGATAGCCATAGCGAATGGTGAGCAGATCACGATGTGCGCGATTATCACCGAGATGGACTGCCCTGAGAGATTGATCCGCGACAGAAACGCCAGCATTGCGAGGCCAAGTATCACCACAGGAATGGTCGGCGGCAAAAGGGCCAGCGCCAGATAGGCCGATTTGCCGAAAAACCTGTACCGAAAGTCGGTATATGCCGCGCCAAAACCCAAGGCGGTTGAAATCACCGCCACGATCAACCCGACAAACAGTGTATTGCCCAGTCCGGACCAGACCAGCGGATCGGATGCAACGGCAACGTACCATTCGGTCGAGAACGACCCAAGCGGTATTGAGGGAAAACGGTCAGAGTTGAATGAGAACACAAAGCTGGCCGCAATCGGTGCAAAGACAAAGGCAAAGCTGAGCAGAACATACAATCGTAGCGCCCACTCGACAAATCTGTTGCGATTGAAATCACTCATTTCGTCCGCCCTTTGTAAGCAAAGCCCACGGCAGCGAACGCCACTGCTAACAATGTTGCGATCATGGTCAGAGCGATCACAGCGGCACGCGGCCATTGCTGGCCAGATTTGGTCGTGTCGGTGATGAGGATGGACAAGGTTGTCGGGTCACCACCCCCCAGATAAACCGGGCTCACAAAATCACCAAAGCTGAGGATAAAACAAAACAGCGCTGCAATCACCAATCCGACTCGAGCCGAAGGAATAATCACAGCAAAAACCGTACGAATGCGCCCGCAACGCAAGTTGTGCGCCGCCTCGATCAAGGTGCGGTCGATAAACATAAGGCTGAACAATTGGAGAAGGACCACCAATGGAAAGGTCAGCGTCAGATAGCCGATCATCGTGGCAAAGACCGTGTTCAACAGCGGGAACGGGCCCATACCCATGGCGCTGAACAACCCGTTGATGATGCCGTTATCCGACAGGAATATCTGCCAGGAGTAGACCCGCACCAGATAGCTGGTGAAGAACGGGATCACCATCATAAAGATCGCCCATTGGCGCTGCCGTGCCGAAAGCTTGAAGGCGATTGCAAAGGAGCAGGGGAAGGCCAGAACACTGGTAATAACAGAGGCCGCGGTCGCTAGCGCAAGTGTCAAACCATACGATTGCCAAAACACCGACCGGCCATACATGGTGACCCAGTTTATCGTGTCGAAATCGGCCTCCATCTTGAAGTTCTTGACTGTCCAGAAACTGAGGGCGACCAGGAACACCAGAGGGGCAACAAAGAACAAAAGCTGCCAGATTAGCATCGGCAGCGAAAACGTCAGGCCGTAAAGAGAGACTGATCTCCGCATCGTCCATTTGCTCCGTCGGTTGAATGGGGGAAGATCAGGCACATCATCAATTCAGGAAGGATTGGCGACGGCATGGCCGCCGCCGATCCAAGTTACGCGCCCTTGTATTCAGACCAGAAATCGTTCCATTCTTCCAAACTCTGCTGAATGGGCAATTGGCGATATTGGATCCGGCCTTCGCGGATCATGTCCATGGCGTTTGGCTGACCAAGGATCATGTTCTGGCGCTTTGCCTCGCCAGGATTTTCGGCAGCCAGGACTTCCCAACCCTTCTGGTTCGGAACCATGGCAGGATATGCCGCCATGTTCGCCGACTTGGCCTGACCCTTGGCCGACGTGACGTATTGGATCCATTTCTTTGCCAGATCAGCCTTGGCCGAACCTTTGCCTATCGAGAAGGATTCCGTCCATTGCAGACCACCCTCCTCTGGGATCACTGATCTCACCTTGGCACCGTTCTTTTCCAGAACGCCAGTGATCCAGTCGCCGATGCCCGCAAACGCGAGCATCTGTCCGCTTTCCAGCGACGAGAAAGTACCGCCATAATCGAAGAAACCACCGACTTGCGGGCGCAGGCTCATGGTTTTGGCTTTCACTGCCTCCCAAGCCGCCGCGTCGATGTCATAGGGGCTTTTGTTGCCCGAAAGCAGGCTGATCTGGCCAAGGTTAGGCAGATGCCAGTCGAAATGACCAACCTTCCCTTTGACCTTTGCATCCCAATAAACGTTGTAAGTTGACGCTTCTTTTTCGGTCAACGCATCGGTGTTGTACGCCACACCGAGAAAGCCAAAGCGCGTGATAACCGAGAACAGCGCATCATTGACCCAATGGCCAGGGAACTTCTGGAATTCCGGGAAGAATTCGTCAAACGCATAGTCCGCAGGATCAAGTTGCTCTATGTAACCGGCGGCATTCAACTGCTGCACATATTCCGCGTCGGACAGAATTACGTCATACGTCCCGGCAGGGGATTGCGAGATCAGACCCAGCATATTGTCGCCACCAGTATAGTATTTAGGCACGAACTTGACGTTATTTTCGGCCTCAAATTCGGCAACCATATCGGGCTCGGCATGGCCATACCAGGCCAGCATGGTCAGCTCTGTCGCTGCTGCATTGGCACGCCGACCAAGCATTGGCATTGCCAGCGCTGCGGCACCGGTAGCAAGCAAAGTGCGGCGTGTGAAGCCTGCACCCGGGCGGATAATTTCTGTCATCAGACTCTCCCCTGTTTTATCGCACCTTGTTGGTGACGTGTCCGTTGACGCTAGGTGAGAGCCGCGGATTTGCAAAATCGGTTTTTAAAATACTTCGATTTGCCTGGCAAATACCCGCCCCGCGCTAGCCGCTCGCCGCAGGCTGATATCCGGCGTTGATGGTGTCAAGATTGGCTACCAGTTCGCCGATTAGTTTGATCCCCGCCTCGGTCTGGCGCGGATGTTTGTAAAACAGCCCTACCCGCAGCGGCTCCAGAGGAGCCATCCCATCTGATTGATTAAGGATACGCATTCCTTTCAATAAGGTAGGTCGAGTCAGTGCGCTGACGCCAAGCCCATTCAACACAGCATTTTGCAGCCCCGATATACCAGGACCCGTATAGACAAACCTCCAACGCCGGCCTGTGGTTTCCAATGATTGGATCATCCGTGCACGGTAGTCGCAGCCCTCGGGATGCGCCACAAGCGGTATCGGGCGATCAGGATCAATAACGAAGGAGTCTGCCGCGACCCAGATCGGGCGTTCGATCCAGGAGCGCGACAGATAGGGCATGCGCGCCGCAGGCATCATCGCGACGATGATATCCAATTCGTCCCCTCTAAGCCGACGCAGGATCTCGCGACTTAGATCGCAGTGTACTTCAAGGTTGACCTCTGGGTGATTGCGGGTGAAGTCAGCCAAGGCGTTTTGCAGGAAGGCTACGGCATAATCGCTGGGCAACCCGATGCGCAACACTCCTGTTATCACTCGGCGCCGGAAGTAACTCATCGCTTCATCGTTGATCCGCACAACCTCTCGGGCATAGGTCAACAGCACTTCACCATCTGCGGTCGGCTGGATCGCCCTGCCCTTCTTGATCAACAGGGGTGCCCCAACCAACTCCTCCAACCGACCCAACTGCAATGAGACCGCAGGCTGGCTCCGCCCCAGCATGGCCCCGGCCTTGGAATGGCCGCCCAGTTCCACCACCGACACGAAGGTGCGCAACAGGTCCGTCTGGAGATTGGTTATTCCGGCCATGTATTTGCCTTACAAATAGAAGCATCAGGAGAATATATTTTCCTTATAGTAGCATACCAATCTATTTGAGGGCAGCCCGGTGTTTTCCCGGAATCCAACAGAGGCGAGCCCAAAATGCCCCCGAAGTCTGCCTTTGCCTCAGAGCTCACCTGGCCGGTCTATGATGCCGTGGTTCGATCCGGCACCACACCCATTCTGATCCCATTGGGGTCTATGGAGCAGCACGGTCACCACATGCCGATGCATGTCGATGTTTTGCTGCCCACAGAATTTGCCCGTCGGGTTGCTCTTGAAATCGGCGGTCTCGTTGCACCGGCCTTCACCTATGGTTACAAGTCGCACCAGAAGTCTGGCGGCGGCAATCATATGCCCGGCACAGCCAGTCTTGACGGCGCAACTTTAGTCGCGGCACTGCGCGATGTGATCAAGGAGTTTGTCCGCCATGGCGCGCGGCAAATCTGCCTGGTAAACGGGCATTTTGAAAACTCGTGGTTCATCATTGAAGCGATCGATCTTGCCTTGCGAGAATTGCGTTGGGATCGGATCGAAGACGTAAAGATTGTGGTGCTGTCTTATTGGGATTTTGTCGACAAGGACACGATCACCCGACTCTATCCAACCGGATTCCCCGGCTGGGATATGGAACATGGTGGCGTCCTTGAAACGTCGCTCATGCTCGCCCTTTTCCCCGAGCTCGTCAGCATGGATTGTGCCGTACACCACGCTCCGGCGGTCTTTCCACCCTATGACGTTTATCCGGTCAAACCTGAGTGGACCCCCGCGAGCGGCACGCTGTCCTCGCCCAAGGAGGCATCGGCCGAAAAGGGCGAAATTTTGCTGCAGGTATGCAGTGCAGGAATCAAGGCGGCGCTGCAGCGCGAATTCAACAGCGCGGAACCACCGCCTGCGTGATGATCAAGAGTGGACAAGGGAAATGGGCCAGGGTCACCGGCCCATTTTTAATTGTTGTCGCCCGTTCTCTCGGTCAGTGTGCGCGCAGATGATGTTGTCATTGGGCCCCTGCGAAAAAACAGTAATGCGTTCTGCACCGGTCTCGGTGACAATCATGATGTCGGTGTCACGGTAGCCTCCCGCACCCGGCGTGCCATCAGGCACCATCAGCATCGGATCGACGGAAATAACCATTCCGGGCCGCAGCTCAGCGAAACAATCTTCGCGTATTGCCACTTCCAGCTCACCCCCAAGGCTGTTTGACTGCAGGCCGATAGTCTGGCCATAGCCCCCAAGCCGACATTTCAACAAATCACATTGCCGGTCCAGATCGCTGAGCTCGCGCGCAATGTCGCTGCACAGGACGCCTGGCCGTATCAGATCCAGTGCACGCTGATGCACCGTCAGGTTCTTTTGCCAGATGACGAGGCTCGCATTGTCGGCATGCTCGCAAAACAAGGTACGCTGTAATGTACTTGAATATCCAAAGAGCATCGGCGCGCATGTCAATGACAGCACATCGTCCGGCTGTACTCGCTTGTCAGTAGTCGGGTTGTGCGAACCATCGGTGTGAATGCCTGATTGGAAAAGGACATTGCATCCCATCAAGGCGATCCCGGGAAAGGTCGCAGCAATAGCCCTATACATCGAGGCGGAGGCGGCCAATCCAACCTCATATTCCAGAACCCCCGGCACTATCAGTTCCAGCGCTGCCGTCGCCGACTGCGCGGCAATCCGGGCTCCCGCGCGCAAGAGGTCATGTTCCTCAACAGATTTTATCGACCGCATCCACATCGACGCCTGGCCTACGTCAACGAAGTCTACCCCAGGCAGCGCAGATTCTAGCTGCTGGAGGAACTTCACCGTCACATGGTCCATTTCGATCGCCAGTCTCCCCACCCTTTGGGTTAACTGCCGAAGCGCATAAAAAAAGTTGTCGCGCCGCCAGTCCGTGTAGCTGATGTTGTCATGAAAACCCTGCCGCCACGGCTGTCCACCGTCTATGGCGGGTGAAATCGTCGTCGCCGCAGTGGAGCTTACGACCATCCCGCACTTGCGCCCGGAGCCACCGCAGAACCACCCGGAATAATACGCTATGGCCTGGCTCGAGGTGAACAGCCCGGCATCGACATCATTCGCCGCCATCCACTGCCGCACATCATCGTGCCGCCTCCACATCTCTAGATCCGAGAATGGCGAAGGGGGCTTTTCGCCATTGTGCCATTCCATGACGTGCAACATGTCATGGGTCATTTGGCCGCTGCTCCTACTGCAATATCTAACATTGCTGCAAAGATAGGCGGGCTGAAGCGGCCAGGGAAATTTGATGAACCAATGGTTCTATTTGCGCTGATTATTTGGTCGTACAGCTCCCTCGTATTAGTCCTGTGAGCGTTTCGGCGTGTTGGTCCCCAAAATGGCTTTGCTCTGCGCTCGGCGCCAGACCTCTGGTGTCGTGCCATGCAGGGATTTGAACACCCGGATCAGATGCGAAACGTCGACGAAACCACAGTCTTGCGCCACCTGCGTCACCGTGCGCTCACTGCGCGAGAGCAGAAGTTCGGCATGGGCGATGCGGATAGCCATGCCCGCCCGCGACGGCGTCATCTTCAGAGCATCGGCAAAATGTCGCTCCAGTTTGCGGCGGCTCGTTTTCAGATGGACGGCCAAGGCTGTGACAGTCAACGGCGTCTCCAGCCGCTGCTGAATGGTCAGCAAAGCCTTTCTGACCAGCGCGTCAGAGGTAGTCAATTCCAGCGGCAGACCAGGCTGCGGCCGTTCAGCCGCCATTGCCTCGTCGATCATCATGATCGCCAGGCTTTTCTTTGATGCCGCCCGTCCGATATGCCGATCCACCAGATGCGCAGCCAAATGCGCCGAACTGGTGCCCCCGGAACAGGTCAATCGATCACGGTCCACAACAAATATCTGATCCGAAACCGGAGTTAAGCCGTCAAATTGTTCCAGAAAATCATTGTGGTGGAACCAGCTTACGCAGCAGCGATAGCCGTTCATCAAGCCGGCGCGATGTAGAACGAACGCGCCCGTACACACGCCAACCAACGGCACCCCTGCCTGCGCTGCCCGGTGCAAAAAGCCGGCATGGTCGGGGTCGAGATATTCAAGCTCCTGCATCAGCCCCCCCACGACAACTATGTAATCAAAGCGGGCGGGGTCACCCAACCTTTCCTCGGGTTGAACCGCAATACCGCTGCTCGAGACCAAAGGCTCACTCGTGGTGGAAAGGACCCGCCAGCCGCACAAAATAGGGCGCGATCGATCCCCCTCATCTGCCGCAAGACGCAGCACATCAACAAAATTTGCAAACGCGCACAGTGTAAACCGCCGGGTTACGATGAACCCGACCCGCAAACGTGGTGCCAACGGGATGGTGGAGGGAGCCTGCATAGTTTGGATCTCCGGGTGTGGCGCAATTATAACGTCATTTTGACGCATCCATACAGTGAAAAATCGTCTTGTCTGCCATGATGCTTCATCCTGCGTAAATCATCTCTCCGAAAGGACCCGCGATGACCCATTTCTCCGCGCTGTCGTTGCTGAAAAATGCCCTGACGGGCAACAAGAACTGGACGGAGCAATGGCCTGACGCGCAGCCCAAGAAAGAATATGACGTCATCATCGTAGGCGCCGGTGGGCATGGGTTGGGCGCGGCCTACTATCTGGCTAGGGAACATGGCATCACCAATGTCGCTGTGATCGAAAAGGGCTGGCTGGGCGGCGGTAATACCGGGCGCAATACCACGATCATCCGCAGCAATTACCTCTACGACGAAAGCGCCAAGCTTTACGATCACGCGCTGGATCTGTGGGACAACCTGTCGACCGAATTGAACTACAATATCATGTATTCCAAACGCGGCGTGATGATGCTGGCCCATAACGTTCACGACGTTCAGTCGTTCCAGCGTCACATCCATTCCAACAGGTTGAACGGCGTCGACAACCGCTGGCTTTCCACAGCCGAGGCCAAGGCGTTTTGCCCGCCGTTGAACGTGTCCGCCGATGCCCGTTATCCGGTGATGGGAGCGGCGTTACAGATGCGAGCAGGCACCGCGCGGCACGATGCGGTCGCCTGGGGTTATGCGCGGGCAGCGGCCAAGCGCGGCGTCGATATCATCCAGAACTGCCCGGTGATCTCGATACGCCGCGGCGCCGATGGAGCCGTTGAAGGGGTGGAAACCGCCAAGGGTTTCATCCGCGCAAAAAAGGTCGCAGTGTCGGCGGCGGGACATACATCGGTCATCATGCAGTCGGCCGGCGTGAAGATGCCGCTCGAAAGCTACCCGCTACAGGCGCTGGTTTCCGAACCGATCAAGCCGATCTTCCCCTGCGTCGTCATGTCTAACACCGTCCACGCTTATATCAGCCAGTCCGACAAGGGCGAGTTGGTGATCGGGTCCGGCACAGACCAGTATGTGAGCTATTCCCAACGCGGCGGGCTGCCACTCATCGAGCACACCGTAGCCGCGATCTGTGAAGTGTTCCCTATCTTCAACCGCATGCGGATGCTGCGCAAATGGGGCGGCATTGTAGATGTAACGCCCGACCGGTCCGCCATTTTGGGCAAGACCCCCGTCCAGGGTCTGTACGTTAACTGCGGCTGGGGCACAGGCGGCTTCAAGGCGACACCGGGCGCGGCGCATCTGCTTGCCTGGACGGTGGCCAAGGATGAGCCACACAAGCTCAACGCGCCGTTCACGCTTGAGCGTTTCACCACGGGACGGCTGATTGATGAAGCCGCCGCCGCCGCCGTTGCGCACTAAGGAGAGAATCATGCTCTTGATCCACTGCCCCTATTGCGATGACACATTGCCCGAGCTGGAATTCTCCTATGCGGGTGAAGCCCACATCACCCGCCCCGCCGATCCTTCAAAGCTAAGCGATGAGGAATGGCGCGACTTCTTGTTCATCCGGTCAAACGCGCGCGGGATGCACGCTGAACGCTGGCGCCACCTTCACGGGTGCGGTCGATTCTTCAACGCGGTGCGAGACACAGTAAGCGACAAGTTCATGCAGACCTACAAGGCAGGCGAAGCCCGTAGCGATCTGATCAAAGCTGTGAAGGTGTCAAAATGAACTCGGGTCGCGTGCTGGCCGGGGCGCTCTCCACAGATCAGTTTCAACACATTCAGCTGGGTGATGATATGGACGACATGCGCATTTCTGGTCGCGGCCGGGTGAACTATGCTCGTACCGTCCGCTTCACCTTTGACGGCAAAACTTATGAGGGTCTCCAAGGTGATACCGTTGCTTCTGCACTTTTGGCCAATGGGGTGCATCTGGTCGGTAGGTCGTTCAAATACCATCGCCCGCGCGGCGTCGTGACTGCCGGATCGGAGGAACCCAATGCCTTGCTCGGCACCAGCCGCGGGCCCGGGCAATTTGAGCCCAATACCCGTGCCACCATGCAGGAAATCTGGTCGGGGCTGACGACCGAAAGCCAGAACAAGTGGCCGAGCCTGAAGTTTGATTTGGGAGCGATCAACGACCGGCTCTACATGCTGTTTTCAGCAGGTTTTTATTACAAGACTTTCATGTGGCCCAAGTCGTTCTGGGACAAGGTCTATGAGCCCTTCATCCGCCGTGCCGCAGGCCTTGGCCGCTCACCAACTGAACTTGACCCCGATCACTATGCCAGCCGCTATCTGCACTGTGATGTATTGATCGTAGGCTCTGGACCGGCGGGGCTTGCTGCTGCTGCCGTGGCGGACGACCGCACCGGCACCGGCATAACCCAAAAGGAACTGCCGACCGACCGCAGCCCCGGCAGCGCAAGGGCCTTTGTCGATTTCCAGAATGACGTGACGGCCAAGGATATTAGGCTGGCGGTGCGCGAAGGCATGCGGTCAATTGAACATGTCAAACGCTATACCACCAATGGTATGGCCACCGATCAGGGCAAGATGTCCAACATGAACGGGCTTACCATCGCGTCGGACGCTTTGGGCAAGGAAATCCCGCAGGTTGGTCTTACGACTTTTCGCCCACCTTACACACCCACCACCTTCGGCGCGCTGGCAGGCTATCACAAAGGCAGCCATTTCGAGCTAACGCGCAAAACGCCGATTGACAGCTGGGCCGCAGAGAACGGCGCTGCTTTCGAGCCTGTCGCTCTATGGCGGCGCGCGTGGTATTTCCCCCAGGCGGGCGAAGATATGCACAAGGCAGTGGCGCGTGAATGCCGTGCCACACGGGCCAGCCTTGGCATCTTCGACGCCTCCACCTTGGGCAAGATCGAGGTGTCCGGTCCCGATGCGGTGGAATTCATGAACCGCATGTACACCAATCCATGGGCCAAACTGGCCCCCGGCAAATGCCGCTATGGTCTGCTGTTGGGCGAGGACGGGTTCATCCGTGACGATGGCGTGATCGGCCGGATGCGCGATGATCTGTTCCATGTAACCACTACCACAGGCGGCGCAGCCCGTGTGCTGAACATGATGGAAGATTACCTGCAAACCGAATGGCCCGACCTCCAGGTCTGGCTGACCTCGACTACCGAAGAATGGGCAACCATCGCGATCAACGGCCCAAATGCGCGCAAGCTGCTTGCGCCGCTTGTCGTAGGACAGGATATATCTGATGCGGCATTCCCCCATATGTCGGTGGCCGAATGCACGGTCGCGAGCTTTCCATCTCGCCTGTTCCGCATCAGCTTTACCGGCGAGTTGGGGTTTGAGGTGAACGTCCCCGCCCGTCATGGTCGCGCGCTGTGGGAAAAGCTGATGGCCGAAGGCAATCAGTACGATATATGCCCTTATGGCACTGAAACCATGCACGTGTTGCGTGCGGAAAAGGGCTATATCATCATCGGGCAAGACACCGATGGAACTGTGACACCCGAAGATGCGGGCATCGGCTGGGCGATTGGCAAGGCAAAAGCGGATTTTGTCGGCAAGAGGTCTTTGGCGCGGCCTGATATCGTTGCCAAAGGGCGCAAACAACTGGTCGGCTTGCTAACCGACAACCCCAACAATGTGCTCGTCGAAGGCGCACAGATCGTTGCCGACCCAAAGCAGCCCAAACCGATGAAGATGATCGGCCACGTGACCAGTTCCTATTGGTCCGAGGCCCTGGGGCGCTCGATCGCCATGGCTGTGGTTGAAGGCGGCTTCGACCGCATGGGCGACACGCTTCATATTCCCACCGCGGATGGCGGATCGCAAGCGGCAAAGGTCACGGGGTGCGTTTTCTACGACCCCGCGGGTGACCGGTTGAAAGTTGATTGAGGAGGATGCCAGAATGAACGCCCCCGTGACATCTTTTGCCGCCGTATCGGTTGCCGTTTTGCCCCCGGTGGCACGGTTGAACCTGCGCATTGAGCCTGCCGATTTGGCCACCGCCTCGAGTGCTTTTGGACTGCCCCTGCCGCGCGATATCGGGCAAGGTGTGTTCAAAGGCGACCGCGCTGCGTGGTGCCTTGGCCCAGACGAGTGGTTGCTGCATGCTCCCGAGACCGAACAGGCAGTCATAGTGGCCGATTTTGCCGAAGCGCGCGCCACGGCACCCCACAGTCTGACGGTTATCTCGGACCGTGAGCGTACCATCGCCATCACCGGGCCCCGCGCGCAAGAGCTGCTTTCTGTCGGCTGCCCTCTGGATCTGTCGCGCATGGCGCCAGGAACCGCTAAGCGTACGCTGTTTGACAGCGCGCAGGTGGTGCTGATCCGCGACGCCGATGATGCGTTTAGGCTCGAAGTTTGGCGGTCGTTCTTCCCGCATGTGTCAGAGCTTTTGGACATTGCTCTGCGCGAGTTTGCCTGCGGCCTCTGACGGCGCCGCGGCTTGGCAGAAGTTATGAGGCGCCTTTCCGGCGCCCGCTCCCACCCTGTTGCCTGAAAGGCCCCATATCATGTTGAAAGCCCCGAACGCCAACCAGATCAAGGATACCGACGTCGCAGAAGCCATCGGTCATGAACTTGCGCGCCAGATGAACCAGATCGAATTGATCGCATCGGAAAACATCGTCAGCCTTGATGTGCTGCGCGCCCAGGGCTCCGTCCTCACCAACAAATATGCTGAGGGTTATCCGGGGAAACGTTACTATGGCGGTTGCGAGCATGTCGATGTGGTGGAACAAATCGCTATCGACCGGGCAAAGCAATTGTTCGGCGCAGGCTTTGTCAACGTGCAGCCGCACTCTGGCGCGCAGGCAAATCAGGCGGTATTTCTGGCACTGTTGCAGCCCGGCGACCGGATCATGGGACTGAACCTTGCCCATGGTGGACATTTGACCCACGGCTCACCAGTCACCATGTCCGGCAAGTGGTTCGATGTAGTCAGCTACGAAGTGCGCGCTGACAACCAACTGATCGACATGGACAACGTGCGCGAAGTGGCGCTGGCGAAGAAGCCCAAGCTGATCATCGCTGGCGCATCAGCCTATCCGCGGCACATCGACTTTGCCGCCTTCCGTGCAATTGCTGATGAGGTGGGTGCCTATCTCATGGTGGACATGGCCCATTACGCAGGCCTGATCGCGGCGGGCCAGTATCCCGACCCCATGCCACATGCCCACGTCGTGACGACAACCACGCACAAAACCCTGCGAGGCCCGCGTGGCGGCATGATTCTGACCAATGACGAGGCGTTAGGCAAGAAGTTCAACTCGGCCGTTTTCCCTGGCAATCAGGGAGGCCCTCTGATGCATGTGATCGCCGCAAAGGCAGTGGCCTTTGGCGAGGCGCTTGAACCGTCGTTCATGGACTATGCAAAGGC
This sequence comes from Mesorhizobium sp. NBSH29, assembly GCF_015500055.1. Classification (NCBI taxonomy): domain Bacteria; kingdom Pseudomonadati; phylum Pseudomonadota; class Alphaproteobacteria; order Hyphomicrobiales; family Phyllobacteriaceae; genus Mesorhizobium; species Mesorhizobium sp. NBSH29. The sequence goes on from NZ_CP045492.1 coordinate 568,010, forward strand.
TGTAATCGCCAATGCGCAGGCGCTGTCTGCAGTTCTGGTAGAAGGTGGCCTTGGCATCGTATCAGGCGGCACCGACTGCCACATGGTTCTGGTTGATCTGCGTCCCAAGGGCGTGACCGGCAAGGCCGCGGAGGCAGCGCTGGAACGGGCTGGGTTGACCTGCAATAAGAACTCCATCCCGTTCGATCCTGAAAAGCCATTTGTCACTTCGGGTGTCCGGCTCGGCACCTCGGCAGGCACAACCCGCGGCTTTGGCCTGGCCGAATTCCGTAAGGTCGGAGGTCTTGTTTTACGGGTGATCGACGCCCTGTCATCGAACGCCGAGTGCGACGCGGGTGTTGAAGCGGCCGTCCTTGCCGAGGTGCGTGCGCTATGTGCCGCGCACCCGATCTATGACATGGGTGCGTGATCCGATGTTCCTGTCGGTATTTGATATCTTCAAACTCGGCATCGGCCCGTCATCGTCGCATACGATGGGGCCGATGACGGCAGCGGCGCGCTTTCTGGATGATCTGCGCGGCGCGGCCGAAAAAATCCCCGGCGCGGGACGATTGTCACGCCTTGGGGCCAGCCTGCACGGTAGCCTTGCCTTTACCGGCAAGGGCCACGCCACAGACCGTGCGGTGGTGCTCGGCCTGTTGGGGTTCCGCCCTGATACGCTAGACCCCGACGCCGCCGAGGCGCTGGAGGCCAGAGTACGCAGTAGCGGACGCATCGCGCCGCCCGGTCTGGGTGATCTGGCCTTTGATCCCGACAGCGATCTGGTGTTCGACTACGGCCCTCCCCTGCCCGGTCATCCCAATGGACTGGTCTTGCGCGCCTATGACGAAAGCGGCAATCCCTACCTGACACAAACCTATTACTCGGTCGGCGGCGGGTTTGTTTTGACAGCAGCGGAATTGGAGGAGTCAAAATCTGGCACTCCGCACGCTCAGAAGGCGACAACCGTCTATCCTCACCCTTTTAGCACGGCGAAGGAAATGCTCGCCATGGGCCAGACCACCGGTCATAGCATCGCCGCGATGAAGAGGGCCAATGAGGTGGTGCATTCCGGCCCTGGACTCGATGATCGCCTCGATACGTTGTGGCAGGCGATGGATGCCTGCATCACGCGCGGGCTGTGCAAGGAGGGGATCTTGCCCGGTGGCCTGAAGGTCAAACGCCGCGCCAAGGCGATCCACGAACAGCTTTTGGGCGAACGCGGAAACAACCAAAACCACCCACATGTCATCAACGACTGGTTGTCGATCTATGCGATGGCGGTGAATGAGGAAAACGCTGCTGGGGGCCGGGTTGTCACCTCACCTACCAACGGAGCAGCGGGAGTTGTCCCTGCCGTGATCCGCTATTACCGCGACCATTGCATCGGCGCCACGCATGCCGGCATCCAAACATTCCTGCTAACCGCTGCCGCGATCGGCGGGCTGATCAAGCACAACGCTAGTATCTCGGGGGCAGAAGTCGGCTGTCAGGGTGAGGTAGGCAGCGCGGCGGCGATGGCGGCGGCCGGGTTGTGTGCGGCGCTTGGCGGCACAAACGAGCAAGTAGAAAACGCTGCCGAGATCGCGCTGGAGCATCACTTGGGGATGACCTGCGACCCGGCAGCTGGCCTGGTTCAGGTCCCCTGCATCGAGCGCAACGGTCTGGGCGCAATCAAGGCTGTCTCTGCCGCCAGCCTTGCCCTACGCGGCGACGGCACGCATTTCATGCCACTGGACAATTGCATCGAGACTATGCGCCAGACCGGCATCGACATGAACGTCAAGTATAAGGAAACCTCCACCGGGGGCCTTGCCGTTAACTTGCCAGAGTGCTGAGCCTTGGTGGCATCCGCCACTGGGGTTGGCATTATGTGCCAGCGCAACTGCTTGAGACAAGCGTCCCCGATGAGAAAAGGCGCCAAGCGCACCATTTTACAGCGCACCTTGATTGTTCTTTCAGGTATCCCCCCCCTCGAGGGGGGGGGAAATCGATTGTAGCATCAGTTCTTGACGATCAGATGTTCCGGGCCGTACGCAAAACCAGTGATGTTGACATTGCCACTGTTGTTTTCCTTGGTGATGACCAGAATGTCATGCTCACGGTAGCCACCAGCACCAGGCAGATGATTAGGAACGGTGATCATCGGCTCCATCGAAACAACCATGCCTTCTTCCAGAACCGTGTCGCAATCTTCGCGCAGTTCCAAACCGGCTTCACGGCCATAATAGTGGCACAGCACGCCGAACGAATGGCCATAGCCGAAGCTGCGATATTGCAGCAGGTCTTCCGCCGCGTACATCTCGTTCAACTCCTTGGCGATATCGCTGCACTTGGCACCGGGAACCAACAGTTCTTTGCCGCGATCATGCACAGCACAGTTGATGTTCCACAGGCGGATATGCTCTTCCGATGCCTCTTCCGAAAACAGCGTCCGTTCCAGCGCCACATAATAACCTGCCACCATCGGGAAGCAGTTTAACGAAAGGATATCGCCCTTTTCGATCTTACGGCTGGTCACCGGATTGTGCGCGCCGTCAGTGTTGATGCCCGATTGGAACCATGTCCAGGTGTCCAACAGTTCGCCATGCGGCCAGACCTTGGCGATCTCGCGCACCATGGTTGCTGTTGAATGAAGCGCCACTTCATGTTCGGGCACCCCAACGCCAATCGCCTCCACACACGCGGCCCCGCCGATGTCAGCAATGCGCGTCATCTTCGTGATATGGGCAATTTCCTCGGACGATTTGATCATCCGCAGACGCATGGAAGCCGCGCCGATATCTACGAATTCCATGTTCGGGAATTCGGATTTCAACAGGTTCAGCGTGTCGATATTGATATGGTCAAATTCGATCCCCAGCCGCTTGACGCCCCCCGTCAGGCCACGAATGGCATGAAAATAATTATCTTTCTGCCAATCAGTGTAGGTCACGTTCTTGCCACCAAAGGTCCGGCGCCAAGGCTGGCCGCCGTCGATACCTGCGCTGATCGAGGTGGCGATGTCATGGTCAACCAAAAAGCCGTAACGGCGACCGAAATAGCAGTACATGAAATCAGCGTAGTAGTTGATGCAATGATAGCTGGTGAACAACGCGGCGTCGATTCCGGCTTGTGCCATATGGCCCCGGATCGCGTCGAGACGCCGCTGCATCTCGGAATCTGAAAAGGTAGGCACGGCCTTTTCGCCATTGTCTACATAATCTTGCAAACGCTCACGTTCCATCGAATCCTCCAACGACACGGCGGGCCGATATTGACCCGATTGGTACCGATCAGGCCTGCGTCCAAGCATCTTGTCAAAAGACCATTTTTCACGATAGCAATCAATTTTCTCATGCTATGGTAAGTCATGACGACACCGCCGCTTAATGCTTTGCGCGCCTTTGAAGCAGTCGCCCGCCTGGGCTCGTTCCGCGCTGCCGCCGAGGCGCTGTACGTCACGCAATCCGCTGTAAGCCATCAGATCCGAAATGTTGAGGAGTGGCTGGGCAGGCCGTTGTTTGAGCGTGAGGGCAATCGAACCAGATTATTGCCACATGGCGCCGATCTGGCACGCAGTTTAGCAGGATCGCTGACCGAGATCGAAGCCGCCTGCAATCGGGCGCGTAATATCAGCCAGGCTCTTGTTATCGCGGCAATTCCTTCAGTCGCAATGTGCTGGTTAATCCCCCGCCTGAGCCGCTTTCTCACCGCCCATCCGGAAATCGAAATCCGGATCGTCTATGCCATGCATGGCCGTGAGATAAACTTCCACGATGTTCATCTGGCCTTTGTCTTTGCGAAACAGCCCCCGTCTGGGCCGATAATCGAGACGCATTTTTATCTGGCGGGGCAAAGCGTCCCTGTATGCAGCCCCTCACGTTTGGCTCATCTTGGGCACACGCCTGAAACAGTGGCCGATTTTTTGGCCTTGGGTCTTCTGCATGATGGTACACCGACAGGCTGGAAAACTTGGCTGTCAGGGGTAACAGATCCGGCCGCCACGGCTTCCTTGGACGGCACGACTTTTGAAGATTTCAATCTGCTTCGGGCAGCCGCCCTGTCGGGCCAGGGTGTGGCGCTCTGCCCTAAGGCGATGATCCAGCCAGATATCGAATCAGGTGGCTTGGTTCAGATTTCGCAGCGAATACAGGACGATGGTTACAATTATTATTTGTTGTGCTCCACCGCTGCACCACCGTGCATCAGCCGTCATGCGCAGGTGTTTCGTGATTGGGCAATGGCAGAACGGGACGAAGCTTGACCGATCTTGTCGGCATGTTCCAATCGCCAAGCGTATGGGTTCTTGCCCCCACGTTTGCTCGAGCCAACGGTCAAGGACGCGAAAAGCAAAAAGGCGGGCTCTTTGCCCGCCTTCTTCAAATTGGATCGGCTGACGCCTACCAGAGATCGTAACGCAGGCCGAGCTTGATCTGGTGAACATCGAGTCCTTCCTTAAGGACCGGATTGCCAGCCTCGGTGATTTCGGCCACCCGCGCTTTGGGCGCTGACAGATATTCATAGCCAAGATTGACAGAGAGGTTTTTGGCGACTGCGTAGCTCACGCCGGCGCCGAGCGAATAGGCAAAATCATACCGCCTCGCCTCGTCGGAAAACGCGATATCGACATAAGCCGGATCTGCGAAGTTTTGCGACCCGGTGAACATGTGTTTGTTATACACAAACCCGACGCCGCCGCCGATATAGGGAGTGATACCTACGACTGTACCCAGGTCAGCATAGGCATTGACCATGCCGGTCCAAAACTCGTTTTCGGCCTCGAGAGTTACACTGGAGTCCGGAGTGAGATAGCCGAGTGATTGTTTGCTGCCTGGCAAAATCCCGACGTTCAGCTCACTGCGGAACACATCGTTAAAATGATAGCCCATGCCGATCGTGCCGGAGATCGGGCTGTACTTTTCATCTTCATAGACAATCGGCTCGACCGCGTAGCTGGCATCGCGAAACGGCTTGTTGACGCTGTAGCCAACATCACCGCGCAGGTACCAGCCAGAGCCGATCTCCACCGGCACATATTCGGGTGCCTGGTCAACGACGATAGGCGGATCGTAATCCGCAGCCTGAACCGGAGCCGCCGCACACAGCGCTACCGGAAGGACCAAACGTAAAAACACTTTCATGACCCTAACCCCTGACATGCGGTGTCTTGCTCAGCTCAGCATGATCACCCTCTCCAGAAGCATTGTTAACTATAGTGGTTAAGTGGCGGTTAAGGCTAACGGAGGGTTACCCACCTTTTGCATTCAGGCCAAAATAAAACCGCCCGGCACTGGACCGGGCGGTTTTCGAAATGGTTCGGAGGGTCTTGAATTATTTGTAGACTGGCTCGATTGCCGGTGGCTCGTAGGCCGCCACAGACTCGGAGCAGTTCGGGTTGGCACCGCCAAATGAATAGCGCAGACCACCGCGGACCTCGTGGGTGTTGAAGCCCTTGTCGTAGCCGGGGCCGCCACCGTTGGCGTATTCGAACATCTTGCCGCCATTGATATGCGAGAAGCGGTATCCGGCGTCGAGCTGCAGATTGCTGGTCAGGCAGTAGGATGCACCGGCCATGACCGCATAGGCAAAGCGCCAGTTCTTGGAGCCTTCGTGCTCGGTCGTGGTGCCGCCAATCGTATTACGCAGATTGTCCCACTTGACATGTGCGCCACCGATACCCGCACCGACGTATGGCGTAATGCCACCATAGGTACCCAGATCGGCATAGGCATTGGCCAGCAGCAGCATCGCTGTCATCGAGCTTTCATCAACCGACTGGCAAGGGCCGTTTCCACAGAAGCCCGTAGTCTGACCCTCGAATTTCGACTTGAACCAGTAATCAGCGGTCAGGTCGGTGCGGAAATATTTGTTGGCTTGGTAGCCGATACCGGCACCGAGCGACATCGCGCCACGCAAATCGGTGAAGTCGAAGGAATTGGAGACGAAGGGCGGATTGTAGAGCGTGTAGTCAGCGCCGCGCATTTTTGGCGAATGGTAGTCGACATCGCCGCGAATGTACCAGCTGCCATAGGATGGCTCGGCATAGCTCACCTGCTGAGGCAGCGGTGCCTCGATGATCTGCGGCTCCATGATATCAGCCGCAATCGCCGGCATGGCGACGCCGGCAAGCAATGCGGCAAATAAAGTCCGCTTGGCGGTTCTCAGCATAATCCTTCACCCCTGCGCATACCGGCATCACAGCCGGCCCAATAATTGAACTCGGGGTGATCATGCAGCTTAAAGGTTAAAGGCTGATTAACCCTACTCCTTAACTACGTTTTACCTTGGTTAACAAACAGTTTTAAAGCAAAAGACCAGCCGATTGGTGACTGGCCTTCAAAAATATAAATGATAACTTAAGCGGCGTTGCGCGCATCCGCGATGACATCGACAAGACCGTTGACGACTTTTTCCACCAAGCTGGAATCATCGCTTTCAGCCATCACCCGGATTAGCGGCTCGGTGCCGGAGGGGCGGATGACAAGCCTACCTGTCTTGCCGAGCTGGCTGCGGGCATCGTCTATCGCCGCTTTCACGGCAGCATTCTCCAGCGGCTTGCCACCTGAAAAACGGACATTCTTCAAAAGTTGCGGCACAGCTTCAAATTTTTTGCAGACTTCGCTGACCGGACGATCCGCACGTTTCACGCAGGCCAGAACCTGCAGTGCTGCGACCAACCCGTCTCCCGTTGTGGAAAAATCCGAGAGCACGATATGGCCGGATTGCTCGCCACCGACATTGAGACCATGCGCGCGCATATGCTCTACCACGTAGCGGTCACCCACCTTGGTTCGGTGAAGCTGCATGCCGGCATCGGCGAGAAACCGTTCGAGCCCGAGATTGGACATGACCGTCGCAACCACACCGCCACCCGCCAGCCTGCCACTTTCGTTCCACGACTCCGCGATCAGCGCCATGATCTGATCGCCATCAATCACAGTGCCGTTTTCGTCCACGATGAGCATTCGGTCCGCATCGCCATCGAGCGCAATGCCGATGTCGGCGCGCACCTCATGCACCTTCTTGGCTAGGCTCATGGGCTGCGTGGAGCCGCAATCCTCATTGATGTTGAAGCCGTTCGGCTCGTTGTGGATAGTGATGACTTCTGCGCCGAGTTCCCAAAGGGCAGCAGGCGCTACCTTATAGCCAGCGCCATTGGCGCAATCGATCACGATCCGCAGCCCTGCCAGCGACATCGACCCTTGCGGGAGCGTGCGCTTGGCAAACTCAATGTAGCGGTCGTTGGCCCCATCGATACGCTTGGCGCGTCCAAGCGTATTCTGGTCAGCCAGGCGCACATCGATTTCGCCGTCGAGCATCGCCTCGATGCGGCCCTCGATCTCATCCGACAGCTTGTAGCCATCCGGCCCGAACAGCTTGATCCCGTTGTCATGATAGGCGTTGTGCGACGCCGAGATCATCACCCCGATATCAGCGCGCAGAGAGCGCGCCAGCATCGCGACAGCCGGCGTGGGGATAGGCCCAAGCAACAGCACATCCATGCCCGCGGCACAAAAGCCCGCTACCATGGCATTCTCGATCATGTAGCCCGAAAGCCGGGTATCCTTGCCCAAAACCACGCGGTGGCGGTGGCTGCCGCGTTGGAACGACATGCCAGCGGCCATGCCGACCTTCATCGCAACTTCTGCGGTCATCGGAAATGTATTGGCGCGCCCGCGAATGCCGTCGGTGCCGAAATAGCGTCCTGCCATGGTTTTTTCTGACCTGTCTTAAGCTTTTCGCTTCCGGCAATGCTTTGCCACAAGCTGGATACAACTGGACATCACTTTTGGTGATTATCCGTCATGAAAGCTTAGAAAACCGTTTCTGCGGCATATCAGCCCCAATATCCTGAACCTGTAGCACACTGGCGAACTGGCAGATGGCCTCTGGCTACATCGTTCGCGGCAGCGGCTCCTAACGCCCGCCAACCGGGAAAATTGTTTCGTGGTCAGATTGGAGTTCCTCCGACTTGGCCTCTACTTGCAACAGCAACTCTTCCATAAGGCTGGCCAACTGGCCGCGCTTGGCCGGGTCCAAACCAGATAGAAACTGGTTCTCGCTCGCCATGTCGGCGCGGAAAGCGGCCTCGGCTCGCTCCATGCCGGCGCTCGTAAGCGCCACGGCCAGGCTACGGCCATCGCTTGAGGTTTTCTCGCGCCGTATAAGACCTGATTTCTCTAGCCGACCCAGACGGTGGGTGAGCCCGCCCGATGAGATCATAAGCGACGTGTAGAGCTCCGTTGGCGTAAGCCGGTATGGTGGGCCGGAGCGGCGCAGCGTCGAGATGACATCAAACTCGCCCCGATCCAACCCAAACCCGGCAAAGGTCTGTTCGATCGAAGGGCGCACCAGGTTGGCAAGCCGATAAGCGCGACCGAGTACCGCCATCGGCGACGTGTCGAGGTCGGGCAGTTCCGCAGCCCATTGCTGCCGAAGCAGTTCGACATGATCTCGTTTCAGCGACAAGCGGTTCTCCTTAAAATATCTTGACATAAAGATAGTTTCAGCCAATTATCTCGACATAAAGATACCTTAGGCTTGGAGCACCCTCAATGGAAAGTTTTCTGCACCACCCTGCGCCAGTGGCTCCGGGCAGCCGCACCATTCGGTTCGAGGGTGCCACGCACGGATCGGCGATCTCCTTCTTTCTAGTCGATTACGATCCAGGCAAGGGGCCGCCCCTTCATGCCCACCCCTATAGCGAGACCTGGACGGTACGCCGCGGTGAGGCGGAGTTCACTGTCGGCGCCAATAAGGTGCGCGCCAGGAAAGGGGATGTAGTGGTCGGACCACCTGGAGTGCCCCACAAATTTGTAAATGTCGGGAAAGGCCGACTGGAAGCCATGTGCATCCATGCCAGCGACCGCATCATCCAGACCAATCTGGACGAGGGATAAACAACGCAAAAAAGCCGCCGGATTTCTCCAGCGGCTTTCCTTTAACTAGCGAAGGCTCAGCCCTGTGGCTGCGGTTCCATACCGCCCTCGGGTTCACCGCCCGGTTTTTTGCGACCCTTGCCGGCCGCGCCAGCCTTGGGCACTGCCGAACCACGAGATGGAGGCGCATCATCGCCCAAATCCCGCGAAGGTTTCTTCCCGGCAATGATCTGGCGGATTTCATCGCCAGACAGTGTTTCATATTCCAACAGCCCTTCGGCAATCGCGATCCATTCTTTCTTCTTTTTGGTTAGGATCGTCCTTGCACTGGAATAGGCCTCATCAATCAGACGGCGCACCTCAGCGTCGATGATCTGTGCGGTCTCTTCCGACACATTTTGCGTACGAGCAACCGAATGGCCGAGGAACACTTCTTCCTGATTGTCGCCATAGGCAACATGACCGAGCTTATCGGAAAAGCCCCATCGCGTGACCATGGCACGAGCCAGCTTCGTGGCCTGCTCAATGTCAGAAGATGCGCCCGAGGTAATGTTTTCCTTGCCGAACTTGAACTCTTCGGCAACGCGGCCACCCATCATGATGCCCAGACGCGAGATCATGTATTTGTAACTCATCGAATAGCGGTCACCCTCAGGCAACTGCATGACCATGCCAAGCGCACGACCGCGCGGAATGATTGTCGCCTTGTGCAGAGGATCGGCCGAAGCAACGTTCAGCGCCATGATCGCATGGCCAGCTTCGTGATAGGCGGTCAGTTCTTTTTCGGCCTGGGTCATGGCTGTCGAGCGACGTTCCGCGCCCATCATCACCTTGTCCTTGGCATCTTCGAACTCTGCCATGGTGACCAGACGCTTGTTGCGACGTGCAGCCATCAGCGCTGATTCGTTGACGAGGTTGGCAAGATCGGCACCCGAAAAGCCCGGCGTGCCACGCGCAATGACTTTGAGATCGACATTGGGCGCCAGTGGTACGTTGCGCACATGCACCTTGAGGATCTTTTCACGGCCATTAATGTCTGGGTTGGGCACAACCACCTGACGGTCAAAACGGCCCGGACGCAGCAGTGCGGGATCCAGAACGTCAGGACGGTTGGTCGCTGCAATCAGGATAACACCTTCATTGGCTTCAAAGCCGTCCATCTCGACCAGCAGCTGGTTAAGTGTCTGCTCGCGCTCATCATTGCCACCGCCAAGACCGGCACCGCGATGACGACCAACAGCATCAATTTCGTCGATAAAGATGATGCAGGGCGAGTTTTTCTTCGCCTGTTCGAACATGTCACGAACGCGGCTCGCGCCGACGCCGACAAACATTTCAACGAAATCCGAACCCGAAATTGTGAAGAACGGCACATTGGCTTCACCAGCGACGGAGCGCGCGAGAAGCGTCTTACCCGTGCCGGGAGGCCCAACGAGCAGCACACCACGTGGAATCTTACCGCCGAGGCGCTGGAATTTCTGCGGATCGCGTAGGAACTCCACAATCTCCTCAAGGTCTTCCTTGGCCTCGTCGACGCCAGCTACGTCGGCAAACGTGATGCGGCCCTGTGCTTCCGTGAGCAATTTGGCCTTCGATTTACCAAAGCCCATCGCCCGCCCAGAACCCGACTGCATCTGACGCATGAAGAATATCCACACACCCAAGATGAGGATCATCGGAAGCCACGAGAGCAGGATCCCAATGATCGATCCGGAGCCGTCATTTTCAGGCCGGGCAGTGATTGTCACGCCCTTGTCTTCCAGACGCTGCACAAGCGTCGGGTCGCCCGGCGAATAGGTCTGGAAGCCACTGGCGCTGTCGACATAGGTCCCGGAGATCCGGCTGCCCGCGATCGTAACAGTTTTGACGCGGCCACCCGAAAGTTCCTGAAGGAACTCGGAATAGGCCACATCCCGCGTAGCGCCGCGCTGCTGCGGTGCCTGGAAAAGATTGAACAATGCGATCAGGAGGACGGCGATAATCGCCCAGAGCGCGAGGTTGCGATAATTAGGGTTCATTGAAGTTCCCGTTGGCGTCCTGCTTAGGACAGTCCGTGTGAGGTGTTGCAGGTAACATAGGGACGCTGCTTCGGCTTGCCAAGCAAATCCCGGTGTGTCGGTTAAAGCTTATCCCTCAATGTGGCCCGTAAATGGCGACGATGGTGGAACGGGATGCCCGAGCAAGCGCGCAAGCGAACGCGCTGGCGCCAGATCAAAGGCGGGCAGAAATCGCGCCCAAGGTGTGAGCATCGGAGAAAACCGTGCCAGAGCGCGCGCCTTGCCAGCATCAACCGTCGGCCCGGCTAAAATGTCGTTGATAAAGAATGCAGGCTGCGCCGCAAGAGACGCGCGCACAAGGCTTTGCGCAATCGAACAGTCATGGCGCTGATGGGCGATGGGTGCACCCTCCCCCATCGGCGCGACGCGCAGGTCAGTAGACGCATGGTTCGCGTCGACGATAAAACGTCCGTCCCAAACTGCGCCATGAACCACCGGAGCTGCAGCCGGCAAACCTCGCAATTCACGTCGCAAGAAGACGCCGCCGCGTCGCCGTTCCACCACGCACCGCGACAATGTGGCGCGAGCAGCACCCGTGCGCAATTTGTGGTGAAGAGCGCCAGACCGAGCCTCCTCGGGCAGATGTTCCACCCCGCCTACCGCAGCAAGCATGATCCTCAGCGCATAGGTTCCCGCATCCGCATCGCTATGAGACAAAAAATCAGGCTCCAGGCAGATAAGGCCCGGCGCCACCTGCTGCGCATGGTGCGAGATGAGCCAGGCCGCGCGCTTACCGAGGCTGATGCGCGCTCTTTGCGCAGCTTCAACAGGTATCGGCGCTGCGCTCTCGTTCAACGCTAGCCGCATGCGAGGGCGCTCATAGCGCACATCGCTGTTGGTAGGATCGTCAACCCAGCCGATACCAGCTTCAGTGAGCCAGCTTCGCAGTGCAGTGCGGCGCACCTGGAGCAACGGCCGCACTATCCAGACGGTTTGATCGTAAAGCGTAGCAGACGCCATGCCGGCTAACCCGCGGCCATCGCCCCGCGTGCCGCGCATGGAAATAGTTTCCACCTGGTCGTCCAGAGTATGGCCAGCGAGTACGATATCCGTTCCTGCGGTGCGGGCCGATTGGGCGAGCAGACCGTATCGCGCATCACGCGCAGCAGCCGCAATGCCGGTCGATGGTTTGTCGCCGTGCCAGTGCTGGACCTGATGGACAATGCCATGTCGTGCGCAAAGCTCACGCACCGTCTGCGCCTCGTGCGCCGATCCGGGCCTGAGCCCATGGTCCACGGTTACCGCGATAAGGCGGACCTCAGGAGCCGCCGTTTTCAACCATGCACGCGCCAGCATAAGCAACGCAACCGAATCGCTGCCTCCGGATACGGCTGCGACAAGCGCGCTGCGTCCGGTCAGGTCAATCGATCGGAAAAAATGGAGCAGTTCTTCAGGTGCCGGGAAATCGAGCCTGCTTCCGGCATTCGTCACAGGGTGTTGAGCGTCAGCAAGCCGCACGCACCTGCTCCTGCTTGACGCTTTCTTTGAAAGCCGCAGAAATACCAGGGTAACGCTTGCCCACTTCGCTGAAGGTGGCGCAGGCAACATCTTTCTGATTCAGTCCGGCCAGCGAAACACCAAGCTTGAACATCATGTCCGGAGCTTTTTTAGCTTTCGGATACTGCTTGCTTGCAGCCAGGAAAATTTCGGCGGCATCGCGATATTTCTTCTGTGCCAGCAAGGATTCGCCCAGCCAGAAATGCGCATCCGCCGCCTGTGGGTCAGAAGGGAAGCGGGCAATATGATCGCGAAAACCGGTTTCCGCAGTTCCGTAGTCTCCCGACATGATGAATTGATAGGAGTTTCGGTAAATCTCCTTCGGGTCGTTGGTTGAAGGGAGTGCCGCAACCTGCAGATCACCGCTCGGCGTTATCACCCCGTCGCCTCCGGCAACGGGCCCATGGTCATCCATAGGTGCAGATCCCACCGTTGCCTGGTCTCCCACGCTTCCGCCCGTCACATTGCCACTCTCGTCAAAGACGATCGTGCCAAAAGTCTGTTCCGGTGTCCCAAGCGTCGCGCCCGTCGTGGGTTGCGGTGCACCGGCGCCAGGTTCGACAGCCGCCACCGCGCCCAATTCCGGCGCGGCGGTTTCCGTGGCCGGCGCTTCTGCCGCCTTGCGTGGAGTTTTACCGCCGGCGTCCGTCCGCTTGCCCTCAAGCTCCTGGAAACGGAACTCGTTGTCTGCCTGAATTTTGCGGATTTGTTCCTGCATCTGCAGAACCTGGAAGTTCAATTCCTCGACAGTGCCGGTAAGGTTGCGGATTTGCTCTTCTAGCTCGAGGACGCGTGGATCGCCCGCTTGCGCCAATTGCACCGGCGCACCTGCAGGTTTTCTTTCTGCTGTCCACGCCTTCGGCAATGGCAAAAACACGCCCGGCAACTGAATGCCATTTTGCTGGTTGGATGCGTTTGGGCTCGCGAACGCGACGCCGTAAAGAAGCGGCAACGCAATCATGCCGCCTAAAACTGATCGAAATTTCATCGGTTTCCTGCTCTGGATGGGTTGATCTTATCCGCTTTAAACACGCGGGCTCCTGTCGTTTATCAGGGCCCGAGACTTCGGCCAAATTTTGTTTACCAGCCAGAAAACGAAAAAGGCGACCAAACCGGCCGCCTTTTCACGAAGTTTGGCTAAAGCACCTTAGCTTCCGGCAGCACCGTTCAACACCGTCACAGCGCGACGGTTCTGACTCCAGCACGAAATATCATCACACACGGCCACTGGACGTTCCTTGCCATAGGTGATCGTCTTCAGCCGGTTGCCAGCAACACCGCGTGACACGAGATAGTCGCGGGTGGCCGCGGCGCGACGTGCACCAAGTGCGAGGTTGTATTCGCGCGTGCCGCGTTCATCGGCATGGCCTTCGACGGTAATCTTGTAATTGCCATACTGGTTCAGCCACTGCGCCTGCTTGGAAAGCGTGGACTGGGCGTCAGCACGTATGGAAGTTGAATCGGTATCAAAGAAGATTCGGTCACCGACATTAACGGTGAAGTCCTGAGCCGAGCCCGGGGTAGCCGCGCCTGCACCCGAGCCGAGGCCCAAATCAGCAGCATTGTTTGGCGTCTTCTTCGACGCACAGCCGGCAATGGCAAGTGTTGCGACAAGCGCAATGACGATTGGGTTCGTTGTAAGTTTAGCGATGCGGCGCATGCCCGCCTCTCCTTCGCATTCGAGTAATTTCGTTGATCAACTAGTAACCACGTCGCAGTTAACCGGCGCTCAACAAACAGGGTTAATAATTCGTTTCCGGATCAAAGTCGGCAAAGGGTGCCCCGCGTCTGATTGCTCGGCACCGTAGGGTGAATTGAGGCAGAAACGCGGCTCTGCCATCAAAAAGGGGCGCAAACGGCCCCTTTTCTAGCGGATTTCGCTTCATCGTGTCCCAAAGGACGCGAACTATTCCAGCAGCGGCGACCAAGCGGGATCGGACGCGAAATTCTGCGTCGGAATAGCTTGTTCGTTGCGGCCGGTGAGATCGATAGAGTGCAGCCGCGGCCCGCCCGCACTGTCACGGAAGAACATCAGTACGCGACCATTGGGCGCCCAGGTGGGACCTTCCTGCTGGAAGCCGCTGGAAAGGATACGCTCGCCGGAGCCATCGGTTCGCATCACGCCGATCTGGAACTCACCCCCCGACTGCTTGGTAAAGGCAATCAGATCACCGCGTGGTGACCAGACAGGCGTCGAATAGGTGCCGTCTCCGAACGAAATGCGGGCCTGCCCCGAACCATCTGCTCCCATGGAATAAATCTGCGCGCGACCGCCACGATCCGAGGTGAACACCACCTTGCTGCCATCCGGTGAATAGGATGGAGAGGTATCGATGGCGCTGGAATTCGTCAGTCGCGTCGTGGTGCGGCTGCGCAGATCCATCGCAAAGATGTTGGAGTTTCCGTCATCGCGCAACAGGCTCATAATCACCCGTTGTCCGTCCGGTGAGAACCGTGGTGCAAAGGTCATGCCGGGAAAATCGCCAACAACTTCGCGCTGCCCGGTCTCGATCTGCAGCAGGTATACCTTCGGCTGGCCACCCTCGTAGGACATGTAGGTAATTTCCTGACGGCTCGGAGAAAAGCGCGGCGTCAGCACAATCGACTTGCCATCGGACAGATAGCGCTGACCGGCACCGTCCTGATCCATGATAGCGAGACGCTTTTTCCGGGCATTCTTGGGACCCGACTCGTCTACATAAACGATGCGGGTATCAAAATACCCCTTTTCGCCGGTCAGTCGCTCATAGATTGCGTCAGCAATGATATGAGCGACGCGACGCCAGTTGTCTTTCGACGCAAAGAACTGCTCGCCCGAGAGCTGCTGCCCAGCGAAGCTGTCCCACAGTCGGAACTCGGCGCGCAGACGGCCGTCCGCTTCCTTTGTCACACGGCCAGTCACCAGCGCCTGTGCATTGATAACCTTCCAGTCCTCAAAGCGCGGCGCGACATCGGGATTGGAAATTTTTTCGATGAAGGCGGCTTTGTCGATCGGTGCAAAAAGACCTGAGCGCTTTAGATCAGCTGCCACGACGCCGGCAATTTTTGCACCAATGTCATCGGCTGCTAAAAAATCGGTGATGGCAATCGGCAGCGGCTCGATATTGCCTTTGTTGACGTCGATCTCCACCAGCGCGCGCGCCGGCAGTGTGGTCATGGCGCTCAGCCCGAGGGCCGTAGCGGCCACCAGCATAAGCGTCGTGAGAAATTTCTTCATGCGTTCAGCCTCGTTTTTCTGTCCGGGTTTCCGTCAGAACATCTCGCTTGGATCGAAATTGACAATAACGTCTGCCCAGGATTCGTATTTTTCCGCGGGCAAATTATAGGGCGCGCAGCGTGCCACGGCACGGCGCGCGGCTTCTGCGGCTGCCCGCTCGACGCCGCTTGAACCACCACCAGAGATAATTTGTGGGCTACCGTCGAGTTCGCCCGAACGATCGAGCTTGAACTGTACCGAGACCCTCAAATTGCCACCATCGGCAGCCCCTGCGGGAATGTTCCAGCAGCGCTGGACTTGGCCGCGAAGTGCGTCCATCTCGCTTTGCGACAGCTTACCCGCGCTGTTCGTCTTCTGGCCGCCGAGCGAGGCCTCCTGCGTCGAGCGCTTGGCGCCACCGCCGGAAGCCTTGTCCTTGTTGAGAAGCGCTGCCACCTCGTCGGCGTTAAAGTCCTTCTCGTCGGATTTCGGCTTTGATGCCTGCTTCTGTGCCACCTGCTCGCTTTCCTTGCGATCCGGCGTCTTGGCCGTTTCAGCCTTCGGCGGTTGCGGGCGCGCATCCGGTGAAGGCGCGTTTTCCGGAAGCTTTACGCTTTCGGCTTCGGCATTATCAGCCACGATCGTCTCTGCGACGGGATCGGGCTTGACCTCCTGCTTGGGCTGCGGCTGCGGCGTCACTTCGGTAGCCGGCACCGGTGTCGGCTTGGGCTCTGCCTGCTTGACCGGCTCGGGCTTGGGCTGTTCGACAGGCTTTGGTGTCGGCTCCGGTGAAGGAGCAGGTGCCGCCGCCGCCTCAACCGGGCGTGGCGTCGGTTCTGGTGTCTCTGGCTTTTCGGTATCGATCTTGTTTTCACCGATCTGCTGCGCGTCAGGCACCACATCCGGCTTTTGCGTCGGCTTGGGAGCCGGCTTTTCCTTCATCGGCGACTTCTTGTCGCCCTTCTGGATCTGCGTCAGCGATTCAATCGGCACGATATCGACAGGCAGCGATTCAACATCCATCACCTCAAACGCCTTCGGCGCCGACAGGGTGACAAGGCCGAAGCCCAGCACCGCAGCGTGCAGAATGACCGATGTTGTGATGCCTGCCCTCATCGGATCAGCCGTCCTGATCCTGCAGAGTGACTAGGCCGATCTTGCTGTAGCCAGCCGCCTGGATGCGCGCCATCACGCGCATCACCGTGCCGTAATCGGCAGTCTTGTCGCCGCGCACATAGATGCGCTCCTCGTAGCCTGCCTTGGCAATGGCGCCGAGCTTGGCCACCAGTTCCTCAAGCGGGATCTCGGTTTCTTGCAGATGGATCTGGCCCGCCTCGTTGATCGAAATGGTAATCGGCTGGGTATCCGAGTTCAGTGCCTTGGCCTGCGTCTCCGGCAGATCGATCGGCACGCCGACCGTCATCAGGGGTGCGGCGACCATGAAGATGATCAACAGCACCAGCATGACGTCGACGAACGGCGTCACGTTGATCTCGGCAATCAACCCATGATGTCGACCACGCCGCCTGTGGCCTCGACCACCGCGCCCGCCGGATTGTCCTGCTGACATTCCCATGTTGCTACCTCACGCCTTCTGCGCGACTTTTTCATCGATTTGGCGCGAGAGTATGGCGGAGAACTCATCCGCAAACCCTTCCATGCGCATCGCGATCTTGCCCGCGTCCGATGACAGCTTGTTGTAGGCGATAACGGCTGGAATAGCGGCCAGCAGACCGATCGCGGTCGCCAGAAGCGCCTCGGCGATGCCCGGCGCCACCACCGCGAGATTGGTAGATTTCGATCCGGCTATAGCCTGGAACGAGGTCATGATACCGACAACGGTACCGAACAGCCCAATGAAAGGTGCGGCCGATCCAATGGTAGCGAGAAAACCGAGCTTGCCCTCCAGCCGCTCCATCTCGCGCGTCAGCGCCAGATCCATTGCCTTGTCGATGCGGGTCTGCAGGGCCAGCGGAGATTTGGCGCCTTTCTCAAAGCTCTTCTTCCATTCGCGCATGGCGGCGACAAAGATGGCGCCCATGCCCGCATTCTTGCGGTCGACGAGCGTGCGGTAGAGTTCTTCCAGCGATTGCCCGGACCAGAACACCTGCTCGAAGCGGTCGAGCGCGCCACGCATGCGACCATAGGCGATGATTTTGTCGACGATGATCGCCCAGGTCCAGACCGAGGCACCAAGCAGCCCCAGCATGACCAGCTTCACCACCCAGCCCGCCTGCCAGAAAAGTGCCCACACCGACAGCTGGGCTCCCGGTTCGGCAAGTGCAATATTTTCCATCGTTGTAACCGTCCTTAGGGAAAAATACGGGCTTTGGCTTCTGGCTGGCCCATGCGCATGTGTTCAAAAGGTTCGTCTGTCTGCTCGAAAGCTGGCGAAACCCAGAAAAGGCGCCTTGGCGGGCCTTGTCGGGGCCAATTTTGGTGAAACGAAGGCGCGTTGAATCGCACCAGCTTTCACCGGTTTCTTCATGGGCCGTTAAGGTTAAGGATCAGTTAGGATGCCGCGGTGCACCGCAGGTCGAAATTCTCCTCAAGTTCAGCCTGTCTTGGGAAGGAATGCCGCCACCCATTCCGTCGGAAAACGCCTTGGCCGACCATTGTCGCCAATGATGGCCGCCTCGATCTTGGCCTCGACCAGAAGGTCATCGCCACGTTTAAGCTGCTGGGCCATGAATATCCGCGCGCCGGAAATGCTTATGGTCCGCGTGTCTACCGTTAAAATATCGTCGATGCGCGCCGGCGCGCGAAAATCGATCTCCATGCGCCGTACCACCCAAACCAGGCGCTCGCCGCCATGCTTGCCTTCGGCAAGTTCAGTGTGGTGAACCCCTGCGAGACGCAGAAAATCCGATCGGCCACGCTCGAAAAATTCCAGATAGCGGGCATGGTAGACGACCCCGGAAAAATCGGTATCGGCAAAATAGACCCGTGCCATGATGCGGTGACCAAAGGATGTGAGCATGCCCGAAAGGCCTGCCATCAATGTCTCGGATTCACCATGATCGGCCATCGGACTTTCCTTTTCTCGGCCGACCTGACAGGCAGAAGCGGCGTTCCTTGGCTGAACCGGATGGCATTAATGACGGCATGGATCAAGAATTGTCTGCTGGCCCTGGCTTTGGCTCTGGCGTGGTCTACACCTGTAGCAGCCGCGACATTCTCGATGAAGCGGGGCATCAATCTCGACATCTGGGTGGCGTGGCCGGACGAGGCGCGCTGGAACGAGCCGGACGTTCTGCTGCCATTCCCCGAATGGCGCCAGCACATCGACCGGGCGGACCTTGAGGCGCTGAAGCAGTACGGTTTTGATTTCGTCCGGATGCCGGTCGATCCCTCACCCTTCCTGTCCGCCAAGACCGAAGGATTTCGCGACCGGCTCTTTGCCTCGGTGCTGGACTCTGTGCGCATGATCAATAAAGCCGGTTTGAAGGCGGTGGTCGACCTGCACCTCTTCCCCGCCGGCGGCAACCGCTCGATAGGCATGACGGAGGTGATGGACGATCCGGCGATGTTCGAGCGCTATGTCGAACTGGTCCGCAAAATGGCCGGCTTGCTGGCGAAGGAAGATCCTCAAAAGGTCGCTTTCGAACCGATGAACGAGCCGGTGGTCGATTGCGACGACAGTGGCACAAACCTGTGGTCAGAACGCCAGCAAAAGCTCTTTGCCGCGGCCCGCGCCTCAGCCACGAAGCTGACGCTGGTCCTGACCGGCGGTTGCTATTCGGGTGCCGAGGCGCTGGAAAAGATCAACCCACGCGATTATCCGGACGACAACAT
The DNA here is from genome assembly GCF_015500055.1 of Mesorhizobium sp. NBSH29. Taxonomy (NCBI): domain Bacteria; kingdom Pseudomonadati; phylum Pseudomonadota; class Alphaproteobacteria; order Hyphomicrobiales; family Phyllobacteriaceae; genus Mesorhizobium; species Mesorhizobium sp. NBSH29. Next base: position 587,395 of record NZ_CP045492.1, read on the forward strand.
CATCTGGACCTTCCATTCCTACGCGCCATTCCTGCTAACGCATCAGGGCGCGACATGGACAGGCGATTTCATCCAGCATGTGACCGGCCTACCCTACCCGCCGCACGCTGCGCCACCCGCCGAACTTGATCGTGCGCTGGACGTCATCCGCGACAAAATCAGGGCCGACGCCTCCTGGAGCCGACGCGATGGCATGCTGGCCTATCTGGACGAGCAGATCGCCACCATGGACACCGAAGAAAAACTCGATGCACTGGAAAGCGAGCCGTTCCGGCTGGTCGAGGCGTGGGCGCAAAAGCACGAGGTGTCGGCAAGTGAGATCTACCTCGGCGAGTTCGGCATGATCCGCCAGGAATATGGCAATGACTATATTCTGCCGGCAGCTTCACGCGCGGCCTATGTGAAAGACATGATCGCCCGTGCCGAAAACCGCGGCTATGCGTGGTCGGTTTGGTCCTATGGCGGCGCATTCGGCGTCGTCGAAGCGTTTGGCGGTGAGAAGGCCGAGCCGGATGTGCTGGAGGTGATCAAGGGGCTGGGGAATGGGGAATGAGTTCCGGTTTCCGTCAATCACTACCATTCACCATTCACCACCCTATTCCTCCTGAAACAAATTGATCTGTTGCTGCGCCAGATCCTGGGGCGCATCGAGGCCAAGATGTTTCCACGCGTTGGCAGTCAGAACGCGTCCACGTGGCGTGCGCTGGATAAAGCCCTGCTGGATGAGATAGGGCTCGATGATATCCTCGATCGCATCACGCGGTTCCGACAGGCCCGCCGCGATGGTTTCAATTCCCACCGGCCCGCCGCCAAAATTATTCGCGATCATCGACAGATAGCGCCGGTCCAGTGAATCGAGGCCGAGCGCATCAACCTCCAGCCGAGACAAAGCCTCGTCGGCAATGCGACGGTCAACATGCTCCGCACCTGCGACGCTGGCGAAATCGCGCACGCGCCGCAACAACCGTCCGGCGATGCGCGGAGTGCCACGGGCACGCTTGGCGATCTCCAGAGCGCCATCATCACCAAGCGGCATGCCCAGAATACGCGCGCCACGGCGCACGATCAGCTCCAGTTCCGCGACCGAGTAGAAATTGAGCCTGACCGGAATGCCGAACCGGTCGCGCAGCGGATTGGTCAGCAATCCCAGCCGTGTCGTCGCCGCCACCAGCGTGAATTTGGCCAGATCAATCTTGACCGAGCGCGCAGCCGGCCCCTCGCCGATGATCAGGTCGAGCTGATAGTCCTCCATCGCCGGATAGAGGATCTCCTCCACCGCCGGGTTAAGCCGGTGAATCTCGTCGATGAACAACACGTCCCGGTCTTCAAGATTGGTAAGCAGGGCAGCAAGATCCCCAGCCTTGGCGATGACCGGTCCGGAGGTGGAACGAAAATTGACGCCCAGTTCGCGTGCCATGATCTGCGCCAGCGTGGTTTTACCCAATCCCGGCGGCCCGACGAAAAGCACATGGTCAAGCGCTTCGCCGCGCCCTTTGGCCGCCTCGATGAAGACCTTCAGGTTGGCGCGCGCAGCCGCCTGGCCGACAAACTCGTCCAGCACCTGCGGGCGCAGGTTCTGCTCGGTGTCCTCACCGCGTTTTTCAGGCGTGACCAGACGGGTCGGAAGATTCATCAACAAAACATCCTGAACGGCAGGGCAGAAAAATCCGCCTACCGATAGCAGCTAAAGCGATCGTGGACAAAGCGCTATCGTGCCAGTTCCTTGAGGCCGAGACGGATCAGAAGTGCAGAATCCGCGCCCTCGCCGGCTGTTCTCATCGCAGCGGAAACGGCATTGGCCGCGACGTCGCGTGAATAACCGAGATTGGTCAGCGCTGAAACGGCATCGGAAATCGGCGCCGGCGCGACGCCTTCTCCCAACTCCTGCTTCAACCCGATGGTGCCCGTCGCCTCACCGGCATAGGCAGGCGCCTTGTTGCGCAGTTCGGTAACAATGCGCTCCGCCACCTTCTTGCCGACGCCGGGTGCGCGGCTGACCATGGCGATATCGCGCAGCGCAATTGCGCTGGCAAGATCAGACGGGGACAGCGTCGACAGGATCGCCAGCGCCACCTTGGCACCGACCCCTTGCACATTGTGCAAAAGCAGCCGGAACCACTCCCGCTCCAGTGCACTCTGGAACCCGTACAGCCGGATCATGTCCTCGCGGACATAGGTTTCGATCAAAAGCGTCACCGCTTCGCCCTGCCCCGGCAAATTGGCCAGCGTCCGCGCCGAGCAATAGGCAACATAGCCAACGCCATGCACATCAACGATGCAAAAGTCCTCGTCGACTTCGTCCAGCGTGCCCTTCAGCTTGCCGATCATCTGTTTGCTCGTCCCTGCGCTTAGCCGGCCATGGCCGCGATGCGGTAGGCGACGCTCTGACGGTGATGGGCATGACAGATGGCAATAGCCAGCGCATCGGCCGCATCGTCGCTGTCGAATGTCGCTTTGGGCATCAGCACTTTCACCATCATGTGGATCTGCTTCTTGTCGCCATGCCCCACGCCGATCACCGCCTTCTTGACCGCGTTGGGCGCATACTCGGCAACCTTGAGCCCCGCTTGAGCCGGCACCAGCATGGCAATACCGCGTGCCTGGCCAAGCTTGAGCGTAGCGCCAGCATCCTTGTTGACGAAGGTCTGCTCGACAGCGGCCTCGGCAGGCATGTGAACATGGAGGATGGAGGTTAGCCCCTCATGCAATTGGCAAAGCCGCGACGCCAGATCCGCCTTGTCATCGGAGCGCACCGTGCCCGACGCGACAAAGCGCAGCGCATTGCCAAGGCTCTCGACGATGCCCCAGCCGGTGCGCCGAAGCCCCGGATCGATGCCAACAATGCGAATCGCTTCTCTCATTGTGCCCACTCTCCATCACACTGGCCTTTGATGCCAGAAGAATCGTGAACAAAACAGAAACGTTGAGATGATTATCCGCGCGCGAAAGCAGTATTCAGGAGCGTGATTTGGTCAAAAACCGGGCTGCCTGCCGCGCTTGAAGCCTGCGCCGGACTGCTCTCCTTGCCATAGATCTGGTCGTCCATGCGACGCACCACGCCCTGCAGGCTGAGTGAGCGCAGCACCAGACTGCGGAATGCGTCGGGCAGTTCACTCCAACCCGTGCCGTTGTCCTGTGCCGAATTGGTATCGAGACGAACCTTGGATTTTTCCGAGGCAACCTGATCGCGGGTCATCTCTCCGGAATTGGCGGCGCGCTGCAGCAGCAGCCACGATGCCACCTGCATGAGGCGGGTCGTCAGTCGCATTGATTCCGCCGCATAGAGCGTTGCCGCGGCGCGCGTCAGCTTCTTGGCTTCAGTCCGTCCGGGACCATCCAGGTACTCGGCAGCTTCTTCAACAAGCTGCATGCCATCATTGTAGAGTGGCTTGAAGGATTGGGAAAACACCCGCCTCTCGGCAAGCTTTATCGTCTTCCCGACCTCTTTTTCTGGCTCACTCATAAATACCCCTGCTCACCCTGATCAATGTCACCCGGCAGCCTGCGAAGACCCTAAACGACAGAGATAAGAAAATGCTCCGTCTCAACGCGCAAGGCAAGCATATGTTTAACGGAGGGTTAATGAGCGAAACCCGCGAAAAATGAAACCACCGGTGGCTGAGCCAAGTAAAAAAAGAGCCGCAAAAGCGGCTCTCAGAGAGTTTAACAGGGAGGCGTCAAACGAAGTGGCTCCAACCACTCGGTAAGAATCCAGATAACTGGATACACACAGTAAACGCCCGTAAAGCTTAACGAAGCGTTAACGCATCTGATTTCTTTAACTCAAACTCGACCCAAGGGGTCAATCTCAGGCCGTGCCCCAGACCACAGGCAGGGCGACCTGTCGGTGCAACGCGGTGCATAATCGGGCCTCCTCTGGCCATTCCAGCGCACCCCTGGCGCGCCGGGTATGTCACTTGGCAACAGCCGCATCAGCAATTGTTCAGCGCGAAACCGCCCGACGGGCAGCGATCAAAGCGCTCCCGCCATTTGTCTCAGGACAAATTTCTGGATCTTGCCGGTCGAGGTTTTGGGCACTTCGGCGAAGATAATCTGTTTGGGGCATTTGAAGCGCGCCAGAAGCTGCCGGCAATGCGTGATGATCTCGTCCGCGCTCGCGCTCTGGCCAGGTTTGAGTTCCACAAAGGCGACAGGTACCTCGCCCCATTTTTCGTCGGCCCGCGCCACCACCCCGCAGGAAGCGATGGCATTGTGTTTGTAGAGCGCCTCCTCGACCTCGATCGAGGAAATGTTCTCGCCACCCGAAATGATGATGTCCTTGGAGCGGTCTTTCAGCTGGATATACCCGTCAGGATGCATGACGCCGAGATCACCGGAATGAAACCAGCCACCGGCAAAGGCCTCGTTGGTCGCGTTCGGGTTCTTCAGATAGCCTTTCATCACGATATTTCCGCGAAACATCACTTCGCCAATGGTGCTGCCATCGGCTGGCGTCTCTGACATCGTTTCAGGGTCAAGGACACACAGGCCTTCCAGTGCTGCATACCTCACCCCCTGACGCGCTTTCCTAGCCGCCCGTCCGCCGGCGTCGAGCTGGTCCCAGTCGCAATGCCATTCATTGACGACTGCCGGACCATAGGTTTCGGTCAGCCCATAGAGATGGGTGACGGCAAAGCCTGCATCAGCCATGTCTGTCAGCACCGATTCAGGTGGCGGGGCAGCGGCGGTGTTAAACGTGACTGTGTGATCAAAATCGCGCTTCTGTTCTACCCGCGCATTGATCAGTGCGCCCATCACTACCGGCGCACCGCACAGATGCGTCACGCCATGGTCGGCAATCGCATCATACATCGCCCCCGCCCGCACCCAGCGCAAGCACACATGCGTTCCCACTTGCAAGGCAAGCGTCCACGGGAAACACCAGCCATTGCAGTGAAACATTGGCAGCGTCCAAAGATAGACGGCATGCTTGCCCAGTCCCGCATGAACGGTATTGGCATACGCCATCAGCGCAGCACCGCGATGGTGGTAGACAACGCCTTTCGGGTTGCCCGTAGTGCCCGATGTATAATTCAGCGAGATCGCATCCCATTCATCGTCAGGCATCGACCAGGCGAAATCTGCTGAACCGCCGGCGACAAAAGCCTCGTAGTCCTGCGTGCCAATCCGCTCGCCCTTTGGATAGGGTGCGTCACCGCCATAATGGGGATCATCAAAATCAATCACCAGCGGCGAAACCTGCGCCAGCGACAGCGCTTCCTTCATCACGCCAGAAAACTCGCGGTCGACGATCACGACTTTGCATTCAGCATGATCAAGCTGAAAGGCGATCACCGCCGCATCCAGGCGGGTGTTCAGTGAGTGCAGCACCGCCCGCACCATCGGCACGCCGAAATGTGCCTCCAGCATCGGTGGCGTGTTGGAGAGCATCACGCTGACCGTATCGCCCTTGCCTACACCGCACTCCGAAAGTGCTGATGCCAATTGCCGCGAACGCTGCCAGAATTCCCGGTAGCTGACGCGCTGCGGACCATGAAGGATTGCTACATGATCGGGATAGGTCTTTGCCGCCCGCTCCAGAAGCGTGATCGGCGTCAAAGGCTGATGATTGGCCGGATTTCGATCCAGGCCCGTCTCATACATGCTGGTCAACCGCGTCCCCCACTCCAGTCGGGAACAAGTTTAAGCACGAAGCCAGGCGCTGGAAAAGCACCCGGTCTTCGACACCTGCAATCAGGCTGGCTTCAGGACGCCGACCGATGAGGCAGGGTGCGCCGAGCCGCGTCCCGATTTGAGCACCGACAGCCATTCCAGATAGTAGGCGAGCGCAAATTGCAGTGCGATGCCGGTCGCGATTATCACGCTGTCCATCGCAAACCCGCCTGAGCTGACCGTCTTGATGACCTGCGCTGCCATCGCAAGCAGTGTGCCAGCGATAAAGACCGGCAGCGCATGCCTGCCCATGAGCGCCAGAGGATGCTCGGCACCGGTCCGCGCAAGGTTGGAAAGCGCCGGGATCGATACGACAAGATAGGTGATCGCCAGAATATGCAGCAGCCGCGATGCCGACAGAAATGTCTTGTCAAATCCGGTCAGCACAGTTGGCAGGCCCGACGCCGTCTCAATACCCCAGAGTGGAATTTTAACCCAGAGCAACGCGCCGATCAGGTAGAAGGCGGCTCCCAGCGCCATCGGCCACTTGAACAGGATTTGGCCGCCGCGCCGCACATGCATCATGCCAGCCATACCGATCACGAACAGGAACTGCCACGACAGCGGATTGAGAAACCAGACACCACTCGTTGGAAAATTTCGTGGCGCGATCTGCCAGATGCCCGCGACGAGCCACAGCAGGCAAGATGCCGCAACCATCAGCTTCAGGCTGTGACGACCAAGCAACAGGAACAGCGGCATCAGCACCAGCACGGCCGCATACATCGACAAAATGTTATTGTAACCGACCTGGTGGCCCAGCGTGACAATGCCGACCGCAGCAGCCGGCGTGTCGTTGATGATGCTGTCGATGTTGATCAGCTTTAACAGGTCGGGTCGCGCGAGATAGAGTGCCGCCGCCGAAAAAATACCAAGCGTGGCCAGCGTCGTCATGATGTGCGTGACGTATAACACACCGGCACGCCGCCACAACTTCACCGCCACCAGCAACTGGCCTCCAGGCTGGAACTTCATGCCATAGGCCAAGCCCATGGCGATGCCCGAGATCATGACAAATGCCTCGGCCGCATCAGAAAAGCCGAAATTCTTGTGCGTGAAGTTTTCAAACACAGTGCCGGGTACATGGTTGATAAAGATCGTCAGAAGGGCAAGGGCACGAAAAACATCAATACGGGTATCGCGCTGGGAGGGTATGCTTTTCATTTCAAGGCCGTGCATTTCAGGGAACATGTGCTGATTCTGATGTGAACCGGCATGGCCCATAACGCGCAACCCAAGGCAAAAGATGGTCGGACAACCATCCAATCCCGTCACAAATTAAATCAGATTCTTAATACAGCAGCTCCGTTGCCCCATCCCACACAAGCTTCAACGCCACGATGGCGACGGTGAGATACGTGAATGGATAAAACACTTCTGGCCGCATCCGCCGCACCAGCCATGCGCCGGCAAGCGTGGCAACCGGCGCCAGCGGCATCAGCACGGCAGAGGCCATAAGATTGGTGGCGTCGAATTGGCCCAGCGCGAAATAGGGCACCAGCTTTACCGCATTGGTGATAGCAAAAAAGATCGCGCTCGTCCCCGTGATGACCTTTGGATCGAGCTTCAGCGGCAGCGCATAGACCTGGAAGGGCGGCCCGCCGACATGAGCAATAAAGCTGGTGAAGCCAGCCACCGTGCCCCAGAATGCGGCGGCAATCCGGTTGGGCCTCGTCGCGTGATCCGAACCATGACGGTATTGCAGATAAATCCAGCGACCAACGAAAATAATCGCCACCGCACCGACAATAAAGCGCACCATGTCGGCCGTGACCACAGCCGCTAGAAGCCAGCCCAAGCCGATGCCGAGCAAAGACCCCGGCAACATCTGCACAAGAATGCTGCGGTCGTAGACGCCACGCCAGCTCCACAAGGCCGCCGCATCCATGAGGATGAGGATCGGCAGAAGGATCGCCGCCGCTTGCACCGGCGACATGACCAGCGCCATCAAAGGTACGCCGACAAAGCCCATCGCGCCGCCAAAGCCACCCTTCGACAAGCCGACCAGAAACACCGCTGGCAGGGCTGCCGCGTAGAATACCGGATCACTCAGCAACGTGTTCATGAAGGCTCCCTCGCGCCTTCGCTTAACCGGGTTACACCGCGTTGGCGAGGGCCCTCCCATGCACTTGCATCTGTTCAACGCGCCCGCTTTGTTCTAAGCGCAAGGCCTTCGCCCTGAGCGACAACCTGCAAAAGCTGGATAGGCACCATGGCCGACCAAAAACCTCCGAAGCGCTGCCGCCTCGTTCTGATCACGCCGGCAAACCATAGCGCCGATGATCTGGAACAGAAGATTGGCGCCGCACTGGAAGGCGGAGATGTCGCATCCCTTATCGTACCGATTTTCGACCTTCATGAGGCCGAATTCCAGTCGCTGTGCGGACGCATTGTGGCAATCGCCCACGCAAAAGGCGTGGCTGTCATCATCTCCGGCGACACCCGCATCGCCGCAAGGGTAAAGGCAGACGGCGTTCACATGGAAGCCGGCAAGGCTGCCCTGGCGGACGCTATCGACAGGTTGCAAGACAAGATGAATGTCGGCGCGGGCGGCATCAAGACCCGCGACGAAGCGCTTGATCTTGGCGAAGCTCGGCCCGACTACATTTTCTTTGGCCGGTTCAACTATGACAACACACCGGAACCACATCCGCGCAATCTTGGGCTTGCTGAATGGTGGGCGGAAATGATTGAAATCCCCTGTATCCTTCTCGGCGGCTCGCAGGTCGATTCGGTGGTGACGGCAGCTGAAACGGGAGCAGAGTACGTAGCGCTTTCTGCCGCTGTCTTCAGTGAAGGCTTAGACCCGCGCGAGCAGGTTTCGCGCGTCAATGAGTTGCTTGACCAAAAAGCGCCGCGTTTCGAAAGTTAAACACAGATCGTGTCCAGTCGAACGCTCATCTTTGCCGGCCTTGTGGTCGCCCTTGCCGCAATTGCCGGCACGGCGCGCGCCGCAGGCGAAGTCGCGCCCGTCCCGCAGGCGCCGACGCAATCCGTCGACCCGATGCGGTTTGGCGCAAAAAAGCCCGACGAAGCCTATGGCGCATTCCAGCGCGGTCTCTACAAGACGGCGTTGAACCTGGCGCTGCCACGCGCCAATGCCGGCGAACCGGCGGCACAGACCCTCGTGGCCGAAATCCTGTCGCGCGGCCTCGGCGTCAAGCGCGACCCGGCTGAGGCCGCCAAATGGTATGAGAAAGCCGCCGAACAGGGCGTCCCGGAGGCGCAGTTTCAATACGCCTTGATGTTGATCGACGGCAAGTTCGTGAGCCAGGACAAGAAGGCTGCCTTCGCGCTGATGCAGGCGTCAGCAGAAGCCGGCAACGTTCTGGCGCAGTTCAATCTGGCGCAAATGCTGATCGATCAGCACCCCGGTGACAAGGGTCTGCAACTGGCATTTCCCTATTACGAGCGCGCTGCCAAGGCAGACTTGCCGGATGCGCAATATGCCCTGTCGCAATTATTGGCGCGTGGCATCGCAGCCGCCAAGCCCGATGAAACTGAGGCACGCAAATGGCTGGCTCGTGCGGCCCGCAAAAATTTCGATACCGCCCAGCTTGATCTCGGTAGCTGGATGATTTCCGGCCGAGGTGGCGAGCGTGACCTGAAGACCGGCTTCTCCTGGCTGAAACGCGCCGCTGAAGGCGGCAACGTCGCCGCCCAGAACCGTCTGGCCAAGCTCTATTGGCAGGGCATAGGCACCGAGCCAGATTCTATTTTCGCTGCTGCATGGTACATCCTCGCCCGCCGCGCAGGCCTGTCCGACCCGGTCATGGAAGATTTCATGAACGGCCTGACCGCCGACGAAATCAAAACCGCGCTTGGCCGGGCAAACCGACTGCGCTGAGCGTCCAAGTCTTGCCACCCGGGGTATTTTGTGGTCATGGAAACCGCGAAAGCCCGCCGCTGCGGCGGACCACACTTCCGGAATTGCACATAATGGCCAAGATCAACGGCAATGAAATTCGGCCCGGCAATGTCATCGAGCATGATGGCGGCCTCTGGGTTGCAGTCAAGACCAACGCGGTGAAGCCAGGCAAGGGCGGCGCCTACAACCAGGTCGAGCTGAAAAACCTGATCAACGGTACCAAGCTCAATGAACGCTTCCGCGCCGCCGAAACGGTGGAAAAAGTGCGTCTCGAACAGAAGGATTTTTCCTTTCTGTACGAACAGGGAGAAGCGCTGGTTTTCATGGATACCCAGAGCTACGAGCAGCTTGAGCTCAACAAGGAATTTGTCGGCGATCGCGCTGCCTTCCTGCAGGACGGCATGATGGTGACGGTGGAGCTTTACGACGAACGCCCCATCGGCATTTCGCTGCCTGATACGGTGACCCTTACCATCACCGAGGCTGATCCGGTCGTAAAGGGCCAGACGGCCGCTTCATCCTACAAGCCGGCAATGCTGGAAAACGGCATTCGCGTTTTGGTGCCGCCTTTCATCTCCTCGGGTGAACGCATTATCGTCGACACCAACGAGATCACCTACGTCCGCCGCGCGGATTGATTTCATACCCGGCCCGCCGAGGGCTGCTGAATTCGCACTGACGGGAGTCCGATAAGACATGGCGCGTTCCGCGATCATCAATGTCATGGTGCAAGCCGCCATGAAAGCCGGCCGCTCGCTGTCACGCGATTTTGGCGAAGTACAGAACCTTCAGGTTTCGCTGAAGGGCCCTGGCGACTATGTAAGCCAGGCTGACCGCAAGGCTGAGGAAATTATTTTCGCCGAGCTGTCCAAGGCGCGGCCCGGCTATGCCTTCCTGATGGAAGAGCGTGGCGTGGTCGATGGTGAGGATGACCAGCATCGCTGGATCGTTGATCCGCTCGATGGCACCACCAACTTCTTGCACGGCCTTCCAATCTTCTCGATCTCGATTGCCCTTGAACGTCAGGGCCAGATCGTCGCGGCGGTGATCTACAATCCCGCGATGGACGAGCTTTACACCGCCGAACGCGGAGGCGGTGCCTTCCAGAATGACCGTCGCCTGCGCGTGGCGGGCCGCAGCAAGCTGTCCGACACAGTTATCGGCACCGGCATCCCGCATATGGGTCGCGGCCACCACGGCAACTATCTGGTCGAACTGCGCAATGTGATGGCCGAGACCGCGGGCGTGCGCCGGATGGGCTCGGCTGCACTCGATTTGGCTTATGTGGCAGCCGGAAGGCTCGACGGCTTTTGGGAAATCGGGCTGTCGCCATGGGACATTGCGGCGGGCGTCCTGCTCATCCGTGAAGCTGGAGGCTTTATCAGCGACATGGACGGCGGCCAGACCATGCTGGAAAGCGGCAGCGTTGTCGCCGGCAATGAGACCATCCATCGCGCGCTGCTCAAGACCTTGAAGACGCCACTGGCAAAACGCTGAGCACGGCAGAGGTCTTTCTCACTGCAAATCTGGTCAAAGCCTTCCAATTTCGTCACAATTCCGCTTAGAGTCCGCTGCGAGGGTTGAGCGGCGCATACAGGGCGGATTCGGATGGCATTGTTCAAAAATTTCGGGTCGGACGTTCTCGGCCGTGGCGACTATGATCCGCACAAGCTGTCCAGCCCGCAGATCTTTCTGCTGTCGATGCTGGTATTTCTCGCCATTGTTGGCTTTATCGCCGCTATTCTCTATCGCCAGATATCGTCTGCATTCGTCACCAATCCCGGGTTGAACGGCCTGATCGTCGGCGTTCTGGCCATCGGCGTGCTGCTGGCCTTCATGCAGGTAGTGCGGCTGTTTCGAGAAGTGCGGTGGATCAATTCGTTCCGTGCTGGGACTGACGAAACCGATCCCGTTCTGCTGGCGCCGATGAAAGCGCTTCTGAGCCGCTCTTCCACCACCGCGCTATCGACGCTTTCCATGCGCACGATCCTCGACTCAATCGCTACACGCCTTGATGAAAGTCGCGACATTTCTCGCTACCTCATAGGCTTGCTGGTCTTTCTCGGACTGCTCGGCACCTTCTGGGGTCTGTTGGGCACCATTGGCTCGATCGGCGATACGATTCGCACGCTTGACCCCGGTTCGGGCGACACAAATGATGTGCTGGAATCGCTCAAGGCCGGCCTTGCCGCTCCCCTGGCCGGGATGGGCACGGCATTTTCGTCCTCGCTGTTCGGCCTCGCCGGCTCGCTGGTTCTGGGCTTCCTCGACCTCCAGGCCGGCCGCGCCCAGACGCGGTTTTATACAGAACTTGAAAACTGGCTCTCTTCCGTCACCGACCTCTCATCTGACATGCCGGTGGCCGAAGGCGCCAAGCAGGGCACCGCAGACGAGATCCGGCAGCTCTCTGAACGCTTGCGCGGCCTGCAGGAAAATGGCGGCTCCAACCAGCGCGTGGCGAACTCCATGGCCAATCTGGCCGATGGCATTTCCGGACTGGTGAAGAACATGCGCAGCGAGCAGCAGATGATGCGCGACTGGGTGGAGGCTCAATCCGAGGAGCAGAAGGCCATGCGCGTAACACTCGAAAAAATCGCGACCGCGCTGAAAAGCAAGGACGCCCGCTGATGGGCCTCGCCCGCAGCCGGCGCACTGACCGCCGGATCGACTACTGGCCGGGCTTCGTCGACGCTTTGTCGACCTTGCTTCTGGCCATCATGTTCCTGCTCTCCGTGTTTGTGCTGGCCCAGTTTCTGCTGAGCCGCGAGATCAGCGGCAAGGATGCCGTTCTGACTCGCCTGAATGCCCAGATCAATGAACTGACCCAACTGCTGTCGCTGGAACAATCCAACAGCCAGGACATGGAAGACTCGCTGGCCAATCTGCAGGCATCGCTGTCGGCGGCGCAGTCGGAACGATCCCGGCTGGAGCAATTGCTGTCGCAGGGCAGCGGCGCAGACGAGCAGGCCAAAAATCAGATAGGCGCGCTTTCCGGCGAACTGGATCAGCAAAAGCAGCTCAGCCAGCGCGCCATGTCACAGGTCGAACTGTTGAACCAGCAGATCGCCGCCCTGCGCAACCAGATCGGCGCGCTTGAACAGGCACTTGACGCTTCGGAATCGCGCGACCGTGAATCCAATACCAAGATTGCCGATCTGGGACGCCGGCTGAATGTCGCGCTGGCGCAACGAGTGCAGGAATTGAACCGCTACCGTTCCGATTTCTTCGGTCGCCTGCGCGAGATATTATCGGATCGCGAAAACATCCGCATCGTTGGCGACCGTTTTGTGTTCCAGTCGGAAGTGCTGTTTCCGGTGGGCGCCGAAGACATCAACCCGGTCGGCCAGGAAGAGATGAAAAAGCTCGCCGGCGCCATTGTCGAGTTGCAAAAGGAAATTCCGCCGGAGATCAACTGGGTTCTGCGCGTCGATGGTCATACGGACAACGTGCCACTCTCGGGCACAGGCCGCTTCCGTGACAATTGGGAGCTGTCGAGTGCCCGCGCCACGGCAGTGGTCAAATTCCTGATCGCCAATGGCGTACCTGCCAACCGGTTGGTGGCGGCTGGCTTTGGCGAGTTCCAGCCGCTGGACGAAGCCGACACACCCGAAGCGCGCGACAAGAACCGCCGCATCGAACTGAAGCTCACCGAACGCTAACTCCCCGATACAAGATTGCCTGACGGAGCAACCATGTCCTTTGCCAAGCTCGATGTGCATTTGCATAAACTGGAAGCGCTGGAACATGCGCTGGCTATCCTCGGAGCTGACGAGGCAACCCATATGGCAATCGGCGGTGGCGAAAAGCGCGCCGAGGCCATGGCTTCGCTCGCCGGCCTGCACCATCGCCAGGCTTCTACGCCCGAGATCGCCGACTGGATCGCCGATGCAGAAAACGAGGATCTGGACGAGACGAAAAAGATCGCGCTGATCGAGTTGAAGCGCGACTACACCAACCTGACCTGCCTGCCGAGCGAGTTCGTCGAACGCCAGACCGGCGCGCGTATGCGCTGCGAACAGCTCTGGCGGGACCTGCGCGCCAAGAACGACTGGACGAATTTCGTGCCGGCGCTGGAAAACGTCATCTCCCTGGTGCGCGAGGAAGCGGCCATGCGCGCCTCGGTTCTGGGCCTGTCGCCCTATGACGCGATGATGGAGCAGTATGATCCCGGCAACCGCGCCGATATGGTGGCGCCGGTATTTGACGACCTCAAATCTTTCCTCAGGGACTTTGTCCCCGAAGCGCTTGCGGTGCAGGAGGAGCGTCGCGCAAAGACGCCGCCCCGCCCGCTTTCTGGCCCCTATGCGATCGAGAAGCAGCGCGAGCTTGGACTTGCATTGATGACTGCGGTGGGTTTTGACATCACCCATGGCAGCCTGTCGGTTTCGCATCACCCCTTCTGCGGGGGCGTGCCGAGCGACGTGCGCATCACCACGCGCTACAAGACCAACGATTTCCTTTCATCGCTGATGGGCGTGCTGCACGAAACCGGCCATGCGCTTTATGAGCAGAATCTGCCCAAGGAATGGTCTCACTGGCCGCTGGGCAAAGCGCGCGGCATGTCCATGCATGAGAGCCAGAGCCTGTTCGTGGAAAAGCAGATCGGCCGCAACCCTTCCTTCTGGGAATTCGCGCTTCCGCACCTTGGCCAATATCTCGGCCAGACATGGTCGATGGCCGAACTTCTGCCGCATCTTCATCAGGTCGAGCCCGGGCTTATCCGCGTCGATGCTGATGAGGTCACCTATCCACTTCACGTCATCCTGCGCTTCGAACTCGAACGCGAACTGATTGCGGGAACGCTTTCAGTCTCCGACATTCCTGAAGCATGGGATGCCAGGATGCGCGACTATTTTGGCCTGTCGACCATCGACAACCCGGCTGACGGGCCGATGCAAGACGTGCACTGGCCAAGCGGAGCGTTCGGCTATTTTCCGTCCTACACGCTCGGCGCCATGATGGCAGCCCAGCAATGGGCAGCTTTTGAACGCCAGCACCCGACTGCCAACACCGATCTCGCCGCCGGAAATTTCGAACCTATCAACACTTGGCGCCGGCAAAACATCTGGGCCAAGGGCTCATCTGCCTCAACACCGGCATTACTTGAAAGCGCCACCGGCGAAAGCCTGAACGCGATCTACTTCACCAACCATCTAAGAGCCCGCTACGGCGCTTAACCTTCGTCACCTGCTACAACGCGGGCGAGCCGCTCCGCAAGCTTGCGTGAACAGCATACGCGGCGAACCGTTTCGGCGACCAGCGCTTTGCCATCAGCAGGATTTGCCAGGCCACCCTGGAGGGCGAAGCTTTTCCGCCAGCCTTGCTGATTTCAGCGACAGCTGATTCCGCGCCGGCACTGCTTGAATGATAGGATCTGGAAGCTAAATTGCCAATTGGTCGCATCCAATCTGCCTGGAATTTGCGAGTAAATTACCGTTGGGTTCGCAGGGCGCAGCACGGCAAATTCCGCCTGTAAATCAACTGACGGATCGACGGTCCGCAGCGGGGGTGGCGATGAATTGGCCTGCGGGGCACCTATTCAGGCTACCCCGATGGGCCGAAAAAATATCGAAGCGAACTCAAATCATGCCGCAGCCATTGTGACCGGTTGCTCTCATGTCGCCCGAAATGGGCTCTCGCAACCGATTGAATTCGCTCAATTTCCTCAGCATTTTCCCGGCCAATACCAAGTAGATGGCGATCATGCCGCCGGGCGGAAACCTTTATCGGCGCAACAAGGCGAAGTTGTTTTCGGTCTTGACAACATTGCAGCGATGACAGTCTATGGCCAGGCAATCCGGTATATTATACACATGTACCAAATACCGGACATCACTTTTTAGGGGGTTTAGAGGAATGAAATTTTCATCAATCATCTCGAGATCTTTAGGGGTGGCGCTGCTGCTGTCCGCCATACCGGCTATCGCACACGCGCAAAGTAAGCTGGATGAGGTTCTGGCGCGCGGCCATCTGATCGTAGGTACCGGGTCCACAAACGCGCCGTGGCACTTCAAATCCGAGGCGGATGTCCTTCAAGGCTTTGACATCGACATCGCTAAGATCGTCGCCAAAGGCCTCTTCGATGACGCTGAGAAAATTGAATTTGTGCTGCAGGCGTCAGACGCCCGTATCCCGAACGTGTTGACCGACAAAGTCGACATCACCTGCCAGTTTATGACGGTTACTGCCGCCCGCGCACAGCAGGTCGCCGTGAGCATCCCCTACTATCGCGAAGGGGTTGGTCTCATGCTGCAAGCAGGTTCATCTTATGCCGATTATGCTGCATTGAAGGCTGCCGGATCGGCGGTCACCATCGCCGTGTTGCAGAATGTTTATGCCGAGGACCTCGTCCATCAGGCACTGCCCGAAGCCAAGGTTGACCAATATGATGCGCAGGACCTGCTCTACCAAGCGCTCGATGCCGGCCGGGCCGATGCCGTTGCCACCGACCAGTCCTCAATTGCTTGGCTGCTGCTGCAGCAGCAGGGCAAATACAAGGATGGCGGTCATGGCTGGAGCCCTCAGACCTATGCCTGCGCGGTCAAGCGCGGAGACCAAGAGTGGCTGAACTTTGTGAACACCGCACTTCATGAAGCCATGACCGGCGTCGAGTTCAACACTTATGCAGCTTCGTTCAAAAAGTGGTTTGGTGTCGACGTTGCGCCGCCGAAGATCGGTTTCCCGGTCGAATTTCAATAATTAGAGCATTTGTCGGAGCGATGCTCTGACAACTGGGGGCGGGCCTTGGGCTACACACTCAATTTCGCAGCTGTCTGGCGTGACATCGACCTGCTCTGGGCGGGATTGGGTATGGGCCTGCTGCTGGCCCTCGCATCGATCCTTATCGGCGTCGCCATAGGCCTCGTGATGGCCTTTGTGTTGACGTCGAGATCGCCGGCACGGCCGCTTGCAGCAAGTTATGTAAGCATCTTTCGCAACACGCCGCTCCTTGTGTTGATCCTTTTCACCTATTTCGCGATGCCCCAGCTCGGCATCCGCCTTGGCAAGCTTGAAAGCTTCATCGCGGCATTGTCGCTTTATGCTGGCGCTTATCTCGCCGAAGTTTTTCGTGGCGCGTTGTCGGCTGTGCCGCCGGGATTGAGCGAAGCCGGATTGGCCATTGGTCTGACGCGATCTCAGATCCGGCTCAACATCGTTATCCCTGTTATGCTCAGAACGGCTCTCCCGTCGCTTTCGAGTACCTTCATCTCTCTGTTCAAGGACACCTCGCTCGCTGCGGCGATCGCGGTGCCGGAGCTGACCTACTACGCGAGAAAAATCAACAATGAGAGCTTCCGCGTCATCGAGACTTGGTTGATCGCGAGCATCTTCTATGTCGCGACCTGTGTTCTGCTCGTCTCGCTGTTGCGGCTGGCTGAGAAACGACTGGCGATACCGAAATAGCCATGGATACTTTCCTCACCATCCTCTGGACCGCACGTTACGCCTTGCTCGGCGGCCTCGCTATGACCGTGTTTATTTCGGCGCTGGCAGTGCTAGCTGGATCGGTCATAGGAGTTTTTGTTGGGCTCGTGCTGAGTTATGCGCGCGGGCCGCTCAACTGGCTGGTTCGTATGTACGTAGACTTTGTCCGCGGCACGCCGGTGCTCGTCCTGATCCTAGCGAGTTTTTATATCCTGGGTTCGCTGGGCTGGAAGCTCGACGCTTTCCAGGCGGGCATACTCGCGCTTGCTGTGTTTTGCTCGAGCCATGTGGGAGAGATCATTCGCGGCGCGCTCTCGGCGATCCCGCGCGGCCAGACGGAAGCAGCCAAGGCTGTTGGTTTGACGTTCGGTCAGAGCTTTACTTATGTGCTCTTGCCGCAGGCCGCGCGTATAGCGCTCCCTGCGTGGGTTAACACTGCGGTCGAGATCGTCAAGGCCTCGACGTTGCTTTCCATCATCGGCGTCGCCGAATTGCTTCTGTCGACGCAGGAGGTCATAGCGCGCAGCCAGATGGGCCTGCCGTTCTATTTCCTTGCCGGCTTTATCTATTTCCTTGTCAATTTCGCTATCGAACGAGTTGGAAAACTCGCCGAGAAGCGCCTCGCCATGGGTGTGCGTTAATGTCCTTGCTTTCGATTGCGGCCCTCCACAAAAGCTACGGCAATACCGAGGTACTAAAGGGTGTCGATGTTGAGATGGAGCAGGGCGACGTCGTTTGCATCGTCGGGTCGTCGGGGTCCGGCAAGACCACCTTGCTGCGGTGCATCAATATGTTGGAGGAGTTCCACTCTGGCACCATTGAACTCGGCGGAGAGTTCATCGGCTACAATGAAGTAGCTGGCCAACGGCGGAGGCGGTCAGAGCGGGAGATATCGCGGCAGCGCGCGCTCACCGGCATGGTGTTCCAGCAGTTCAACCTGTTCCCTCATTTGACCGCGCTTGACAACGTGACGCTGGGATTAATCAAGGTAAAAAGGCTTGCGCGCGCTGATGCGGTGGCGATCGCTGAGAAATGGCTCGATCGCGTCGGTATGCTCGACCGTAAGGGTCACTATCCGGCGCAGCTTTCGGGTGGCCAGCAGCAGCGCGTCGCCATCGCCCGCGCTATCGCCATGCAGCCGCGCTTGATGCTGTTCGACGAGGTGACATCGGCGCTCGATCCCGAACTGGTCAACGAGGTGCTCCAGGTCATCAAGGATTTGGCGAACGAAGGCATGACAATGCTGCTCGTCACGCACGAAATGCGCTTTGCATATGAGGTGGCAGGCCGGGTAATCTTTATGAATGGTGGACGGATCGGCGAACAGGGCAATCCCCGCGAAATGTTTAACAACCCGAAGACCGAGCGACTCGCCGAATTTTTGAAATCATCCACATTCCGCTAAGACGGTAGGAACATCATGAGCATTATAAGATATGGCACTGGTGGCAAAGGCGCAGGCGGGCAACCGCTTCCCTTCGCACGCGCGGTTGCAGCTGACGGCTGGCTGTTCGTGTCCGGACAGGTGGGGATGGAGAACGGCGAGGTCATATCCGGCGGATTGATTCCCGAGATCCACAAGACCATCCAGAACGTGATCGCCATTCTTGAGGAAGCGGGCTACGGCCTCGAGCATGTCGTACGTTGCGGCGTCTGGCTCGACGACCCACGCGACTTCTGGACGTTTAACAAGATTTACGCTGAGTACTTCGGCGCCGCCCCCCCGGCCCGCGCGTGTGTCCAGTCGCATATGATGATCGACTGTAAAGTTGAGATCGATTGCGTGGCCTATAAGCGCGCCGAGGGATGATGCCGTTTTGGCAGGTGTAATATTCACCCCTGCTGTGTAGGGTGGACCAATGCTCACTAAGAATACAGAAAAGGGAAGTCGCGCGCGTGGTCTTGATCGCGCTGTCGACATTCTTGAGTTCCTCAGGTTGTCGCTCCGACCGGCCAACCCCAACGAAATAGCCGTGGCGATCGGTGCTCCTCGTTCGACCGTTTATGAGTTGGTCAGCATACTGCTGGAAAACGGCTTGCTCGAACGGGCCACAGCAGGCGAGGTTTACCTTGGGCGCCGACTCTACTTTCTCGGCAACGCCTATGCCGAGCATTTCGACATCGGAAGCGAAGCTAAAAAGCTGCTCAACGCGCTGGCCACCGAAACGCGTGAGACTGCACAGCTGTGTATGCTCGATGGCAATAAATATACGGTTGCGCAAATGGTTGAAGGCGCGAGACCGTTTCGTATCTCCTCAAACATCAGGGAACGACTGCCAATTCCGTGGACCGCCTCTGGCCGCCTGCTTGTGGAGCACATGAGCAATGATGAAATCATCGACTTCATACCGGCCGATGACTTCATCATGCCCGACGGAACGCTTCTGGATACCACGACGTTTCTGAACCAGGTGCATGCAAGCGCGAAAAGTGGCTACTTTTCCCAGCCAAGCGTCACCGATACCTTCACCCATTGTTTCGCAGCGCCGGTGCGGCGACCCGATGGACGCTGCTTTGCGACGCTCTGCCTCGTTGCACCCGAAGGGGACGGGGTCAAAAACCACGCGGCCTACGTTTCTGCCTTGGTCAGCGCTGCAGCAACGCTTTCGCGGCATGCCGATATACTCTAGCGCCACTTTCACAAAGGTTTGACACCGTGCCGCGATCTGGGCCGATTGGGCCTTCCTATCGCGCCGGTCAGAGCCCTGATTGATATGGCTAGGTTCGAGATACTTGGCTCGACTTACGAACGCTCACTCTCCAGCTATGTTTTTCGCGAAGGAAAAACGATCGAAATGACATCGGAGCTTTGAAGTGCCTCAGTGAGATTTCAAGACAAGTCGCCTGACTACTCGGCTGCGCCGCGAAACGCTTCAGCACCGGAATGAAATTGCAGCTTGGCGAGGCGCGCGTAGGTGCCACCCTTTTTGACGAGGCTCGCATGCGTGCCTTCCTCGACAATGCGGCCATCGTCCAGCACCAGTATCCGGTCAGCCTTAAGCACCGTCGCAAGCCTGTGGGCGATGACGATGGTAGTGCGCGCGCCCATCAGCCGTTCGAGCGCCTTTTGCACCAGTGTCTCGCTTTCGGCGTCGAGCGCGGAAGTCGCCTCATCCAGAAGCAGCAGTGGCGCATTGCGCAGGATAGCCCGCGCAATGGCAACGCGCTGGCGCTGGCCGCCGGAGAGGGTAACCCCCTTCTCGCCGACCTGAGTGGCGTAGCCGTCGCTCAGTCGCAGAATGAACTCGTCGGCGAGCGCGTCCCTCGCCGCCGTCTCGATCTCGGCCTGCGTCGCGCCCGGACGACCGAAGCCGATATTTTCGGCAGCGGTGGCGGCAAAGATGGTGACATCCTGCGGCACGATCGCGATCCGTCCGCGCACCGCTTCCGGGTCGGCTTTTCGAATATCCACGCCATCGAGCATGACCTTGCCCGACTCTGGATCGTAGTAGCGCAGAAGAAGCGAGAAGATCGTGCTCTTGCCGGCACCCGAGGGTCCGACGATGGCAACCGTTTCGCCCGGATTGACTGAAAAACTCAGCCCCTCGACCGCCGCCCGGTCCGGCCTGACTGGATAGGAGAATGAGACGTTTTCAAACGCGACCGCACCGCGGGCGGGCTCGGGCAGCGCAACGGGATGGACCGGAGCGGCAATCGCCGGTTCCTCCTGCAGCAATTCACTCAGCCGCTCGGCGGCACCCGCCGCCTGGCTAAGCTCACCCCAAACCTCGGACAGCGCGCCGAGCGCCCCGGCCGCAAACACCGAATAGAGCAGGAACTGGCCCAGTGTTCCCGGCGACAGCGTACCAGCCAGCACATCCCGCGACCCGAACCAGAGCACCGCCACGACTGAGGAAAAAATGGTGAAGATTGCAAAGAAAGTAAGAAAGGACCGAGCGAAAACCGACTGGCGCGCCGCCTCAAAGGCATCGTCAACAGCAGCGCCAAAGCGGGCAGTCACCATCTTTTCGTTGGTAAAGGCCTGTAGCGTGCGCACCGAACCGATCTGCTCGCTGGCATAGGCAGCTGCTTGCGCTAGAGTATCCTGCGCGGCCCGCGAGCGCTTGCGCACCGAGCGCCCGAAAGCCACCAGTGGCAGGATGATGACCGGAATGGCAGCAATCACCAGACCTGACAGTTTAGGGCTGGTCACCACCATCATGCCAACGGCGCCAAACCCCAGAATGATATTGCGCAGCGCCACCGAGGCCGTTGCGCCAACGGCTGACTTGATCTGCGTCGCATCCGCAGTCAGTCGCGACACGATCTCGCCCGACTGCGATCGGTCAAAAAAGGCCGGCGACAATCGGGTCACATGGGCAAACACATCGCGGCGCAGATCCGCCACCACGCGTTCGCCCAGCGTAATGACAAAATAATAGCGACCAGCAGACGCGACCGCCAACACTGCGGCCATCACCACGAGCATGGCAAAATATTGCGCTATGAAATGGCTGTCCGAGCCACTGAAGCCGTGATCGATCATCCGCCGCACGGCCAATGGCAGCGTCAGCGTCGTGGCCGCCGCAAGGCTGAGAAAGAAGATTGCAAAGGCGACCATGCGCTTGTAGCGCAGCACATAGGGCACGAGCCGTTGCAGCGGTCGGAGCGAGCGCTGGCCAGTGTCCGGCCGGTTGGCATCTGCCATGGGGGCTTCCCTGCTTGCCGCGCTGGCGAAATGTGCTGGCGGCCTTGTGCTTCATTTGCGGCTGCTGTATAGGCCAGCCGACCGATTTTGAAGCCGTATCTCCCTCGAGGCACGGCTTCAAGTTTTGAGAGTGGGTGACATCGCCGCAGGCGCAAGCCCGGCAGCCATCCAACAGTTTCAGGACCAGACCGATGAAAACCGATATCCATCCAGATTACCATACCATCAAGGTCGTCATGACCAATGGTACCGAATATGAGACCCGCTCCACCTGGGGCAAAGAAGGCGACACGATGAACCTCGACATCGATCCTTCCACGCATCCAGCCTGGACCGGCGGTCAT
Source organism: Mesorhizobium sp. NBSH29 (assembly GCF_015500055.1). Taxonomy (NCBI): domain Bacteria; kingdom Pseudomonadati; phylum Pseudomonadota; class Alphaproteobacteria; order Hyphomicrobiales; family Phyllobacteriaceae; genus Mesorhizobium; species Mesorhizobium sp. NBSH29. The sequence goes on from NZ_CP045492.1 coordinate 609,353, forward strand.
CAGAACCTGCTCGACCGTGGCGGCCGTCTCTCCAAGTTCAAGAAGCGCTACGAAGGCCTCACCCTCGGCTGAGCCTCTGATCTAATGCAGTGTAAAAAAACCCGCCGATCTGGCGGGTTTTTTTATCTCCCGGGTACGTTATGTCGACTTGCGATCCGAGTGTCCCAGATCCCGCGCCGGTGCAATCACGTCGCGCACCAGCTGCTTGAGCTGCGCGGCATCTGGAAATCCGCCGTCGCGCTTGCGGTCCCAGATCAGAATGTCGTTGCAGGTGATAGAAAACAGCCCGCCCGAGGCATCGGGGATCAGCGTCACCGCGCCCAGTTCGGGACCAAAAGTCGAAAGCAGCTCCTGCGCCATCCAGCCGGCGCGCAAAAGCCACATGCATTTGGTGCAGTAGGTGATCCGGATGACCGGCAGGCCCTCCGAACCCGCACTCATGCGGCGCTGAGCTTTGCCATGGTCTCGTCGTCGACCTCGAAATTGGCGTAGACGCTCTGCACATCGTCGTCATCTTCAAGCGTGGCGACCAGCTTCATCAGCGATTGCGCGCGCTCCTCGTCAACTGGAATGTTGTTCTGCGGCTGCCAGATGATCTTGACGGACAAAGCTTCACCAAGCGCTGCCTCCAGAGCCTTGGAAACATCGCCAAGTCCTTCGAAGGAACAAATGATCGTGTGGCCTTCGTCGTCCGACTGGACATCGTCGGCACCAGCTTCAATCGCCGCTTCCATCACGGCATCGGCGGTGCCAGCGCTGGCTGGATAGGAAATTTCGCCCACCCGATCCCACATAAACGAAACCGATCCGGTTTCACCCATCGCGCCACCAGCCTTGGTAAAGGCCGCCCGAACATTCGAGGCTGAGCGATTACGGTTGTCGGTGAGCGCTTCCACGATGAGCGCGACGCCGCCCGGGCCATAGCCCTCATAGCGCACTTCCTCATAGTTCTCGGCATCACCCATCGAGGCCTTGGAGATCGCGCGCGCGATGTTGTCCTTCGGCATCGAGACCGCCTTGGCGTTCTGCACAGCCAGCCTGAGACGCGGGTTCATACCCGGGTCAGGCGCTCCTGATTTGGCAGCAACGGTGATTTCGCGCGCAAGCTTGGAAAACATCTTGGAGCGAACGGCATCCTGCCGTCCCTTGCGGTGCATGATGTTCTTGAATTGTGAATGGCCGGCCATAACGCCCCTGTAACCTGAAATCGGACTGCGGGAATGGCGGGCTATATAAATAAATCGCCGGCAAAGGTCCAGCCGGATGCTGGAACAAGGGACGCGCGCTGCCTCCGGCGCACGTCCCTTGGTTCAATCACTTGCGCTTGCGCGCCAGCATGTTGAGCCCCTCGACCAGCGCTGAGAAGCCCATGGCTGCATAAATATAGCCTTTGGGCACATGGTAGCCCATGCCTTCGGCAATCAGCGTCATGCCGATCATCAACAGGAAGCCAAGCGCCAGCATCACGATGGTGGGATTGCGTTCGATGAAATTTGCGAGCGGCGTGGCGGCCAGGAGCATCACCGAGACAGCAACGATCACCGCGATATACATGATGGCGATTTCATCGGTCATGCCGACAGCCGTGACGATGGAATCGATCGAGAACACCAGATCAAGTAACAAGATCTGGAAGATCGCTGCTCCCAGAGACATCGAAATCGTGCGCCCGACCATCGTGTCCTTGTGATCGTCGGGATCGACCGTGTGGTGGATTTCTTTGGTCGCCTTCCACACCAGAAACAGTCCGCCCGAGATCAGGATCAGGTCTCGCCAGGAGAACGGGTGATCAAACAGCGTGAACACCGGAGCGGTGAGCCCGACGATGATGGATATCGTCGCCAGCAGAAGAAGTCGCATGATTAAGGCCGCGCCGATGCCAAGCCGCCGTGCGGGCACCTGCTGTTCTTTTGGCAACTTGTTGGTGAGGATGGAGATGAAAATCAGATTGTCGATACCGAGGACTACTTCAAGCGCGATCAGCGTCAACAGCGCCACCCAGGCGGTGGGATCGCTGGTAAAAGCGAAATAGGGCGCGAAAAACTCGATGATCGGCATATGGTATCCCCTCGATTACTCTGTCAGCGGTCCGCTGCATGATCCGCCGGCAGATAGGTCATGCCTGGCCACCCTTCAATATGACTCAAGGGCACGGTGCCATGATGCGGCTGTTATTCCTACATCCTATGACCAGAACGCCGGCATTGTTTCCTCGAGACGGGGCCCCAGCCTGAGCGGCGCGATGCGCTCGGCCAGACCGGTGGCATCCGAAATATCCACACCGACACCGCAGATTGTCGCGGGACCGGTCGCGGCCTCAAACCGCCCCTTGGCCACTTTCGACATGAACCGGTTGAGCGGCTCTTCCTTGTCCATTCCGAGCGATGAATCATAATCACCACACATGCCGGCATCGGTCATGTAGGCAGTGCCGCCATTGAGGATCTGGTGATCTGCAGTCGGCTGGTGCGTATGAGTCCCCACCACGAGGCTGGCGCGACCGTCGACAAAATGTGCAAAGCACATTTTCTCCGAGGTGGCCTCGGCGTGAAAATCGATCACCACCGCATCCGCCTGCTCACCCAGCGGACAAGCGGCCAGTTCGCGCTCGCCGGCCTGGAACGGATCATCAAGCTCGGGATGCATGAATATCCGGCCCATAATGTTGGACACCATCACACGTGCGCCATTGCGGGCAATGTAAACGCCCGAGCCGCGACCCGGCGTGCCCTTGGGAAAATTGGAAGGCCGCAAGAACCGGTCCTCGCGCGGCGCAAAGTTCAGTGCCTCGCGCTGGTCCCAGACATGGTTGCCGGTGGTGACAACATCAGCGCCGGCTGCAATCGTGTCATGAAAAATGTCTTCGGTGATGCCAAAGCCGCCAGCCGCGTTCTCGCCATTGACGATGACGAAATCCAGCTTGAAGTCCGAGATCAGACCGGGAAGCCTTTCCCACACTGCAGTTCTGCCGGTTCGCCCGACCATATCGCCCAGAAAAAGAAGTCTCATGGATGTCCCATACGTTTGAAACCTAGTCTTTTCAGCCTTCCGGGAAATCCGTCAAGCCTCGCCGGATTAAACGCTGAACCGGTGCAACCCGGATTCGGTCAGAATTTCGCTGAGAACGATGTCGTGCGGCTCGTCGGGAACAGCCTCAACCTGCTGGCAGTCGAACGCGACGCCGATCAGCCTTGGCGACCTGCCCGCCTCGATCAGCTTTGCAATCGCCCGATCATAAAAGCCGGCACCGTAGCCTATCCGATGCCCCCGGCTGTCAAAAGCGGCGAGCGGCACCAGCATGATCTCGGGATCAATCACCGCAGCGTCTGCCCCTGGTCCAGCGGTGCCGAACCCCATCTCCACCAGCGCAGCCCCCCGCACCAGCTCGCGAAAAGTGATCGTTGTCTTGTCGAGAATGGCCGGCAGGCAGAGCCGCGCTCCCTTTTCGCGCAGTGCAAACATTAAGGGCCGCACATCGACTTCGGTGCGAATGGGCCAGAACCCTGAAACGACGGTGCCCGGCACGAACTCAACATGTTCGGCGGCACGCTCCGCCATTTCAAGCGCAGCCTCGACCCGCCAGAACGGATCAAGTCCGTCGCGACGTGCAAGCGCTTCCTTGCGCAAAATCTGTTTGAGTGGACGGCGATCAGTCATGCCACTTTATGCGGCGTGTGCGGCCAAAACGCCAGTTGGCCAATCCAGCAGACAACAGTCAAAAGTGCGATCCACCCAACCGGTGAAGAAAACGATCCCGGGAACCTACAAAGTAGGTGGGCGCCATATAGAAAAACCCACGAGTCTTTCCAGGGACAGCTCCCTAGGGATCAATAAGGCCCCGGGGAATTTGAATCTCCTGCCGGGAAGCGCAGACCGCATTTGCAATATAGGTCCGCGCTTGAGGCAGCGCCATATAATTCGTTACGCCGAGCGCGCAATTCTGCGCTGCCACAAAATAAGCAGCGGCACTGCGATAAGTTCCGCCGCTAGCCCGTAGATGTGCCCGGCTGAGGGCGCGCCTGCGAGCACCAGCGAAACCAGCCGCGCCGCACCGCCTGACACCGTTATCGCACCCAGCAGCCGAACGCGATTCGTCCTCGTTTCGATGTGCGGAACACAACTGTACCAGGCAACCCCCACCGCCAGGAAAACGCCTGACAGAAAGCGAAAGTGGCTGTCGAGATCGGCTGGCCAAGGCTGCGGCGTCTTCAGGAACGCTGGGCCCATCACTACTCCTGCAAGCCCGGCCATCACCGGAACTGCGGCCAGCACGGAGACAATCGCCTGCAGGGCGCGTTTTTCTTGCATCATTGATACGTCCTGTTTGTCCCCAAGCTACGGTTTGGACACGGAAACTGTTTCAGGTCTCCCGGCAAAAGCTTGCACCACCATCTTCCAATCCTTACGGTTTGAGCAACAACAGAGGAAGTCTTGCATGCGTTTTGAAGGAACGGCGTCTTATGTCGCCGACAAGGATCTGATGGTGGCCGTCAATGCAGCAATCGCGTTGCAGCGGCCCCTGCTGGTGAAGGGCGAGCCCGGCACCGGCAAGACCGAACTGGCGCGGCAGGTAGCCTCGGCGCTGAATCTCGACCTCATGGAGTGGAATGTCAAATCCACCACCCGCGCGCAGCAGGGCTTGTACGAATATGACGCCGTCTCACGTCTGCGCGATTCGCAACTGGGCGACGACCGTTTCAATGATATCAAAAACTACATCAAACCCGGCAAATTGTGGGAGGCCTTCACCGCTGGCCGCAAGATCGTGCTGTTGATCGACGAGATCGATAAGGCCGATATCGAGTTTCCCAACGACCTTCTGCAGGAACTCGACCGGATGGAGTTCTATGTCTACGAGACCGGCGAAACCATTCGTGCGGTTGAGCGGCCGATTGTCATCATCACCTCAAACAATGAGAAGGAGTTGCCCGACGCATTCCTGCGCCGCTGCTTTTTCCACTATATTCGCTTTCCTGAAATCGAGACGCTGCAGAAGATCGTTGATGTCCATTATCCCGGCATCAAACAAGACCTTGTGCGCGCCGCCCTCACCCAGTTCTACGAACTACGCGACATGCCGGGCCTGAAGAAAAAGCCTTCGACCTCCGAGGCGCTGGACTGGATTCGCCTTTTGGTCGCGGACGACATCAAGCCGGAGGACCTGCGCGGCGATACAAAAAACGCTTTGCCCAGGCTCCACGGTGCGCTGTTAAAGAACGAGCAGGACGTTCACCTGTTCGAGAGGCTGGCCTTCATGGCGCGCCGTCAGGGATAGTGGTTTAGCCGGGCTGGCCCTTGGCCCGGCCCCATAGCCCGGCAAAATGCTGGGAAAATGGGAGCAACTTGATGATCACCATTCGCCCGCTGCAAAAGTCCGACCATGACGACTGGCGTCGCCTGTGGACCGACTACCTGACCTTCTATGAGGCAACCGTTTCTGAAGATGTCTACAAGCGCACCTGGAAGCGTCTGTTTACCGAGGGCGAGTTTGAACCGAAGGGATTTCTGGCGCTTAACGACGATGTTCCCGCCGGGCTCGTCCATTATCTCTACCACCGCAGTTGCTGGTCATTGGTCAACAACTGCTACCTTCAGGACCTCTACACCAGCGCCGAAGCACGGGGCACCGGCATCGGCTCGGCGCTCATCGAGGCGGTGCGCGATGAGGCTGGCAAGCTCGGAGTGAAGAACGTCTACTGGATGACCAACGAAACCAATGCGACGGCGCGCAAGCTCTATGACCGCGTCGCCAGGCGCACGGGCTTCATCGAATACGATCTGCTGTGAACCGCAATCAGCTGGCGTGCCGCGACACCCATTTGTGCCAGGCATCTTCGCTGCCGTGGAATACATTGAGATCGATCTTTTCGTTCAGGCCCTGCGCGAGGCCGGAGCCGGAATACTGCCAGAACACCCAATCGCGGCCCGGATAGACCTTTGAAGGGTGCTCAGCCACCGCGCGGAGCCAGAACGGGTAGTTCTTGAAGGCGCCTTGCAGATTATCGGCGTAAAAATCGGGTGCCGTATAGATGATCGGCCGCTGGCCATAGTGCTGCTCGAGCCGGTCCATGAAGACCTGCATCTTTTCCAGCACGCGCTCACGCGAGGGGCGTTTGCGGCAGTTCCTGGACTCACCGTTCCACTCCACATCAATGACCGGCGGCAGTGCGCCGGGCACCTTCGGTACGTTGCGGATAAACCAGTCGGCCTGCTCGCTGGCCACCCGGCACCAGTAGAAGAAATGATAGGCCCCGCGCTTCAATCCGGCGTCGGCAGCACCCTTCCAGTTCTTCTTGAACATCGGGTCGAGGTGGTCACCGCCATCAGTGGCTTTGATATAGACAAAATTCGCACCCTGGCTCCTGAGCTTCGCCCAGTCGATATTGCCCTGCCAACGCGAGACATCGACCCCGTGGACGGCAAGCGACTGCGGCTTTGCCTTGCCGAAATTGATCGGCTTGGCGTCGCTGAAACGCTGCGGGTTGATCCTGCGCCGAGTTTCAGGTGCGCGCAGCACGGCTGGGCTTGCGCGCGGCGAGGCGCTTTCTGGTTTAAGGTCGGGCGTTGGCATCATCACCATGGCCCTAGGCGCAGCGACAAGCGCCAGCTCCTCCACCGGGTCTTCACGTGTACCGACTGCTACCGGGGGTGTAGGCGCATTGGGCCTGCTGACCGAGCTCGTGATCTCCATCGATGGCCGTCCGACATCAAGTGCATCCACGCCACTGGATGTGCACCCGCTGAGCACAAGGCACGCGGAGAGAACGGCAAAAACTGCTGGAGAACGCATAAGCACCCGCACACAAACACAACACACACAATAGCCGGCAAACGGCGGCATCGGACCCGAATGCAATTGCTAACGATAAATTACCAAGAAAGACTGAATCAAATTTTAAGCATATCTGATGTGCGATGACGTGCCGCGCTGACGCTGCGCTTGCATCGGCGCGCATTGGGGGGCAAAAATGAAACATGTTCCTGCCCTTCTTTCTTGATCTCAAAGCGGCCCGCGTGCCCGTGTCGCTGCGCGAATATCTGACCTTGCTGGAAGGCATGGAGGCAGGTTTGGTCACTTTCGACGTCGAGGCCTTCTACTATCTCGCCCGCGCCGCTCTGGTGAAAGACGAGCGCCATATCGATCGTTTCGACCAAGTGTTTTCCCATTTTTTCAAAGGCGTCGAGACAATCTCGGGAGAGTCGGGCATCGCGCCGACTGAGTTGCCGGATGACTGGTTGCGGCGGCTTGCCGAAAGACATCTGAGCGAAGAGGAAAAGCAACTGGTCGAGGCGCTTGGCGGCTTTGAAAAGCTGATGGAAACGCTGAAGCAGCGCCTTGAAGAGCAGAAGGGGCGCCATCAGGGCGGCTCCAAATGGATCGGCACTGCCGGCACCTCGCCATTCGGCGCTTATGGCTACAACCCGGAAGGGGTGCGGATCGGCCAGCAGGAAAGCCGCCACCGCCGAGCGGTAAAGGTCTGGGACCGTCGTGACTTCCGCAATTTCGACGATTCCGTCGAACTGGGCACCCGCAACATCAAGGTGGCCATGAAGCGGCTGCGGCGCTGGGTGCGCGAAGGAGCGGAGGATGAATTCGACCTGCCAGGCACCATTCATTCTACCGCTGAACACGGCTATCTCGACGTCAAGACGCGTCCAGAACGCCGCAATGCGGTAAAGCTGCTAATGTTTTTCGATGTCGGGGGCTCGATGGATGACCACGTCAAGGTCGTGGAAGAGCTGTTTTCAGCGGCCCGAACCGAGTTTCGCCACCTCGAATATTTCTACTTCCACAACTGCCTCTATGAACGCGTCTGGAAAGACAACAACCGCCGCCACGCGGAAACCATGGCCACCTTTGATGTGCTGCACAAATACGGCCATGATTACAAAGTCATCTTCGTTGGCGATGCGTCGATGAGCCCCTATGAAATCGCTCACCCAGGCGGCTCGGTTGAGCATCACAACGCAGAGTCCGGCGCTCAATGGCTGAGCCGTGTGCACCAGCAATGGCCGAGCACTGTCTGGATCAATCCGATTGCGCAAAAGCACTGGGGCTACACCCATTCGATCGGCATGATCCGCCAGCTTTTTGCGGAACGGATGTATCCGCTGACGCTGTCAGGCATCGACGGGGCGATCCGCGAATTGTCACGGGGCCACTGACTAGACAACCGTAGCAACAACCAACCAGATAGCGGCGACAATCTGCGCCATCAATGCCAGCGGGCCGGGCTGTGCGGCAGCTGTCTTCCAGACTGCGAAAAACAGGAAAATATTACTGACAAGCGGCGCGAAGTGCACAGCCAACACGGCTGCAAGCGGTAGCTTCGCCTCCAGCATCAACAGCGCTACCACGGAGGCTACGGCGTTGAGCGCGCTGCCGATCAACAGCATGTCGCGCCAGAAAAGCCGGTCGAGGGGCACAAGGCCTCGCCAGCGCGCCATGAGGAAACCAGGTTCGGCTTTGGCTGCCTGAGGCATGCCTGCGCTTCTCTCCTGCGGCCCGTCTCAGGCCGTGATGCGGCGTCCGGCTGGAAGCCGCTATTCCATTCCGAGAGCGGCCATGTAGAGATCGAGGATTGCCTCGGCTTCTTGGCGCTCTGCATGGTCCTGCTTGCGCAACCGGATGATGGTACGCACAGCTTTGGTATCAAAGCCGGTGCCCTTCATCTCGGCGAACACTTCCTTGATGTCGTCGGCAATCGTCTTCTTTTCTTCTTCCAGCCGCTCGACACGCTCGATGAAGGCGCGCAACTGGCCTGCAGCAACGGTCTGGCTGGTTTCAGTGATGTCGTCGGCCATGTCTGTCTCCGGAAATGTTCAAAGCCACGACTCGGTAGAAGCGGCGGGTCGGCGGTTCGATGCCTGAGAGCCGAAGACGGGTCAAGCCTTGAATCGGCGCTTCTGTCAGTGGTCTTTGGGCCGGGTCAAGGCGAACGTGGTTTTGGTGATGTCGGACACTTCAGTCTGGTTCGCCGCCTGCCATTCACCATAGGGCATGCCGTAGATGATCTCGCGTGCATCCTCCTTGGTCAGCGCCACGCCCTCCCCCTCGGCAGCGTCACGGTACCAGTTGGCCAGGCAGTTGCGGCAAAATCCCGCCATGTTCATCAGCTCGATGTTCTGAACATCGCTGCGTTCGCGCATATGGGCAACCAGCCGCCGAAACGCCGCTGCCTCGAAATCACGTTGCTGCTGTTCGCTGAGATCGATCATCATGCGCCTCCGATTAAAGTGGCCCGGTGCGCGAGCCATACTGCCTGACCTGCTTAATATCGGGTCCCTGATTGATCGCTTCAATGATCGGTGCCAGCCGGTGCGCCCAAGCGTCGGCATTTTTCACGTCGCCAATCAGATCCTGGCGTATCTCGATCAGCGCGTGTGGAAATCCATGCACAATCGCATGGCGATACATGGTGTCGCCGTGCAGTGCGCCGTCATAGGGCTCATTGTCACCGACAATCAAAGCTTTATCGTCAGCCAGCATCTCCATCAGCGGCTTTGGCACGCGGTCGTCGAGATCCCACAACACACCGACATGCCAGGGACGTGGCCGCCCCTGCATCACCGGCGTGAAAGAGTGCACCGAAAAGACGAGCGGGGCGCGCTTTGCATCATGCGCGACAGAAGCCACGAGCGCGGCAACCACATCATGATAAGGGCGATAAAAGCGATCGAGCCGCTTTTCGCGCTCTTGGTCACTCATCGGGTAATTGGCGGGAACAATCGTGCCGTCATAGAGCTGCCGAATCAGCGTCGGATCATCCTCGCCCCGGTTCGGATCGATCAGCAGGCGCGAAAATCGAGCCATTACAGCAGGCGCGCCGAGCAGCTCTGCCAGCTTCCGCGTCACCATCTCGACGCCGATATCGTAGGCGATGTGGCGCTCGAACTCGGCAGCGGGCAGCCCTAGATCGCCATACTCCTCAGGCAGTTCCCGGTGCGCATGGTCAGCCAGTAGCACGATGCCGCGTTTACGGTCGCCTTCAATGAGTTCGAAAGGGGCAAAGACAGCGGATCGGGTCATGGGGCGGCAAAGCCATTGCGAACGAGGGATGGCTTGTCTTTCCATGAAGCGCCCCTTGGCGCAACGCCGTTGTTTGGCCATTCTCCAGGCTAATGAAATTCGTGTCGGGCGCCCATCGCACGCGACGCGGCATTAATCGATTAGGATTGGCAAGGGATCGCGTTGACATGGGCACGCAACTTGCCGAAAAGGGCACAGCAATGCTGATTTTGCGCATAAGGGACGTCATAATGAAATTCGCCTGGCGGCGGCGCGCTCACCAATTGGTGACCGCACTTTGCGCTCTGTCCGGTTTTATCGCGGTGGCCGCAGTTTCGGCGACGCCAGCGCATGCCGATTTTCGTGTCTGCAACGCCACGCAAAGCCTTGTTGGTGTCGGCATCGGCTATCGCTCCAAGGCCGGCTGGGTGACGGAAGGCTGGTGGCACATCGAGGGTTCGACCTGCAAGACGCTGATCGAAGGGCAACTGTCATCACGCTATTACTATCTCTATGCAGAAGATTCGGAGAGAGGCGGGCGCTGGGACGGACCGGTAAACATGTGCGTGGCGGAAAAAGAGTTCAAGATTTCCGGCGTCAGCGATTGTTTTGCCCGCGGCTTCCAGCGCGCCGGCTTCCAGGAATACGACACGGGCGAACAGGCGAGCTGGATGGTCCAGCTGACTGACCAGCCCGCAACGGATGGCACAGGTGCCATCACGGGAACAAATCCTCAATGAGACGCAGCCGCAAGGTCAAGATACTCGCCACGCTCGGTCCAGCATCCTCCGATGAGGGCATGATCCGCAAGCTTTTCGAAGCCGGCGCCGACGTATTCCGCATCAATATGAGCCATACCGACCACGACATGATGCGAACGCTGGTCGCCCGTATCCGCAAGGTCGAGGATGATCTCGGTCGCCCGATCGGCATCCTGGCAGATTTGCAGGGGCCGAAGTTGCGTGTTGGCAAATTTGCCAACGGTGAGGAAATCCTCGTCGCAGGCCAGAAGTTTTCGCTCGACGACAACGAAGAGCCCGGCACCAATTCCCGCGTACACCTGCCGCACCCCGAAATTTTGCAATCGGTGAAGCCGGGCGACCGCCTGCTGATCGACGATGGCCGTCTGCAGCTTCGCGCGGATGCCTCCAACGGCAAGTCGATTGATTGCACAGTGATCTCGGGAACCAAGATTTCCAACCGCAAGGGCGTCAGCCTGCCCGATACGGACCTGCCCGTCGGTGCCCTCACCCCGAAAGACCGCGCCGATCTCGACGCAGTGCTCGAAACCGGCGTGGATTGGGTGGCGCTTTCCTTCATCCAGCGCCCCGAAGATTTGGCCGAAGCTCGCAAGATCGCGCGCGGACGCGCCGCTTTGATGTCGAAGATTGAAAAGCCGCAGGCTGTAACCCGGCTGGCCGAGATCATTGAACTTTCTGATGCGTTGATGGTGGCCCGCGGCGACCTTGGTGTCGAAATGCCGCTCGAGGCCGTGCCGGGCATCCAGAAACAGATAACCCGCGCCGCACGTCGCGCTGGCAAGCCGGTCGTCGTGGCCACGCAGATGCTGGAATCGATGATTTCCGCACCGGTGCCCACTCGCGCCGAAGTCTCAGACGTCGCCACAGCCGTCTTTGAAGGTGCTGACGCGATCATGCTGTCGGCCGAATCTGCCGCCGGTGATTACCCGGTCGAGGCGGTGGCAACCATGGACCGCATCGCCCAGCAGGTCGAGCGCGACCCGACCTATGCCGGCATCATCAATGCCCAACGTTCCGAACCGGAAGCAACCGGTGCGGATGCCATCTCGCTTGCCGCCCGCCAGATCGCCGAGACCCTGAAGTTGCAGGCCATCGTCACCTACACCGCATCGGGCACCACCGGCCTGCGCGCCGCACGCGAACGGCCACATGTTCCAATCGTCGCGCTGTCACCCGTGCTTGAAACCGCCCGCCGCCTGTCACTGCTGTGGGGCACCCATTGCGTGGTGACGCCAGATGCCACTGATCTCGACGACATGGTCAACCGCGCCTGCCAGATCGCCTTTCAGGAAGAGTTCGGCAAGGTGGGCGACCGCATTATCGTTACCGCCGGCGTGCCGCTGCGCACACCAGGCTCAACCAACATGCTGCGCATCGCCTATATCGGCTCGGACGGCCTCAGCGGGTCCTGAGGCTGCTAGGGTTCCGTTAGGGGTTTGCCGGTTGTTCACCACCCGGCAGCCCCGGATCAGTGCATTCGGACCCAAAAGCGTCGCCCGATATGCGGGCCTCGACCGAGCGCGCGATGCTGTCAAGATCGACCGTCTTGCCGGCAACCTTTTCGACCGCCCCCAAAACCAGCTCCGGCACGACCCAGTCCGGTTTGTGACCAAGGTTATGTACCCAGACCAGCTCGGCGCCCGGAATGTCGCGCGCCAGCCCTTCCGAATGAATTTCCTCATAGACCACGGTGTCGCGATCCCCGGTAATCACCACTGTCGGCGCATCTATGGTGCTGTAAAGCGTGGACGCTTTGACCACATGGTCAAACAGCCCGGCAACATCAATTGCGTTGGCGCGAAAGGCGGAAGGCCGCAGCACCAGCGAAATGGCAGCTGCCCCATAATCGTCAGGCAAACGGTTTGGCGCAAATACACATTTCGTTGCTGCGCCCAGTTGCAACGTCCCAGCAGGCAACGTCAGCGCCTGGGTGAACAGCCAGCCCACGACAGGCTGTCGGGCCAACGTATTGTACCAGGAGGTCGCTCCGCCCGGCCACGGATGGGTGGCTGCAGATAGAAACACAAGTCCACGCGTGCGCAAAGGATGCTCGACTGCGAAGGTCGCGGTTACTGCGCCGCCGAACGAGTGACCGATAATGATCGCATCCCGAATGCCCTGATCTTCCATCAAGGCGGCCAGTGTTTCAGCCTGGTCTGAGGGGTTTTCATTGCGCGGCCCCCGGTCGGACCAGCCGTGACCTGGACGATCAAAGAACAACATCTCGGCACGCCCGGCGAACAATTTCCTCAGCGGCAGCATCTGGTCGTTTAGATTGCCACTTGCACCATGCACGAACACCAACGGCGGCAGGTCGGCGGCAGGACCAGCCGGAACATGCACATAGTGGATACGGGTTCCATTGACCGTCACGAAACTGCCGACCGGCGGATGCCGCCGCTCGATCAGCCACGCGCCGACGCGGGTCACCCCGACCAGCACCAGGAATAAAGCGAGCAGGAACGCAACGGCAGCGGTGATAAGGTTCATCGTGTGGGTAGCCCGGGGTCGGAGATTTCAGGAAGAAACGCGCGCGCGGCGCCAGCAGTTTCAGATACGCTCGCCGGTGAGATCTTCGGACATGTCCGAAACCTCTTTCTGGGCCGAGCGCAGCATGGGATAGAGGGCCAGCACGCGCTGATAGGCATCGAGCGACAATTGCTTGCTGTTGCGCCCCTTCATGATCTCGGCCAGCCCTGTCAAAGCGCCGAAATGGCGGGGCTCAAGCTGCAGCGTCCGCTCGATATCAGCCATCGACTTGCCGAAATCGCGCATCATGAAATGCACGGTGGCGCGGCGGTTGAAGCCCTCGGCAAATTTTGGCTCCAAAACAACGATCTGGTCCAGAAAATCGAGCGCGACGGGATAGTTCTTCGCCTCAATGGCGTCGTTCGCCCATTTCATCATCAGGTCGATTGAAGCGCTTCCGGACTCGAACCAGGCCTGCCAGATCTTACCGGCAATGCGCTGGGCAGCCTTTTCGTTTGGCTCCCGCTTCAGTTGGGAAAACAGGGTGTCCAGCCGCTCTTCCACCGATTTCGTGGCTTGTGGTTCCGGTTCCGCCTCAGGAATGCTCAGGCCGGCAGAGACGCCGGGCAAGGCGCTTTCGGCCTGGGCTGCCGGGCAGAGGGTGAGGGCGAGCAAAAAAGCAAATACGTTCCGCATGCTGCGAATCTACCCGCAGCTTGCAGAACGTCAAACTGAAATTCGCGTGATGGCGCGAAAGCGCCAATCAGCCCTGGCGGGCCTTGTAGCGCGGAGCAGTCTTGTTGATGATGTAAACGCGGCCCTTGCGGCGAACCAGCTGGTTGTCGCGGTGGCGGCCCTTAAGGGCTTTGAGCGAGTTCTTGATCTTCATTGGTCTTGCCCATCGACTGGGCCCGTGAAGGGCCTAACTGAAAGGCGCGCCCGAAGACGCGCCGAATTTGTGACAGGCTCATAACCGAGGTGGCTCGCCTCTGTCAACCGCGAGACAGCTTCGATTAGCGCCCCGCGGGGGTCAGTCGCGTGAAATGTCCCATCTTTCGGCCTGGCCGCGCTTCGGCCTTGCCATAAAGGTGCAGCACAAGATCCGGCTCAGCCGCAAGCACTGGCGCGCGCAGAACCTCATCCCCGATCAGGTTTTCCATGACGCAGTCGCTGTGACGGCGGGTGTCGCCCAGAGGCAGGCCGGCGATTGCGCGGATATGCTGCTCGAACTGCGAAACCGCACAGGCTGCTTCAGTCCAATGCCCGGAATTGTGAACGCGAGGCGCGATCTCGTTCACCACCAGACCACCGTCCTTCAGAACGAAAAACTCAACACCGAGCACGCCGACATAATCGAGTGCAGCGAGGATGCGGCCTGCAGCAGCTTTCGCCGCTTCCGCCGTGGCGGCGGAAATCGCTGCGGGCACGGTCGAGGAATGGAGAATGCCAGCGCGGTGCACATTGTTAGCCGGATCGTACGCAACAACGGTACCGTCGCGCCCGCGTGCTGCGATCACCGAGATTTCGCGCTCAAAGGAAACAAAAGATTCAAGAACAAGCGGCACCTCGCCCATCGCGGAGTAGGTACCGTTAGAATGATCGCTCCCGTTGAAAGCCCGTTGGCCTTTTCCGTCGTAACCCATGCGTCTGGTTTTCAGGATGCCAATACCGGAAAACCTTTTCAGGGCCTCCTCCAGATCGTGATCACTATCCACTGGAAAATAGGCCGCTGTGGACAAACCAAGGTCATTGAGGAATGCTTTTTCACGCATCCTGTCCTGGCTCACATCGAGCGCACGCGCCGGTGGAAATACCGCTATATCGGCACCAAGTGCTTCAATGGCGCTGACCGGGACGTTTTCGAACTCATAGGTAATGACGGCCGCGCCACCCATCAGATCGACCAGCCCACGCGCATCATCATAGGCAGCAATGATGTGGCGGTTTGCCACCTGCGATGCCGGGCAGTCTGCCTGTGGATCAAGCACCGCGGTGCGATAGCCCAGTTGTGCCGCGGCCATTGCCAGCATGCGGCCAAGCTGACCACCACCGATAATGCCGATGATCGAGCCGGCGGGAAGTGCGGCGCTCATGCGCCGTCCACAGGTCGTTCGGCCACTTTGGCAGTTTGCTCGGCGCGCCATCTCTCGAGCCGTCCCGCCAGACCATCATCGCCAAGCGCCAGGACGGCAGCAGCAAGCAATGCGGCGTTGATGGCGCCGGGCTTGCCAATCGCCAGAGTTCCAACCGGAATTCCGCCCGGCATCTGCACAATGGAAAGCAAAGAATCCTGCCCCGACAGCGCTTTTGATTCGACGGGAACGCCAAACACCGGCAGCACGGTCATGGCCGCTGCCATTCCCGGCAAATGCGCGGCGCCTCCTGCGCCGGCGATGATGACCTTGAACCCTTGAGCCTTGGCGCCTTTGGCAAAACTGTAGAGCCGCTCCGGAGTGCGGTGCGCGGAAATGATCTGGCTGTCATGGGAAACGCCGAGTGACGCCAGCGTATCAGCAGCGTGCTTCATCGTGGCCCAGTCCGACTGGCTGCCCATGATGATGGCGACGTCAGCGCTTTTGTGTGCCACGGCATGCACTCCCGACCCGAAGGAAGTGGCCGATTAACGGAGATTGGCGGGAACCGCAAGGATGGCAGCACCAATACGAGAGAATTGCTGGCATTCAGGCGATGATGTCGGGAACCATCCGGTCTTCCAGATTCGTCATACGATCTTTTATCGTCAGCTTCTTCTTCTTCATCCGCTGAACTTGAAGGGGATCACAGGCCATGGCCATCATCGCGTCGATGGCGGCGTCAAAATCTGCGTGTTCCTGCTTCAACCGCGAATATTCGAGACGAATTTCCGCCTTTGCCTGATCCGACATCTTCAACCGTCTGCATGATTCCGGCGCCCGATATGCGCCATTCCGGGCGGGACCGGACTCAATCATCCGGCGCAGGCGCTCCTATCACATTTCACGCGGACAGGAAATGCTACTACGACGAAATCGACTTCGGCTTTGTGTGGTGGCAAACTATCCGTGTCCGTCCATCTGCTTCCGACGGTGGACTGTGGGTGGCGGCATCTCGAGGAAACCATGAAAGGGAACTCCAATCATGTCTTTGACTAACCATCTCGAAGAGTTGCAGCGCAAACACGGCGATATCGAACGGAAACTCGATCAGGCGCTGCTACACCCCTCAGTCGACGATCTGGAGATCATTAGACTGAAACGACGCAAGCTGGCTCTGAAGGATGAGATGGAAAAATTGAGATCAGATTATACAACGCATTAACAGGTGAAGCCGGATTTCCCGCCGGCTTTGTTTCTACAAATCCTCCCTCGACGCCGCCTTTTCAGGCGGCGTTTTCGTTTTGCTCAGCATCGCCGCGGGGATCCATCCGCAACGCTTCCGGCGTTACCGCGCGCTCTGCAGGCAATGAGGTAAAAGCGTCCTTCTCATCCAGCGGCACCGGCGCACGGGCGTTGACGCGCACCAACGTGTAGGCCGCCAGCGCTCCATGCGCGAGCGCTGTCGCCAGAAACAGGCTCTCGGGGCTGAAACTGCCCATCAAAATTGCACCCAGAACCGGGCCGATCATGGTGCCAAAACCATAAAGCAGCAAAAGCCCGCCCGACACTTTGACGAAGTCTTCAGACGAGGCGTGATCGTTGGCATGAGCAACCGCCAGGGAATACAGCGTATAGGCAAGCGCTCCATAGGCTGCCGTCAAGGCAATCACGAGAACACTTGAGCGCGGTGCCAGCATGAAAATCATCACCCCGACCAGCGCTGAACCAAGGGAAGCGGCGGCCAGCACATAGCGTCGATCCGTCTTGTCTGAAATCCGTCCGATCGGCAGTTGCATGGCGGCACCCGCGACGACAACGAGGCTCATCATCAGCGCAATTTCGCTCGTCGAAATGCCAATCCGTGCGCCGTACACAGCGCCCAGCGTGCCCCAGGCACCATTGGCGACGCCGATCAGCAGGCAGCCCAGCACCGACACGGGTGAATTGGCGTACAGACCCCTGATATCCAGCGACACGTCCTGCAGCGGTCTCGGCGTTGCGGCAGACGAAACAGCGGTCGGGATCAGCGAAAAACAAAACAGGATGCCAGCAACCATAAACAGCGAGGCCTCGCTGACATCGCCAGCGGCAACCACCATCTGCCCTGCCATGATCGAGCCGTAGGTCACCATCATGTAGAGCCCGAACACGGTGCCGCGGTTCTCGTTGGTCGACGTTTCGTTAAGCCAGCTTTCGATCACCATGAAGGCGCCGGCCATCGCAAACCCGGTTCCGATCCGCAAGATAATCCAGACCGGCGCATTGATCATCAGGCCGGTCAACAGCGCGATGATGGCTCCTGCCGCCGCAAACGCGCCAAAGGCACGCACATGCCCGACCCGGCGCACCAAACGTGGCGCGAAAAAGCAGCCAGCAACAAAGCCGCCGGCCCATGCGGTTCCGAGCAGGCCGAGCGAAGCGGTCGAAAACCCCTCCTCCTGGCCGCGCAGCGGCAGAAGCAGCCCGTGCAAACCCGATGCTGCGAGCAAAAATGCAGTGCCTCGCAGGAGCGACAGGATAGGGCGATAGGCTGCAAACATCGAAGAACTGCCTGATTATGGTGGGTGTGCGGATCGACCCCTCAAGATAGCCCGTTTGGGGCTTTTCAACGGCACCGACACAAATCGACCGGCTAGTCTCGCCGAAACAGCGCTTCGGCCGCTGCCTTGGTGGTGCCTTTGGAGGCAAGCTCACTTTCCAGTCGGGCAATTTCGCCGCGCAGAATCCCGATTCGCTCCTCCAGCTCACCGACCGACAGCAGCGAAATGTCCTGCCCTATTTCATGCGCCCGTTTAGGCTTGGGCGGCGCGTCGTCGAAAAGGGCCATCGAAATGCTCCCGTTTACATGATCTGTCAGGAGACTACATACCAGAAGGCTGTTGATGCAAATCTCGCAGCAAACCAGGTCGGAAAAGGAAACATTATGTCTAACGATTCGAAAATTCCGGCCCGCATGACGGTGGTCGCCATTTCCGAGCCGGGCGGCCCAATGGTTCTGAAGCCCGAGAAGCGCGATGTGCCGGTGCCCGGCCCGGGTCAGATCCTGATCCGCGTGCGCGCCGCAGGCGTCAACCGCCCTGATGTGCTCCAACGCAAGGGCGCTTATCCACCGCCGCCCGGCGCTTCTGACCTGCCAGGCCTCGAAGTTGCTGGCGAAGTGGCCGCAACCGGCGAGGCAGCCACTCGCTGGCGCGTCGGCGACCGCGTCTGCGCGCTCACGCCGGGCGGCGGCTATGCCGAATATGTGCTGGTTCACGAAAGCAACGCCCTGCCGGTGCCATCCGGCTTCACCTTCACCGAGGCGGCTGCAATTCCCGAAACCTTCTTCACAGTCTGGCACAACGTGTTTCAACGCGGCGCGCTTGTGAAGGGAGAAACCATCCTCGTCCATGGTGGCTCGTCCGGCATCGGCACCACGGCAATCCAGCTGGCATCCGCTTTCGGCTCCTATGTGGTGGTGACCGCCGGTTCGGCGGAAAAGTGCAACGCCTGCCTGCGCCTCGGCGCAGACCGCGCCATCAATTACCACGAGGAAGACTTCGTACCCGCTGTGAGGGAAGCGACCGGCGGTCGCGGCGCCGATGTCATCCTCGACATGGTGGGCGGCGACTATGTCGCGCGCAATTATCAGGCCGCTGCGGTCGATGGCCGCATCGTCCAGATCGCAACCCAGGCTGGTGCTATCGCCAGCGGCGATTTTTCGCGGCTGATGGTCAAGCGGCTCACCCATACCGGTTCGACGTTGCGGCCTCGATCCACGGAGTTCAAGGCCACCATTGCCGCCGAGCTGGAGGCAAAAGTGTGGCCCCTTCTCGAACAACGCCGCATTGCCCCGGTGATGGACATGATCTACCCGCTCCATGAAGCCTGGCGCGCCCATGAGCGTATGGAAGAGGGTAGCCACATCGGCAAGATCGTGCTCGACGTCGGCTGATATGTGTCATGCAATGCGTTCTTCGCGGGTTGTGCAATGCAACAGATGCAAGCCGCCTATGCAAAACTATCCATTCTCCTCGGTTCGCGCCGCATCCATATGAGCGGCATCGAAACGAATGGAGGAACCAATGAACCTGGTTCGCAGTTATAGGAACTGGCGCCGCTACAATGAGACGGTGCGTGAATTGAGCCGGATGAACAGCCGCCAGCTCTCCGATCTTGGCATTACCCGCGCCGATATCGAGATGGTTGCCCGTCAGGCACGCTAAGCAGAGCCGCTTCAGCCGGGACTTGTCCCGCCGCAGGCTCCAAAACACCCGCTGCACCGAATGGTCAGCGGGTTTTTTGTTGCTTTCTCAGAGGAAGAGATCGAGCAGACCAGCGCTTCTCACGCAGGTCTGCTCTGGCCGAGCTTGGGAGGTCCGGCTGGATTAGTTCACGGCTTCGATGTTGCCGAGCTTCAGAAATAGGGTCTCCCCCGACGAATCGTCGACACCATCATTGTCGGTGACTACGAACGCATCGCCATTCTTGTCGATAGCAAAGCCTTCCACCTTGTCGACCACATAGCCGTTGGTGTTCTTCAGGTCCGGCAGCAGGTCCCGCACCAGTGTCTTTTCGACGACTGGCAGTTCGCCGCCCAGCTTGGCCGGTTTGAAGCCATCCAGAGCAACGGTATAGAGACGCTTGATCCGGGCATTCTCACCAATCTGGTTGTCGCGCTCGATGATGTAGAGCTTGCCGTTATGGGCCGTGATTTCAGACAGGCCCACCCAGCCCGCCTCGGGGCTCTCCAGTGGATAGCGCACGGCCGACCATTCCTTGGACTTAGGCGTGTAGGCGAGAAGCTTGACCTGGCCCTTCGGATCGTCGCGCCATTCGCGCTGAATGGCCATCACCAGCATCATCTCATCGCCTTCACCAACTGTGGTGATACCCTCGAGGCCAAAGCGGATTTCATGTGCCAGAAGTTCGGTCGGAAACGCGATTTCTTCCTTGATCTCGGCTTTCTCGTTGACGTGCAAAATTGCGTGTGGCGTCAGCTTGTCGCTATTGCCTTCAGAAGCCAGCCAGAAGCCGCCCTTGCCGTCCGTCGCCACGCCTTCGAGGTCAATCTTCTGGGCCGCCGCTCCATCGCGCGTTACAACCATCTTGCCGGTAATCATGGCCGGTGTCTGCGTTGCATCGATGGTGAAGATCGCCGGCGCGTTGCGATAGACCGAATCCGAAACCGCATAAAGCTTGCCGGCCTCGTCTGGATGGGCAGCAAGACCCGAAAGCGCACCCCAGCCAAGCGGTGTTTTCTCGTCGGTCAGCGCGGCACTAATCATCGGATAGGTCGCGGCACCTTCGCTTCGCTCATACACCATCACATGCGAACGGCCGAGCCCGTCTTCTACCAGATCCGTCTCGTTGGCTGTGACGAGAAGATTGCGCGAGGGGATGGCCACCAGACCTTCGGGGCCGACACCTGATGGCAGGATCTGCACAAATTCCGGTTCTGCACCGGTGTCCTTGTAGACCGCAATCAGCGACGCCCGCTCCAGCGCCACGAAGATCAGCGTGTCGTCGCCGATCCTGGCCACTTCGAGGCCTTCCGGCTCGACGCCCTTCTTATTACGGTGTTCGGGATAGTGGCCGGCATTGGCCGCGTGATATTCGAGTGTTGTGCCGGCATCAAACAGCAGCTCACCGGTTTTCGAAAAGATCGAGAAACCGCGTGATCCGCCTTCGTAGTCGCCCTCATTGGCGATCACGATACGATCATTATCGAGCCACTTTACCGCATCCGGCTCCCGCTTCACATTCTCCATTTTACTGGAAAATTTCAACGCACCGTCTTTTTTGGTGTCGACATTGTCCAGCGAGACCGCACCCGCCGAAAAATGGCTGAGCACTTTTCCAGTCGCGGCATCAACGATGGCGATATGGTTGTTTTCCTGCATGGTCACCGCGATCTCGTTGGCGTCGTTAAACGCCACGAACTCCGGCTCCACATCGTCCGGCGAAACCTCAGGCAGACCGGTCAGCTCAACCGTCTTGATGGATGCGCAATCGACGGACCCTTCAGTCACCGGAATGATCTTCAGATTACCCGTAGGCAATTGCGGCAACGCACCGTCGTTCAAATCCTCATCGCGCTCATTCTCGATGGCAATCGCGAGATACGTGCCGTCCTTGCTATGTGCAATGGAATCCGGCTGGCCACCCAGGTCACAGCTGAGCTCAATCTTTCTGGATGCCAGGTCGATCACGACCAGCTTGCCCGATGGCGCAGTGTAGCTTTCAGACGTGTTCACCCCTGCAAAAACCTTACCGCCGAGAATAGTGACGGAGGTAGGCTCCCCCTCGATTTTCACGCTGCCGCCCGGCTTCGGCGCCTTGGGGTCAGTCAGGTCGATGAAGCCGATCGCTCCAAGCGGGCTGTCGGAATAGACCAGCGTCATACCATCTTCGCTGGCGTCAATAATCTCGGAGGAGGTAAGCTGCGCCTTGTTGGCATCCTCTGGCAGGTTGTGGGCTACGGGAAAGCTGGCGATGCGGTTGAACATCGGGTCGGCCACGGCCGGAACAGCCACGGAAGCTGCCAGTGCTGCAGACAAGGCAGCGGTGTGTAGTTTCAACATGTCAGAAAACCCCTTTGGCGATACGAGGGCCATGCCATGGGGCTTGCGTGTTTCACGCCGATGACACTGACATGACAGTTTCGCGACGATCATGCCTCGTCCACAGGCAAACATTCTTGCCCCTATGGCCGAACAACGCTATATACGCCTCGATTTCCCATTTTTGGTGGCTTCTAAACCACCGCCCGCGCGGGAACGCGGGCGAACGAGAAGGATATTCTGATGGCCAATGCGCTGCTCATGCCCAAGGCGACCGCCGTATGGCTGGTCGACAACACCGGTTTAACGTTCGAGCAAATCGCCCAGTTCTGTACGCTGCACCCGCTCGAAGTGAGCGCCATTGCCGACGGTGAATCCGCGCAGGGCATCAAGGGTATGGACCCGGTCATGACCGGCCAGCTGACCCGCGATGAGATTGCCCGGGGTGAAAAAGACGCCACCCACCGGCTGAAACTTTCGGAGCCCAAGGTGCGGGTGCCCGATCAAAAGCGCAAGGGTCCGCGCTATACGCCGCTTTCCAAGCGTCAGGACCGCCCAAATGCCATCCTGTGGCTGGTCCGCAACCATCCTGAGCTGAAGGATGCACAGGTTTCCCGCCTGGTCGGCACTACCAAGGCCACCATCGAGCAGATCCGCGACCGCAAGCACTGGAATGCTGCAAATCTGGTTCCGATGGACCCGGTCATGCTTGGCTTGTGCACCCAGATCGATCTCGACATCGAGGTACAGCGCGCCTCGCGCGGTCGCGATAACGCGGCGCCTGCGGGTGACACGCTGCTTCCCGCCTCGCTGACCGAGCGCCTGACACCGGCAGCGCCCAAGCCTCGCGATGATGACGCCGAACTCGACGCATCCGCCGTATTCGCCAAGCTCTCTTCGCTGAAGTCGAAAGACCCTGAGCCCGACGACGAATAGAGCGGTCTTCTCCGCTCTGTTTCCACCCGTTCACGCAGCCGATAGCAGTTCGCTCAACACCATATCCTTGTAGATCGCAACGAGGCTTGCACCTTCTTCGCGCCCTACCGAGATCGCAAGGCGCATCGTCGATTCGCCGAGCGACATTGCCAGGAATGCCGCCCGCTCGATCCGCTGAGGATCGGCGGTCGGCCTCACCCGCTTCAGCGTCCTGGCGAGAATCTCGCCATTCGCCCGCCCATAGACAAGGTCAATGTCGTGCAGCTGCTTGTCAGCCTGCGTCGCTGACCAGATGTCACGCATCACAGGCTCATCCAGAAAAAGCTGGTAATAGGTGTCAATCAGACTCCCGAAAGCGTTTCGGAAGCCTGCCTCGTCGTGAACCGGCGCCAGCTCAAGCTCAATGCACTCCCGTCCCGCCATATTGTAACGGTCGGCCAGGGTGCGGATGATCGAGCCCTTGTCTGGGAAATACTGATAGAGCGAGCCAATCGAGACCTCTGCGCGCTCGGCAACCTCACCCATCCGCATGGCATCGCTGCCTTGCTCGGCAATCAGCTCCGAGGCCGCGGCCACCATCCGCTCCACGCGCTCACGGCTGCGCTTCTGGCTTGGCTCCCTGCGAAGCGCAGTCAGCCTTCCCATGTCGCACACTGGTGATCCCGGCACATCAACCACTTCCAGCTCCGTCTGTTCCCCGCTTGACAGCAACAATATGAGGATTTATCACATAACACAAATATGAGCATTACTCACATTTGGGATCTCGCTATGACAACAGGTACAGTTCTCGTTACCGCGGCCACCGGGAAGACCGGACGGCGCATCGTTCAGCGGCTTCAAGATAAGGGTGTTCCGGTGCGATCCGGCTCCCGCCAGGCCACGCCATCTTTCGATTGGGAAGACAAACAAACCTGGCAGCCGGCGCTACAGGGCGTTTCTGCTGCCTATATCGCCTACTATCCAGATTTGACTGCTCCAGGCGCCCCCGAAACCATTGGCGAATTCATCTCGCTCGCTTTGTCCAATGGCGTGAAACGGCTGGTCCTTTTATCAGGACGAGCCGAGCCTAAGGCACAACGATGCGAGGAAATTCTAAAAGCGTCAGGCGCTGACTGGACGATCCTGCGGTGCAGCTGGTTCGACCAGAATTTCAGCGAAAGCTTCCTGCTCGATGCAGTGCTTGCAGGCGAGGTCGCACTCCCCGTTGGCGAGATCCTTGAGCCATTTGTAGATGCGGAAGATATTGCAGAAATCGCCGTCGCCGCTCTAACGGAAGATCATCATAAAAATCGCCTTTATGAGATCACCGGACCAAGGCTCCTGAGCTTTTCAACTGCCATAGCTGAAATTGCCGCGGCAGCAGGCCGCGACATTTCCTACACACAAATAAGCCACGCCGAGTTTAAGGCCATGCTGGAAGAAGGCGGAGTACCCGCCGATATGGTCTTGTTGCTAGAGGAGCTTTTCACAGTGGTCTTGGATGGCCGCAACCAAAGCCTCGCCGACGGCGTGCAGCAAGCATTAGGACGGCCTCCAAGAGATTTTGCAGACTATGCCCGCGAGACAGCGTCAACCGGGGTCTGGAACCAATAATCCAGATTTGGGGCCTCACTATCCCGCTTACGAAGCCGACGAGGTCGGGAACGCCCGGGGCATGTTGGCTCCGGTGCGTTCGCTCATTTCGGCGCGGCGGTAGAAGTCGGCGAGCTGCTTGCCACGCTCCGGCCTGAACGTATCGCCCGGGATGACCGAGGCGATGCGGTCGATACGGAACGTACGGAAGTCGTCGCGCAGTTCGCACCAGGCTATCAGCGTCCACACCTTGCCCCAGAACCACAGGCCGAGCGGCCTGCAATTGCGCATGGAGCCACGCCCGGCTTCGTCTCGGTAATCAATGGCTAGTACTTGACGTTTTTCAATCGCACGCTCGATCACGTCAATAGCGGCCCGTGAGGCATCGTTGACGACATACATCGGCGCATGGATTTCTGTCCTTGCGATCCTGTCTTTTTCAGAGTCAGGCAGCACAGCGCCGATCTTGACCAGCGCTTCTTCCGCCGCCCGCGCCATCGTCACGCCACCAAAGGCCCGCACCATGCGGGCGCCGGCAACCAGAGCGACGATCTCGTCACGCGTGAACATCAGCGGTGGAAGGTCGAAGCCTTCGCGCATCATGTAGCCGACGCCGGCCTCCCCATCGATCGGCACGCCGGTCGATTGAAGGTCGGCGATATCGCGGTAAATCGTCCGCTCGGAAACTTCCAGCCATCCGGCTAGTTTGTGTGCAGTCACCAATCGTCCCCCGCGCAAATGCTGGACGATCTGAAATAATCGGTCGGCGCGTCTCATTGCTGTGTCCCATCCCCTCAACCGGCGGTATCGGCCGCACGGAAGGGGCAGCAAGGAGGCTGCCCCATCTTCTAAGCTTGCCACAGTCCTCCTGACACCATGATGTCAGGAGCCTTGCGCGCAAGGATGGAGATATCAGCGCCATTTCACGCCGCATCCCGTTTCCACCCAACCAATATCCCGTCGCAAATGTTCAGGCAGCGAGCGCATCACGCGCTTTGCACGAATATTCCGCTGGCGGGTGCGCACGGCGTCGACATACCGCCGCGCGGATCGAAAAAGGCCGGTGCTGAAATGGGTCATGACAATGTCTCCTACTGAGAAAACATCGTCGCACACCCCTCCTGCCAGCACTCCGTCAGGAGGGATGCGTATGCGTTCTATTTCTGTTCGGGTACTGCAACTGTATAATTCAACGGCAAGCGGCCACCATCGGCATAGATGGTCTGACCGGTGATGTAGCTTGCATCGTCTGACGCCAGAAACGCAGCAATTGATGCAATCTCCGAAGGGTCGCCAATGCGGCCCATCGGCGTGCGCGACAGGATGCGGTTCTTAGCAGCCGGGTCAGAATTCACGCTGGCCAGCATATCTGTCATGATCGAGCCGGGCCCGATAGCATTCACGCGGATACCATAAGGCGCCAGCGAAAGCGCCATCACCTTGGTCAGCTGGTTGATGCCGCCCTTGGAAACCGAATAGGGCACCTGGTTGGCAATGGCGAAAACCGCATTCACCGAAGACATATTGACGATTGCGCCCGGCTTTTCGCCCTTCTTCACGCGCTCCACCATGTGCCGGGCAACCGCCTGGCCTGCCAGAAATGAGCCTTTGAGATTAACGTTGAGAACACGATCGAAATCGCTCTCCTCGAGATCCAGAAAATCGGCTCCATGCACAATGCCGGCATTGTTCACGAGAATATCAACCGTGCCGAATGCCTTCAGCGCAGCTTCCAGAAGTCCGTCGATTGCCGCACGCTTGGCCACATCCGTCTCGACGAAATGCACCTCACCGGCGCCCTCCAGCTGCTTTACTGCTTTTTCCCCGCGCGCGCGGTCAAAATCGCCGATCATGACCTTCGCGCCCTCAGCGAGATAGCGCTCGGCGATGGCATAGCCGATGCCTCCGGCAGCCCCCGTCACAACGGCTGATTTTCCTGCAAGTTTCATAGTCATAGTGCTCCTGTTTGGCGCAGACCCTGCTGTGCCAAATTCCTGCGGTCAAGCGTCAGACACCCATGCCGCGTTGGTTCAGCGCAACTGTTACTTCGTCCAGAATGTCCGGATCATCAATGGTCGCCGGCATTGTCCATTCCTCGCGGTCGGCAATTTTCTGCATGGTGGCGCGCAAAATCTTGCCCGAGCGCGTTTTCGGCAGCCGCTTGACTGTCACCACTGTCTTCATAGCTGCCACAGCCCCAATGCGTTCGCGCACCAGCGCCACCACTTCGCGCTCAATCTCGGCGCTATCGCGGTCAGCCCCTGCATTCAACACCACAAACGCACAAGGCACCTGCCCCTTCAGCGCATCCGCAATGCCCACCACCGCACATTCGGCAACATCGGGATGTTCCGCCAGCACCTCTTCCATCGCACCCGTTGAAAGCCTGTGCCCGGCAACGTTGATGATGTCATCGGTGCGCGCCATAACGAAAAGATAGCCGTCATTATCGATATAGCCGGCGTCTGCGGTTTTATAGTATCCGGGAAATTCGCTCAGATAGGCCTCACGAAACCTCTGGTCAGCGTTCCACAGGGTCGGCAGGCAGCCCGGCGGCAGCGGCAGTTTGATCACCACATTGCCAAGCGTCTCACGCGCCACCTCATCGCCGGCATCATCCAGAATGCGAATATCATAGCCCGGCATCGGCACGCCCGGAGAACCATATTTCACCGGCAAAAGCCCAAGCCCCGCTGGGTTCAGCGTCATCGGAGATCCGGTCTCGGTCTGCCACCAATGGTCGATCACCGGCACTTTCAGTTTCTGCTCGGCCCACTTCACGGTTTCAGGATCAGCCCGCTCGCCGGCCAGAAACAAGGTGCGAAACTTCGACAGATCATATTTGGGCACAAAACTGCCCTGCGGGTCCTGCCCTTTTATCGCGCGAAACGCAGTCGGCGCCGTAAACAGCGCCACCACGCCATGGTCAGAGATCACCCGCCAGAATGTCCCGGCATCCGGTGTGCCGACAGGCTTGCCCTCAAACATCACCGATGTCGCGCCATGCAGCAGCGGGCCATAGACAATATAGGAGTGCCCAACCACCCAGCCCACATCCGACGCTGCCCAGAACACCTCGCCCGGCTTCACGCCAAATTCGTTGAACATCGACCATTTGAGCGCAACCATATGGCCGCCATTATCGCGCACCACGCCCTTGGGCTGGCCCGTCGTGCCTGATGTGTAAAGCACGTAGAGCGGGTCCGTCGCCAGCACGGACACACACTCCACCACCGTGCCTGCCGCCTTTTCGCGGGCCACGGCATCGGCATAATCAATATCGCGCCCTTCAATCAATTCGCATCGCTGCGCATCGCGCTGCAAGATCACGCAATGATCCACCTTGTGACGCGCCAGCGAAATCGCACCATCCAGAAGCGGCTTGTAGGCAATCAACCGTCCGGGTTCGAGGCCACACGACGCCGAGATGATGAGTCTAGGCTGCGCATCATCAATACGCGTCGCAAGCTCATGCGCCGCAAACCCGCCAAACACCACCGAATGCACCGCCCCCAGCCGCGCGCAGGCGAGCATCGCAAAGGCCGCTTCCGGCACCATCGGCATATAGATGATCACCCGGTCACCCTTGCCAATGCCCTTGGCACGCAACACGGCAGCAAGCGCGGTCACCTCCTCCAGCACCTGCCTGTAGGTGAATTTGCGGATGCTTGCGGTAATGGCGCTGTCATGGATAAGCGCAATCTGATCGGCGCGCCCATTGTCCACATGCCGGTCGAGCGCGTTGAAGCAGGTGTTGCATTCTGCCCCCACAAACCAGCGCCCATAGACACCCGCCTCAGCATCAAACACACGATCCCATGGTTTGAACCAGTCGATTTCCCCGGCGGCTTTCGCCCAAAAACCCTCGGGATCGTTCTTCCAGCTATCGTAAACCTCGAAATACCGTGTGTTCATCAGCCATCCTCCCGAAATGTCGGCCAAGAATTGGCATTCCTGACAGCACCTGTCTATTACCAACAAGGTGCAACGGACTGGGGCTGACAATGGGCAAGATCATGGCGCTGCTTCTATTGGCAGCAATGCTCGTCCATCTCATCAAGCCGCTCGGCCTGCCGGGTCTGAAAAAGCGCGGTGACTTCTGGAAAATCGCTGTCGTCGCCATTGCCGTAATGATGCTGGCGGTTCTGATTCGTCCTTAGGCCGCTGAGCGCTGATCCAGAACGGATTGCGGCAGCACAAAAGGCACATTGCCCAAAGGCACATGCCCAACCTTGAGCCGGCACCCAAACACCCGCTCCATCAATTCATCATCAAGCACATCTTCCACCCGCCCGGACGCCGCCACTCGGCCCCCATGCATGACATGCAGATGGTCGGCATACATGGCCGTGAGGTTAAGATCGTGCAGTACGGCCACGACTGCCCCGCCAGCACGCGCAAAATCGCGCGCAACATCCATCACCGTCAGTTGGTGGCGTATATCGAGGCTGGATACTGGCTCATCCAGAAGCAATGCCCGCGGCTGGCCATCCAGCACCGGCGCCCAGACCTGGCACAGCACACGTGCCAGCTGCACACGCTGCTGTTCCCCGCCCGATAGTTCCTGGTAAAACCGGTTCGAAAACCCGGCAAGGTCAACCCGCGCCAGTGCCCGCTCAGGCAGCGTGTCCACCTCTCCGGGCCGCGCACCCGAAAAGCCGGCCAACATGCCAAGCCGCACCACTTCGCGCACTGTGAAGGGAAAGGCCAGGACTGCCTGCTGCGGCAGCACCGCGCGGCGCCGTGCTGCCGCGCCTGCCGTCATCTGCCCAAGTTCCTGCCCTGCAAG
Source organism: Mesorhizobium sp. NBSH29 (assembly GCF_015500055.1). Lineage (NCBI taxonomy): Bacteria > Pseudomonadati > Pseudomonadota > Alphaproteobacteria > Hyphomicrobiales > Phyllobacteriaceae > Mesorhizobium > Mesorhizobium sp. NBSH29. Next base: position 638,509 of record NZ_CP045492.1, read on the forward strand.
TATGACGCTGCCTGTATAGGATAAATCGCCTGAGAGAGCTTTGAGAAGTGTTGTCTTGCCAGACCCATTGGGGCCGACAATCGCTGTGAGAGAGCCAGCACATGCGGCAAAATCCACGCCCTGAATAATAGCGCGCCCACCCAGCGAGACGGATAGATTGTGAGCCGAAATCATATCGCGCCTAAAGGTCCAGCATGCCGCGGCGACGCAGCAAAATCCAAAGAAAGAAGGGCGCGCCAGCCGCCGCCGTCACGATGCCGATGGGCAGTTCTGCCGGTGCTACAATTGTCCGGCTGAGAGCATCAGCCAAAAGCAGAAGCGTTGCCCCAAGCAACGCTGAAGCTGGCAGCAGATAACGATTGTCCGGTCCGATCAAAAGGCGCAGCAAATGCGGAACGACGATCCCCACAAAACCGATCCCGCCACTCACGGCAACGGCGGCACCAGTTGCTGCCGCAGTCGCCACGATCGCCACATATTTCAGCCGCTGGACCGGAACGCCCAGATGAAAAGCCGTTGCCTCTCCAAGCGCCAGCGCGTTCAGCCCGCGTGCCATAAAAGGCGCTGCAGCGAGCGCCGCAATCATGACAGGCGCAACAGCGGCGACCTTGCTCCATGTAGCCCCTGCCAAGGAGCCAAGCTGCCAGAAAGTCATGTCGCGCAACTGGCTGTCATCGGCCATGAAGACCAGCATGCCGGTCAGCGCCCCGGCCAATGCACCGATAGCAATACCGGCCAGCAAAAGCGTCGCAACCGAAGTCTGCCCCCCGCGCGTTGCAACGCGGTAGAGAACGAACATCACGAGCAGGCCACCCATAAAGGCTGCCAAAGGCAAAGCGTGATTTCCAAACAGGCTGGTAAAGGGTGCAAGCGATGTGCCCCCCAGGACAATCATCGAGACTGCGCCAAGGCTGGCGCCGCTGGAAACACCCACAATCCCCGGATCAGCCAGAGGATTGCGGAAAAGCCCCTGCATCACGGCCCCGGAAACGGCAAGCGAAGCACCCACCAGCATGCCAAGCACAAGCCGCGGCAACCTGATATCATGGATGATGACCCTGTCGCGCAGCGACAACGCATCGGCATTCACGCCACCCTTCATCCATTGGCCCAGTACCGAAAGCACCGATGCATCAGACGCACCCGAAGCAAGGCTTATCGCCGCTGTAACACAGAGAAGAAGCGCCAGACCTGCAATGGCAAGCCTGGCGCGCGCGCCTCGCTCTCCGGCGCGCTGCGCTGCATAGGGCGCGAAGCTCCCGACAACGGCCTGATCGCTCATCTCAGCCTCGCACCTTGGCGCCGTAAAGAGCTGTGGCCAGATCTCGGATTGCAGCGCCGGTGCGCGGGCCAAAGCCAAGCAGATATGTCCCGTCCATGCGCACAATAGCCTTGGCAGTACCGGCAGGCGTTGTGGCAAGTGCGGTATTTGCCAAAAGCTGTTCCTGGGTGATGCCATTGGCACCACCCCGGTCCATCAACAGGATCAGGTCTGGCCGCGCCGTAATGATCGCCTCATCGCTGAGTTGCTTATAACCTGAAAAACCTTCGATCGCATTGACGCCGCCCGCCATGGCAATCACCCCATTGGCAGCCGTTCCGCTACCCGATGCCATGACCTTGCCACCCTGAATGCTGAGAATGAAAAGCACACGCTTGCGCGCACCGACATCCTTGGTCAGCGCCTCTGCGGCATCTATATCGGCACTGACTGAGGCCGCCAGTTCCAAAGCCTTGTCCCTCTCACCAAGCGCGGCCCCTACGGCGTGGATCTTGTCCACAATGCCATCCCGATCAAAACGCTCCGGGACCATGAATATGGGCACACTGGCCTTCTTCAACACATCGACCGCCTCACGCGGGCCACTGCCCTCCAGCGCAATAATGCCTTGCGGCCCCACAGAAAGAACGCCTTCAGGCGAAAGCTGGCGCATATAGCCCACATCAGGCAGCGCAAGTGCCGCCTCTGGGTAAAGACTGGTGGAATCACGCGCCACAAGCCTATTTTCCTGACCAAGCGCATAGATAATCTCGGTGATCGAACCACCGATCGCAACGATTCGCGCATCCTTTGGCAGGGCTGTCTGTGTCTCCTCAGCCAGAGCCGGAGACAGCGCAAAAGCGAACGCCATTACAGCCATGGGCAGCACCGCCATGGCGCGGCGAAGGGTGCAGACCTGTATCATGCGGCATCCACCTGATCCACGGCGAGAAGCGCCTCGACCAGCGCACGCCAGTCTGCGCGTTCACCCTCGCCTTCATGCCGCTTGCCGAAGAACTGAATGAACAATTCCCCATCCTTATTATAGGCCTCAATCGAAGTGACGTGGCCGTCCTTGGTCGGCTTGCGCACGGCCCACAGTTCCGAAATGTGGTCCTGCCGCAAGTGCAGATGGAATGTCTCGTCCATAACGTTCAGCCACGGACCCATTTCCTTGATTGTGTGGACCGGTCCCGAATGGATCTGGATGCAGCCCTTATTGCTGACAAAACACATGATCGGAATGGCACCCGTCACAGCGTCATCGAACATGGCCTTGACGCTGCCCGCATTGAGCTGCCAGGCAAAATCACGCCCGACATGGCGCACGGCAGCCTGGCGGTCGATCTTCAAAGCAGTCAGCATGCCAAAGAACTGGTGAACATCGGTCAATCCGCTCCAGCGCTCACGCAAGCTGGCCACGTCCACCGGATCGGCACTAATCTCGACGATTTTGCTCTCCCCATTCATTGTCGGCAGAGGCGCCATCGGCGATTGATCGTCTGAAACAAGGCTTGCCACCAATGCCTCAAAAGCTTGCAGATTGGAGGCCTCCCGCAAATGTATCTTGTGCACCGCCTGCCCTGCCGCATCAAAGAATTGCAGGCTGCGCCGCACTGTCTCTCCATCACGCTTTTCAACTGAAAAACCGTGCGCCCAACGTTGTGGGAAAATGCGCAGATCAATATCGGCACCCAGTACCATTGCATTGAACTCGCCGGTTACCACCTTGTCGTAGACGCCGATCTTCTCATGCACAGCACTCTCATTGCGTGTCAGCGCCATAACTTCGCCAACGGCTTCAAGACCGCCCAGAAGGTCGCTCACACGCGGCTCAATGCGCGTGACGGTCTCACCGAGAAACGCCGCGACGAACTCAGCTTCAGAGATGCCCAATTGGCCCGCAAGGTCGCGCTCGCGCATCTTCGAATTGTCAGCGCGTGCCTTGCGTATATCGGCTGGTGTCAGTCTCACCTGTGCATTCATGTCGATCCCCGGTCCGTTTACTTATTGAGAATGAGCTTGCCCTGCCGGGTGATTTTCAACCGGTAAAGCGCGCCATGATGTTCAATGCCGATCTCGCGCTGACCCACAAACAGGACAGTACTATCCACCACACGATGCGGCGCTGGCAGCATGCTGTCCGGCCCACGTGAAGGCGTGGAATTGCCCGCGCTGAATTCGTGTCTCGTGTGGCTGTTCATGGTCGTCCTCACGGTTCCGGGAGCGTCAAAATCAATGTTGACTCGTTTACTCATGTTTAATAGTGAGTGCAATACCGGAGTAATCGAGTCAAGTTTAAATTCGCATCCGGACAATCATTTGCAAGCGAGCGATGCGCCAGCCAGCATAACCGAACAGATAGGAATTAGGGGCATGGGGTTGGTATCAAGAAATACGGCAATTCTGCTGAGTGGGGCAGCACTGTTGGCGATGGGGCTGGGCGCTTCTCACGCGCAAGAGGTCGAAAAGACGGCCAGGCAGGGACGCGTCACGCTGCTCCAGCGCATCGTTGTTGGCGCTGGTACCGACAAGGTGGCAATTGATACGCCCCAGGCGGTCACCGTAGTCGAGCAGGAAGATATTGACCGCGCGCAGGCAACCACCGTCGGCGACATTTTTGCCCAGATCCCGGGCGTCACTGTCTCAGGCAGCGAACGCGTTCTGGGTGAAACCTTCAACATTCGCGGCATAGGTTCGCCCGAAAGTGGCTCCGAAGAAGGGCGCATCATCGTCACCGTAGATGGCGCCACCAAATATTACGAACAATACCGCATGGGCGGCTTCTTCAGCGACCCCGAGCTCTACAAGCGCGTCGAAGTCCTGCGCGGTCCTGCATCCTCGACCCTTTATGGCTCAGGCGCGCTTGGCGGCGTCATCAACTTCACCACCAAGGATGCATCCGATTTCATTGCCGACGGCCAGACAGGTGCACTACGCCTCAAGGGCGCGTTTAATTCCAACCGCAATGGCTGGCTGGGCGCGGCCATCCTGGCCCATCGCTTCAATGAGAACTTCGAAGTGCTGGCCGCTGGCAATTACCGCGTTGCCGATAATTACGTGACTGGAAACGGCACGGAAATCCGCAGCTCCTATTTTGAGGCCCCCTCCGGCCTGATCAAAGGCACCTTGGGCGATGGCAACGAGCAGACTATCCGCCTCTCCTACCAGCACTGGACCAGTAGCGCTTCCGATCAGGATTATGCACAGGTTTCCAGCGATAAGCCCGGCAGCGTTTTCGGCGCATTCGGCACCGTAGACCGCCTCGTGACTGACAAGACTGCTGTGCTTTCCTATGAAAACCCGGCAAGCGACAATCCATGGCTCAATCTTAAAGTTACGGGCTCCTACTCAGACACCTCCGTCGATCAGAGCAACCACAAGCCGTTTCCAGGCGACCCGGATTTTCCAAGCACGATCTTCCAGGACACCCGCTATGGCTATGAAACCTGGCAGTTCAACGTCCAGAATACCTTCGACTATACAGGTGAGAGTTTCGAGAACCATCTGACCATCGGCTCGCAAACCGCACGTCAGCACCGCACCACAGACACCGAGCTGCCCATCGGCACCCACCCCGAAGGCACCGATTTCCAGACCGGGATTTTCCTGCAAAACGAATTTGTCTGGAACGAAAGGCTGACAATCATCCCTGGCATCCGCTTCGATTTCCAGAGACTGGAAGCTGATGGCTCTGTGCGCGATGCACCCACTGTCGAAGACACGGCCATCTCGCCAAAGATAGCAGCCCTCTACCGCTTGAACGACACGCTGTCGGTGTTTGGCTCCTACGCCCATACCGAGCGTTTCCCCACACTCGACGAAATCTATTCGAGCGACTTCACCAGGGGCGGCATTCCCAATTACAGTATCAACCTGAACAAGGAGCGTTCGAATAATTACGAGGCAGGCTTTGCAGTCTCTGCCTACGATATTCTCCAGGGTGGCGATGCCCTTCAATTCAAAGCCACCGGCTTCTACAATGACATCACCGACCTGATTGAACGGCGTCGCAACGGCTATCCGCAATATGTCAATGTCGGAAAGGCTCATCTCTATGGTGCCGAGATCGAAATTGGCTATGATTCAGACTATGTCTTTGCCAATGCGGGCTACGCGCTCACCCGTGGCCGCAATGATGTGACGGGCGGCGGTCTCAACACAATTGCCCCTGATGAACTGTCGCTCACCATTGGCGGCCGCATGCCAGACCAAGACCTCTCATTTGGCTGGAAGGCGCGCTTTGTCGATAATCAGGATCGCGTCGCTGGCACCCCAAATACACGCGTCGCCACTCCCGGCTTCTCCGTTCATGATGTGTTTCTGAACTGGAAGCCCGAGGAAGGAAAGTTCGCAAACATCGAGGCAAGCTTCGGCATCGACAACATCTTCAACAAGCAATACCGCGAGTTCCTCTCCAACGATCCAGCCAAGGGCCGGACCTTCAAGGTCGCACTGATCAAGCAGTTTGGTTGGTAGAACAATGGCCTGTGCCCTTCCCGAAAGAGGTTTGGCACAGGCCCGGCACTTGGAGTGTTGCGCGTGAATGCCGTGGCAGAACCACGCCTGTTCACATCCGGCATAACGTGGGAAGGCACGTCGCCACGCGAGAGGGATGACCCGACAGTGGCGCTGGCAGAAGACGCATTTGCCAGCGCCGGTTTCTACTGTGATGAGCCGGAGCTTGTGGAGGGCAATCCCGATCTGGCAATCGCTGCGCCCGCGCCTCTGGCGCTTCCAGCTAGCGCTGGCAACCGCGCCCGCACCAGAACAACGATTGCCTTCTCGCTTTTCCTCCACGTCTCCATCGCCTCGGCATTTCTGGCGACAGCCAGCCAGCACATAGACATTGCCGGCGATGCCGCACCGTCTGTCACGCTTCTGGGGTTTACCGCCGTGGACCTTGCCATGGCAGGCGACGAGGTCGAGGTCACCCTGATTGCGCCGAGCGAACTGCCACGCCAGGTCGAACCGACCGAACCAACGCCACCGGAGCCGGCAGCGCGGGTTGTCCCCGAACCTGTGCCCGCTCTCGACGAACCTGCTCCGGAAGCTGCATCCGAAGCGCCGCCACCAACCGCAGAACCGGAGCCGGAGAAACCAGTTGAGGTGCCGTGGACAACGGCGCCGCTTGAAGCTTTGGCCTCTCCGCCTCCTGCCCCCTCCATCCTTTCGTCGGCGAAAGCTGATCCCACCAACACCGCGCCCATTGCGCAAGAAGAACATTCCGTCCGGCTCCCGGTCGTGGCTCCACGCCCTGCCAGCCAGCCCGCCACCCAGAAAGCACGCGCTCCTGAAAAGAAGCGCAAGCAACCTGTTGCGCCAAAACCCATGCCTGAACGCACGAAACCAGCTGAACCGACACCGAAGGCCGGCCGGCACCAACCCGTTCCCAGCACAAACAGGCCGGCGCGATCCGTCACCGACAAAGCCGCGCCAGCACAAGCTGCCGGCACCGCGATGAAACCCGCCGCAGGCGGCAGAGCCGGCAGGAGCAGAGCCCATGCCGCAAAAGGTGCCGCCGATGGCACAGCGCGCGCCAAGGCAACCACCAGCGGCAAGGCCTTCGGGCGCAATTTGACTGCCGGCAATGCGGCAGCCACAAACTATCCGGGCAAGGTCGCGGCAAAGCTGCGCCGCGCCGTGCGCAGTGTGTCCCGCCAGTTGCGGGCTACTGCATCCAATGATGTTCACGTCTCATTTGTGGTGTCGTCCGCCGGCGGTGTCGGAAGCATCCGCATCGCGCGCAGTTCGGGCTCGCCGGAACTTGATGCGGCGGCCCTTGCCATCGTACGCCGCGCCGCGCCTTTTCCGTCGATCCCTGCGGAGGCCCGCCGCACGAGCTGGGCCTTCGCCTTCCCGCTTGGTCTGGCGCGCTGACTCCTTGTTAAAATACAAAGGGCCCCGCAAGCGGGGCCCAGAGCAGAAACGACCGACACTGAAATGCCGGCAATTGTTCAGAAGCTTAGAAGCTGCGCTGGAAGCGCAGGAAACCGCCGAACTTGCCACCGTCAAACGCATCGACAGTGTCGTCATCGAAGTTGTCAGCATAGACAACTTCTGGCGTGATCGTCAGGCCGGGCACCAGTTCGTAAGCGACATTGGCAACGGCCGCGAAGTTCTGGTGATCGTCGTAGCTCAGCTGAACGTTGAAAGCTGCCTTCGGCGAAACTGTCGCCGTCATGCCGCCCCAGACAGCCCAGTCGCCGCCCCACTGACCGTAGAAGTTTGGCTCGCCAGCATCGTCGCTCTTGAAGCCACCCATGACGAAGGCCGAGATCGTTTGCGTGGCCACGAAGTCCAGGCGTGCCTTGGCAGCCCATTCTTCATAGACCGAATCATAGCCACCCATGACCGATACGCCGCCCCAGCCCTGCGTGAACTTCACACCGCCGGTGACGTGAGGAACATAGCTGTCGATCGTGTAATCGTCATAGCCTTCTTCCAGCGCCAGACCGGCCGAGAAGCCGTTGGTGCCGTGGAAAGTGTAAGAGATGGTGTGGATCGACTTTGAAGTCGGGCCATAGGCGATCAGATCGTCATTGATCACGTTGCCGGCATAGTTGGAGAACGTGTCAAAGAACGTATCGGTGCGACCGATCAGGAAGCCGCCGAGCTCGATGTAGGCGTGCTCAACGTCGACAGCCTGCTTCGTGCTGGTGACATCGCCGAAGTTGGTGGCGAGCGTTGTCGTGTCCCAGTTGAAATTGATCTGCATGAACGAGCGCAGCGTGCCGAGCTCGGTGTCGGTGCGGGCGTCAAGCTTCAGGGCTGCGCGAGCACGCTTGTAGTAGGTGTCGTTGAAGTCAACGATGCCGTTCACCAGGTCCTTCTTGTCGACCACGTCTTCGTGACCGAGGAAACCGGCGCCGATGTCGTAACGGACGTAGCCGCCAACGTTCAGGCAGGTTTCAGTACCTGGCATGTAATAAAATCCTGCGCCGTAAACGTCACAGACGCGAACATATTCAACTGGCTCCGGCTCCGCCAAAACGACAGGGTCCGCGGCGCGGGCGCCTGAAATGGCGACAAGCGATGCTGCCGATCCGAGAATAAGACTTCTGATATTCATTCTATGCTCCGAAAATTTTTGCGGGCAGTTCCGCAGAACCACACATTCAAAGGTGAACTAGCCCCCGCCGCTTCATTTGGGGATTCCCTCCCCGAGTGCACGAAAAAAAAATGCCTTTCGAGCGACCTCTTGGACGATGTGTTTGCCACTGTGGCCGAAAAGTAACGACTGCCGCAAAGGCAACCTCTAATTGCATCTGAAACTCTTTGCTGGAGGCCCAAGGTGGAACTGAGGAGGACCAAATTCCTGACCTTGCCATTGCCATCGGCGCGCTCTCCCGGCTGAGCCCAGCATGTGCGCGAATTTTTAGTGGGCAAGCAGGCTGGCATGCGCGACGCTTGCAACCACTTGCCGCAGATGCAGCCAGTGGCTACATGTCGGCAACCAAAGGAGACCCGCATGCTCGCTCTGATCCAGACCATCCTCATGGCGCTCGACATTTTCTGGTGGCTGATCATCGGTTCGGCGATCTTCTCCTGGCTCTATGCGTTCAATGTCGTCAATCCGCGCAACCAGGCCATCGCCGCGATCGGCAACGCGCTGTTTCGTGTGACGGAACCGGCCCTGAGGCCAATTCGGAACCGGATGCCAGATCTCGGTGGCATCGACATCGCACCCATCGTCCTCTTGCTCATCATCTTTTTCATCCGTCAGTTTCTGATCCAGACCGTCGCCCCGATGGTGATCTGAACCACATGCGCGCAAGCCCGGTCCGGCTACGCAGCGACGGTCTCGATATTCAGGTGAGGCTAACCCCGCGCGCCGCAACCGACACGATAGACGGACTGATGGAAGCCGCGGACGGCAGGATTTATATCAAGGTGCGCGTCCGTTCTGTGCCGGAAGGTGGCAGGGCAAACACTGCGCTGGAACGCCTCGTCAGCACATGGCTTGGTGTTCCGGTGCGGGATGTGGCGCTGGCGTCAGGCTCGACTTCGCGGATCAAGACCGTACGCATCGCGGGCGATCCAGCTGAAACCGCAAAACGGCTGCAAGGTCTGATCGGGTGCTTGGCGGATCCGTGATTTGCCCTTAGTTTGCATTTCTGACACGGAGCAAGGACGACATGCGTACATTCCCTGCAGCCCTTATGGTAATTCTAGTCTCAGCCCCTGCCCTGGCGGGTGAGATTTCGAGCGAATATACGGATCTGGATACGGTGAAAGATTGCGTCACCTATGCAACTGCTGCAGAAGGCGACGGTGAATGGGCCAATCTTGCCTGTGCCGGCTATCGCGGCTTTCCAGTGCTCCTTTCCTACAATGACGCACGTGAATCGCTTTTCTACGGCTTTCCGCCGGCAGGCGACGTTGCCCCGGCCTGGGAAAGCTTCAGCGCCTTCAATTCATCCGGCCCGAAGATCGAATGGCGCGTCGAGGCCTTCGGCGACCGCAAGGTCCCCTTCGCCACCATCCATCGTCGAAATGTCAGCAGTCCGGAAGACTCGGACACCAAAATTGAAGTGCTGGTGGTCTCAAAGGTTGCCCAGATGGTCGAGCGCGAAAGCTGTGTCATCGGGCTGGTGGTCGCCACGGGCAACAGCAGCGCCAATGAGATGGCCCGCAAGATCGCCGACGAACAGACCCTCACCTTTGTCTGCGGCGCAGATCAGCGCACTGTCGTCAGCGGAGATATAGAACTGCCCGAATTCTCCCGCACGGAGAACTGATACCCGCCCTATGAGGACCGGCTCCCCGGTGCCGCTGGCGCGGAACAAAATTCAGCATCGCGGTCAGCGGCAATCGCGTGCACTGTGTGCTGTTGCAATTGCGCGGCCAGTTCAGCCGGCTCGCCGTCTAGCGCTTCAAGGGCGATAGGTTTTCCGATCGTCACAGAAAAGGCGCGGCCCTTTTTGTTGAGCAGCTCATGGAAGATCGTCATGTCGCGCAGTTCGGTGGAATATTTGGACAGCAGATAAAACAGCCCCGAGTTACGCGCCGTGATCCGCGCCGGAACAACCGGATAGCGATAGCGACGGGCAAGCGAGACAATCGACGTCTGCCACGGGCGCTCGGTCAGAACATCTTCGTTCCAATAGGCTATGCGACCCGACGGAAACAGAACCACCGCCTTGTTGGCGGCGAAGGCGCGGGCTGTCATTTCAAGCGTATCGCGGCTCTTGGCGTGTGATTTTTCGCCCTGCCGCCATTCCACGGGAATAATCAGATCGCGTAGGCCATTGGCCACGCGCAGCGCATCGCGGTTGGCAAAGATCGCCATGTCGGGACGTACATTCTTCAGCACATCGAAAATCGCGACCCCGTCGGGGATGCCGGTCGGATGGGTGGGCGCGAGAATAAAACCCTCGTTTCTCGGAAGGTTTTCAAGGCCGTCCACCGTAACATCCAGTGACAGCAGGTCGCTGAGGTAGGACATGGCATCCCAACCGGACATGTCGGCAACCGTGTCGGCCATGTCGACCGCCTGGCGATAATGCAAAAAGCGCAGCAGGAACGGCCGCAGCAGCGGCCACATGGGATGGCGCGACAGCTTGGTCGACCGCTCGGCGATCATCTGGTCGACGATATGCGCATTGTCGCCTGTGGTTCCAAACCACCGCGCACCGAGCGTTGCTGTGAAGCCGGATGGCGTCATCCGCGAATCCATTCCCTGAACTCCGTTAGCGCTGTTTGGCCCAAACCTGTGACGCGGTCATGACACGCAGCCTACACCAAAAACGCCGCGAATGTTGTTCCTCGCGTGCCGCTAGCGGGAGGCCAGGCGTTCGATATCCTGCGCAACAGCCAGCCGCACAAGTTCTGCAAGTTCACGCGCGGCCCGGTTCTCAGCATCTCGAATTGCCCGCATTTTGGCAAATTCCTGCCGTGGGGCGTCATAGGACGAAGAAATCTGGCGGCGCCCACTCCCCACCGCCGCACCATCCTTGGACAGTCGGTAGTTCGAAACCATGGTGACTGTACCAGCCGTCGGCTCGTCTTCATCACCCACCTGAATGATCGCCGCAGCCTCTTTTTGCGCCACAACCCCAAGATCGAGCGTATAGACCGGACTGGCGGGTTGCCCCTTGCCACCACCGAACAGGAAAATCAGATGGTTGCGCATCTCCTGGCCATAGCGTGTCGATTCCGGTTTGATCGACACGGACTGAAGTGCCGTCCCCATATCGGCTCCCCCGCTTGTGGTCGCGACATAGGTTCCATAAAGCGGCCGCACAGTGCAGGCTGCAGTAAAGGCCACGCAGGTAACCACCGCTGCCCGAAGCAGCAGGCTCACGATAGTGCTGTTTCGCTCAGGCAACGACATTGACGATTCTCTGCGGAACGACGATCACTTTACGAGGCGGCTTGCCCTCAAGCGCCTTCTGCACGAAGTCGAGGGCGAGCGCCGCTTGCTCGACTGTACCTTGGTCTGCGTCGCGGGCAATTGTCAAATCGCCACGCTTCTTGCCGTTCACCTGCACCGGATAGGTGACATCATTGTCGACGGTTAGCCCCGCCTCAAAGGCAGGCCACGGCTGGTTGGCGACGAAATCCTGGCCACCCAGGGCCGACCAGCATTCCTCTGCCAGATGCGGCATCATCGGCGCGATCATCAGGACCAGCATTTCCGTGGCTTCACGCAGGGCACCCGCCATCTCTGGCTTCGCCGTGCCGGCCGCCAGCGGGCCTGCCTGCGCGTTCAACACATTGACCAGTTCGTAGAGCCGCGCGACGGCCTTGTTGAAGCCAAGCCGACCGATATCCTCACCCACTGCCTTTACTGTCTTATGGGCAGCCGCGGAAAGCTGCGCAGCTTCGCCCGCACTGCCTGCCTGCGGCGCGATGCCGGCCAGATGCGGCGCGGTTTCCGAGACCAGCCGCCAGACGCGCTGCACAAAGCGGTGCGCGCCTTCAACGCCGGCCTCGGTCCAGATCACGTCGCGTTCAGGCGGGGAATCCGACAGCACAAACCAGCGCGCGGTGTCGGCACCATAGCTGGCCAGAATGTCATCGGGATCAACCACATTCTTCTTCGATTTCGACATCTTCTCGATAGCGCCGATCTCGACCGGAGAGCCGTCGGCAATCAGCGTTGCACTGCGCTTTCCATCGATCTCCTCGATCTCCACCTCTGACGGCTGAACAAAGCGACCCTTGCCACCGCTACCGGCACGATAGGTCTCGTGCACCACCATGCCCTGCGTGAAAAGCCCGTCGAATGGCTCTTCAACGGCATTCAGATGCCCGGTAACCTTCATCGCCCGTATGAAGAACCGTGAATAAAGCAGATGCAGGATCGCATGCTCGACACCGCCAATATACTGGTTCACCGGCAGCCAGCCGTTGGCCCCGTCCACCGCCGAAAGCGTCGTTGGCGCGTTTTCATTCCACGGATCGGTAAAGCGGGCAAAATACCATGACGAATCCACAAATGTATCCATCGTGTCGGTATCGCGCACGGCCTTTGAGCCACATGTCGGACAGTCCACATGCTTCCATGTCGGATGGTGATCCAGTGGGTTGCCAGGCTTATCAAAAGTAACGTCCATCGGCAGTTCGACCGGCAGATCCTTGTCTGGCACCGGTACAGCACCACAGGACTGGCAGTGGATGACCGGGATGGGGCAGCCCCAATAGCGCTGGCGCGAAATCAGCCAGTCGCGCAGGCGAAACTGCACCTTGCGTTCGCCCTGTGGACGCCCATTGATCGTGGTCTCGCTCAGCCGCTTCGCAACGTCATCAAAAGCCGCCTTCGGCGTCATGCCATTGAGAAAGCGCGAATTGATCATCACGCCATCATCAACAAACGCCTCGTCGATGATCTGGAATGTCGCTGCATCGCCATCTTCAGGCATGACGACAGGCACAACTTTCAGGCCATACTTGTTGGCGAAATCAAGATCCCGCTGGTCGCCGGACGGGCAGCCAAAGATCGCGCCCGTGCCGTAATCCATCAGCACGAAATTGGCGACATAGACCGGCAGCGTCCAGCTTTCATCAAACGGATGAACCACGCGAACACCGGTGTCAAAGCCCCGCTTTTCGGCAGTTTCCAACGCTTCGGCCGAGGTGCCCATATGGCGCACTTCATCGATGAACGCCTTCAGTTCGGGGTTATTTTCAGCCGCCTTGCGCGCCAGGGGATGATCCGCGGCCACTGCCATGAAGGAAGCGCCGAAAATCGTATCCGGCCGGGTCGTGTAAACCTCCAGCTCGCTCTCGCCCTCCGGCGCGCTTGCGGCATCAAGCTTCCAGCGCAGCAACATGCCTTCCGAGCGGCCAATCCAGTTCGCCTGCATGGTGCGCACTTTTTCGGGCCAGCGGTCGAGCGTATCCAGCCCGTCCAGAAGCTCCTGCGCCATGCTCGTGATCTTGAAAAACCATTGCGTCAGGTCACGCTGTTCCACCAGCGCATCCGAGCGCCAGCCGCGACCGTCGATCACCTGCTCGTTGGCGAGCACCGTCATGTCGACGGGGTCCCAGTTCACCTTGGCCGACCGGCGCTCCACCAGCCCGGCACTCCAAAAATCAACGAACAGCTTTTGCTGGTGGCGATAATAATCTGGATCACAGGTGGCGAATTCGCGCGCCCAGTCCAGCGAGAGACCCATGGTCTTGAGCTGGCCCTTCATTGTCTCGATATTGGCATAGGTCCAGTCGCGCGGATTGACCTTGTTGTCGCGCGCCGCATTCTCGGCCGGAAGACCGAATGCATCCCAGCCCATCGGATGCAGCACATTGTAGCCCATGGCCCGGCGCCAGCGGGCGATGACATCGCCCATCGTATAGTTGCGCACGTGGCCCATATGGATGCGACCCGACGGATAGGGGAACATCTCGAGCACAAAATATTTCGGGCGCGGGTCGTCATTCTTCGTGGTGAAGAGTTCCGCCTCGTTCCACGCCTTTTGCCACTTCGGCTCTGCTGCGCGAGGGTTGTATCGTTCGGTTGCCATGCCCGTATTTTCGCCTATGAAGAAATGCCGGAGACGTTCACCATGCTTTGCCGAACCCGTCAACTCCGGGCGGCAAATGGAGACTAGGAAGAAGCGTTCATGCACGACATAACCGCCGCTTTTCATGAGGTAAAACAGCGCATTGCCGCCGCTTCTGAGGAGGCCGGGAGGCCGGCGGATGCAGTGACGCTGGTGGCTGTATCAAAGACCTTTGACGCTGACGAAATCCGTCCCGTCCTCGACGGAGGCCAGCGCGTCTTCGGCGAGAACCGGGTCCAGGAGGCGCAAGGCAAATGGCCTGCTCTGCGGGCTGCGTTTCCAGACCTCGAGCTGCACCTGATCGGCCCGCTCCAATCCAACAAGGCAGCCGACGCGGTGGCGCTGTTTGATGTGATCGAAACCGTCGACCGTGAAAAGATCGCAGCCGCGCTCGGCGCCGAAATCACAAAACAAAAGAAAGACTTGCGGCTTTATGTCCAGGTCAACACAGGCTCCGAACCACAAAAGGCCGGCATCGAGCCAACCGAGGCAGTCGCCTTCGTCTCGCGCTGCCGTGATGTCCATGGCCTCAAGATCGAAGGCCTGATGTGCATCCCGCCCGCCGACGAGAATCCCGGCCCCCATTTTGCCCTCCTGGAAAAGCTTTCCCGCGAGGCCGGCGTGGCAAAACTTTCGATGGGCATGTCGGGTGATTATGAAACCGCCACCGCCTTTGGTGCCACCAGTGTGCGCGTCGGTTCCGCCATTTTCGGCTCCCGCTAGGCCAGCTGTGCCGCGAAGTTGGGTCAAAGGGCGACGCTTTGAGCCAGAAAATCGACAAACGCCCGGACCCGCGCCGGCAAATGGCGCGACGCCCCGACATAAACGGCATGGACCGGCTCTGCCTCTCGGGAGCGAAACGCGCCCATCACCTCGATCAGTCGACCGTCTGCCATATCCCGCGCGACATGCCACCGCGCCAGTTGCGCGATGCCGCCTCCGGCCAACGCCAGAAGACGCATAGCCTCCCCATCACTGACCAGCGGCCCGCCTGAGGGCACCACCCGAATGTCATCCCCGTCCCGGCCCGTCAGTGTCCACCCGGCGACATGGCGTGTGAAACAAAAGCCAATCAGGCTGTGCCGGTCGAGATCGGCCGGTGCATCCGGTGTCCCGTGCTTTTCGAGATAGGCTGGAGCTGCCACAAGCACCATCGGGCTTTGGCCAAGCTTGCGTGCCGTCAACCGCGAATCTGCAAGCGGCCCGGCGCGGATGGCGACATCGGCCCGCTCGTCGAGAAGGTCGACGATCCGGTCGGTCAACATCAGATCCACCTGCACTTCGGGATGTGCCACCTGAAAGGCCGGGATCAACGGGATCAGCACATGCTGGCCGAACGGCACGAACGAGTTCACCCGCAGTCGGCCTCGCGGCGCAGCCCCCCGTGAAGCCTCGCGCTCGGCCTCGTCTAGGTCAGCCAGTATTTGCAGGCCTTTTTCATAAAAAGCCGCACCTTCCGCGGTGACCTGCAATTTGCGTGTCGTGCGGCGCAAAAGCACGGTGCCCAGCCGATCTTCGAGCCGTGTCACCAGCTTGCTGACTGCCGACGGTGTCAGCCGCAACGCGCGCCCTGCAGCCGACAGGCTGCCCAGCTCGACTACCCTTAAAAAGACTTCGATCTCGCCGGATCGGTTGAGTTCTATGTGGCTCATTTGTGAATGTATTTCACATTATGTTGCTCAAATTCAAGTCTGGCTCACAAATCCTCTCGCACCCATCTCCAGCCAACCAGCGCGCAATCGCGTTCCTCACCAAAGGACAAGCAGATGGAATATAGAAATCTCGGCGCATCCGGCCTCAGGGTGCCGGCTCTCAGTTTTGGAGCCGGCACTTTTGGCGGCTCCGGCCCCCTGTTCGGCGCCTGGGGCACCAGTGATGCGCAGGAAGCGCGACGCTTGGTTGACATCTGCCTCGATGCCGGCGTCAATTTGTTCGACAGCGCCGATGTCTATTCGGACGGCGCCTCCGAAACTGTGCTGGGCGAGGCGATCAAAGGCCGCCGCGACAAAGTGCTGATCTCGACAAAGATGGCCTTGCCGACAGGCGATGGCCCGGCTGACTACGGCACCTCGCGTTCGCGGTTGATCAGCGCGGTCGACAAGGCGCTGAAACGTCTCGGCACCGACTATATCGATCTTCTGCAGCTACACGCCTATGACGCCGCGACGCCGATTGAGGAAGTGATGTCGACGCTGGACGCGCTGATCCGCGCCGGCAAGCTGCGTTACACCGGCGTCTCCAACTTTTCCGGTTGGCAGCTGATGAAATCGCAAGGCATCGCCCAGCAGAATGGCTGGTCGCCCTATGTCGCCCACCAGGTCTATTATTCGCTTCTGGGTCGCGATTACGAATGGGAGCTGATGCCGCTGGGCCGCGATCAGGGCGTTGGCGCGCTGGTATGGTCGCCGCTCGGCTGGGGCCGCCTGACCGGAAAGATCCGCCGCGGCACACCGCTTCCCGAAGGCAGTCGTCTGCACGAAACGGCGCAGTTTGGCCCGCCCGTCGAGGACGAGCATCTGTTCAAGGTAGTCGAGGCGCTGGACGCCGTAACGAAGGAAACCGGCAAGACCGTGCCGCAGATCGCCATCAACTGGCTGCTCCAGCGACCGACAGTCTCGTCCGTCATCATCGGCGCCCGCAATGAAAAGCAGCTGCGCGACAATCTGGGCGCGGTCGGATGGGCGCTGAGCGCAGACCAGATAGCAAGGCTCGATGCGGCCAGCGCAGTGACCGCGCCCTACCCCTATTTCCCCTACCAACGCCAGGAAGGATTTGCCCGGCTGAACCCGCCGATGGTGTGAGCTGCCTGCAGCAGGGAACGGTGCACTGCACCGCTCCCCTCCCCCCTCAATGCAAGATCAGCTCCCCGCTCACATTGCGCCATTCCGACGGCGCGATCAGCTGCTTGTGGGTATAGGCGACCGAATGCAGCGGCCCGTCGAGCGTGGCTTTCCAGAACTCGATGAAGTGAAACAGTGCCGGGAATTTCGGTGCCACATCATAGTGCTGCCAGAGAAACGTCTGCAGCACATGCGGGTGGTCGGGCATATGATACAGAAACTGTGCGGTGGTGAGGCCGTAGCCCCTCAGCATCATGTCCATCTCGGCATTGTTACGCATGTCAGTCCTTCCGGCGCTGTTACGTTTGCGAAGACCAGTGTGATCCTCGAACCTTAATGGATTCTTGAAGGCCGACATCCCCGACCCTTTTCCCTCAGGAAAAACAATATGTTAGCAGCCTCTTTAGGGGAGTGCTGACGTCGAAACAGGCAAATAGCCAGCGCCTGGCTGCGTCAAGCCGCCACCGGGTCCATCGTCTAATGTTGTGGTTGAGTGCCAAATGCTAATAATGCCGCCGACCGCCTGCACGATCGGCAGCGCGATAGTGCATGACCTGGGGAGGGTACCAACAATGTCCGACGCAAAACTTCATCGCGTCCAGCCGGCCTGGCGCGAACGCGCCCTCATCGACAATGATACCTACCTCAAATGGTATCGCGACAGCGTGAAAAACCCCGACAAGTTCTGGGACAAGCACGGCAAGCGCATCGACTGGTTCAAGCCCTACACCAAGGTGAAGAACACCAGCTTTACCGGCAAAGTGTCGATCAAATGGTTCGAGGACGGCCTCACCAATGTTGCCTACAATTGCATTGACCGGCATTTGAAGAAGCGCGGCACCCAGACCGCCATCATCTGGGAAGGCGACAACCCCTACGACGACAAGAAGGTCACTTACAACGAGCTCTACGAGCACGTCTGCCGGCTGGCCAATGTGATGAAAGCGCACGGCGTCACGAAGGGTGACCGGGTCACCATCTACATGCCGATGATCGTCGAGGCGACCTATGCCATGCTCGCCTGCGCGCGCATTGGCGCGGTGCATTCGGTCGTCTTCGGCGGGTTTTCACCCGACGCGCTGGCCGGTCGCATCGACGACTGTAAATCCACCTTTGTCATCACCGCCGATGAGGGTTTGCGCGGTGGCAAGACCATCCCGCTGAAGGAAAACACCGACCGCGCAGTCGACATTGCCGAAAAGGCCGGCACGACGGTCAAAACTGTTCTGGTCGTGCGCCGCACCGGCGGCAAGATCGGCTGGGCTGATGGCCGCGACGTCTGGTACCACGACGCAGTCCAGGCAGTGAAGCCGGACTGCAAGCCCGAAAAGATGAAGGCGGAAGACCCGTTGTTCATCCTCTACACCTCCGGCTCGACCGGCAAGCCGAAGGGCGTGCTGCACACCACCGGCGGCTATCTGGTCTATGCGTCGATGACGCATGAATATGTATTCGACTATCACGAAGGCGATATCTACTGGTGCACCGCCGATGTCGGCTGGGTCACCGGCCACAGCTACATCGTCTATGGCCCACTCGCCAATGGCGCCACCACGCTGATGTTTGAAGGCGTGCCCAACTACCCGACGCCGGCTCGCTTCTGGGAGGTGGTCGACAAGCACCAGGTCAATATTTTCTACACCGCCCCCACCGCCATCCGCGCGCTGATGGGCGCCGGCAACGACTATGTGACCAAAAAATCCTCGCGCAAAAGCCTCAGGGTTCTGGGTTCGGTTGGCGAACCTATTAATCCGGAAGCCTGGGACTGGTATTTCAACATTGTCGGCAACAAGAAGGTGCCTATTGTCGACACCTGGTGGCAGACCGAGACCGGCGGCATTCTGATCACCCCGCTGCCAGGTGCGACCGACCTGAAGGCAGGCTCGGCGACACGCCCCTTCTTCGGAATCCAGCCGCAGCTGGTCGATGGCGAGGGCACCGTGCTCGAAGGGGCTGCCGACGGCAATCTGTGCATCGCCGATTCCTGGCCAGGCCAGATGCGCACCGTCTATGGCGACCATGAACGCTTCATCCAGACCTATTTCTCCACCTACAAGGGCAAATATTTCACCGGTGATGGCTGCCGGCGCGATGCCGACGGCTATTACTGGATCACCGGCCGCGTGGATGATGTGCTCAATGTTTCGGGCCACCGCATGGGAACGGCGGAGGTTGAATCAGCGCTGGTCAGCCACGCAAAAGTCTCTGAGGCGGCCGTCGTCGGCTATCCCCACGACATCAAGGGACAGGGCATTTATTGCTACGTCACGCTGATGGCCGGCGAGGAATGGACCGACGATCTGCGCAAGGAGCTGGTTGCCCATGTGCGCAAGGAAATCGGCGCCATCGCCTCACCCGACAAGATCCAGTTCGCGCCCGGCCTGCCCAAGACGCGCTCCGGCAAAATCATGCGCCGCATCCTGCGCAAGATCGCCGAGGATGATTTTGGTGCGCTCGGCGACACCTCGACCCTGGCCGATCCGGCTGTCGTGGATGATCTTGTCGCCAACCGGCAAAACAAAAAGGGGTGAATCCCTTATCTGGCGCGTCACTCTGACGGCGCGCCAGATAAGCGCTCACCACATACCTTTTCGGCAAGATCGCACTAGCTGGAAAGCGTCACGGACCGGGCGCTTTCGCATGGTTGCCCGATTGCGAAGCAGCCTACATTGGACCATTGATAATGGCGTGAGCGTTCATCGTGTGGCTTCAACTTCGATCATTTGCGGCGCTTCTTCTGGGTACTTTCCTGATGATGGTCGGCGCTGGCCTCGGCAATGTGCTGATACCCTTGCGGGCATCAGCCGAAGGCTGGTCGTCAACGACAATAGCCTGGATCGGAACAGCCTACGCGGTCGCCTTTACGGCCGGCTGCCTGCTGACGCCACTTTTCGTTAGACGCGTCGGCCACATCCGGGTCTTCGCCATCTTGCAGACCATGCTTGCGGCCTCGATGCTGCTGCTTGCGCTCGTGCCACACCCACTTGCCTGGGCTGCCTTCCGGGCTGTCGGAGGATTGACCCTCGTTGGCGGCTATATGGTCGTCGAAAGCTGGTTGAATGAGCGGGTCGACAATGCCAATCGCGGCACTGTCTTCGCAGCCTACATGATCGTTTCCATGTCAGGTGTTGCGGCCGGGCAATTCATCCTGCCGCTTGGAGACATCATGAACCAGACCCTGTTCATGGTGGCAGCCCTTGCTTTTGGAGCAGCCCTCATCCCCGTGGCTCTTTCGATTGCGCCAGCTCCCCAACCACTCACACAGGTGTCGATCGACGCGCCCGCACTATTCAGGAGATCCCCCGTGGCTGTTGTCGGCTCATTTCTCTCCGGCGTCATCTTCGGTAACTGGATCTATTTTGGCCCTCTCTATGGTCAGGCTCTCGGACTGTCCTCGACGGGCATCGCGGCGATGCTGACGGCGGCAATGATCGGGGGGATGGTTTTTCAGGTGCCGTTCGGCAAACTGTCCGACCGCTTCGACCGCCGCTACGTGATGGCTCTGGCCGGCGCGATAGGGGTGGCGATCTCCGTCGCAATGGTCATCGTGGCGCCAACTGAACCGGTTGGAATCATCACAGGCATGTTTGCGCTCGGTTCCGTCCTGTTCACGATCTACGCGCTCAATGTTGCGCATGCCAACGACCAGGCCAATGCGGACGAGTTCATCCAGGTTTCAGGCGGCCTGTTGATCGTCTACGGTGTCGGCAACATGGTGGGCCCCCAGCTTGGTGGGCGTCTCATGGACCAGATGGGACCGAACGGCTTTTTCGTTGCCATGGGCGGGGTATACGCGCTCTACGGGCTTTATGCGCTCTGGCGCTCGGTACGAACCACGGCGATGCACCCGTCGCTGCGACCCGACTTCCGTGTCATCCCGGTCGTGCCCACCACGACACCGGAAACTTTGAGCATGGATGTGCGAACAACCGAGGAAGACGCCGCACGATAGGCATTCGATTCGCAGGCGATCGGCCGGACATTCGGAAATAATGGCCAACATCTGGACATGAAACACCGTTGCGCCAATAAGTGCCCAGCGTGGAGGGATGGGTTCCGACGTCGATTTCAGTCTGGCCACCCTTGGCAATGGGCAAGGCCCACGAGAACGAGGCCCACCCATGACCCAGCCAGAGACCCGGTTCGTCCGCGGCACCCGCACCCTTTCAAAAATCAACGCCGAAGCCTCTGCGCAGATTACAGAGGCGTTGGCAGACATAGCGCCAGACTTTGCCACAATGCTGGTGGAGTTCCCCTTTGGTGATCTCTATTCTCGGCCAGAACTCGATTTGAAAGCGCGGGAAATCGCCACCATCGCCGCGCTGACTGTCATGGGCAATGCAGAACCGCAGCTGAAAATGCATATCAAGGCCGGACTGAATGTCGGCCTCAAACGGCAGCAAATTGTCGAGATCATGATGCAGATGGCGGTCTATGGCGGCTTTCCATCAGCCCTCAACGCTTTGCTCGCCGCGCGTGCCGTATTTGCCGAGGAAACCGCTAACGCTACGTGAAAATTAGCCCTTGCCAAAATCGCATATCGGTCCCACCTTACTCTTGTCTTCAACAATCGAAAGGAGGTGATCCGATGTCGAGTGATTTCGTTTTCCAGAACGCAGGCTCAGCGGATTGCACTTTCGGGAAGCAGTCTTCCCGCTAGGCGCGACAAGCGCGGCGGACGACCTTCGGGTCGACGCTATGAGCCGCGCCATGGACGGAAACACGGAAGGCCGTTCCTGCAAAGGGACGGCCTTTTCTTTTCACGCATTCCTAACACCAGCCGGCTCGTCGCCCTCCGGCATAGGGTCGTGCCAGCGCGATGGTCGTCAGGATCTCGTCGACCCTGTCTCCCTCGCGCGTCGTCACGTCAGCGAGAATGCGGCCGTAGAACTTCCCGCCGCCAATGTTGGAGATGAAAACGGACGGCCCCAGCAGGTCGGCCAATGCATCACGCGCGTCCAATGCCGCCGCGTGTTCGGAGGCGCATCGGCTTTTCATTTCGGGCGCGTCGATACCGCGAACGCGCACGTGCACCTCGATGGATTGGTCGGGCCATATATGCGCAACCGCTACAAACGTATCGCCATCCAGCACCTTCAGCACTGTCGCGCGCACCGGCCCTTCAAAGTTTTCAGAATGCGCAAGGGCTCCCCAGAAGGTCAGCGCGCCTGCGAGCCAGATCGCGCCGAACACGCGACAAATGTGTCTTGCATGAGGAAATACCATGCAAGGTATTTATTCCTATAAGCGAATTTTGACAAGCGGTTTTATTCCCGCTGCCGGAAGGTCACATGCGCGGACTTCCCGTCACGGGATCAAGCTTGATCTCAACTTTCGCCCCGTCAACGGTGTAGTAAGAAACCTCGTAATAGCCATCCCGGTCCCACTCCACCTCATCCACAAAGCGAAAGCCATCGCGCTGCTCGACCCGCGTGATGATCTCGGACAGTCTGAGCGAGTTCTCCGGTGGCAACGCATGGTTGCGCATCTGCGCGCCTGAGGGTGATGGCGCAGCCAGCGTGCTGGCAGCAACCAGGATAAATGCAGCGCTTCTCATAAAATAATCCTCGATCTTTGCCCGCACACATGGTTCCGGCAGGCACTGGCGCACCCTGCAACAGTGTCTGCATAGAGAACGAAAGGGGGGTTGCTCGTTACGTCCATACCTCGAACCGACGACGGTATACACGCAAAAGATGCAAATCAAGATGAGCAGTTGCTGGAGGGTTAACGCGACCGATGCGTCTGGAACTGCGTCCAATGCTTTGACAAACAGATGCCAGCTAGAGGCGCGCCTCGCCGGTGACAGGATCGATCTTGATCTCCACCTTGGCTTTGTCGGTCGTATAATAGGTAATTTCGTAGAAGCCGCCCCGGTCCCAGTCGATAGCCTCAATATAGTGGAATTGCGCCCGCATCTCTATGCGGGTGATGATCTCAGACAGCTTGATAGCGTTCTGCGCTGGCACCACGGGTGGCTTGGTCTGCGCTGCAGCAGGGCCCGACATCAGAATTACGGCCATCAGAGCGGGAACAAAGCGGGTCATTGCTGGTCTCCTTGTGGGTCAGGCGATCAACGGCGTCGATAGCGTCCGGTCGGTGCCATGGATTGGCGGGGTCGCCGGATGGTTTTCCTGCTCATAGGTCCACACCTTGAAAGTGGTCAACTTGTGGGCACCAAAGGAATGCAGCAGCGGCACATCGGTGGCATCGCGCCCACGCGCGACGACAACGCGGCCAATACGCGGCTGGTTGTGTCGGGCATCGAATGTGTACCATTTGCCGTCGAGAAAGGCTTCGAACCAGGCATTGAAATCCATCGGCGATGGGTTGGGCTCCACGCCAATATCGCCCATATAGCCGTTCACATAGCGCGCCGGAATATTCATGCATCGGCACAGCGTAATCGCCAGATGGGCAAAGTCGCGGCATACGCCGACGCGTTCCTCATGCGCCTGCGCGGCTGTGCGAGTAGACCGGGCGTAGCCGTAGCCGAAAGACAGGCGCTCATGCACGTAGTCGACAATCGCCTGGACCCGCGCCCAGCCAGCCGGCACATGGCCAAACAGCCGCCATGCGAGATCGGACATGTGATCGGTCTCGCAATAGCGACTGCCAAGCAGGAATGTGATCACTTCGGGCGGAAGATTTTCGACAGCTGTTTCGCCAGCGAGCGTATTGACGGGCTCGGGCAAACCGCTGTCCTGCACCAGCCCGTCGTAGAGAATGCGCAATCCGCCCGCGGGCGCCATAAAGCGGCGACCCTGGTTGCCGAAACTGTCGCGATAGACGCTGCTCGGCGCGTAAGGAGAGGTCAAAACCTTGGTTTGCCGCGTGATATCGCGCTGGCGGTCCGGATGGACGTCGAGCAATGAAATGACCGGCATGGACTGCTGGCATTCAATAGCGATCTCGTAGCCGAGCCTGATCAGCATCGCGGCACCTTCGATGTTGGAGAAAACTGTTGTTTCCCATCAACGTCGAATGACCGCTCTGGTTCCTAATTCAGCGACTAAAAATCGCTTGCCAGACCCTTCACCTCCCAGTCGCCATAACGACCGGGCTCCAATCCGTGGCGTCCGCCGAGTTCCTTTGGCCGCGAGGCTTCCCGCGCACGATACTGCGCGCGCCGCGCATCTGCCTCCTCCAGCGCGCGCACCGCGGCGGGCGAAAGGGGACGCTCCCCAGCGTTCGAGGATGAATTCATCTTAGAGTTGTGATCATTGTGTTCATAGTGCATTTTGCATGCCTGGCGCGAATTGTTGAAAGGCGACTTCACCCCCCATATAAGCGGGAATCACCGCCGGATCGACCCCTCACGCGCACCGGCGCAAATGGAGCTGACGATGAACCTTATGCGCACTGCAATGCTTCTGGCCTTCATGACGGCGTTGTTCATGGCTGTAGGCTACCTGCTTGGCGGCCCGGGCGGCATGATGATCGCGTTCTTCATTGCAGCTGCGATGAACCTCTTCAGCTACTGGAATTCCGACAAGATGGTGCTGCGCATGCACCACGCCACCGAGGTGGATGAGCGCACGGCACCGGAGTATTTCAAGATCGTCCAGGCGCTGGCCGCCAATGCCGGGCTGCCGATGCCAAAGGTCTACCTGATCGACAATGCCCAGCCCAACGCATTTGCCACCGGCCGCAACCCGCAGAACGCTGCGGTTGCCGCCACCACGGGTCTGTTGAAGCGCCTCTCATCCGAGGAAGTCGCAGCCGTCATGGCCCATGAACTGGCTCATGTGCAAAACCGTGACACACTGACCATGACCATCACCGCCACGCTGGCCGGCGCAATCTCGATGCTCGGCAACTTTGCCCTTTTCAGTGGCGGCAGCCGCAACAACCCGCTCGGCTTCATCGGCATCATCGTTGCCATGGTGGTGGCGCCCTTCGCCGCCATGATGGTGCAGATGGCCATCAGCCGCACCCGCGAATATTCCGCCGACCGGCGCGGCGCCGAAATCTGCGGCAATCCGTTATGGCTCGCCTCGGCACTGGAAAAGATTGCCACCACGGCCGCGCAGACGCGCAATGACGATGCCGAGCGTAACCCGGCCACCGCCCACATGTTCATCATCAATCCGCTGAACGGGGAGAACATGGACAGCCTGTTTTCCACCCATCCAGCCACCGGCAACCGCATTGCCGCGCTGCAGGATATGGCTCGCACCACGGGTCAGGCCGGCCAATCCGCGCCTCGCGCGCAGGCACCCGCACAAACCGGGCCTTGGGGGGAGACCGGAAAAACCCCTGAGACCAAAGCCGATGCAGGCCCCTGGGGCCCCGCACCTGAAACCCCGGCAGCGCCTGATCCGGGCCCATGGGGCCGCAACCCGACCGCGCCCAAAGGCCGGAAATCGTGAGCGGCGACAAGGTTTCGCGCAAAAAACCGCCACACCACGACCGCACCCGCACCGATGCACACAATGACGCCGCAACGCCCGGTCTTCAGGCGCGCAAGGCAGCCGCAAAGCTGCTCGCGGCCGTCATCGACGCCAGAACCCCGCTCGACGGGCTGACTGATCACGAAAACGGCCATCCCCAGTTCCGCCAGCTGGAGATGCGCGACCGCGCGCTGGTGCGCGCCATCCTCGTCACCGCGCTGCGCTTCCGCGTCACCATCGGCAAGCTGATTGCCAGGCGGCTGGAGCGTCCGCTGCCGGCCAATGCGACGGCCTTGTCGCATCTCCTTCATGTCGGCGCCGCGCAGATCCTGTTCCTGGATGTGCCAGACAGTGCCGCTGTCGACCTCGCGGTCACCCACGCCAAGACCGATACGCGCACTGCGCGCTTTTCCGGCTTGGTCAATGGCCTGCTGCGTGGCCTGTCCCGCGCCAAGGATCATCAGCTGCCAAAAATGCTGGCGGCAACTCTGGATGCGCCTGAATGGTTTATTGAACGCCTGACTGCCTCCTATGGCGAGGAGCGCGCCCACGCGATCCTCGCCGCCCACCGGGTCGAGGCGGCGATGGACTTCACCGTCCGGTCAGACCCCGAGGAGTGGGCCGGAAAACTCAATGGCATCGTCTTGCCGACAGGCTCGGTGCGCGTCCAGAACCTTGCATCAAATGTTTCTGATCTGCCCGGCTACGCCGATGGCCAGTGGTGGGTCCAGGATGCTGCTGCGGCGCTGCCGGCAAGACTGATGGGTGACATTACCGGCAAGCGCGTGGCTGACCTCTGCGCTGCTCCGGGCGGCAAGACCGCGCAGCTTGCCGCGGCAGGCGCTCATGTGACCGCTGTCGAAACCTCCAAAAACCGGCTGGCGAGACTTGTCGTCAATCTGGAGCGGCTCGGCCTCAACGCCGAAATCGTCCAATCGGATCTCACCGAATATCGCCCCCAGGAACTCTTTGACGCGGTGCTTCTGGATGCGCCTTGCTCGTCCACCGGCACAGTACGCCGACACCCCGACGTACTCTGGACCAAGACACCGGAAGACATCTTCAAGCTCGCCGCGGTTCAGCGTCGCTTGCTTGACCATGCCATCACGCTGGTGAAGCCCGGCGGCATTCTGGTCTTTTCGAACTGCTCGCTTGATCCCGAGGAAGGCGAGCAGCTTGTCGCGAGCTTCCTTGCCGAAACAGATGGCGTCGTGGCCGATCCCATCGCGCCTGTCGCCGGGTTTACACCCGGCACGGAAGGCTTTTTGCGCACCACCCCGGCTGATTTAGATCTCGGTCGACCCGAGATTTCGGGCCTCGACGGCTTCTTTGCCGCCCGCTTCCGCCGCGTCTCCTGATCTGCCTTCGTAAATCTAAACTATTCGCTAACCATACTGTATAGATATGGTCAGGGTGGAGACCTGAGGATTCGAATTTTGGCTATTGCAGCAGGCGACGCACAGCACCTTTGGGCGCTGATGGCGAGGGAGGTCTGGCGTCGGACCCGCCGCCGGCTGCGTGCTGGGCCAATCTACCGCTGGCGCTATACCGGCCGCACGCCCGAGCGCATCCTGATCGCCCCGCCTGACCTGCGCCTTCCCGATCCTCAGATCGCGCTCGAGATCTACTATGGACGCTTCTCGCTTTCGGGCCACATGGTGGAAACCGGCGGTCAATCCCCGTTCCAGATGCAGGTGGCCAATACCGGCTGGATGAGGAGCTTGCACGGGTTTCGCTGGCTGCGCCATCTGCGCGCTGCAAACACCGACCTCGCCTCAGCCAATGCGCGCGCGCTTGTTTCCGACTGGATCTCCACGCAAGGGGCACGCATCGGTGGTGTCGCGTGGGAACCCTCGGTCACCGCACGGCGCATTATTGCCTGGCTCCAGCATTCCTCGGTGGTGCTGCAAGGCTCCGAACTGCCCTTCTACCGCTCCTTCCTGCGCTCGCTGGCGGTGCAGATCCGCTACCTGCGTTCCATGGCACCGGATATGCCAGATGGCATCGAGCGCTTGCGCGGCCGCATCGCACTGGCCTTTGCCGCTTTGTCATTGCCCGCACCGGCTACGGCAATCCGCACTGCCACGCGCAGTCTGGCCGAGGAACTGGACCGTCAGGTGCTCGCCGATGGTGGCCACTTTTCGCGCAATCCACGAGTGGTGCTGGAACTGTTGGCCGACCTTTTGCCGCTGCGCCACACCTATGCAAACCAGGCCGAAACCCCGCCGGAGGCTCTCATCAATGCCATAGACCGCCTGCTGCCGGCGCTGCGCTTTTTTCGCCATCAGGATGGCAGCCTCGCTCGCTTCAATGGCATGGGCGCCACCATGCAGGATCGTATCGCCGCCGTCCTGCGCCATGACGATACCGCCGGCGCGCCACTGCTTCATGCGCCGCATTCAGGCTATGAACGGCTATCCATCGGAACCACCACGGTGATTGCCGACACCGGAACGCCTCCGCCCCCGGATGTTTCGGGCAATGCCCATGCCGGCTGCCTGGCGTTTGAACTGTCTTCCGGTCGCCACCATTTCATCGTCAATGCGGGGGTCGACGATTTCGGCGCCGATGATTTTCGCCTGCTGGCCCGCGCCACCGCATGCCACTCAACCGCCACGCTGAATGATACGTCCTCGGCGCGCTTCACCCATTCGGCCCGCTTCAACGGCCTGCTGCGTACGCCTCTGGTAGGGGGCCCTCGCGCTGTTCCAAGCGTACGCACCGACCGCAACGGCACTCAGGGCTTCGTCGCCAGTCATGATGGCTACGTGCCCCGCTTCGGCCTGTTCCACGAGCGCGAGCTGAGCCTGTCTGAAGGTGGAGATCTGCTGGAAGGGACCGACCGATTTTTCCGCACCGGCGGCCAACAGGCGCTGAACGACGGACGCGATCATGTTGATCTGCGCTTCCATATCCATCCCGACACCCGCGTCTACCGCAACCGGGACGGTTTTCTGGTTCTGGCTGCCACCGAAGGCGACAATTGGGTGTTTTCCTGCGATGGCGTCGAGCCTGCGGTAGAAGAATCCATCTTCTTTGCAGGCATCGTCGGACCCCGGCGATCGAGCCAGGTTGTGCTGTCGTTCAGGGCCTCTGCAATCCCGGAATTAACCTGGCAACTGACGCGCATCCATCAATCGGCAGCGAACGGGCGCAGCTGATTCCGACGCGGTATCGCCGCATGGCGGTTTGCATCCTCGGGCACCTGTGGTACGGCGCGCGCATTCAAGACACTGCGTTTCCGGAGCCCCATCATGGCCGTCGCCTCCAAGAAAATCCCGATGCCCGATCTCGTGCCGGTGCGCCGCGCGCTCCTGTCCGTGTCCGACAAGACCGGTCTGGTTGATTTTGCACGCGCCCTGCAGAAGATGGGTGTTGTGCTTATTTCCACCGGCGGCTCCTCCAAAGCGCTGTCGGATGCTGGCATCGCGGTCACCGATGTGTCGGAAGTGACGGGCTTTCCTGAAATCATGGATGGCCGCGTCAAGACGCTTCACCCCGCAATCCATGGTGGCCTTCTGGCCATCCGCGATGACGCTGAACACACCGCCGCCATGCATGAACACGGCATTGAAGGCATTGATCTCGTCGTCTCCAATCTCTACCCGTTCGAAGATGTTCGCAATTCTGGCGCGGACTACGCATCCATTGTCGAAAACATTGATATCGGTGGCCCCGCAATGGTGCGCGCTGCTGCCAAGAACCATGGCTATGTCGCCATCGTGACCGACCCGGAAGACTACGCTTCTGTCCTCAACGCTCTCGAATTGAACATCGGCTCCCTGTCGCTTGATTTCCGCCAGAAACTCGCAGCCAAGGCCTTTGCCCGCACCGCCGCCTATGATGCCGGTATTTCCGGCTGGTTCGCCCAGGCGCTCGAAATCGAACAGCCGGCCTGGCGTTCCTTTGGCGGCAAGCTCGAAAATGTCATGCGATATGGCGAAAACCCCCATCAGCATGCCGGTTTCTACGTCAATGGCGACAAGCGCCCCGGCGTGGCAAGCGCCCGCCAGCTTCAGGGCAAGCAGCTTTCCTACAACAACATCAATGATACCGACGCAGCCTTCGAGCTGGCTGGCGAGTTCGACCCCGCACGCACCGCCGCCGTCGCCATCATCAAGCACGCAAACCCATGTGGCGTGGCCGAAGGTGCCAGTTTGAAAGACGCCTACCTCAAGGCACTGGCCTGCGATCCGGTCTCTGCCTTTGGCGGCATTGTGGCGCTCAACCGCCCACTGGAAGAAGACGCCGCGATCGAAATCGTCAAAACCTTCACCGAAGTCATCATCGCGCCCAATGCCAGCGCGCAAGCACAGGCCATTGTCGCCGCCAAAAAGAATTTGCGCCTGCTCGTCACGGGCGGTCTGCCAGACCCGCGCACGGCCAGCATGGCCGTTAAATCCGTTGCCGGCGGCCTTCTGGTCCAGTCGCGCGACAATGCCGTGGTCGATGATCTCGATCTGAAAGTCGTCACCAAACGCGCCCCCACCGAGCAGGAGCTGACAGACCTGAAATTCGCCTTCCGCGTCGCCAAGCACGTCAAGTCCAACGCTATTGTCTACGTCCGCGATGGCGCCACAGTCGGCATTGGTGCTGGCCAGATGAGCCGGGTAGACTCATCCCGAATTGCCGCCCGTAAAGCCGTGGATGCAGCAGAGGCCGCAGGAACCAGCGAGCCGGCAACCAAGGGTTCAGTTGTCGCGTCCGATGCGTTCTTCCCCTTCGCCGATGGTTTGATTTCCGCCATCGAAGCGGGCGCCACCGCCGTCATCCAACCCGGCGGCTCCATGCGTGATGATGAAGTCATCAAAGCCGCCGACGCACACGGCATCGCGATGGTGTTCACCGGCACCCGCCATTTCAGGCATTAACAAGACGGCTCCCATAGCCTCACGGAAAAAACCGCCGCACTAGGCTATGGGATGCGACCATCGACAGGCAGCTAGGAGCGACATTCCGCACTGGTCGGCTTTAGCGTGCCAAGAAACGCGGCAAGCGTCGGCTCACCGGCAACTTCACACGCCTGCGCTATCTTCATCCAGCGCCTCTTGCGCTGGCTTTTTTCCGGCCAGCTGTGCAGGGTGCCCTGAACATGCAGCCCGAAAATGGTAACGAAGCAGGGATCGAAGGTGCCATCGTCGCGTCGCTTGGAATATCGGAAGCTTCCGATCGGCTTGTCGTCGATCCGTCCGACAACGCCGGCTTCTTCAAACGCTTCCGTTTCCGCCGATTGAGAGCCCGAGCGTTGCTTCATCTGCCATCCCTTGGGCACCGTCCAGCGTCCACGACGGCGCGAGGTGACCAACAGCACCTCAAGAAATCCATCGCGGTCTATGCGCCAGGGCAATGCGGCGTATTGCTGAAGATCGGACGCGGGTTCGGCGCTGGACATGCCGGCCTTCTGCGTCAGCAGCGCACTCATGACGCAACCCTCCCCGGAAGGGTTCTGGAAGCCATATGGAGCGGCGGGTGCATGGGCGGCACAGCGTTTGCCGGCACGATGGTCGACTGACCACACCACAGGCAGTTTCTTGCCGCTTTGGGAGAGATACGGTTGCAGGAAAGGCATATGCGCTTGGCTTGAAGATACATCATGACACGCTCCATCAATGCGGGGCCCAATAAGTGCACCGCTGGAATGAACCGCTGGTCTTGAATCTCCCGGAAGCAGAGGGGTCGCGGAGTTAAGGGTGTGAGTTTCTGCCCCGGGAAAGGAAACGTCCTTGTCCAGAAAGCCTCGACACCTTGATAAAAGTCGCCATACACATGACGTCTAAGTAATCATGCCGACAGGACGCTTCAAGGCGGCGCTATGTCGCTGATGCTGATTTATCTTTTTCTTTCAGGCATTTGACAATCCCGACAAACTGTCCATGATGGCGTCGTGAGCAAAAAATACTTCCACGGACTGTCTTTCCGGAAGCGGCCCCAAACACGCCGCTAGCCCTGGTTTGCGTTGCATGACGCTGAACCAGGGAGAAGCCTCTCATACCCTCAATGATTGAAGCTTTTGAACGGCTGCGCATCCGCTGCGGCAGCCGGGCGCTGTACTTTGGAAGGAACTGCAATGGCCCAGAAACGGGGTAACCGCGAAATCCGCAAGCCCAAACAGGTTAAGGAAAAATCTGCCCAGGCTGCACCCATCTCCGAACTTGCCGTAAGGGCGGCTCTCCCTGGCAAACGCCGGGCGTAACAGCAAGGCGGGCGACCACCCTCAACGGCGGTCGCCCGCACTGCTACACCTTAGGCCGATCTGCCGGATAAGGCGTACCAGCCAAAACCACCATTCCGGCCAGCAAAAACACCGCGATGACCGCCATCCCAAGACGCGCGGAATCGGTTGCCACCGTCACCGTCGCGACAAGGAACGGCACCATGAAACTCGTGGCCCGGCCCACCAGCGCGTAAATACCGAAATAGCGGCCGGATTCATCGGGCGTGACGCTGCGCGCCATATAGGAGCGTGACGACGCCTGCACCGGCCCGAAGGCCACGCCGATCAGAAGCCCGAACACGATATAGGCCTTCTCCGCCGGCGTTCCGAACAAGCCGCCGCTATCCTCGCCCGGTAGCGGCAGCGCGCCGAACAAGGTGAAACCAGGGCCGGTCGACACGATGCCGAAGGTGGCGATGGTCAACAGCACAAGCGAGATCATCACCAACACCTTTGAGCCCAGTGCCATGTCGAGCCGGCTAGCCACAAGGCAGCCGAACACTGCGACTACATTCAGGATGATGCCGAAAATGCCAATCTCTGTAATCGACCAGCCGAACATCGCCGCCGCAAACGTGCCTCCCAGCGCCAGAAGCGCGTTGACGCCATCCTGATAGAGCATCCGCGCAACCAGGAACCGAAAGATTCCGGCGCGCTTGCGCACCTCAGACAGCGTCGACTTGAGCTCCGAAAGACCCGCCTTGATGGCCGGACCAAGCTTGCTGGCGCGGCCAGCATCCGGTGTAAACAGAAACATCGGCAGCACGAACACGAGATACCACAGCGCTGAAAGCGGCCCCGTGGCGCGCGCATCCTCGCCGGCCAGCGGATCAAGCCCGAACAGCGGCGTCACGCCGATAATCGTCTTGCCGGTCTCGGGCGAGCCGGCCATGAACAGCACCACGAAGATCAGCGCGATCATGCCACCGAGATAGCCGAGCCCCCAGGCGACATTGGAAACCTTTCCTATCTCGGCGTTGGGCACCAGCCGCGGCATCATGGAATCGTTGAACACCGCCGAAAATTCCGCCGCAATCGAAGCCAGCGAAAATAGCGCCACGAACAAGAAGAGGTTCGAGCCGGGAGCCGCATACCACAGCAGCGCCATCGCGATGATCTGGATCACGGAGAACAATCCGATCCACGGCTTCCTTGGCCCGGTCTGGTCAGCGATTGAGCCCAGCACCGGCGAAAGGATCGCGATCACCAGCCCGGCGGCGGCAATGCCATAACCCCACGCAGCCTGCCCGGTGGCCGGATCGCTGGCCATCCGCGAGACGAAATAGGGACCGAAAATGAAGGTGGTGATGACGGTGAAGAAGGGCTGTGAGGCCCAGTCAAACAACATCCACCCCCAGATGCCGGAACGCGGCACACGTTCCGCCATGGCACCCTCTACCGCAATACCGCCCTCAGACATGCACCCTCCGACCCCACCCGCCTCACTGGCTGGTGAGGTCGCTCATCAATCCTGATGCCACCGAAAGCCGCGACACGGTGATGTCGCCGCCTTCCGTCAGCGCCTGCAGGCGCTCGCGGGTGCGGGTGATTCGCTCGCCCCCTGCCTCAAGCCATGCCGCCACAGGATCGGCTTTCTCGCCAAATCCGGCAAGGGCCGCGATCGCAATAGCGCGCCGGGCAATGCCGATCATGTCTGAGGCACGCGACAGAGCAAGCCCGTCATAATAGTCGGCTGGCGCAATCGACCGCGCCGCTTCTTCTATGCGCGGAATGCGAAACGCCTCGCTGGCGGCAAAGAACGCCTTGGCCGAGGCAACAAGATCAGCCCCGGCGCTGCGCGCCACAAGCGCGATATCGGGCAGTAATTCTGCAACGGTAAGCGCTGCAAGCTGCTCGGCAAGCCGTTCCGGCGCACCCGCGGCAGCGAACTTCTGGCGCCTTTCTGCCAGTCTTTCCGCCATGAAAGGCGGCAACAGCGCCTCGATCTCCGGCTCCAGCACCTTGCGCGCCTCGCGAAGGGTCACAATGCTTTCGCCCAGCGTCTCCTGCCCATGATCGTTCTTGAGGAACCACGCCGTGGCGGAAGCGATGAGCCGCCCGACCGTCTGGTAAAGGGTGAGCTGCGCCTGCCCGTCGATCTTGGTATCGAGTGCATCGATGTCGCGGTAGACGCTGGCCAGCCCGAACCCGTCGCGCACCAGCGTGAAAGCGCGCACCACGTCACCGGCGTTGCGCCCGCTGGCATCCTGCAGGCTGTTCACAAAAGCCGGCCCGCCCCGGTTGATCACATCATTGGCAAGCACCCGCGACACGATTTCGCGTCGCAGCCGGTGCCCGGCGATTTCGTCCTGATATTCCCCTGCCATGCGGTCCGGGAAATACTCGAGCAGATCACGCTCGAAATGCGGATCGTCCGGCGTGTCGGTGTCGAGCAGATCGCTGAATAGCACGATCTTGGCATAGGCAAGCAGCACGCCGAGTTCTGCGCGCGTCAGGGGCTCGCCACGCACTTGCCGCTCCGCCAGCGCTGCGGGCGAAGGCAGCGTTTCCACTACCCGGTCAAGCAGACCACGCGTCTCCAGCGCCGCCATGAAGCGGGCCTGATGCGGAAGGTCAGCCATGCCGCGCTGCCTGGCCAGCGAAAGTGCCAGCGTCTGCTGATAGTTGTTGGCCAGAACCAGTGCGCCCACCTCCTGCGTCATCTCTGCAAGAAGTTCGTTGCGTGTTTCGCGCGTCAGCCCACCGCGCCGCAGGGCCGATGCCAGCGCAATCTTGATGTTGACCTCCACGTCGGACGAATTGACGCCAGCCGAATTGTCGATCGCATCCGAATTGCAGGCTCCGCCGAGCCGGTTGAACTCTATGCGCGCACGCTGCGTGACGCCGAGGTTGGCCCCTTCGCCAAGCACCTTGACGCGCAGGTCAGCAGCGGTAACGCGGATGGCATCATTGGCGCGGTCACCGGCATCCTGATTGCTTTCACCGGTGGCGCGCACATAGGTACCGATGCCGCCGAACCACAGGAGGTCGACCGGCGCCTTGAGGATGGCACTCATGATCTCGCTCGGCGAGGCGACCACCTTGTCAAGGCCTATCGCAGCAGCAGCAGCAGCCGGCAGCGTGACCGATTTTTGCGCCCGCGAGACAACCAGCCCGCCCGGCGACAGCGTCGACAGATCATAATCCTGCCAGCTGGAACGCGGCATCGCAAACAGCCGCGCCCGCTCGGCAAACGACGTCGCCGCATCCGGGTCGGGGTCGATAAATATATCGCGATGGTCAAAGGCCGCAATCAGCAGCGTCTGTTCCGACAACAGCATGCCGTTGCCGAACACGTCGCCCGACATGTCACCGACGCCCACCACGGTGAATGGCTCGGTCTGGATATCGCGGTTCATCTCGCGGAAATGCCGCTTCACCGCCTCCCACGCGCCCTTGGCGGTGATCCCCATCTTCTTGTGGTCGTAACCCGCCGAGCCGCCGGAGGCGAAAGCATCGTCGAGCCAGAAATCGAAATCCTGGCTGATGCCGTTGGCAGTATCGGAAAAGGTTGCCGTTCCCTTGTCTGCCGCGACGACGAAATAGGGGTCATCGCCATCATGGCGTACCACTTGTTCCGGTGGCACAACGGTGTCGCCATCCAGATTGTCGGTGATCGACAAGAGGCTGGTGATGAAATTGACATAGGCCTTCTTGCCAGCGGCAAACACCGCATCGCGGCTGCCGCCCACGGGCAATTGCTTGGGGTAGAACCCGCCCTTAGCGCCAACCGGCACAATAACCGCATTCTTCACCTGCTGTGCCTTCACCAGGCCCAGAACCTCGGTGCGATAATCCTGTGCCCGGTCCGACCAGCGCAACCCGCCACGGGCAACCGGGCCGAAACGCAGGTGCACGCCCTCCACCTCAGGGCCATAGACATAGATTTCGCGCCACGGCTTTGGCTCGGGCAGGCCGTCGATGTGACGCGAATTGAGCTTGATCGCCAACGACCGGTCGTCGCCTGCTGGTGCAAAATAATTGGTGCGCAGCGAAGCTTCGATCAAATTTAGATAGCGGCGGATGATGGTGTCGTCGTCGATGCTGGGCACCGCGTCCAGTGCATCCTTGAGCGCCGATTTGAGGTGGCGGATCGTCACCTTGGCGTCACCCTGGACTGCCGGGTCGAAGCGGGCGACAAACAGCTGGAATAGCGCCCGCGAAATTTCAGGGTAGCGGTTCAGCGCTGCCGCGATAAAATCCTGGCTTTGCGGAATGCCGGCTTGTTGCAGATAGCGGCCATAGGCGCGCAGGATGCGTATCTCGGCAGATCGCAGGCCTGCCGTCAGCGCCAGCGCGTTATAGCCGTCATTGTCGCTCTCGCCGCGCCACACCGAGAGGAAAACCTCCTCGAACAGAGCCCCACCGTCGGCAAGGTCTATCGGCGCGCCAAACGCGCTTTCCAGTTCCATGTCGTGGACAAAAACAGTCGCCCCGTTCGGGTTAGCCACCTCGAACGTCCGCTCGCTGATCACCTTGAAACCGATGTTTTCCAGTGTCGGCACGCGCCGCGACAGCGCCACCGGCGATCCGAAATGATAGATTTTAAGCGCCGCCTGCTCAGGCGACTGATCGGTTTGGCGGTAATAGTCGATGGCAATCGGATTGTTGTCGCCAAGCGTAAGGATGCGCCCCGCATCCACCAGCGCTTCTGCCGGTGTAAAGCTGTCGCGATAGCCATCGGGAAAGCGCGCCGCAACACCGGCAATTGCCGGATCAGCCTCGCTGCCGGTCGCCTCGCGCAGGCCGTCTTCCCAGGTCCGCACAATATCGCGGATACCGGCTTCCAGAATGGCCGGATCGACCTTTGGCGTTTTTCCGCCAGAGCGCCCGATGATGAAATGCACCCTAGCCAGGCTGCCTTCCGGGAACGCCGGGTAGAAAGCGGACAGTCGCCCGTCGAACTGGGTCTTGAGGAAATAGCCGATCTTTTCGCGCACAATGGAATCGTAGCGGTCGCGCGGCACGAAAACGAGAACCGACACAAACCGATCGAACTGGTCAGCCCGAACCAGCGCCCGCACGCGCGGCCGTTCACCAAGCGCCAGAATGGCATCGGCATGGCGCTTGAGCGTGGGTACGCTGGTCTGAAACAGTTCGTCGCGTGGATAAGATTCCAGCACATTGATCAGCGCTTTGCCGGAATGGTCGCTTGGGTTCAGGCCCGACTGCTCGATCACGTCCTGTGTCTTGGAGCGCAGATAAGGGATTTTCAGCACCGAGCGCGTATACGCCGTCGACGTGAACAGCCCCACAATCCGCAGTTCGCCCGCCACTTGCCCCTTCTTGTCGAAGGTTTTTATACCGATATAGTCGAGATAGATGCGCCGGTGGACTGCCGATTTGGCATTCGCCTTGGTCACGATCAGCGGCTCGGG
Source organism: Mesorhizobium sp. NBSH29 (assembly GCF_015500055.1). NCBI lineage: Bacteria > Pseudomonadati > Pseudomonadota > Alphaproteobacteria > Hyphomicrobiales > Phyllobacteriaceae > Mesorhizobium > Mesorhizobium sp. NBSH29. The sequence continues at coordinate 675,602 of NZ_CP045492.1, forward strand.
CCCATGCAGGAAGGCGCGGATCTCCGGCGTGGTGGAGACGGCCTCGGTGCCGCGCCGCAGCACCAATACGTCTGCGTCGGCTAGGATACCAAGACCCTTGGCGTCTGTGCGTTCCAGCGTACCGCTTTCCGCGCCACCCGAATATTCAAACTCGCGCATACCCAGGAAGGTGAAGTTGTTGTCGCGCAGCCATTCGAGGAAAGCCACCGCTTCGCTGACCCGCTCTTTGGCAAGCGGCGACTTTGCCGAGCGCAACTCGGAAATGGCCTGTTCAAGTCGGCCGAGCATCGGCTTCCAGTCGGCCACCGCCGCACGCACCTGCGAAAGGATGCGAGACAGACGTGTTTTCAGCGCCTCTGTCTGATCGGCTGACAGCGCCTCGACATGCGCCTGGATGACACTGACACGATCGCCGCCGCTCTTGGCATTGCTGGCATCACCCAGCACTTCCTCGACGCCGGATTTTGAATGCTTCACCAGCACCACGGGATGCGCCACAAAAGTCGGCTGTCCGGCCGTATCGGTGATCTCGCCAAGAATGGAATCGAACAGGAAGGGCATGTTGTCGTTGACGATCGTGATGATCGTGACCGGACGCCCGGCGCGCTCAACACCGGCCGCAGCATCAATAGCCACCACACTCTCGCCCTTGCGATGGCCAGCCAGCGCCTTGCGTGCATAGTCAGCCGCTTGCTCCAGCACATGTGCGTCATACGTGGCAATGTCTTCTGCCGGCGCCCGCGCCAGTAGAATTTCGGCAAAACTGCCAGTTGGGGTTTTATCGGCTCCGGCGCTGGCACCGCCGCTATCTTTGATTGACGTGCCGGATTTTCTGGCGGCCATGCTTTAATTCTCCCGGCGCGATGCTTTGCGACTATCGTATCAGATTAAGCGGTTTTGGCGACACGCGTTCAGTGCGGCACGTTTGCAATTTCTGATGAACGTCAGATGACGAACGCAAACGCGGCACGTTCCGCAGCGCCACGTTTGCGCATTGGCAGATACAAAAACCCCGGCCGGAGCCGGGGTTGAAAAATCAGGCAGCGCCTGCGGTCTTGGACGACTTTTCAAAACGCTTGCGCTCGTTCGGGTCGAGATAGAGCTTGCGCAGACGGATCGTCTTCGGTGTCACCTCAACCAGCTCGTCGTCCTGAATCCAGGCGAGAGCGCGTTCCAGCGTCATACGGATTGGCGGCGTCAGCTTGACGGCCTCATCCTTGCCGGCGGCGCGGATGTTGGTGAGTTTCTTGCCCTTCAGCACGTTGACCTCAAGATCGTTGTCGCGGCTGTGGATGCCGATGATCATGCCCTGATAGACCTTCACGCCGGCTTCGATGACCATCGGGCCACGATCTTCCAGGTTCCACATGGCGAAGGCAACAGCCTCGCCCATTTCGTTGGAGATCAAGACGCCATTGCTGCGGCCAGCCATATCGCCCTTGTAGGCCTGATAAGAGTGGAACAGCCGGTTCATCACCGCGGTGCCGCGCGTATCGGTCAGAAGCTCTGACTGATAGCCGATCAGGCCGCGCGTTGGCGCGTGGAATACGATGCGCTGACGGTTGCCGCCCGAAGGACGCAGCTCGACCATTTCGCCTTTGCGCTCCGACATTTTCTGCACAACGACGCCGGCATGTTCTTCATCGACGTCGATGACGACTTCCTCAACCGGCTCCAGCAGCTCGCCGTCTTCGCCCTTTTGCATCACCACACGCGGACGCGAAACGGCAAGCTCGAAGCCTTCGCGGCGCATTGTCTCGATCAGAACGGCAAGCTGCAACTCGCCGCGGCCCGACACGAAGAACGAATCCTTCTCGGTCGATTCCTCGATCTTCAGCGCCACATTGCCTTCGGCTTCGCGCAACAGACGGTCGCGGATGACACGGCTGGTCACCTTGTCGCCCTCGGTGCCGGCCAGCGGGCTGTCATTGACGATGAAGCTCATCGTCACGGTCGGTGGATCAATGGGCTGCGCGTGCAGCGGTTCGGTCACGGCAGGGTCGCAGAAGGTGTCGGCGACGGTGCCCTTTGAAAGACCGGCAATGGCCACGATGTCGCCTGCCTGCGCTTCTTCGATAGGCTGGCGCTCGAGGCCACGGAAAGCCAGGATTTTTGAGACGCGGCCGGTTTCCACCAGCGCCCCGTCATTATCCAGGACCTTGACCGGCATATTGGCCTTCAGCGTACCGCTTTCGATGCGGCCCGTGATGATGCGGCCCAGAAACGGGTTGGCCTCCAGCAAAGTGCCGATCATGCGGAACGGGCCAGGGTGCACGGTTGGCGCCGGCACATGCTTGACGATAAGATCAAACAGCGGAGCAAGTTCCTGATCCTTCGGGCCTTCCGGGTTTTCAGAAACCCAGCCATCACGGCCTGAACCGTAGAGAATGGGGAAGTCGAGCTGTTCGTCGGTCGCGTCGAGCGCGGCGAAGAGGTCGAACACTTCATTGACGACTTCCACGTGGCGCGCATCCGGGCGGTCGATCTTGTTGATCACTACGATCGGGCGCAGGCCAACCTTGAGCGCCTTGCCGACCACGAACTTGGTCTGCGGCATCGGGCCTTCGGCAGCATCGACCAGAACAATGGCCGAATCCACCATCGAAAGAATGCGCTCGACTTCACCACCGAAGTCGGCGTGGCCTGGCGTGTCGACGATGTTGATGCGGTAATCTTTCCAGTCGACCGAAGTCGCCTTGGCGAGAATGGTGATGCCGCGCTCTTTTTCAAGATCGTTGCTGTCCATCGCACGCTCGGCAACGCGCTGGTTTTCGCGGAACGAGCCTGCCTGTTTCAGAAGCTGGTCAACCAGCGTGGTTTTGCCATGGTCAACGTGTGCGATGATCGCGATGTTACGGAGATTCATAAATGTCACTCGGGAGATTCAAGGGGCGCACAATCAATGGGCGCCTGTTTCGTTGGCGCGCTCATACAGGGTTTTTCGCAGATGCGAAAGGGGGAGCGGCAAACCAGTCGATCTGCATCGTCACGGCCAAAGCGGATATAACGGCGCGCAACATTGTCGGCCCGGCAAAACAATGCCACGGTCATGCCGGAAAAGCAGGTGAGGGAAATTGTGACGCACGCAGAGTCGCCCAGGCCCGGTTTTCAAACCCTGTTTTCCGGGAAAAACATCCGCACGGCCCGGCTCGCTTCAGGCCTTGTGATGTTCACCTTCGTGACCATGCATCTGCTTAACCACGCCATGCTTTTGGTCTCCATCGAGGCCGCCAACGCGGTTCGACCCTTCTTCCTGCTGATCTGGCGCAACCCGCTTTCCACGCTCCTCCTCTATGGCGCGCTGGCCACCCACCTGGTGCTTGTCCTTTATTCCATCTACCGCCGCCGCACTCTCATTATGCCCGCAAGAGAGGCGATCCAGACAATTTTCGGCCTCGCCATCCCGCTTCTGATCGCCGAACACGCTATCGGCACAAGGCTCATTCATGTCGTCAGCGGCATCGAGGATGATTACGCCTATGTCCTACGCGTACTGTGGGTTGCCGCGCCGATGCTGGGACTGCGGCAGGCCTTTGCCATCGTCATCATCTGGACGCATGGCTGTCTCGGGCTCTATTTCTGGGTGCGCTTTCGAAACTGGTATCCGCAGGCCGCCCCCTATCTTCTGGCGACGGCCATACTGGTCCCTGTCCTTGCCCTTTTGGGTTTTGCCGCCGGCGGCAGGGCTCTCGCGACCTATCAAACCGACCCGATCCTGATCGACCGCGACCTGTTTGCCCGGGCCTTGACCATCAAGGAAACGGCCCTCTCGGCAGTACAGGGCGGTTTCCTTGTGGCGTTGCTCGGGGTTCTGGCGCTGCGCCGCCTGCGCATCAAGCGCGAACAGCGCGACATCGTCGAAATCCGCTATTCGACTGGCCAGACCGCCCGTGTGGCGGGTGGCTACAGCGTGCTGGAAGCAAGCCGGGTCAGCGGCATTCCCCATTATTCTGTCTGCGGTGGTCGGGGCAGATGTTCGACCTGCCGCATCAAGGTTTCCGAAGGGCTCGCCGACCAGCCCGAGCCCGGCTCTATCGAACGCGCGACACTCGCACGCATCGGCGCCGACCGTGACGTGCGCCTCGCCTGCCAGTTGCGGCCGACACACAATCTCTCGGTGACGCCGCTGCTCAAACCCGACCGCGCGCGACGGCTTGCGCTCGCCGCCACACCCGGCCGCGAGCACGAGGTTGCGGTTCTGTTTTGCGATATCCGCAATTTCACTGGCCTCGCAGATCACCGCCTGCCTTTCGACATCGTGTTCCTCCTGAACCGCTATTTCGCCATGGTGGGTGCGGCGGTGGAAGAGGCCGGCGGTCGCATGGACAAGTTCATCGGCGATGGTGCCATGGCCCTGTTTGGCGTTGACACCGACAACCGCCTTGCCTGCCGCCAGGCCCTCCAGGCCGCCTCCGCCATCTTGGAGGATCTCGACCGGCTCAACCGGGAACTGGCCGGCGAGCTGTCCGAACCGCTGCGCATCGCCATCGGCATCCATGCCGGCCCTGCCATCGTCGGCGCCATGGGCTATGGCGAGGTCATGCCGGTCACCGCCATTGGTGACACGGTCAATACCGCCAGCCGGCTCGAGCTGGTGGCCAAGGAGTTCAATGCCGCGCTGGTCGTCTCCGAGCCGACTGCCATCCTGTCCGGTCTCGACCTTTCAGGGTTCGAACTGCGCAAGATAGACATTCGCGGCCGCGCCGAGCCACTTCATGTTCATGTAATCCCTGCCGGCAAGAACCTTTCTCTGCCCCGCACCCGTAAAAATACAGATGCCTGAAACGCAATCGGCGGCAGCACTATGCCGCCGCCGCCGCCGCCAATCGCATCGAAACGCTCTAGGCCGAACGCACCGGATCGAGCGTCACCTTGTAAAGCTCCACATCGTCGCGATCCATCAGCCGCACTGTCATCTGCTCGCTCGTTCCGTCAATATCGACCAAACCGAAAAACTGGAGCCCAGCTGAAGGCGGCAGGTTCTGGCCCTGCTCCTCGGTTGGGGCTTTCACAAATTTCAGCTCAGGCCCAAAGGTCGGATCAAGATCACCCGGCCCGAACGTGCCGGCATGCAACGGCCCGGACACGAACTCCCAGAACGGCTCGAAATCCTGGAACGCTGCTTTTTCAGGATTGTAATAATGCGCCGCCGTATAGTGCACATCGGCCGTCATCCATACAGTATTCTCAATCCCGGCATTCTTGATGTAGCGCAGCAGATCAGCAATTTCGAGTTCGCGGCCAGATGGCAAGCCAGCCTGCCCATTGGCGATAGCCTCAGCGCCCTTCTTGTTGGCACCATCGTTCCAAACCACAATGCCAAGCGGCATGTCAGACGCAATCACCTTCCATGTGGCGCGGCTGTTGGCCAGTTCGCGTTTCAGCCATTTGATCTGCTCTTCACCGGCAATGCGCGACTGATCGGTCATTTCCGTCTCGACAGCATCACCATTGGGCCCGCGATAGGCACGCAGATCGAGAAAGAACACATCGAGCAGCGGCCCATAAGCAATCTTGCGATAGACCCGGCCGGGCTCTTCCGGTGTGAAGCGAATGGGCGTCATTTCATGAAACGCCCGCGCCGCCCGCGATTGAAGCAGCGGCACAGACTTTTCCGTATAGCGATCATCCGCCGTCAGATCCTTGGAGGCCGACCAATTGTTCACCACCTCATGGTCGTCCCACTGGTAGAAGGTGGGCGTATGCTGGTTGAACGCCAGCACATGCTCGTCCATCAGATTATATTTCCACTGGCCGCGATATTCGGCCATCGTTTCGGCAACCTTGGACTTCTCCTCGCTCAGAACCTTGTTCACCCATTTGGTGCCGTCCTTGAGATCGACTTCCGCTTGCAGCGGGCCATCCGCATAAATGGTGTCGCCCGAATGCAGGAAGAAATCCGGCGTGTGCTTGGCCATGGTGGCGTAGGTATAAATACCCTTCTCATCAATGCCCCAGCCCTGCCCGACCGTATCGCCCGACCAGACAAAGCGGATATTGCGCTTGGAGGAAGGCGCGGTCTTGAAGCGCCCGATGATCGGCTCGGAAGTACTGTTGATGTCGGAAAGATCTGCCGCCACCATCCGGTAGAAAATATCCTGATCCGAAGACAGCCCGGCCAGAAGACGCTTTACCGTAAAATCGCTTTCCGGCACCGCATCCAGCGTCGGCAACCGCATCGCGTTCTTGAAACTCTCCGTCGTCGAAACCTCAAACGCCACCCGCGAAGGACGGTCCGTCCGTGTCCAGATCATGCCCGAAACAGAATCCACATCGCCCGATTGAACGCCATGCGTAAACTGCGGACGCGCATTGGCGCGCGAATAAAAAGGCATCGCAAGGCCAGACCCCGCCACAATACCGGCCGCACTGGCCGATGTCACAAAAGCGCGGCGTGTCAATTTCATGCGGGTCGTCATGGCTCTCTCCAGATGGCTGTGAACGTGGCGCGCACTTTCACCCAGCGAGGCGGCGTCTTGATCTCAGCAGCATGAATTTTTCTTGAAAGTTTGGTGACAGAGCGCATTTCCTCGCCCCGCTTGCGGGGAGAGGTGGCTTGGGCAAAACCCAAGACGGAGAGGGGCTGGCAACAGCGGAACGACGGCCAAAACAACGCCAGCGCCTCGTGGTTCGACAAGCTCACCATGAGGCTACTGGGACATCAGCGCCACGTGCGAAGAATTAAATCTGCGAGGGCTAAGTCTCCCCTCAAACCAACCCGCGCTTCACCATCATAGCATCCGGCGAAGGCATCTTGCCCCGGAACGCCGTATAAAGCGCTTCCGGGTCCGCCGTCCCGCCAGCCGCGTAAATGTGTTTCTTCAACCGCGCGGCTAATTCCGGGTCGAACGGGTCACCCGCTTCTTCAAACGCGCTGAAGGCATCGGCGTCCAGCACTTCCGACCACAGATAGGAATAATAGCCGGCTGAATATCCCTCGCCAGAAAACACATGCAGGAAATGCGGCGTGCGGTGGCGCATGATGATAGCGTCGGGCATTTCCATGCGGGCCAGTGTTTCGGCTTCAAACGCCACCGGATCGGCAGGCGCATCGGCGCGCGAATGATACTCCATGTCGATCAGCGCGGAGGAGGCAAATTCCACCGCGTTGAACCCGGCATCAAAGGTGCGCGCGGCCAGCATCTTGTCCACCAGCGCCTTGGGCATGGGCTGGCCGGTTTCATAATGCAGCGCATGCGCCGACAGAATTTCCGGCACCGTCAGCCAGTGCTCGAAAAGCTGCGAGGGCAGTTCCACGAAATCGCGCGAGACGGATGTGCCGGCAACGGATGGCCAGGTCACTTCCGTCAGCATGCCGTGCAGCGCATGACCAAATTCATGGAACAGCGTGCGGGCCTCATCCATCGAAAGCAGTGCCGGCTTGCCCGCCGAAGGTTTAGCAAAATTCATCACATTATAGATGATCGGCTTTGACCCCTCGCCAAGCGAGTAGCCGGATTTCAGCGCACTCATCCACGCGCCCGAACGCTTGGATGGCCGCGCAAAATAATCGGCAACAAACGTGCCCCGCTGGCTGCCATCTGCATTGTGCACGGCAAAAACCCGCGCATCCTTGTGCCATGTGGCTACGCCCTTCTGTTCTACAAAGGTCACGCCAAACAAGCGTGTTGCCACATCAAAGGCCGCATCCACGATGCGCTCAAGCTGCAGATAGGGTTTGAGCGCCGCCTCATCGAAATCAAATTTTTCAGCGCGCAGCTTTTCAGCGAAATGGCGCCAGTCCCAGCCGGCAATGGCGTGGTTGTAGCCCTCGGAAGTGGCAATGCGCTGCAGTTCCATCTGGTCGACGGCGGCCTTTTCGCGCGCCTTTTCCCACACAGGGTTGAGAAGCCCGAACACCGCCTCCGGCGTCTTGGCCATCGTGTCGTCCAGCTTCAGCGCCGCATAGCTTTCATAGCCCAGCAGCTTTGCTTTCTCGGCCCGCAGCGCCAATGTCTTGGCCACAATTGCGCGATTATCCGTCGCGCCGCCATTTTCGCCACGCTTGGCAAAACCCTGAAAGGCTTTCTCGCGCAGATCCCGCCGCGCGGAAAATGTCGTGAACGGCTCATAGATAGAGCGCGACAGCGTCACCGCATAGGCGTTCGCATGCCCGCGCAGTTCGGCAGCCTCTGCCATCGCGCTTTTGAGGAAGTCCGGCAGTCCGGCAACATCACTCTCGAAAAGGACAAGCGCCCAGTCCTTTTCATCGGCCAGAACATTTTGCCCGAACGAAGCGCCAAGCGAGGCCAGTTCCTCGCCAATGGCCGCAAGCCGCTTCTGGTCGGTTTCGCCAAGCTTGGCACCAGAGCGCACAAAACCCTTCCAGGTCTTTTCCAGAACCCGCAAGGTTTCGGCATCAAGGCCAAGCTTCGCGCGCGCTTCATAAAGCGCATCAATGCGGGCAAACAGAGCGGCATTCATCGAGATCGCAGAAAAATGCCGCGACATTTTAGGCGCGATATCGCGCTCCATCGCCTGAATTTCATCATTCGTATGCGCGCCTGCCCGGCACCAGAAAATCGACGAAACATGGTCAAGCGGCGCGCCTGAAAGCTCCAACGCTCTAAGCGTATTGTCGATGGTGGGCGCTGCATCCTGATGGGCAATCGCGTTAATCTCGGCCGCATGCGCTGCAAGTGCCGCCTCGAACACCGGCCCGAAATCCGCATCCTTCAGCGCCGCAAAATCCGGCAGCCCAAGCGGCCCCGTCCAATGCGTCAGGGGATGGGTGGTGAGATCAATTGAGGACATGCTGATGGCTCTTCATGGGAGGTGAAGGGTGGGGTACTGTTGCCGATGTAAGGTCGCGCTCGGCAAGAGCCAAGGAAAAGTCTCAGAAAGCGTCGCAATCATCCGCGACATGGCTCTGGCGGCTCTCGCGCACCTTGCCCGCTTCAAGCGTGAAGGCCTCGCGGATCATCATGTCATTGGAAGGAAAATCATAGCAGACCAGAACCGTGGAAACCTCGCCCTCGGTGCCGTCCAGCCTGTAGCGGATTTTCGCATCGCCCACGCTTTCCTTCCACTGCTCCATGGAAGCCAGAAATTCGGCCTTGCTCTGCTCGACGTCAATATCGTCCAGCACCACCACGGCATCATCGCTCATCAGCGCATCAAGCGCTGGCGCATCCGCCTTTTCCAGCGCCGCAAACCAGCGCGCAATCACATCTGCCTGCGCCTGCACGGGAGCCTGAAGCACCGCCAGGACCATGACGATGCCTGCGAAGAAAGTGTTTTTCAGCAACTCGGGTGCCTCAACAATTCTGGCGCGGACGCGCCATACCATGATCTGTCTACCCCACCTCAGCGCAGCTGCATGCGCGGGCCAGACGATGCGGAGGCTTGTCGCGCAATCCCGCTTTTGAATCAAGCTTGAGCTAATTTAAGCGTTCATTACCTAAGCGTCAGCTTTCCTGCGCCGATTAATAAAATCTCCAAGTTCAGGCCACTATTCTGTAGCCAGCTTGGGAGACGGTCGTTGGAATTCAGCAGTGCAATCACGGTATTTCTGCAAGGGTTTGGAATCATCGCCATCACGGCGCTCCTACACGAAACAGCCTTGCGCCACATCGTTTCAGCCAAAATTCGCGCAACCGCAACTGCCCTGATTTTCTCAGCAGGTGTGGCCGGGTCCATGATGACAACTCTGCAACTCGTGCCTGGAATGTCGTTTGATCTGCGCCACGTCTTTCTCGTTCTGGTCCCCACCTATGGCGGATTGCCGGCCACTTTGGTCACAGCAGGCGTTGCGTTGACCTACCGGTTTTATGAAGGCGGGGCTGGAGTAACCGCAGGCGCGACCGGCATTGTCATCACATCCTTGATGGGTTTGGCTTATGCCCACTTCCAGCCTCACAGAAACATGTCCCTATCCAGGCTCCTGGCGCTTGGCGCCTGCTCAAACGTCGCTTTGATCAGCGTCTTCGTCATGCCTCTCGCTACGGCGCTTGAAGTGCTCTCCCGGATTTCCGCGCCATTCCTCACCGCGAATTTTATTGGCGTGATGGTTGCCGCACAGATTCTCAACCGACACCATTCCCAAGTGGCGCTGGAGCGTGATCTAACCAAAAAAGCCGCGGTCGATGCGCTGACGGGACTGGCAAACAGGCACGTTTTCGATGAGCAGGGGCCCGCCCTTGCGCAGGCGACAGCGCAGGCTGGAAAGCCATGCGCGCTGATGATCCTGGACATTGATCGCTTCAAGCAGGTCAACGACACATTCGGTCATGTCGCAGGCGATGAGGTTATTCGCAACGTGGCAGCCGTCATCGCAGCCAATCTACGACCGAGCGATCTGGTAGCCCGCTACGGCGGCGAGGAAGTTGCGATCGTCCTGCCTGGCCAGAGCAGCGAAAATGCCCGTATCATCGCCGACCGCATTCGCGCCTCGGTCGAACGAGCCTCCACAACCATCCGTGGAATCCCGCTCAAGGTGACGATCAGCATTGGCCACGCGACGATCGATAGTGCCAATGGCGGTTTTGTGGCAGCCCTTCAGGCGGCAGACGAAGCTCTCTATGCCGCCAAGGCGGCGGGAAGAAACACCGTGATCACCGCCATCGCCGCTTAGGCCAGACTGGCGGAGCGCATGTTGCGCGCCTCGCCACTCTGCAAGTCAATCAATATCGGGCCGTTCAAAGTCACCCGTGTCCTTGTTCATCACCCAGAGCTCGCCAGTTGAAATGTCGAACCACGCGCCATGAAGCGTCAACCGCTCCTTGGCTTCCAGTATTTTTACGCAAGGAAATGTTCTGAGATTGGCGATCGAATAACGGATCGAAATGCGCTCCAGCGCCGTCTGCCGCTCGGCCTTTGTCATCATCTCATTTTTGGTGACGATTTCGGCGACTGGCGCAACCATGCTCATCCACTTGCCGATGAAGTCACCCGGCGAGAGCGGCGCCATGTCAGGATCAAGTGCAGCCTTGATGCCGCCGCAGCGGCCATGACCCATGACAACGATATGTTTGACCTTGAGCGCCTGCACCGCAAATTCCAGCGCCGCCGATGTCGAGTGATATTGATCGTCCGGCGCATAGGGCGGAACCAGATTGGCGACATTGCGCACGACGAACAATTCGCCCGGCCCGCAGTCAAAAATCGATTCCGGTGCCGCCCGCGAATCGCAGCAGGCAATCACCATTGTTTCGGGTGTCTGCCCCTCGCGCGCAAGCTCGCGGTAGCGACTGGATTCGGACACGTAGCGACCGCTCATAAAGTTGCGATAACCGGCGAGGAGGTGTTCTGGAAGATGTGACATCAAAGTTGAATTAGCTGCAAACCCCGGGCGTGATCAATCGGATTCGTAAAAACCCGCGTCATATCGTTGCGGCGCATCGCATTCTGCCACGGTCCAACGCCTTGCGGGCATCTTTGAACACAAAAAGCACCGCTCAGTGCCCCCCAAATGCCCAACCCATTGAGTTCACACGAAAATATTGCGCAAATACCGATATCGCAAGCAATTCCTATTCACCCCGCGCAAAAGCGCCGGATCACGCGCGACGGTCGTTGTTGGGGCGGCTGAGATGGCGCAAATGCACCATTGCCATAGGGTTAGACAGGCTCTGCGCATCGGTTTCGAGTGTTAGCTCATCCGCACCGCGCTTGGCCGTGCGTGCCAGGATCTCGAACACCGTAGCGGTGGTGGACTGCAACGCTTTTGCATCCGGCTGCCCATCAAGCCTGCGCGCCAGAAACACTGCCGCGGTAAGGTCTCCCAGCCCATTCGGGGGCCGCTCGATAACCCTATGTTCAGAAAGCAGAACTTCGGAACCGGTAAGCAAAAGATTGCCGATGCCGCCTGACATCATTGCCGGAGCCGAGGTTACCAGCATCGTTGCCGGACCCGCATCAAGCGCTGCCGCTATCACCGACTGGATGTCATCCAGCGGAGTGCCAACCATCCAGGCAAGTTCGTAACGATTGGGGGTAGCGATATCGGCCAGCGGCATCAGACGGTCGCGCAGGGCTACCGCAAGCTCGGGAGCGACATAGAGCCCACCCTTATCGCCCATCACCGGGTCGCAGATATAGACGGCATCAGGATTGCGCGCCCGCACTGCTTTCACCAGAGAACCCACCGCATCCGCCTGCGCCGCGTTGCCGAGGTAGCCGGAGAGGACAGCCCCAACTTCGCCAAGCCACGGCGCCCGTTCGAGATCTGCCAGCAGCGCCGAAAATTGTTCCGCATCCGGTACGATACGGGTAGCTGGGCCGTGTCCGGGGTGCCACGGCAAGACAACGGTCGGCACCGCCCAGACCGGAAACCCCAGTGTTTCAAGTGCAAAAACAGCGGCACGGTTGCCCACCGAGCCGCGCACCACATGACTCGAGATCACAATGACCGCCCGTGGCCGACCGTTTGTGGGAGCCGTCATCGACCTACCCGCGCAGCAGGAAGAAAAGGAACCAGCCCACAATTGCCACGACAATCAGCGGGCCAAGTATCTTGCCAATGCGCGTACCCCAGACCTCCGCCCAGTCCTCTCCATCGCCTCCGCGTAGACGGGAAGAGCCACCAGCTTCCGCTTCGCTTGCCACGCGATCTAGAATGCGGCGCGCCTGCACCGTATTTTGATCGTCAACGTCCTTGCTGTGGCGTGATGTCATGGCCGACGCTTTTACCCCCTACTCAGATTGATCACAATGCCGTAACCACATGAGAGGCTTTACCATTTGCTTGTGCCACGATTGCGCATAAGCTGACACATTATCATGATTTGAGGGGTCTCCAATGTCACGTGTCCGCACTGCCCGCCTGCCGGACAACCGTGCCCGGCTTATGCTGACGGCACTGGTCCTGATGCTTTTGCTGCCTTTTTTGACCGCCTGTGGCTACAACACCATACCCACCGCCGAAGAACAGGCCAAAGCCTCATGGAGCGAAGTGCTAAACCAATATCAGCGCCGCGCCGACCTCATTCCCAACCTGGTTGAAACCGTAAAAGGCTATGCCAGCCATGAGCGCGAAACGCTGGAAGCCGTCATCGAGGCGCGCTCCAAGGCCACACAAGTCACCATCAACGCAGACGCTCTCAGCAACCCCGAAATGTTCAAGCAGTTTCAGGAAAATCAGGCCGGCCTGACCAGCGCCTTGTCTCGCCTGCTGGCAGTTGCCGAAAACTATCCCGATCTCAAGGCCAACCAGAATTTCCTCGCCCTGCAGGCGCAGCTTGAAGGCACCGAAAACCGCATCGCCGTCGCCCGCCGCGACTATATCGAGCAGGTGCGCGTCTACAACACGACACTGCGGACCTTCCCCTCGATCCTCTGGGCAAAATTCTGGTTCACCGGCAACCAGCCGTTCCAAAACTTCACCGTGGCCGAAGATAAGCTCGATGCGCCGAAAGTAGATTTCGGAACCCCGAAGCAGGGCGGCTAAGCCCGGCCCGCATCGAACGCAGGGGTTAAGCGTGACGACAGTCCTTGCCCGGCCGCAGACACATGCGAAGCGACCGTCGCACTATGCGGCGGCGCTGCGCGCAGTGGCTCTGTTCGTCGCGCTCACACTCTTCGCGCCGCTCGCTGCCTTCGCAGCTGAACTGCCGGCGCTGACGGGTCGAGTCGTCGACAATGCCGGCTTGATCGATACCGCTACAAAGGCTGAACTTGAGGCAAAGCTTGCCGCGTTCCAGCAGAAATCATCCGACCAGATCGTCGTCGCCACGATACCTACGCTGGACGGTGAGCCCATAGAAAACTACGCCAATCAGTTGTTTCGAACCTGGGGTCTGGGCCAGGCAGGCGAGAACAATGGCACGCTTCTTCTGGTGGCGCGCGACGACCGCCAGATGCGCATCGAGGTGGGTTACGGATTGGAAGGAACGCTGACCGACCTGCATTCCAGCCTGATCATCCGCAATACCATGGTGCCTGCCTTTCGCGCCGGCGATTTTTCAGGCGGCATCTCCAAGGCCGTCGACGACATCATCATGGTATTGGAAGGCAACGCAGCCGAACTTGAGGCGCGCGCCAAGCGCAATCCCCAGTCCAGCGACGAGGATATCCCGCTCGAGGTGATGCTCTTCTTCGCCATCTGGGCGACAATCTTTTTTGGCGCCTTTGCAATGGCCATACTACCCCGGATCTTTGGCCAGAAACTCGCACCCGGCCGCTATCGCTGGCTAGGCATGGATTTTTCCTACAGCAACACCCGCGGTGCGGCGCGGCGCCGCGGCGGCGTTGCCGGTGGCCTGGGCGGTGGCTGGTCGTCGGGTAGCGGCGGCTGGTCGTCAGGCGGCGGCGGCTTTTCAGGCGGCGGCGGATCATCCGGCGGCGGCGGCGCATCGGGAGGCTGGTGAGATGAGCACGGTAACCCCGCAGACGCTTTCGCAAGATGACCACGTCCGCGTCACCGCTGCCATTAAGGCAGCGGAAAAGACAACCAACGGCGAAATCTACTGCGTCTTAGCCCGCTCCAGCGACAGCTATTTCTACCCGGCCGCCTTCACTCTTTCGATCGCCATGCTGGTTGTCAGCATCGTTGCGGCCTATGCGCTGGAATATTGGTGGTACGGCGTACAGCTACACGTTTTCGTGGCCGCACAGGTGCTGGCCTTGGGATCGGCACTTAGCCTGCTCTGGGCGTTGCCTGGCATGGCAATCTGGCTGGTACCGGCTGGGCTGAAATATCGCCGCGCCCATGCCAATGCAGCGCGCCAGTTTCTCGCCCGCAACGTACACCGCACCAGGGCCCGAACGGGGGTGCTTTTATTCGTCTCACTTGCCGAGCGCTACGCCGAAGTACTGGCCGATGCAGGCATCAACGAAATGGTTGGGCAGGAAACCTGGGACAAAGTGGTCACCCTGCTGATAACCGAGGCGCGACATCACCGCCATGCCGACGGCTTTGTCGCTGCCATCGAAGTGGTGGGGAACGTTTTGGCGCTGCATTTTCCAGTGTCTGAAGGCGACATCAATGAGCTGGACGACCATCTGGTTGAAATATGAATTGGCGGCTTGGCCTGTGCAAAGACCTTTCGCAGCGTAAGCGCACCTTGCATCCTTTGCAGACGGGCGGTTATGGTTAACAAATCATGAAGACGCTGACGATCGACATCCGCAAGGCAGAACCCCACGACGCAGACGCGATTGCCGAAGTGCATCACACTGCCTGGCAAGGAGCGTATGCGGGCATCATCCCTCATCGGGCGCTGACGGCGATGGTAAACCGGCGCGGTTCAGGCTGGTGGGCCCAGGCGATCCGTCGCTCGGCCACCGTTCTTGTTGTGGAGATCGGCGGGAGCATTGCCGGCTATGCCACGCTGGGTCGCAACCGCGCCCGCGAACTGCCTCAGGAGGGCGAGATCTACGAACTATACCTCAAGCCCCAATGCCAGGGCATCGGCTTGGGTAGCCAACTTTTCAAAGCCGCGCAGGAGTTGCTGGCGGCCCGAGGTCTGAAGGGGCTCGTCGTCTGGGCGCTCGAAGAAAACGAGAACGCGCTGTCCTTTTATATCGGCGCCGGCGGACGCGATGTCGCCGAGGGTGTTGAGGTTTTCGACCAGAAGGCGCTGCGCAAGGTTGCCTTCATCTGGAACTAGGCTTTCACGGCATGTGACACTCACCACATTGCCAATCAAACCACATGCCACCGTTGCGCTCGACGTGACATGCCGCTATGCGGTGCTGAAAATCACCCAGGGAATTTGACATTATGCGCATAGATGCCATCGCCATCGGCAAAAACCCACCTGAAGATGTCAACGTAATCATCGAGGTTCCCATTGGCGGCGAGCCGATCAAGTATGAGCTCGACAAAGAGTCCGGCACCTTGTTCGTAGATCGCTTCCTGCACACTTCAATGCGCTATCCCGGCAATTACGGCTTCATCCCGCACACGCTTTCGGGTGATGGCGATCCTGTCGATGTGCTGGTGTGCAACACCCGTGCGCTTGTGCCAGGCTGCGTGATCAATGTCCGCCCGATCGGCGTTCTGATCATGGAAGACAATTCCGGCGAAGACGAAAAGATCATCGCTGTTCCCTCGCCAAGCATGACGCTGCGCTACAAGGATGTGACCGAATTCACGCATCTGCCCGAGATCACGCGCGAGCAGGTTGAGCACTTCTTTGGCCACTACAAGGATCTGGAGCCAGGAAAATGGGTCAAGATCGGTGGCTGGAAAGACAGCACCACCGCAAAGCGCATGATCCTCGAAGGTATCGAACGCGCCAAAAAGGCTTGAGCAAGCGCGAACGCCAATCTACGCATTTGAATAGAGAACCGTTCAGCGCTTTACGTTTAGCGGTTCAGACCAGAGGTAAATGCGGGTTCCCGCTTTTACGCCACCGGCATTTCAATTCTGCGCGATGATGGGACATTCGAGCCGGACTGTCCGGCTCGAATGAAAACTCAATCAGCCAATTGTCTGGCCGGTCTTTTTCCAGTCGGCAAGGAACTGTTCAAGGCCCTTATCGGTCAATGGATGCTTCACCAGAGCCTTCAGCGTGGCTGGAGGTGCAGTGATGACATCAGCACCAATGAGCGCTGCCTGCTTCACATGATTGACGGTACGGATCGAGGCCGCGAGGATTTCGGTCTGAAAACCATAATTGTCATAGATGGTGCGGATTTCTGAGATGAGGTCCATACCGTCAATGCCCATATCATCAAGACGCCCGACAAAAGGCGAGATGAATGTTGCGCCAGCCTTGGCAGCCAGAAGTGCCTGATTGGCAGAGAAGCACAATGTGACATTGACGAGGCGGCCATCCGAGCGGATCGCCTTGCAGGCTTTGAGGCCGTCAAGTGTCAGCGGAACCTTGATGCAGACATTGTCTGCGATCTTGGCCAACGCGTTGGCTTCCTTCATCATCTCCGAATATTCGGTCGCGGCAACTTCAGCTGAAACCGGGCCAGATACAATATCGCAGATCTGCTTGGTAACCTCGGCAATCTTGCCGCCGGATTTGAGAATGAGCGAAGGGTTGGTGGTTACACCGTCAACCAGACCGAGATCATTCAGCTCGCGAATTTCATTCACGTCTGCGGTGTCGACAAAAAACTTCATGGGGGCTGCCTCCTTCAAAAAATTTTGCGGGCTTCACCGTGGTGGCACCCTCGGTTCGGCCTTTGATCTAGACGAAGTTCAAGGCAAGGTCACGCCCGATGAAGCAAGATTCGCCACTGTTTGATCTCGAGCTCGAGACGCGGTCCGTGCCGGTGCTGGTTCCCGTACCTACGGAGCGGCCCTACAGCTATGCCGTGCCGGCGGGAATGCGTGTCGAGCCCGGTTCCATCGTCCAGGTGCCGCTTGGCCCGCGCCAGGTGGCGGGAATTGTCTGGGACCAGGACAGCGGCTTCGTTGACCCGAAGAAACTGCGGCCGATAACCCATGTCTTCGACTGTCCTCCCATTGACCATGGGTTGCGCAGGCTGGTGGACTGGATTTCATCCTACACCCTATCGGCCCCCGGCATGGTGGCCCGCATGCTCTTGCGCGCACCTGAAGCGTTTGACCCCTTGCCTTGGACCGAAGGCCTGCGTCACGCCGGTACAGAGCCTGACCGGATGACGGCTGCACGGGCCCGCGTGCTCGACCTGGCAGTCGATGGAATGGCATGGACCCGCTCCGGGCTTGCCCATGCGGCGGGGGTTTCCTTGAGCGTCGTTGACGGACTGAGGGCGCAAGGAGTGTTTGAGGAAGTCATGATCCCGCCGCGCCCGGTCGTGGCTGAACCCGACCCTGGCTTTGCGGTCCCTGAGCTGAATCAGGAGCAGCGCGCGGCTGCCGACACGCTCCGCGCGCAGGCTAATGCCGATGTCTTCAGTGTGACCGTGATCGATGGTGTGACCGGCTCGGGCAAGACCGAGGTCTATTTCGAGGCTGTGGCGGCGGTAATTGAACAAGGCAAACAGGTGCTGATCTTGCTGCCCGAGATCGCGCTGACGCAAGCCTTTCTGGAACGTTTCCACGACCGCTTTGGTGCAAAGCCGGCCGAGTGGCATTCTGACTTGCCACCCAAGATGCGCGAGCGCGTCTGGCGTCAGGTGGCTGAGGGAACGGTTCGTGTCGTTGCTGGCGCGCGGTCGGCACTTTTCCTCCCGTTCAACAATCTTGGCCTGATTATCGTCGATGAGGAACATGACCCTGCCTACAAGCAGGAAGACCGCGTCTATTACCACGCCCGCGACATGGCGGTGGTGCGCGGCCATATCAGCAATTTTCCGGTTGTCCTTGCCTCGGCAACGCCGTCGATTGAAACGCAGGTCAATGCGCAACAAGGGCGCTATCAGCGGATACCCTTGCCACAGCGCTTTGCTGAGGCCGCGCTGCCCGACATCCGTGCCATCGACATGCGCAAGGCGCCTCCCGCCCGTGGCGGTTTCCTGTCGCCGGCCTTGCTTGGTGCAATGAAGGCAACGCTGGCGCGCGGCGAACAGTCGCTGCTGTTCCTCAACCGGCGCGGTTACGCACCGCTGACGCTCTGCCGGTCCTGTGGGCATCGCTTCCAATGTCCCGATTGCTCAAGCTGGCTCGTGGAACATCGTTTTCGCGGACAGTTGGTCTGCCACCATTGCGGCCATAATGAACGTCGGCCCGATTCGTGCCCCGAATGCGGAACCCTCGATCACTTAGTCGCGTGCGGACCAGGCGTCGAACGTATCGCGGAAGAAGTCGTGCAGCATTTCCCCGACGCGCGCACCATCGTACTGTCGTCTGATATTTTGGGCGGGGTCAAACGCTTGAGGCTCGAGCTTGATGCCATCGCCAAGGGCGAGGCCGACATTGTCGTGGGCACCCAACTGGTCGCTAAGGGCCACAATTTTCCCAACATGACATTGGTAGGCGTGGTCGACGCCGACCTCGGTTTGGCTAATGGCGATCCACGCGCCGCCGAAAGAACTTTTCAATTACTAAACCAGGTAACGGGCCGCGCCGGCAGGACCGGCAAGGAGAGCCACGGCCTCCTGCAAACGTATCAACCCGATCATCCAGTCATGCGCGCACTGGTTTCCGGCGACGCCGATGCATTTTACGAACGTGAAATTGCCGAACGCGAACGCGCCATGCTTCCCCCGTTTGGCCGGCTGGCCGGCATTATTGTCAGCGCAGCGACAAGAGCGGAGGCCGAAAGCTATGCTCGCGCACTCAGGCGCGCAGCACCACCCTCGACCGAGATCGACGTGCTGGGCCCCGCAGAAGCTCCACTGGCGCTCATCGGTGGTCGCCATCGCTTCCGGCTCTTGCTGCAAGGCGCGCGGCGATCGGACATGCAAAGCTACATCCGAAATCTGATCTCCGCGGGGCCAAAGGTCCATGGCTCGGTTCGTGTCCAGGTGGATATCGACCCGCAGAGCTTTTTGTAGTGGCGCGGGAACGCGCCGTAAAAAAATATCTCACAAAAACTGGTTGCAAGCTTCGCTGCACCATTTAACCCGTGCTACCATCTTCTACGGGTTCGAGGGATTTTGTGATGGCACTTTCTTTTCCATGGCCGACAACCGAGGGCGAGTGGCTTGCCTGGACATCGGCGGCCATCACGGTTGCGTTCGGGCTGATGCTGATGTTTGCGCCCCGTCTCTCCTTCAGACTGCTGCGCCTGCAGGCACGAGAGGGCAGACCGACGGCCATTGGCGAAGCGCGCTCCACTATGTCGGGGTTTTATCTGGGGCTTGGCATCTGCTGTCTGCTTACCGCGCAGCCTTGGCTTTATATGGGGCTTGGGTTTTCTTGGGCGTTCACCGCCTTCGGCCGCCTCATCTCGATGATGTCGGATGGCGCCAACACGCCCTATAACTGGCTGCGATTTGCAATCGAAGGCATCCTTGCCGCACTTTCTCTGGTTTTTGTGTTTGGCTTGATCCCCTGATTCCCGAAGAGTCATCCCGCAACCTGGCGGGACTGCGACAAAACTGCCTGAAATCCACGCCTTCCAGCGTGTTGCGATGACGAAAAGCCTGTGCTAGACGGCAAGCGACTTCGGTCGGGGGAGGTCGCCAAAATCTCCTGCGACAGTAAAACCTTCAACAAGGTCAAAGATTTAGCCAGAGTTCGGTACTCGCGCCATAATCTTGAGACCTGTCAGACGAGAGAAAAGACGGTCCGTGGCCCAGTCCAACTCGCCAATCTCCGGTGTTGCAGAGCGTTACGCGGGATCGCTGTTCGATCTCGCCGCCCAATCCGGTACGATTGCCGAAGTTGAAGCCAATCTCGGCCGCTTCGAAGCTTTACTGGAAGGCAGCGCTGATCTCGACCGCCTGATGAAGAGCCCCGTTTTCTCTGCCCAAGACCAATTGCGTGCCATTTCTGCCATTGCCGACAAGGCAAAAATAGGCGGACTGGTTGGTAATTTCCTGCGTGTCGTAGCCAGGAACCGTCGCCTTTTTGCCGTGCCCGGCATGATCCGCGCATTCCGCCGGATCGCAGCCGAGCACCGCGGCGAAGTGGCTGCCGATGTAACGTCGGCACATACGCTGACCGCCGCGCAACAAACCGAACTGAAGGCCGCGCTGAAGAGCGTTGCCGGCAAGGATGTGTCGATTTCCGTGATCGTTGATCCCTCGCTTCTCGGCGGGATCGTGGTGCGGATGGGCTCACGCCAGATCGACACGTCGCTCAAAACCAAACTCAATTCGCTCAAGCTTGCACTGAAAGAGGTCGGCTGATGGATATCCGCGCCGCGGAAATTTCCGCAATCCTGAAAGATCAGATCAAGAATTTTGGCAAGGAGGCAGAAGTCTCCGAAGTTGGCCAGGTTCTCTCCGTTGGCGACGGTATCGCCCGCGTCCACGGTCTCGACAACGTCCAGGCGGGCGAAATGGTCGAGTTCCCGGGCGGCATCCGTGGCATGGCGCTGAACCTTGAAGTCGACAATGTCGGCGTCGTCATCTTCGGTGCCGACCGTGACATTAAAGAAGGCGACACCGTTAAGCGCACCGGCGCCATCGTCGACGCCCCTGTCGGTCCAGGACTGCTTGGCCGCGTCGTTGACGCTCTCGGCAACCCTATCGATGGGAAGGGCCCGATCAAGGCCGTCGAGCGTCGCCGCGTCGACGTCAAGGCGCCTGGCATCATTCCCCGCAAGTCGGTGCATGAACCTATGTCGACCGGCCTCAAGGCCATCGACGCCCTGATCCCGGTTGGCCGCGGCCAGCGCGAGTTGGTCATCGGCGATCGCCAGACCGGCAAGACCGCAATCCTCCTCGACACCATCCTGAACCAGAAAGCGGTTCACGAGAGTGGGCCCGAGAGCGAAAAACTTTATTGCGTCTATGTGGCCATAGGCCAGAAGCGCTCCACTGTTGCCCAGTTTGTGAAGGTGCTTGAAGAGCGCGGTGCGCTTGAATACTCCATCATTGTGGCAGCTACGGCTTCTGATCCGGCACCGATGCAGTTCCTCGCACCCTTCACCGCCTGCACCATGGGTGAGTATTTCCGCGACAACGGCCAGCACGCGCTGATTGGCTATGACGATCTGTCCAAGCAGGCTGTTGCCTACCGTCAGATGTCGCTCCTGCTGCGCCGCCCGCCAGGCCGCGAAGCCTATCCCGGCGACGTTTTCTATCTTCACTCGCGTCTGCTCGAGCGGGCCGCGAAGCTCAATGATGATCAAGGCAACGGTTCGTTGACCGCGCTTCCGGTCATTGAAACGCAGGCTAACGACGTTTCGGCCTATATTCCGACCAACGTGATCTCGATCACGGACGGCCAGATCTTCCTCGAGACCAATCTCTTTTTCCAGGGCATCCGTCCTGCGGTGAACGTCGGTCTGTCGGTGTCGCGCGTCGGATCAGCTGCTCAGGTCAAGGCGATGAAACAGGTTGCTGGCTCGATTAAAGGCGAGCTCGCCCAGTATCGCGAAATGGCTGCCTTCGCGCAGTTCGGTTCCGATCTGGATGCGGCAACCCAGCGCCTGCTGAACCGCGGTGCACGTTTGACCGAGCTTTTGAAGCAGCCACAGTTCTCGCCACTCAAGATGGAAGAACAAGTTGCGGTCATCTTCGCAGGCGTCAACGGCTATTTGGACAAGATCGAGGTCAACCAGGTTGGCAAGTTCGAGCAGGGTTTACTTTCCCACATGCGCTCGGACGGCAAGAAGGTTCTCGACGCTATCCGCAAGGATAAAGCGTTGTCGGACGATCTGCGCGCCAAATTGAAGGCCGAGATCGATACCTTCGCCAAGAACTTCGCCTGAGGCTGGAAAAACGGATCAGGGTTGAGGCATGGCTTCACTAAAAGACCTTCGCAATCGCATCGCTTCCGTGAAGGCGACGCAGAAGATCACCAAGGCGATGCAGATGGTCGCCGCGGCGAAACTTCGGCGTGCCCAGGAGGCGGCTGAGGCGGCTCGTCCTTATTCGCAGCGGATGGCCTCGGTTCTGGCCAATATCGCTGAGGCTGTGGGCGGTGGCGGCGAGGCGCCGGCGTTGATGACCGGCACCGGCAAGAGCGATGTGCATTTGCTCGTCGTCTGCACCGCCGAGCGTGGCCTGTGCGGTGGCTTCAACTCGCAGATCGCGCGCTTTGCCCGCGAGCATGCCCGCAGGCTGATCGCCGAGGGCAAGACGGTGAAGATGATTACCGTCGGCAAAAAGGGCTTTGACATTCTGCGCCGCGACTACAGCCGCCTGATTATCGACCGCGTCGACCTGCGTGAAGTCAAGACATTGGGCTTTGCTAATGCTGACGCAATTGCCCGCAAGGTCATCGGCATGTTCAATGCGGGTGAATTCGACGTCTGCACTCTGTTCTATTCAGAGTTCAAATCGGTCATCAGCCAGGTTCCCACGGCACAGCAGCTTATACCTGCCACAGCGCCATTGGTCGCGAAAGCAGAAGCCGCCGATGGCGCCGTCTATGATTACGAGCCGGAGCCGGGCGAAATTTTGGGAGATTTGATCCCGCGCAACATTGCGGTCCAGATTTTCCGCGCGTTGCTTGAAAATGCGGCTGGCGAGATGGGCGCGAAAATGTCTGCTATGGACAATGCGACGCGCAACGCCGGCGACATGATCAACAAGCTGTCGATCACCTACAACCGGCAGCGGCAAGCACAGATTACAAAAGAACTGATCGAGATTATTTCAGGCGCCGAGGCGCTCTAGCCGCGGGCACGGGACCGAGCGCCCGCCTGCGACGAAGAAACGGACGAAAAGGGTAGATAATATGGCGAAAGCAGCGACCCCCAAGACGGCAGCGCCGGCAAAAGCCGCCGCGCCTAAAGCAGTATCCAAGGCAGCGGCGAAGCCCGCAGTCGCGAATAAGACAGCGCCGGCGAAGGCATCTGCGGCAACCAAGTCCGCACCGGTAAAGCGTGCCAGTGCCACAGGCGCTCAGGGCAAAGTTCGACAGGTCATCGGCGCCGTTGTTGACGTGCAGTTCGAGGAAGGAAACCTTCCCGCGATCCTGAACGCGCTGGAGACCGAAAACGTCGGTAACCGCCTCATCCTCGAGGTTGCGCAGCATCTAGGCGAAAACACCGTACGCACCATCGCGATGGACTCGACCGAAGGTCTGGTTCGTGGCCAGATCGTGTTCGACACCGGTGCACCGATCACCGTGCCTGTGGGTCCCGAAATGCTGGGGCGCATCATCAACGTCATTGGTGAACCGGTCGACGAGGAAGGCCCTATCAAGGCAACCCAAGTACGCTCTATCCATCAGCCAGCTCCTGAATATATCGAGCAGTCGACGGAAGCGGAGATCCTCATCACGGGCATCAAGGTTCTTGACCTGCTGGCACCCTACGCCAAGGGCGGCAAGATTGGCCTGTTCGGGGGCGCCGGTGTTGGCAAGACCGTTCTGATCCAGGAACTGATCAACAACATTGCCAAGGCGCATGGCGGCTATTCCGTATTCGCCGGCGTCGGCGAACGCACCCGCGAAGGCAACGATCTCTATCACGAGTTCATTGAATCCGGCGTCAACAAGAAGGGCGGCGGTGAAGGCTCCAAGGCTGCACTTGTCTACGGCCAGATGAACGAGCCGCCCGGTGCACGTGCCCGTGTCGGCCTGACCGGCTTGACGGTTGCCGAATATTTCCGCGATGAAGGTCAGGACGTTCTGTTCTTCGTCGACAACATTTTCCGCTTCACGCAGGCAGGTTCGGAAGTTTCGGCTCTTCTTGGCCGTATCCCTTCTGCCGTGGGCTATCAGCCAACGCTTGCCACCGACATGGGCGCGCTGCAGGAACGCATCACGACCACAACTAAGGGTTCGATCACGTCCGTGCAGGCCATTTACGTGCCCGCCGACGATTTGACCGACCCTGCACCGGCAACATCCTTCGCGCATTTGGATGCGACGACGACGTTGAACAGATCGATTGCCGAAAAAGGCATCTATCCGGCGGTGGACCCGCTCGACTCCACCTCGCGCATGCTTGATCCGCTGGTTGTCGGTGAAGAGCATTACGCAGTGGCCCGCGCCGTTCAGCAAACGCTTCAGCGCTACAAGTCGCTGCAGGACATTATCGCCATCCTTGGCATGGACGAGCTTTCCGAAGAGGATAAGCTGACCGTGGCCCGCGCCCGCAAGATCGAGCGCTTCCTGTCGCAGCCCTTCTTCGTTGCCGAAGTATTTACCGGCGCTCCCGGCAAGCTGGTTGATCTGGCCGACACCATCAAGGGCTTCAAAGGCCTTGTTGCCGGCGAATACGACCACCTCCCGGAAGTTGCCTTCTATATGGTCGGCACCATCGAGGAAGCTGTCGAGAAAGCCCAGAAGCTGGCTGCTGAAGCGGCCTGACGGTCAAAGGTGAATGGAGGTAGCGAATAGAAGCGATGACGCGGAGGGCGGCCTGGTTGGCCATTCACCATTCACCACTCACTATTCACTAGGTTGATCATGACAGCTTTCAAATTCGAACTCGTCTCTCCCGAACGCCTTCTGGTCTCAGAAGAAGTCGAAGCTGTCGTCATTCCGGGTTCGGAAGGTG
Source organism: Mesorhizobium sp. NBSH29 (assembly GCF_015500055.1). Classification (NCBI taxonomy): domain Bacteria; kingdom Pseudomonadati; phylum Pseudomonadota; class Alphaproteobacteria; order Hyphomicrobiales; family Phyllobacteriaceae; genus Mesorhizobium; species Mesorhizobium sp. NBSH29. The sequence continues at coordinate 700,489 of NZ_CP045492.1, forward strand.
AGATGACCGTGATGGCCAATCATGCACCTGTCATGACGACCATCAATCCGGGCATTGTCACTGTGAAAACGGTTTCGGGCAAGGAAGAGCGTTATGTGGTGTTTGGCGGCTTTGCCGACATTCTCCCGGATGGCTGCACGCTCCTGGCGGAATCGGCCGTGCCAGTCGGCGATCTGGACCGCGCTGACCTGACAAACCGCATCAAGTTGGCTCAGGAAGAAGCATCGGTCGCTTCGGACGACCAATCCCGCACCAAGGCCGAGCAGTTCCTGGCTCAGTTGACCACACTTGACGGGTCAATTCTCCCTGCCTGAGAAGACGGCCGCTAGCAGCGGCTGCTGACACGATCGAGGCGGGCAAATAGTTATTCAACACAGCATATTTGCCTGATTGCTTCACTTTTTATCGATTGCATTTCAGCGCTCATGAAAGCCTGTTGTCAGGATTGACCATCAGGTCAATTTTTTGGGTGTCACAGGTTGCAACTTTGGGGTAAAACCCGCCGCAATTACTGCGACGGGTAGCGCGGATCATTGATTCTCGCATTCAGCGAGCCCATCTGCGGTAGCTGGAGGCAACAATCGATCTCATGCCTCCAGGTGGAAAAAATAGTTATGCCAAAATTTCGTGTGAACCAGCTTCTGGCGTTGGTTGTGCTGGTCGGTTTCGCGCTCTGGATGGGAACCGGAAAGTTTTCCTCGGTCGGTAGCGCAACTGCGGAGACCGAAGCTACCGCCGAGCAGCAAAGGCCCGTGGCTGAAACGGTCGCGCCAGCTCCCGTGGTGCGCACGGTTGCGGTTGTTTTACCACCCCGCATCAAACATGAACGCGCGATCCGTCTGGCAGGAATAACCGAAGCCGATAAACGGGCCATGTTGGCGACGCGCGCCGCTGGCATCATCGCAAAGCTTCCCATTAAGCAGGGGGACCGCGTAAATTCAGGTGACCTTATCCTCGAGCTCGACGCCGAAGATAAGCCTGCCGCAGTTGATACTGCCCGCCAAGTCGTCAAGCAGCGCGAGGCTCAGCTTGTGGCATCTCAGCGCCTGGCCAAGTCAGGCAACTTGCCAAAGTTGCAGCTCGACAATGCAGTGTCAGCAGTTGCAGTTGCCAAGTCTCAGCTGGAAGCCGCGCAGGCCGACCTCGACCGCATTCGCATCGTTGCGCCCTTTGGCGGAATAGTTGACAAGGTTTCTGTCGAACTGGGTAGCTCCGTGGCACAGGGTGGAGAAGTGGCCACCTTGATCAGCCTTGACCCGGTGATCGTCCGCGGTGAAATCAGCGAACGCGAACTTTCCCATATCAGGATTGGCGACAAGGCGGAGGCCACGCTGGTCCATGGCCAGTCCGTGGAAGGCACTGTCCGCTACATCAGCCGGGAGGCCGCAGCGGCCACCCGCACCTACAGCGTGGAGGCAGCAATACCCAACCCAAAGGCCGAAATTTCGGCGGGTATGACTGCCGAACTAACCCTTCGCTCGGCCCCGGTCGAAGCGGTAGTCCTTCCACGCTCGGTGGTCACGTTGAGCCAGAACGGCGACCTTGGCATTCGTGCCGTCGACAAGGATCAACACGTCGTATTTTTTCCAATCGATCTGGTTGACGACACCCCCACCGGGCTGGTTCTGGCCGGAGTTCCTGCTGATGCGCGGGTTATTGTTGCCGGTCAGGATCTTGTGAAGGAAGGCGATACGGTCAAAGCCGTGCCGGCCGACCAGGCGATGATCGATAAGCTCGTCAAAGATGCCACCGGGACGCAGTAGCGCCATGGATATCGTAAAAATTGCCATAAACAACGCCCGGCTGACGCTTTCAGTCCTGGTGTTTTTGGTCATTGCCGGCGCCCTGTCTTACCGGTCTCTACCCAAAGAGGCCGAACCGGACGTGCCGGTCCCGGTCATGTATGTCAGCCTGGTGTATCAGGGCATTTCGCCGGAAGACTCTGAACGGCTGTTGCTCAGGCCTGTCGAGGCCAAACTCAAGAGCCTGAAAGGGCTCAAGCAAATGAAGTCCGCCGCCTATCAGGGCGGCGGTTACGTTCTTGTGGAATTCGATCCGTCCACCGACCTCGGTGATGCCCTGATCGACACGCGCAACAAGGTTCAGGACGCTAAGCGGGACCTGCCGACCGGCGTCGAGGAACCAACGGTCAATGAGGTTAACATCTCGGAGTTCCCGGTTCTTGTGGTGACGCTGTCTGGCAATCTGCCCGAGCGTGCATTGACCGAGGCTGCCAAGCGACTACGCGACCGAATCGAGGAAGTCCCGGGCGTTCTAGAAGGAACGATCCAAGGCTCACGCGAAGAGCTGGTAGAAGCCATCATCGATCCGATGAAGCTCTCGTCCTACGGCCTGCAACTTGGCCAACTCATCCAAGGGATTGGCGCGTCAAACAGTCTTGTCGCCGCAGGAGCAATCGAGGGCACCGAAGGCAAATATGCCATCAAGGTTCCGGCTCTGATCGAGACCCCCGAAGATGTCGCCAATCTGCCTGTCGTGGCCGGCCCGAACGCTGTGGTGCGCGTACAGGATCTGGCAACGGTGCGCTCGACCTTCAAGGACGCTGAGACGATTACGCGTCTCGATGGCAAGCCTGCCATCGCCATTGAGGTCAAGAAGCGCATCGGCGAAAACGTCGTTGAAACGATCGAAGGCGCCAAGCGCGTTGCAGACGACTTCATTAAAACGATGCCGGAAGGCATGGAAGTGACCTACACCCAGGACAAGTCGGTGTTCGTAAACCAGCTTCTAAACGACCTTCAGAACCATGTGATGATCGCTGTCATCCTGGTTTTTATCGTCATTCTCTATGCGCTTTCCGGCCGCGCCTCGCTTCTGATCGGCCTCGCCATCCCGTCTTCCTTCCTGATGGGCATTCTGGCGCTCGGCCTAATGGGCTTCACGATCAACATGATCGTGCTGTTCAGCCTGATCTTGGCCGTCGGCATGCTGGTCGACGATGCCATCATCGTGACCGAATTCGCCGAACGTCGCATGTCGGAAGGCATGGATAAGGCCGAAGCCTTTGAATTGGCCGCCAAGCGCATGGCTGGCCCGGTAATAGCGGCCACGATGACCCGCATAGCGGCCTTTTCGCCGCTGCTGTTCTGGCCGGGTATCATCGGCGATTTCATGAAATATCTGCCTATCACGTTAATCGTGACGCTGGCGGCATCGATGCTCTACGCGCTGATTTTTGCACCGACACTCGGAGCCCTTTTCGCCAAGGCTCCCGTGCACGAAGAAAGTGACGGCAAGGACGGAGCTTATATGGCGGTCGTCTTCAAGGCCGTCCACTACCCCAAGACAGTGCTTCTCCTCACCCTTGCACTGCTGGTGGCGGTGCCCGTCGCTTATTCGAAATATGGCGCCGGTGTCGAGTTCTTCCCGTCGGTAGAGCCAGACTATGGCCTGCTCTACGTGCATGCCCGCGGCAATCTGTCATTGGACGAAATGGACAATGCGACGCGCGAGGCGGAGAGCCGCATTCTAGGTTGGCCAGGCATCAAGTCGGTTTACACCCGCGTCGGAAAAACGCGCGGCGGCGGCGCTGAAATCCCCGAAGATGTTGTGGGCGTGATTCAGTACGAGTTCGTTGACTGGCGCGAACGCAAGCCTGCAAACACCATCCTCGACGACCTGCGGGGTGTCATGGCCGGCATTCCAGGTGTCGACGTCGAAGTGCGTGTGCCCGACGCAGGCCCGCCAACCGGCAAGCCGGTCCAGGTCGAACTGTCTGCGGTAAACCCGGCCGGCCTGAACGACAAGGCCAAAGAAGTGGCTGCCGCGGTCGCCAAGGTGCCGGGTGTGATCGATATTTCAGACGGCCTTCCGCCACCGGGCATCGACTGGGCGCTCGAGATAGACCGCACCAAGGCTGCCCAATATGGCATCAGCCCGATGGAAGTGGGCACGGTAGTGCAGCTGGTCACGACCGGGCTAAAACTCACCGACTACCGTCCCGCCGGCGCTGATGACGCGGTTGACATTCGCCTGCGTCTGCCGGAGGACCGGCGCACCCTGTCGGCGCTCGACCAGCTACGGATTGAAACGTCGCAGGGCTCCGTACCCATCTCCAACTTTGTCACACGCAGGCCGGAGATGACGGTAGGCGTCCTTAACCGGGTGGACGCCAAGCGCACCATCACGATCCAAGGCAACGTCGCCTCGGGCTACCAGGTCGCAGAAGTTCAGGCCGCTGTCATCAAGGTTGTCGAAGGTATGACCCTTCCCGGCATCGACTGGAAACTCGGTGGCTCCAACGAAGACAGCGCCGAGGCGAGCGCGTTCTTGGGCAATGCCTTTGGCGCAGCAATCTTCTTGATCTTCATCGTGCTTTTGGCGCAGTTTAATAAGTTCACCAGTGTATTTCTGGTGCTCTCATGCGTGGTGATGGCAACAATCGGCGCGCTGCTGGGGATGATGCTGACTGGACAGGCCTTCGTCATCGTCATGTCGGGAATCGGCGTGATCGCGCTGGCCGGCGTTGTCGTCAACAACAATATTGTGTTGATCGACACCTATGACCGGCTGCGAGAGGAAGGCTGGAACAAGCTCGACGCCGTGCTGCAAACCTGCCGTGAGCGCGCGCGTCCCGTGGTGCTCACCGCCATGTCGGCAATCCTCGGCGTGTTGCCGATCGCCTTTGGCCTCGGGCTGGAAATCTTCCACCGCGAGACGACCATCAACGCGCCGTCTACCCAATGGTGGATCGCGCTCTCCTCGGCCATCGTCTTCGGCCTGTCCTTCGCTACCGTCCTGACGCTGGTGGTCACACCATCGATGCTGATGGTCTTCACCCGAGACAAGCCCGTCCCGGGCCAGCTTGGCTGGCTTAGGCGTTTCAAGCAAAAGCTTTTCAGCCGCAAGGCAAAACCCGTCGAAGCGATCGTGATTGATGAGCATCCGGCGGAATTTGAAGGCGAATTCCGCAAAGCGGCAGAATAGCCTGCCCAAGATGTGTCAAAATTGTGAAGTCCGCGGGAACCATCTGTGGGCTTCATGCATTGTGGGGGACAGCATTTACAACGGGAGACTTCCATGACGCTCGGCACCATCCTCATCATCATCCTCGTCCTGGCTCTGCTCGGCGCCATTCCAGCATGGCCGCACTCAAGCGGCTGGGGTTACGGGCCTTCGGGTATTGTCGGCGTGATTCTCGTCGTGCTCGTTATCATGCTCTTGATGGGCAAGATCTGACGGTCATTTAGTTTATTTCCGTAGCTGACTGACGCTACGAAAAAGATCCTGCGTTCGTACAAACGCAGGATCTTTTGCTATGAATCGCGCTGACATGCAGCGAAGCGGCGTAAAGCCTCCAGCGAGCCACTGGTGACAGATCATTGCATGCAGCACCGTTGAAGGTTCACACTGGACCGACAATGGACAGGCGACCATGACGGATTCAACAAGAGATTTTTACAACTCGAATGCTCATACCTACGCGGCAAGTGGAACGATCAATCCCAGACTCGCCACATTCTTGAACCGGTGTACGCCCGGCGGTGAAATTCTTGAGCTAGGTACCGGCAGCGGTCGGGATGCGCGAGCCATGATCTGTGCCGGCTTCAGAGTCGACGCGACAGATGGATCTTCTCAGCTGGCCGCGATAGCGGAGCATCATATCAGGCAGCCCGTTCGTGTGATGCAATTTCAGGAGCTTGCCGCGAAGCGCGCCTATGACGGCATATATGCAAGCGCCTCGCTCCTGCACGTGCCACGTCAGGAACTCGGTGGCGTAATCACACGCGTCCACACCGCATTGCGCCACAATGGCGTTGTCTGGGCGAGTTTCAAGTCTGGTGCGGCTGAAAGTCTGGACGCCCTAGGCCGGCATTACAATTACCTCAGCGCCCCTGAACTTTCTGCCGTCTGGCACGCGGGGGGCGACTGGTCAGAACTCAGCACCGAAAGTTGGCAGGGAAGCGCGTTCGACAAACAACCCACCGAGTGGGTCGCTGTCACTGCGGTGCGCCGCGAGTGATGTTTAACAGCAGTGCTGAGAGCGGGTTGCGAAGTCTCCGTGCTCCGCAGCCACGCTAATTATGACTATGCCAGAAGTTCCAGCATTTCCCTTGCCGCTTCGGCCGAAGAGGCTGGGTTCTGTCCGGTGATCAGTTTGCCGTCACGCAGCACGAAACTGGCCCAGTCAGCGCCCTTTTCATAGAGACCGCCGTTGGCATTCAACATGTCTTCGACGAGGAAAGGCACAATTTTGGTCAAACCGACCGCCTCTTCTTCAGTGTTTGTAAACCCAGTTACGCGGCGCCCTGCGACCAACGGTTTTCCATCGGTGCCCAGCGTGTGGCGGAATACTCCGGGAGCGTGACAGACGGCACCTATTGGACGATCAGCAGCAGCAAATGCCTCGATCAGGCGCTTGCTGTCCGCGCTTTCAGCCAGATCCCATAGCGGACCATGGCCTCCTGGATAGAAAATAGCGTCAAAGCCGGCCGCGGTGACCTCCGCCAGTTTCAGCGTACTCGCAAGAGTTTTCTGAGCCTCGGTGTCGGCCTTGAAGCGTCGGGTGTCATCGGTTTGGGCCGCCGCATCATCGCTGGATGGGTCAATCGGCGGCTGGCCACCCTTGGGCGAGGCGAGGATTATCTCGGCGCCTGCATCTTTGAAGACGTAGTAGGGCGCTGCGAACTCTTCGAGCCAGAAACCAGTCTTTTTGCCGGTGTCACCCAGTTTATCGTGCGATGTCAAAACCATAAGGATTTTCATTTTAGTGCCTTTCAATTGCGGCCAGGCGGATCACGCGCCTGCCAAAGTTTTCACCCCTCAGCAACCTGAAGAAAGCGGCGGATATATGCTGGGATCACCAACCAGCTGCGGCAAGACCCCACCACGCCGGGTACATTGATATCAAATTCCCACGCACTTTCTTCGAGCTGGCTGCTTCGCCAAGCGCTTGTGCTCTTCCCAAATCATCGGGTCAAAACGATGTGCCCGCACACCGCCGTACCAGTGAGTTGGGTTGAGTTTAATAACGCCCGCGATGAATCACCCGGCAGATCGGGGGGGGCTATGGACTGCCAGTTCTACATGAATCCGAACGGTATGCCGCTTAACAGCGCCCGCACGTAGCGGCGCTTCTGATAAAGCCCGTTGAGGGAAACGCGGGGAAGCAGCATCCAGTTATCGCTGTTTCCCTTCAATACCCCGGGCTGAGTTGTCACCGCAACGCGCAGCCCGGCTTTTGCGGCTGCTTCGGCCTCGCGCACCCCGCACGCCCGCCCCCACCCGTACGGATAGGCCAGCGACACCGGGCGGGAACCGGTCCACCGCTCGATAGCTGAAATCGACTCCGATATTTCATCCGCCAGACGTTCCGGCGACACGCGTGCCAAATTGCAATGGGTCAAGGTATGCGCGCCGAAATGCGCGAGTGGGTCGGCTCCCAGCTGGCGGATTTCCGCTGCATCCATAATTTCAGCTTCGACGATCGCCTTCGGATCGATCCCGGCCGCAAATGCCGCCTGGTCTATGCGCGCAACGGCTGCGTCTTCGTCGATTGCTTCGACAAACCGCGCCAGCCGCAGGAAAGCTTCGTGTTTTTGCTTGGCAGTGTCGGCGACAACGGTGACTGGTCCGCCGCCGAAATCAAACGCAAACGAATGCGCCTGCCGTGTCAGCACTTCTGCTGTTTCCCACCACATGGTGCGGGTTCTTTCTACCAGCCCTTTGGTCAGAAAGATCGTGTAAGGCACATCATGCTTGCGAAAAACGGGGGCCGCAAACTTTGCGTTGTCCCGCAACCCGTCATCGAGGGTGAAGGCAACGAACCGGCGCGTGGCGTCCGCTTCATCCAGCCGTCCGCGCAAGTCCGACAAGGCAACCGCTTCATACCCCTTCGCTCTCGTTTCAAGGATGGCCTTCTCGAGAAATTCAGGCGTTAATGAAAGCACAGCGTTCGGCTCGTAGGTGCGATTTTCAGCGGGCCGCACATGATGCAGCGTAAAAATTATGCCGCGCCCGGCTGCTCCTGGGAAGATTCGCCCTGCCCTAGTCAGGGCAATGGCTTCCAGTGCCCCTGTTATGGCTATCTGCTTGAGAAGCGCTTTCATTGTGAGGTTCCGGTGTCGGCTACATTCAGGCAAAATCGAAGTCGATGAGTTGGAAGCGGTCGAATTCCAGTTTTGTGCGCTCTGGCGCGAAATCCCGCATCTGCAGGATCATCGGCGAAGGCCGCACCCTATCGGGCAGCGGGATACCCGGAATGAAGGGCAGCGTCCGGTTCAATCCGGCGAAAATGAACTGCGGACGCTTCCAGAACGCGGCGGCTGCCCGCGTCACCGACCGCACATCGGCGCGCGTGGGCGTAACGCCCGAACGGCGCAGAAATGCGGCGAGCAGTGTGTAGGGGACCGAGCGCGTAAGCCGCGCTGACGATATGAGCAACAGACCTTCCGTGGCGTGGATCGCATAAGAGTATTTCAGCCCGCACAACCGCCTGAACAACGCTTCGCCATCCCAACGCAATCCGGTTTCCTCGCCACTGGTCGCATATTGGTCGAACAGCGCCACGAAGTGGTCTCGGCGCAAACGGTCAAACGGCTCGTTCGCAATCACGCTTGCCGAGAGCCACGGCAGTGCGATCCCCGCCCGTAGTTCGAGCCGCAGAAAGCCCTTGAGGTCGAAGAACCGCTCATTGACCGGCAGTGCTTTGGCGTTGGGCATGCCAAAGGCAAAGCGCAGTTTCTGCTTGGCGAACTGGCGCCCGACCTCGTCATAGAGCATCTGCACCCGCTCGCGCCCACGCCATTGCTTGAGCACGAAAAGATCGACGAGTTCCGCCGCTGGCTCTGGCTTGCCATTCACCAGAACCGACTGCCGCACCAGCGCGATTTGCCCGATTTTCTGGCCCGTATCCGTATCGGTCAGGCCGACAATCGTTGTGCCTTCGGTAAAGCAGTCCTCATAGAACCACCGAAGATGTTCGGGATCGAAAGAACTGTCCGCAGAAGCAAAAGCTTCAGCCGCAAGTCTCGCGGTCTCGACATAGCCCGGCTTTTCTTCGACCGCGACAACGATCATTGTCACTCCCCCAATGGAAGCGCGATGTTACTGCGCAACCATTGCGCGCGGGTTAAGAGTTGAAAGTGCGCGCTTGTGACGTGCCGTGCGCGACCGAAAAGTGACCGACCCGAGACGGGCGCGTTTGATGCCGCGGAAGCAGACCTCGGTGACATGAAAAATGGACGGCGTTCCAGCAGCCGACATGGCTTTGAAAGTCGCCGGATCGGCTGCCTCCCTCGTCTCATAGTAGGAGGCTTGCTCCCTTAGCGTCTAAACGTTCTCGAACCTAGAGAGTTTTGACGGCCGCGATGTCGTCTGGATGTCGAATCGCAGTCTGCGTGGCCTCTAATCAGATTCAGGCGGGCCAGATCTAGATCTGGCCCGCCTGACTGACAATGCGTAACCCAGATCGCCTATCCGAAGCGGCTCGCTTCTACCTCCGACGGCAAGCGTCCGTCCGGAGTAAGCTGGTTGACTGCATCAGGCAGAGTGTCAGACAGGCGCTTGAGCAACTCGCTGCGCGACAGCCCGGTCTTTTGAGTGAGCTCCACGATGGTATCGTCGCCAAGCGCTTCCTCAAGATCGGATGCCTCAAGGGATGCATTGGCGCCCTCGTTGATCCAACTGTCAGCTTTTTCACCGCGGCCCGTTTGGCGAAAACGATCTATCAGATCGCCTAGGCCACTACTCAGCACGCTGCCGCTTGTGGCGCCGCCGAGCATGCCGCCTAGACCGCCAAGAATCCCTTCCAGGCCACTTTCCCGGTTATTGGGATCAGCCGGATTACCGCCCTTACTCAATCCATCCAGCATTCCGCCGAGCTTATCTCGGTTTTGGTAGCCTGCCACGGCAAGCAAGCCGAGCAATGCAACCATTGAAGGCATTCGTGCCATTGAAATACTCCTTTTTATGCCGATCAAGTGCGCTGGCGGCCGGCAATCATTCCCCAGATGACGAGCACGATGATCGCGCCCACAACAGCACCGATGAGGCCTGCACCTTCACCCGGCGCATACCATCCCAGCGCCTGACCCAGATATGAGGCCACAAACGCGCCAACGATGCCCAGGATCGTCGTCAAAATAAAACCTGATGGCTCGTTGCTACCCGGCATAACGAATTTGGCAATGATGCCCGCGACAAAGCCGATAATGATAGTCCAGATGATACCCATTGTTCGCTCCTGCTAACTGATGACCTGCAACGCGCGTGGCGCCTCAACGTTCCCTAAGGTTCGCAGTTAAACAGACCTATGTAGTCACTAGGCCCATACCCTTAGGATGGACAGACGCCAATTTCGGATCTTGGGGGGAGAATTCTTGGGCAGCAGCGATTCGCCGTTAGCCTCTAAGCTATTGTTAATATTGAAACTGGGGCAACTCAGGTTCATGGCGGAGAGGGAGGGATTCGAACCCCCGATGGGCTTGCACCCATGCCGCATTTCGAGTGCGGTGCATTCGACCACTCTGCCACCTCTCCGGTGTGGGTCGGCCGTTGCCGGCGCGGCGCACTCAATAACGGCTGTGGCGGCCCGCCGCAAGGGCCAAAGCATGAAAACCCGACATTGCGTTGACTTCAACCGGACCTTGCGATAAGCACGGCACGCTTCAGGTGCGGATCGTTTCTGCTCCCGAGGCATTTTTATGCAGTCCTGGAAAAGTGCCAAGCGGTTTTCCGCCCGGAATGCATGAATTGAAAGACCGGAGCGGCTTTGCCTTTCGAAAGAATGGCAAAAAATCTCCGAAAACCCGCAGACTGATAAAAAGACGGCCGGGTTGCCTTCTAGGGCAGCTCATTGAGCCGGACCGAACAGCGAAAGGCAAAAAATGTTCGCAGTCATTAAAACGGGCGGTAAGCAGTATCGCGTAGCCGCCAATGATGTGTTGAAGATCGAGAAGGTTGCCGGCGAAGTCGGTGACATCGTCGAAATCGGCCAGGTGCTGGCGCATGGTGAAGGCGAAGCCGTCACTTTTGGTGCGCCTTTCATCGCGGACGCAACGGTTACGGCGGAAGTGGTCCTACAGGGCCGCGCTAAAACTGTTATAGCATTCAAGAAGCGCCGCCGGCAGAATTCGCGCCGAAAGCGGGGCCATCGCCAGCACGAGACAACCGTGCGAATTGCCGAGATACTGACCGCCGGCGCCAAGCCGTCGAAGAAGGCGGCGGCCAAGAAAGAAGACAAGGTCGAGACGGTTACGGCACCTGCCGCCACCGACACGGTCGAAAAGAAGCCTGCCAAGAAGGCTGCGCCGAAAAAGGCTGTAGCCGCGGCGGAAAAAGAATAAGACTGAGCACGAAGGAGATCTGCAATGGCACATAAGAAAGCTGGCGGCTCGTCGCGCAACGGTCGCGATTCCGAGTCCAAGCGCCTCGGCGTAAAGAAGTTTGGCGGCGAAAAAGTCATCGCCGGAAATATCATTATCCGTCAACGTGGCACCCAGTGGCACCCAGGCACCAATGTGGGCATGGGAAAAGACCACACGCTTTTTGCACTCGGCGAAGGCGCCGTCGCATTCCGCAAAAAAGCAAATGGCCGAACCTATGTATCGGTAGCACCGATTCAGGACGCAGCGGAGTAGCCGGTTCCGCGACACACTTACCGGCTCCCATCTCGGGGACCGGTGTCTGGACAGTCCAGAAAAAGGATCAGGGGAGATGGGCCACCATCTCCCCTTTTTCATGCCTGGAGCTCGACAATGATTGCTGAAGCCGAAGATCTGGAGCCCGAGAGTCCGGCAATTGACTGCCCGATCCTCGTCACCGAACGGCTGGTGCTGCGCCCGCCGCATGAAGACGACATGGCAGAACTCGCGCAATTGGCAAACAACCGTCGCGTCGCCGAAATGCTGTCGCGCATGCCCTACCCCTATGGCGAGGCAGAAGCGCGCGCATTTGTTGCGATGACGCGCGTGCCCAAGAAGGCCGGCTGTAGCTATGCTGTAACTTTGGCCGAGAGCGGCGCTTTCATCGGATGCGCCGGTCTGAATGGCACCGACCGCGGCCTCGAAATGGGCTATTGGATCGGTGAACCGTACTGGAAGCATGGCTACGCCACCGAGGCGGCCCACGCGTTGGTGGATGTGGCGTTTCGCGCCACCACGATCAATGCGCTCAACGTTTCATGTCGGGTCATTAACGCGGCCTCGCGCCGGGTCATCCACAAGTGCGGCTTCCAGTATTCTGGCCAAGGTATGCTGAACTCGATTGTCGCCGGCCAGGTGCCAGTGGAGCGCTACAGCCTCGACCGCAAGACATGGGTCAGCCTGAAAAGCTGGTCACGAGCTTAGACCGGAATATTTATGCGAACGGCAGGATGGCCGTTCGAAGAAAGAAATCATGCGCACTCGCGCTTAAAAAGGCTTTGCGCTAGAGGAAGTCTCGACCCAGAGCGTAATGTAGTTTGCTGAACAATGAAATTTCTCGACCAAGCCAAAGTGTACACCCGATCCGGCGACGGCGGCGCTGGCAGCGTCTCGTTCCGGCGTGAAAAATTTATCGAGTTCGGCGGACCTGATGGTGGTGACGGCGGGCGCGGCGGCGATGTCTGGATCGAGGTCGTCGATGGGCTTAACACGCTGATCGATTATCGCTACCAGCAGCATTTTCGCGCCAAGACCGGTGTCCACGGCATGGGCCGCAACCGCACCGGTGCCAAGGGAACTGATGTAACGCTGAGGGTTCCGGCCGGCACCCAGATATTCGAAGAAGACAATGAAACGCTGATAAGCGATCTGACCGAGGTTGGTCAGCGTTTTCGCCTCAGCGCTGGCGGCAATGGCGGCTTCGGCAACCAGCATTTCAAGACCTCAACCAACCAGGCACCGCGCCGAGCCAATCCTGGCTTGCCGGGCATAGAACATACTATCTGGCTGCGCCTGAAGCTTATCGCAGATGCCGGTGTGGTTGGCTTGCCCAATGCTGGAAAATCAACCTTTCTGGCTTCGGTGACAGCGGCCAAGCCCAAGATCGCCGACTATCCCTTCACCACGCTGCATCCCAACCTGGGCGTGGCGCGCATTGATGCACGCGAATTTGTCATTGCCGATATTCCAGGCCTGATAGAGGGCGCTCATGAAGGCGTCGGCATCGGCGACCGGTTCCTCGGCCATGTCGAGCGCACGCGGGTGCTCCTTCATCTCGTCTCCGCACAGGAGGAAAATCCTGGCCTTGCCTACAAGACCGTGCGCGCCGAACTGGCCGCCTATGGTCACGGCCTGGAAGACAAGGCCGAGATTGTGGCGCTGAGCCAGGCCGACACGCTGGACCCCGACAGCCGCAAGAAAAAGCTGGCAGCGCTGAAAAAGGCCGCAGGCCGCGCGCCGCTTGTGCTTTCGGCTGTATCCCGCGAAGGCGTGGAAGACGTATTGCGCGCTCTGATCGGGATTGTTGAGCAATCGCGCGGCGAGCGGCCGGTCACGGTCAAATCGGAATCGCGCTGGGAAAAGTGACAAGACCGCCATGCACCAGCCTGCGCTTTCAAGCTTCCGCCGGATAACCGTCAAGATCGGTTCAGCGCTGCTGGTCGATCCGCAGGCGGGTGTCCGACGCGACTGGATCGCCTCGCTGGCTGACGATATTTCAACGCTTTCAGCCCGAGGTGTAGAAATTCTGGTCGTCTCGTCCGGAGCGATCGCGCTTGGCCGCACCATTCTCGGCCTGGGCAACCGGGTGCTCAAGCTCGAGGAAAGTCAGGCGGCCGCAGCTGTTGGGCAGATCGCGCTGGCCGGAGCATGGTCAGAGGCGCTGGGCAAAAATGGCATGAAGTCTGGACAGATTTTACTGACGCTGGCCGATACCGAGGAACGACGTCGCTACCTCAACGCGCGCGCCACCATCTCGACGCTGCTGAAAATGAAGGCGGTGCCGGTGATCAACGAGAACGACACGGTTGCCACGACAGAAATCCGCTATGGCGACAATGACCGGCTGGCAGCCCGCGTCGCGACAATGATGGGCGGCGACCTTCTGGTTCTGCTCTCCGATATCGACGGCCTTTATACCGCCCCGCCCGCCCATGTTCCTAATGCGCGGTTTATTCCGGTGGTCGAGCGCATCACGCCCGAGATTGAGGCAATGGCCGGTGCAGCGGCGTCTGTGCTGTCGCGCGGCGGTATGCGCACCAAGCTGGATGCCGGCAAGATCGCCACCGCTGCTGGAACCGCCATGATCATCACGTCGGGAACGCGTCTGTCACCGCTGCTGGCGATCGAGCGCGGCGAACGCGCCACCTACTTCCACCCCAGTGCCAGTCCCGTGAAAGGCTACAAGACGTGGATTGCGGGGCAACTCGAGCCAGCCGGCCGACTGGTTGTCGATGCCGGTGCGATAAGCGCGTTGCAGGCCGGTAAATCCCTCCTCCCTGCCGGCGTAAAGCAGGTCAGCGGCAGTTTTTCCCGCGGTGACACGGTCGCGATCATGGCACCGGATGGCAGCGAGATGGCGCGCGGGCTGGTTGCCTATGATGCCGCGGACGCGGTAAGGATTGCCGGGTTGAAAACAACCGAGATCGCCGACGTTCTAGGATATCAGGCGCGCTCGGCCATGGTGCATCGCGACGATCTGGTGATGGGCCACGCTGCGGTCCGGGCTGAAATCGGTGCGGAGGGATATCATGCTGGCGCGAAGTGATGGCGTGGGGACTGTCGAACAGATGGCCGATCTTGGCCGACGCGCCCGTGCCGCTGCGCGCCCGTTGGCCATCGCCGGCTCCGACCGTAAAAATGCTGCCTTGGTCGCTATCGCCAACGCCATTGAACAATCGATAGACAAAATCCTGTACGCGAACGCCGCCGACATGGCCAGCGGCATCGAAACCGGTCTTTCGCCGGCTTCTATGGACCGACTGAAGTTAACCAGTGAACGTATCGCCGACATGGCGAACGGCATTCGCGCCATTGCTGACCTTGCTGATCCTGTCGGTGCAATAATGGCCGCATGGGAGCGTCCGAACGGCCTGAAGATCGAGCGCGTACGAACCCCACTCGGTGTCATTGGTGTCATCTATGAAAGCCGGCCCAATGTCACCGCAGACGCTGGCGCGTTGTGCCTGAAGGCCGGCAACGCGGTTATCCTGCGCGGTGGCTCGGATTCTGTGCATTCCTCGGCAGCCATTCACGCCTGCCTGGCTGAAGGGTTGAAAGCCGCCGGCCTGCCGCAAGATGCCATCCAGCGCGTCCCCACCACCGATCGTGCAGCCGTGGGTGAGATGCTGAAAGGCCTGGCCGGCAACCTAGATGTTATCATTCCGCGCGGCGGTCGCAGTCTTGTGGAGCGCGTGCAGAGTGAAGCCCGCGTGCCGGTGTTCGCGCATCTGGAGGGCATCTGTCACCTCTACATTGACGGCTCGGCAAATCTCGACATGGCAGTCGCGATTGCAGTCAACGCCAAGATGCGGCGAACCGGCATTTGCGGTGCGGCGGAAACGCTGCTTATTGACCGGGCCGTGGCCGACACGCATCTGGTGGCTGTCTTGGAAGCTCTGGCCGACGCCGGCTGCGAGATTCGTGGCGATGGCGATGTGGTGGCCGCTTTCCCGTCTGCTCATGAGGCGACCGCAGCGGACTGGAACACTGAATATCTTGATGCGATTGTGTCTGTGCGTATTGTCGACGGCGTCAATGCAGCCATCGACCACATCGAAACACATTCTTCTCATCACACCGAGGCGATTGTCGCTGAAGATGCCGTCGTCGTCGAAAGATTCTTCAACGAGATTGATTCCGCCATCCTGCTTCACAACGCCTCGACGCAGTTTGCCGATGGTGGTGAGTTCGGCATGGGCGGTGAAATCGGCATCGCCACCGGCAAGATGCATGCTCGTGGCCCCGTTGGCGTCGAGCAGTTGACCTCCTTTAAATATCGGGTGCGCGGCACAGGTCAGGTACGGGCGTGACGCCAGCAACGGATTCGGCCCGGTTATGACCGCAAGTGCCGAAAGCGAACCCGACCAGCGCTTCCTGCGCATGCCCTACGTGGAAAGCGGAATGCAAGTCGGTCTTTTCGGTGGGTCTTTCAACCCGCCCCATGCCGGCCATGCACTAGTTGCCGAGATCGCACTGCGCCGGCTGGCGCTCGACCAACTCTGGTGGATCGTAACGCCCGGAAACCCGCTGAAAGCCGGGAACCAGCGAGCCTCTTTGACCACCCGGTTACGGCTATCGGAATCGATCGCCCGTGACCCGCGCATAAAAGTCACTGCCTTCGAGGCTAGCCATAATGTGCGCTATACCGCCGACACGATGGCGCTGGTGAAAGCCCGCAATCCAGGCGTTGATTTCGTCTGGATCATGGGCGCCGACAATCTTCGCGACTTCCATCACTGGCAGCGTTGGCGAGACATCGTGATGACGTTTCCCATCGCCGTCATCGACCGTCCCGGTGCCACGCTCTCGTTTCTCTCTTCTGTCGTTGCCAAGACATTCGACTATGCTCGTATCGACGAAAAGGACGCCCCGCACCTGGCGCACAGGAAGGCTCCGGCATGGACCTTCATCCACGGCCCACGCTCATCTCTGTCCTCTACAGCCCTGCGAGGCGGCGGCTGAGTCGCTGTCAAAGCGGCGTAACCTATGTCGCTTTTACCGCTCCGTCCGGCCGCTTTAGTTGGCACTCTCGCTATCGAAACAGCAGGAACTTGGCATGGAACGCGGGACATCCGAGAGCGACATTTCGGCCCCCGCGCCGTTGATCGCGATTGCCAGCATTATCATCTCGATGGCGCTGGTGGCTGTCGGCAATGGTTTGATGTTCGCCTACATCCCGGTCCGTCTGGGCGCCGAAGGCTTCTCACCGACCTGGGCGGGATTGGTCATCACCGGTCTTTCTGCTGGCGGCGTTGCCGGCTGCATTCTGACGGGACCGCTGGTCAGGCGTGTTGGCCACGCACGCGCCTTCATGGTGCTTTCCGCCCTGATTGCACTATCCAACGCAGCGGTTGGTTTCGGCACTTACCCGGTTCTTTGGATTGCCGCGCGTACGCTGTATGGCTTTGCCATTTGCGGGCTATTCATTGTTGCGCAAAGCTGGCTAAACGACGCCATTGACAATTCGGTACGTGGCCGTGTGATAGCGATCTTCAATGTGTCCTATATTGGCGGATTGGGCGTTGGATACTACACGCTATCGTTGATCGACATGGGCGGGACGCAGGCAGCCCTGATCGGTATCGCTTTCACCGCGCTATCTATTCTGCCAGTCGGCATGACGCGTCTTCGCCAACCTCCTGTCCCGAAGTCGGCGACCGTGGCTATACGCAAGGCTTGGGCCATATCCCCCGTCGGTGTGGCGGGCATGCTCGCGGTTGGCGGGATGTCGATGAGCATCACCGGCTTTGCCCCCATTCATGCAACCGCAGAAGGCTACAGCCAGCAAGATGTCGCACTTTTGCTTTCAGCAATGCCGCTCGGAACCATACTCTTGCAAATTCCCTTCGGTTGGATCTCGGATCGCACGGATCGCCGCTATGTGCTGATCTTCGTCTCGTTGATCGTCGCAATATGCGGCGTGCTCGCGCTGGGCTTTGATGGCAGGGCGTTGGCCATTTTGGTGGTGGTTTATATTTTTTGGGATGGCGCCGCCGAAACGGTCTATTCGCTGGCCAGTGCCCATGCCAGTGATCGGGCTGCCAAGGACGACATGGTCGCCCTGTCGAGTTCGCTTCTGTTTGCATGGTCGCTTTCGGGCTGTTTGGTTCCCGCCTTCGTAACCGGGCTGAGCGCTGTTTTCGGCACCCAGTCCTTCATTTATGTGGTGATCGCAATTGCCGCCGCCTATTCCGGCTTCGTGATCTGGCGGGTGCTCCAGGCCAAGCCGGTGCCTGCCGACGAAACCGGGATTTTCACCCCGATGACAGCACAGGCGCCCCCGCCCGTCGAGCTCGCTTTCTCCTCCGCGGAGGAGGGCTCATTGTCGTGAACGGAACCTGGACGGCAAGATCGACGTTTCAGCGTCTTGAAAGTGTAACCTAACTCTGCCTATCTAAGTGGTGCCGTCAGCGTCCATGGCGGCAAGCCGGTTCCTGTTTTGAAAGGGAAGACACTGCGAACAGCAACTGAGAAGAAGGCCTCCATCAACATGCCTTCGCCGGCCGGGATAAACCGAGAAGATGATTTCTCCCGCGCCATTAAAACCGTCCTTGCCAGTTTGGAAGACTCCAAGGCCGAAAATATTGTCAGCATCGATATCCGGGGCAAGTCCAGCCTCGGCGACTACATGGTGGTGGCATCTGGTCGCTCGCATCGCCATGTCGCAGCCGTGGCAGACCAGCTGATCCGGACACTAAAGGAAAACGACCTCGGTACAGCGCGTGTCGAAGGTTTGCCGGGTGCTGACTGGGTTCTGGTCGACGCAGGCGATGTCATCGTCCACATCTTCCGACCTGAGGTGCGAGAATTCTACAATCTCGAAAAGATGTGGCAGTCTCCCGACCTTGAGGAAGAGACGGTTCATTGAACTGTCTTTGACACAATGAAGGTCGCGATACTTGCTGTGGGCAGGATGAAGTCCGGCCCCGAAAAGGAACTCGCCGACCGCTATTTCGAGCGGTTTTCGAAAAGCGGCCCTGCGATCGGCCTTGAGTTTGCGGGCGTAAGCGAATTTCCCGAAAGCCGCAGCCAGAACGTCGATGAACGTCGACGCGATGAGGCGATGCGGATGCAAGGTCAGATGATCGCGGGCTCGAAAGTAATTTTACTAGACGAGCGCGGCAAGAATTTTTCCTCCCAGGAATTTGCCGACAAGATTGCCACCTTTCGAGATGGCGGCCAGCGCGCATTGACGTTTGCCATAGGCGGCGCAGATGGTCATGACGCTTCCACGCGAGAAGTGGCCGCACTCAGCCTTTCGTTTGGGGCGCTGACCTGGCCGCACCAGCTTGTGCGCATCATGCTGGCCGAACAGCTTTACCGCTCGGCGACGATCCTGTCTGGCCATCCTTATCACCGGGCTTGAACCATCACGCAATGGCGGATGGTTGACGATACCTCGGCGACCTGCTTCGTACGCTGTGACATCCACAACGCGACCGATCATGTAATGAGAGCCATCCTCCAATTGGGAAGAAGAGCTGCGCGGTCAAGCCCTGCGCTCATTGTGCTTGCCTTTTCGGTCATTTCGCCAGCGATCGCCGAAGATGCAGCAGCAGTCGCCGCGCGCCAGTCGCAACGCCAGAGCGAATATGAAATGGTGGCGCGCGACATGGCGCTCTCCAAAGAAAATCTGGACAAGTTAACGACCGAAATCGACTTGTTGAAGAAGGACCATGGGACGATCACTGCAGCGCTGATACAGGCCGCGATGACCGAGAAGAAACTCGGTCAGGATATCGAAGACATTTCCGACCGCCTGGATACGTTGAGGGGCCAGCAAACCGGTATTCACAGATCCCTCGAGGCCCGGCGCGACGTTCTGGCAGAGGTGTTGGGCGCGCTTCAACGCATGGGTTTGAATCCACCTCCCGCCCTTCTAGTGAAACCAGAGGACGCGCTGTCGTCAGTTCGCAGCGCAATTCTTCTGGGCGCAGTTGTGCCTCAACTCCGCTCCGAAACCGAGATCTTGCTGGCGGATCTTAACGAACTCAGCCGCCTTACAGCTTCTATAGAAGCTGAGCACAAAAGACTGAGCACGACAATTGCTGAGCAGATAACCGAAAAGCAGCGCCTCGACCTCCTTCTAACTGAAAAAACCCGGCTGCAAAGCGCGCAGCAGATAGCGCTGGCGGAAGAACAGCATCGGGCAGAAACCCTTGCTGCCCGCGCTGGCAGCCTGAAGGACTTGATAGCTTCCCTCGAAACTGAAGCCGCTAGCAAACGCACGGCGGAAGAGCGAGCAGCGCGCGCTGGTGAAGCCGAGAAGCAGCGCAATGCCGCTCGCGCCGCTATGCCCGTCCCCGAAGCCAACCGTCTCCTTGAAACGGCACCTTTTTCGCGCCAGCGCGGAAAGCTGGTTCTTCCAGTTGTCGGGCAGCGCTCGCGGCGCTTCGGTGGCAAGGACAGTAACGGCGGCGTGATGCTTGGCGACACGGTTGCGACACATTCGAGCGCCATCGTTACAGCGCCCGCTGACGGGAGCGTGCTTTATGCAGGGCCTTTCCGATCTTACGGGCAACTCTTGATCCTGAACGCCGGCGATGGCTATCATGTCGTTTTGGCGGGAATGGCGAGAATCAGCGTGACTACGGGCCAATCAGTCTTGGCGGGCGAACCGGTCGGCGCTATGGGTGAAGCGAAAGTGGCGAGTGCGGCGGCTACAAAGAATGACTCCGGCCCCGAACTCTATGTAGAATTCCGAAAAGACGGAAAACCCGTCGACCCTGCCCCATGGTGGGCAGTGCGTGTTTCTGGAAGGACGTGAGATGGTTCGTAAATTGACGCTGCTGTTTGCCGGTGCCCTGATGGGGGCCTCGGCCATGAGTTTGGTGCAGGGCGCGCCGGGCCTGACAGCAAACGCCGCAGGCTCTGAGACCTACCGCCAGTTGGCCATTTTCGGCGACGTCTTTGAACGTGTGCGCGGCCAGTACGTCACGCCGCCAGACGAGAAATCTCTGGTAGAGAATGCCATCAATGGCATGCTGACATCGCTCGACCCGCATTCCTCCTACCTCAACCCGGATGCTGCAAAAGATATGCGCGTCCAGACCAAGGGTGAATTCGGCGGCCTCGGCATCGAGGTCACCATGGAAAATGACCTGGTCAAGGTTATCACACCCATCGACGACACGCCGGCGGCGCGCGCTGGTGTTCGCGCTGGCGACTTTATTGCCGAGATTGACGGCGAGGAAGTGCGCGGCCTGACGCTCAACGACGCCGTTGAGAAAATGCGGGGACTGGTCAACACATCTATCGAGCTCACGCTGCTGCGTGAAGGCGCAGACAAGCCCATCAAGGTCAGCATCAAGCGCGACATCATCAAGGTTAAGGCCGTGAAGTACCGCGTCGAAAATGACGTGGGCTATATGAAGATCACCTCCTTCACCGAAAAGACCTTCGATGATCTCCAGGCGGCTATTGACGATATCAAGTCAAAGATCCCGGCCGACAAGCTGAAGGGCTATGTGCTTGATCTTCGCCTGAATCCGGGCGGTCTGCTCGATCAGGCGGTCAGCGTCTCGGACACCTTCCTCGAACGAGGCGAGATAGTCTCGACACGCGGCCGCGACCCCAAGGACATTTCACGCTTCGATTCGCGTGCCGGTGACATGATCGACGGCAAGCCACTTGTAGTGCTCGTCAATGGCGGTTCGGCAAGCGCGTCGGAGATCGTTGCTGGTGCATTGCAGGATCATCGCCGTGCAACGGTTGTTGGCACGCAATCGTTCGGCAAAGGCTCGGTGCAGACCATCATACCACTGGCCGAAAACGGCGCCCTGCGGCTGACCACGGCACTTTATTACACACCGTCGGGCAAATCGATTCAGGGCAAGGGCATCACGCCCGACATCAAGGTCGACCAGCCATTGCCGGAAGATTTGAAGGATCGCGATTTGACCCGTGGCGAGTCGGATCTGAAGGGCCATATCAAGGGTGCCGAGGAGGGCGACCAGGGTTCCGGTTCTGCCGCCTATGTCCCGCCTGAGCCTAAGGATGACGTGCAGTTGAACTACGCGCTCGATCTTTTGCGTGGCATCAAGACTGATCCGGCATTCCCGCCGAACCCGCAAAAGGCTGTGCTGAACCAACAATAGGAGCAGCGCCGTAGCCGCCGGCACAAGGGGATCCGGCGGCGGCGATCCAGTTTTGTCGGTTCGACACGGACCCGCCTTGCTGTTCCCCGCAACCAGAGGAAGCGGCGTGCAGCCAGCCATCAAGGACATCGAACGGCCGCTGGGGATGGGGGGCAACCGCTCCTCCCCGCGGCGGATGCGACTGAACGGCGCGACGCTGACAGGTGCTGTTGCAGCACTCGTCGTGTTTGCAGCCTCCGGCGCCATCGCGCTCAGGGAACGCCCATTCCGCGCGCCCTCTGTTCTGGCCGTCCAGGATCCCTTGGTAGAGGTGGCATCCAAAGCTGAAACGTTGCCACCGCAGATGCCCGAAACCACCGTGCCTGTGCCCAATTCGACGGGTCCGTCGATCATTCATGTCAATCCTGAAGCCAAAGGTTCCGGCAGCGGCGTAATCGTCATTCGCGACCCGTCGGCACTTGGCCAGAACCTGCGCATCGCCCATCTGCCCGACAAGGCGCTGATTGAGAATACGCCGGCCGGGCCACTGCCCACGCGCGCATCTGATGGCCGCCGCCCCTTTGATGTCTATGCGAGGCCCTGGTCGGGCGCTCGCGGTGCACGCGTGGCGATTGTCATCGGCGGCCTTGCTGTTTCCCAGACTGGCACGCAGCAGGCTGTCGATAAATTGCCTGCAGAAGTGACGCTTGCCTTTGCCTCGCAAGGCAACAGCATCGGCCGCTGGATGCAGGCAGCACGCCGCAAGGGGCATGAAATCATGATGCAGGTGCCGCTGGAGCCGTTTGATTTTCCAAGCGTCAATCCCGGACGAAGCACTCTGACAGTCGATGCAAGTCCTGCTGAGAACGTCGAAAACCTGCACTGGACGCTAGCCCGCACCACCAATTACACCGGCATCATGAACTACATGGGAGCCCGTTTCACGACCGATCCCGCGTCCATGGCGCCCGTCATGGCCGAGCTCGGCAAGCGCGGACTGATGTATCTCGACGACGGGACTGTCGCCCGCAGTGCAGCCGCTGCCGAGGCCCTGCGGAACGGTGTACCCTTTGCCGAGGGCGACACGACCATCGACGCTGTGCGCGAACGTGGCGAAATTCTCAAGAAACTGGACGAGGTGGAGCGAACCGCACGCGCAAAAGGATTTGCCGTAGGCATCGGTTCCGCCTTCGACGTGACCGTCGATGCCGTGGCGTCCTGGATAGCCGAAGCCAAGAAACGCGGCATTGAGATCGTTCCGATCTCCGCAGTCGCCAAAGATCCGGAGCGCGGATAGAGCATGACCACAACCGACCCTGAAACTCTCCCTTACCGCCCCTGTGTGGGCATCATGGTGCTTAACAACCGAGGTCTGGTCTGGGCAGGCCACCGGATCGTTGTCGAGCGTGACGAACTCGACGGTGCCGACAAGCTCTGGCAGATGCCGCAAGGCGGGATCGACAAGGGTGAAGACCCATTCCCGGCTGCCTTACGCGAACTTTATGAGGAAACCGGCATGCGCTCGGTGACCGTCCTTGCCGAGACACCGGCCTGGATAACCTATGATTTGCCTCCCCATTTGGTCGGCATCGCCTTGAAAGGCAAATATCGCGGCCAGAAACAAAAATGGTTTGCCTTCCGTTTCGAAGGTGACGAAAGCGAAATCGCCATCAACCCTCCACCAGGCGACCACACAGCTGAATTTGATCGCTGGGCCTGGAAGCCGATTAACGAGCTGCCGGAACTGATCGTTCCCTTCAAGCGCGGCGTTTATGAAGAGGTCGTCGCCGCTTTTTCCCATCTCGTCGAGTCGGCTGCTTCTTGACGACTGCGTGTTACGCCTCATTGCATCGAACAATTCTCAAGTATTACTACCTTGCATCTGAATGTTCCTGCCCGAGAAGACAAATCAGGCAAAATGTTTGTCTTTTTGCAGCGGATTGCCTATCTACAAGAGGAACGCATTTTTCTGCGAACGATAAAAGGGAACATTTTCATTGGCTGACAACAGGCAGAACATCATGGAAAAAGCCGAGACACGTTTTCTAGAGACCCAGAAAAAAACCGCTGAACGCGCGAAAGCAACCGCAGAATACCAAACTGAAGCGAAGATGAGAGCCCAAAAGACCGCGAAGCTACGCGAATTGCGCTTAGCCAAGGAAGAGGCTGACCGCGTCGAGGCAGCCGCTCTCGAGCCTGCCCCAGCCAAAAAGAAACGGGTATCGCGCGCCAAGGCCGCTGGCTAAACGCCTGATTGTATTGGAATGGGTCCTGAGGCTACTCGCCTTGTGGAGGTTTCGGCCCGTGGTCAAAATCGGCAGCACGAGTTAGGCCGGCCATCAGAAAAACGACCAAGAGCAGCAATGCAACGCCGACAAATACCGGCGCAAAGCCGACATACTGTCCCACAAACCCGATCAGGGATGGCGAGACCAGGATACCGGAATAGCCCATCAATGTCACCACGCTGATGGCAGCCCCCGAGGCCAATCCCGGCTGGTTTCCCGCAGCGGAAAACAGGATCGGAATCATATTGGCGATGCCCAAGCCTCCTACTGCAAAAGCTAAAATTACGAGCCATGGCCATGGCGAAAGTCCTGCAATGAGCATCCCCGTCGCTGCAACAAGGCTTGAGATGCGAAATGTTACCACCGCGCCGAACTTGTTACGTACGCCATCGCCCATGAAGCGCATCGCGGCCATCGCGCCAGAGAACGCAGCGAAGGCGAAGCCTGCGGTCGCGATTGTACTCCCCATCTCATCCCGAAGATAAAGCGCTGCCCAGTCGAGCACTGCTCCTTCTGAATTCATGGAAAGCAGCGCCATCAGACCCAGAAGGTAGACGGCAGGGCTCCGAGGCAACACGAATTTGCGGTGCTCCTGCGCGACAGGAATGTCCGCAGCGATTTCGCGGTAGGCCATGGCAACTAACGCACCGGCAAGCAATGTTACCAAAACCGCGTGGGGCAAATGGCCGAACCGCTGGATGACAAGGCCGCCCATGGCCCCGCCAAAGAAACCGCCAAGGCTCCAGAAGCCATGTGACGACGACATAATGGCGCGTAACAGCTTCCGCTCCACCGTCACCGCGTTGGCATTCATGGCCACGTCCATGGCGCCTATCATGCCGCCAAACACAAACAGCGCGCACGCGGTCAGCGCCACATTCGGAGCGAGTGCCACCAGCAAAAGTCCAAACACGCAGGCTACACCGAACATACGCACGACCCATTGGGAACCGTGCCGGGCGATTAGATGACCAGCCCAAGCCATGGACAGCACAGCACCGGCCCCAAATCCCAAAATCATGAACCCAAGCGTGAAAGACGTAATGCCCAGACGCGCTACAAGCACGGGAATTTGCGGTGCCCAACTGCCGGTCAGAAAACCGTTGGCAAAGAACATCGCACCGACCGCCCAGCGCGCGCGGGTCGTGATGGCAGCAGGAACCGTTAAATCCATTGAATACCTGAATTTAGAGCCTCAAAACCCGCTATTCTTCAACCGCATACACGACCAGCAGGTCTTTGGCGTCAATCTGGTCCCCAGTCTTGACCAGCACTTCCGCAATGGTTCCGTCGCGTTCGGAATGAAGGGCGGTTTCCATTTTCATGGCCTCGATTGACAGCAACACGTCGCCTGCCTTCACGGCCTGGCCTGCTGCAATCGCGAGCGTAGAAACCACACCGGGCATCGGTGCGCCGACATGCGCCTCGTTTCCAACTTCGGCCTTGCGCCTTGCCTTGGACGCGGACCCACCATGCGCGCGGTCTGGAACCTTTACGCGGCGCGGCTGGCCGTTGAGTTCGAAGAACACGGTGACCATGCCCTTGTCGTCCACATCGCCAACGGCAAAGCAACGGATCACAAGGGTCTTGCCGCGCTCGAGATCGACGAAAATCTCGTCCTGCGGTTTCATCCCGTAGAAGTATACCGACGTTGGCAGCACGCTGACAGGACCATAGGTTTCCTGAGCACCGGCAAAATCTGTGAAGACTTTCGGGTACATCAGCCATGATGCGAACTCGAATTCGGTGAGCTTGCGTTCCAGCTTGGCCTCTATCTCCTCGCGGCTTTTGGTCAGATCCGCTTCCTCGAGAAGAGATCCGGGCCGGACCGTCACCGGCTTGTCGCCCTTGAGCGCCTTTTTCTGTAACGCGTCCGGCCAACCGCCCGGCGATTGACCAAGATCGCCACGCAGCATGGAAACGACCGAATCCGGGAAAGCGATGTCCTTGGCCGGGTTCTCCACATCGGCGACGCTCAGATCCTGGCTGATCATCATGAGCGCCATGTCTCCGACAACCTTGGACGAAGGCGTGACCTTGACGATATCGCCAAACATTAAATTGACGTCATGATAGGCCTGCGCCACTTCATGCCAGCGGGTCTCGAGCCCGAGCGAGCGGGCCTGTTCCTTCAGGTTGGTAAACTGCCCGCCCGGCATTTCGTGCAGATACACCTCCGAGGCGGGACCCTTGAGATCGCTCTCGAACGCAACATACTGGTTGCGTACCGCCTCCCAGTAAAACGAGATGCGGCGGATCCATTCCGGGTCGAGGCCCGGATCACGCTCATGACCCTTCAGAGCCTCGACGATCGAACCGAGGCAAGGCTGCGAGGTGTTGCCCGACAGCGCGTCCATGGCGGCATCGATGGCATCAACGCCATTGTCGACCGCGGCCAGAACGGAGGCAGCCGAGATGCCCGAAGTATCATGCGTGTGGAAATGCAGCGGCAGGTCCGTCGCTTCCCGCAGTGCTTTAAATAATACCCGGGCTGCCCCAGGCTTGAGCAGTCCTGCCATGTCCTTGACGGCGATGATGTGCGCGCCTGCCTTTTCAAGCTCCTGCGCCAGGCTGACATAATAGTTAAGGTCGTATTTGGAGCGGAGAGGGTCGAGGATATTTCCTGTGTAGCAGATTGCCGCTTCGCAAAGCTTATCCTCTTCCAGGACGGCATCCATAGACACGCGCATGTTTTCGACCCAGTTGAGGCAATCGAAAACGCGGAACAGATCGATTCCGCCCAGTGCTGCCTGCCGGACGAAATGCTTCACCACATTGTCCGGGTAATTCGTGTAGCCGACGCCGTTGGCGCCGCGAAGCAGCATCTGCAGCAAAATGTTGGGCGCACCCTGACGCACCAGTGAGAGCCGCTCCCACGGATCCTCGGTAAGGAAGCGCATGGCGACGTCGAAGGTAGCGCCACCCCAACATTCGAGCGAGAACATATTTGGCAGCGAGCGCCCATAGACACCGGCGATGCGGGCGATATCGTGTGTACGCATGCGCGTAGCCAGCAGCGATTGGTGGCCGTCGCGCATCGTCGTGTCTGTGACCAGAACCTGCTTCTGTTCACGCATCCAGCCAGCGAATTTTTTCGGACCGAGATCATCGAGCAGCTGCTTGGTGCCCGGCGTAATCGGTTTGTCGACATAGGGCACCGCCGGAAGCGCGATGTCTTCCTTCGGCCTTGGCCTGCCACGCGTCTCTGGATGGCCGTTCACGGTCACGTCGGCAAGGTAGGTCAAAAGCTTGGTAGCGCGATCCTGCCGCTTGACCTGCGCAAACAGTTCCGGCGTCGTGTCGATGAACTTGGTCGTGTAGCTATTATCGCGAAACGCCGGATGCGTGATGATCGCTTCCAGGAATGTAAGGTTTGTTGCCACCCCGCGAATACGGAACTCGCGCAATGCCCGGTGCATACGCGCAATCGTCTCTTCCGGCGTCGGCGCCCAGGCAGTAACTTTTTCCAGCAGCGGATCATAAAAGCGGGTAATCACCGCGCCCGAATAGGCGGTCCCCCCATCCAGCCGGATGCCGAAGCCGGTGGCACCACGATAGGCGGTGATGCGGCCATAATCGGGAATAAAATTTTGCTCGGGATCTTCGGTGGTAATCCGGCATTGAAGCGCATGACCGTTAAGCCGGATGTCTGCCTGCGCCGGAACTCCCGAGGCAGGCGTGCCAATGGCTGCACCCTCGAGGATATGAATCTGAGCCTTGACGATGTCGATGCCGGTAACCTGTTCGGTAACCGTATGCTCCACCTGGATACGCGGATTGACCTCAATGAAATAGAATTTGCCGGTGTCGGCATCCATCAAGAACTCAACAGTTCCGGCGCCGACATAGCTGGTCTCCTGCGCGATCTTGAGCGCATAGCCACACAGTTCGGCGCGTTGAGCGGCGTCAAGATAGGGCGCTGGCGCGCGTTCCACCACCTTCTGGTTCCGTCGCTGGACGGAGCAATCGCGCTCAAACAGATGAACGGCATTGCCATGCGTGTCACCCAATACCTGAACCTCGACATGGCGCGCGCGCTCGATCAGCTTTTCGAGATAGACCTCGTCCTTTCCAAACGCCGCCATGGCTTCACGCTTGCCTTCGGTAACCTCGCGCAGAAGATCCGCCTCAGTGCGGATGGCACGCATGCCGCGCCCGCCGCCACCCCAGGATGCCTTGAGCATGACTGGATAACCGATTTCGGCAGCCATCTTCTTGATCTGTTCGCCATCGTCCGGCAGGGGCGTGGTTGCAGGCACGACCGGTACGCCTACCTCGATCGCAAGATTGCGCGCCGCTACCTTGTTACCGAGTCGGCGCATCGTGTCGGGCCGCGGCCCGATAAAGATGATTCCTTCAGCTTCGCAAGCATCTGCAAACTCGGGGCTCTCCGATAGCAACCCGTAGCCTGGATGGATCGCATCGGCTCCAGAAAGCTTTGCCGCGCGCATCACTTCCTCAATCGAAAGATAGCTCTCGATGGGTCCAAGATCGCGTTCCAGATGCGGGCCCCGGCCAACCTGGTAGCTCTCGTCGGCCTTGAACCTGTGTAGCGCGTACTTGTCCTCCTCCGCCCATATCGCAACCGTTTTGATCCCAAGTTCATTGGCGGCTCGAAATACGCGGATGGCAATTTCAGACCGATTGGCGACAAGCAGTTTCTTTATGCGCACCTGGCAGGCTCCGTTGGGGAAGTAGGCAGAAACTGCTTAGCCTCGAAAATGCTGCGGTGCAAACATCTTCGTCCAGCACCGCGTTGCACGCAAGAAAAATGCCCGGCGCAAGCGCCGGGCATCCATTCCCGAAAAGATTCGGATGTTTACTGCTGAATGTAGGTGTACTTGCCGTCGTCGCCCTTCTTCCATTCATACATAACGTAGCCGGGAGCCGTGGAGTCACCCTTTTCGTCGAACGACATGTCGCCGAGGACGGTCTTGAACGGACCCTTCGTCCGCATAGCTTCTGCCACCTTCACGGGGTCATTTGTACCTGCTGCATTAGCAGCAGCTGCGATCGACTGCATCGCTGCATAGGAGTAGAGCGTATAGGCTTCCGGCTCAAAGCCCTGAGCGCGGAACTTCTCGACCAGATCCTTGTTTGCAGGGGCAAGGCGTGGATCTGGACCGAACGTGTTCAACGTTCCCGCAACTGCATCACCGGCAATCGATGCCAGTTCGTTCGACACAATACCGTCGCCCGATACTAGCGTAGCCTTGAGGCTCTGATCCGCCAGCTGACGGATGATCAGGCCGGCTTCCGTGTGGAGGCCACCCCAATAAACGATGGAAACGCCCGCCTCCTTCATCTTGGCGATCAGCGCCGAGAAATCCTTGTCGCCAACATTGACACCTTCATACATGGCTTCTGTCAGACCAGCGCCATTCATGGCCTTCTTGGTCTCATCAGCCAGACCCTGTCCGTAAGGTGTCTTGTCGTGGATGATGGCAATCTTTGCGTCCTTGAACTTCTCTGCCAGATAAGCGCCCGCAATAGTGCCCTGCTGATCGTCACGGCCGCAGGTACGGAACGTGTTCTTCAGACCACGTTCGGTGAAAGTCGGGTTGGTAGAAGCTGGCGTGACCTGCATGATGCCGTTCTCGGCGTAGACTTCGGAAGCCGGAATTGAGACGCCGGAGTTGAAATGACCGACAACGAACTTGACACCATCAGCTACGAACTTATTGGCGACAGAGATGCCCTGCTTTGGATCGGAACTGTCGTCGCCCAAAGCGATCTTGATCTGCTCGCCATTCATGCCGCCATTGGCATTGATTTCAGCAGCTGCGGCTTCCGCGCCTTTTTGCAACTGGGCACCAAACGCGGCGTTGGCTGATGTGAGCGGGCCGGCAACACCGACCAGTACGTCCGCCCATGCGTTGCCGCTAAACGCAACAAGTGCGGTCAGCGCAACTGCGGACAACAGTGACTTTTTCATAGAATAACTCCCATTAAACTAAGGTGAGCTTGGATTTCCCGTATCATGCGACCCACCCATCTCGCAGACGGTATAGAATGCCGATTTCCCGGCACTTGTCACGCCGATTTGATCCAAATCAGCGTGAATGGTGAATGCGCGAAGCCAAACGTGCAGATTTGCGTTCAGTTTTTCGACTTCCACGAAAGAAGAGAGGTCCGCTCGTATAGCCAGCTATACTGGCTGACCATCTGGTCAGCGCGCGTATAACGGAAACCGAACGTGCCGATGATCAGAAGCACGACCGCATCAACCAGATAGAAGTGCAGCGAGAACATCGTGCCGTTGAAGAGCGCATGATGGATAAATCGCACCGCAATGCCCAGCAACATAAGATAAAGGATAAGCGACGGATAGGAGCGCCAGGTCTGTGCACAGGCGCGTCCGGTCATCCATGCTGCCCACCCACCAAGCAGGCAGGTGACGAAGAAAAATTGTAAAATAGAGGGTTCCTCGTAGAGAATTCCCTGCATGGTAGTTCTCCTCCTAGTGCCTGCCGCCTTCGAGATATGCTGCGCGAACTTCCGGGTCGGCCAGCAACTCCTTGCCGGTACCGCTCATCGTCACCTTCCCGTTGACCATGACATAGCCGCGGTCGGCGAGTTTCAGCGCACCGAATGCGTTTTGCTCGACAAGAAACACGGTCAGGCCCTGCGATTTGTTTAGTTCCCGGATCGCGTCAAAGATCTGTTTAACAATCAGCGGCGCCAGGCCAAGCGAAGGTTCGTCCAGCAGCAAAAGTTTAGGCCGCGCCATCAGCGCACGCCCGATAGACAACATCTGCTGTTCGCCCCCCGAGAGCGTACCCCCGCGTTGGACAATCCGTTCCTTGAGGCGAGGAAACAGCGTGAACACCTTCTCCACGTCCTCATCGAAGTACTCCAGATTGTCGAGGCTGGCGCCCATCTGGAGGTTTTCTTTGACCGTCATCCGCGGGAAGATCCGGCGGCCTTCTGGCGACTGGGCGATCCGCATGCGCGCGATTTCATGCGTTGGCATTTCGGTGATGTCAGTGCCCGCAAATATCACCTTGCCGGTCCGCGCCCGTGGCGAGCCGAATATGGTCATCATGAGGGTCGACTTGCCAGCTCCGTTGGCCCCGATGAGGGCAACGATCTCGCCCTCGTTGACGACCACATCGACGCCGCTGAGCGCACGGATGTTCCCGTAGTAAGTCTCTACATTCTCGACTGTGAGCAGCGCTTTGGCGGCCATTATTTGCGTCCCCCGCGCTTGGTGGTATTGGCTAGTGCAGCACTTTGCTTCGCCAGAACCTTGGCCTGGCTGCGCCAATCTTCGCGCTCGATGCGACCGTCAAAAGCCAGATAGGCTTCTGCTGCCTCGATATCGGACTTCTTCCACGCTGCAATCTGATCAAAATGGAAGATGCCGTGTTGATTGAGCTTGCGCTCGTTGACCGGCCCAATGCCCTTGATGTCGACGAGGCGGTCAGCCTTGCCGCCACGCGGTGCTTTCAACGTGTTGGACAACGTTTTTGCTGAGGCAGCAGCTGAAGGCTTGGCAGGTTTGCCAGTTACGGGAGGTTTTGCCGAAGCGGACGCCTTGGACGCTGCGGCCGTAGAATGTTTTTTGGCAGACGTTGCCGCTTTGGCTGACAGAGCACCGCTGGCGCGCGCTGCGCGCGCTTCCACTTGGCCCGACTTGGATGCGCTACGGGAGACCGTAATACGCTCACCATGCGAATCGCTGTGGCCGATCGTGTCGCTCACAGCCCCCGCCATCATTGAAGAGGACGATCTTGGGCCGTGTGCGCGATCCGGCTCAGCATCGAATTTTTCGATGACATCTTCATCGCCAACTTCTGTGAGTGCAGTCTCCACCTCATCATCGTCGACGCCAAGATATGCCGCGATTACTTTGGGATCGTTCTTGACTGATGTCGGGTCGCCATCGGAGATCTTGCGACCGTATTCCAGCACCACGACATGGTCTGAAATTTCCATGACCACCGACATGTCGTGCTCGATCAGCAGGATTGATGTGCCCGTCGTGTCCTTGACGTCGTTGAGTAGCGCGTTCAGTGCGGCGGACTCGCGCGGGTTTAGCCCTGCCGCAGGCTCGTCGAGGCAAAGGAGCTCCGGCCCCGTGCACATAGCGCGGGCAATTTCCAGCCGGCGTTGTGCACCATAGGGAAGATCCCCCGCCGGATCATCGGCGCGATCAATAAGTTCAGCTTTTTCGAGCCAGAATTTTGCCAGTTCGACCGACTTTTCGGATGCCTTGGCATAGCTGCCTATGCCCAGAAGTCCAAGGAACGTATAGCCCGACGCCACCATAAGCTTGTTGTGTTGGGCAACCAGAAGGTTTTCCAGAACCGTCATTCCCGAGAACAGACGGATATTCTGGAAGGTCCGGGCGACCTTCGCCTTGGCGGTGATCTGGAAATCGGGCATCCGCTCCAAAAGGTAAGTTTCACCGCCCTTGCGGGTCATGGTGATCATCCCCTCAGTTGGCTTGTAGAAACCAGTGATGCAATTGAAGACCGTAGTCTTGCCGGCTCCGTTGGGGCCGATCAGCGCGGTGATCTCCCCGCGCCTGGCCTCGAAGGACAGATCGCCAATGGCCACGAGCCCGCCGAACTTCATCGAAAGATGCTCAACCTTGAGGATGGCGTCTTTCACGGGTTTTTCCGCCTTGGCCATCAGCCGTGTCCCTCTTTGGTAAAGTCGCTGGATACGGCCTTGCTCTTGCGCAGGAAGGCCGTGGGTTGTCGACTGCCAACGAACCCGCGAGGCTTCCAAACCATAACCACCACCATCGCAATACCAAAGAGCAGCATGCGGTAAAGTTCCGGCGTAAAGTCAGGCCCGAAGACAAGTTTGAGGAACTGCATCTCGCGCAGAATTTCGGTGCCTCCGATCATCACGGCAGCGGCTATGGCAATGCCTGTCAACGAGCCCATTCCACCCAACACAACAATGGCCAGAATGACTGCCGATTCCAGGAAGATAAAAGACTCAGGGCTAACAAAGCCCTGTCGCGCTGCAAAGAATGACCCGGCAAATCCGCCAAACATCGCGCCGGTTGCGAAGGCAGTAAGCTTGGTAGTCGTCGTATTGATACCCAGCGATCGGCAGGCGATTTCATCCTCGCGCAGTGCCTCCCAGGCCCGCCCGACCGGCATACGCCTGAGACGCATAGTAACAAACGCCGTGAGTAGGCACAAAAGCAGGATCAGATAATAGAGGAATATCTTGTAGTAGACGCCCGATTGCGGGATGTCGAAAACCTTGGAGATGTAGTCCGGGTCAGACACATTAAAGGAGAAGAGGCCAAAAAAGCTTATCTTGGGAATGCCGGATATACCAGACACGCCATTTGTAACTTCGCGCCAGTTGATCAGAACCAGACGGATGATTTCGCCGAACGCCAATGTGACAATCGCCAGATAGTCCCCGCGCAATCGCAACACTGGGAAGCCGAGGATGACACCCCACATGGCAGCCATCGCGCCAGCCGCTGGCAAAAGAATCCAGAACGACCAGCCGAACTCCGTGCCAAGCAGTGCGTAGGAATATGCCCCCACTGCATAGAAGGCGACGTAGCCGAGATCGAGCAGGCCAGCGAGCCCGACGACGATGTTCAAGCCCCAAGCCAGCATCACATAGATCAGTATCTGGATGCCGAAATTGTCAATCCATTTCAACGAGCCCTGGATGCCGGTCATTGAAATGACGATAGCCGGAAACAGGAACAGGAAGACAAGGCCGAGAGTCTGCCCATGGCGTGACAGGAAGGTCGGCTCTCCCATCACAGCGGTCTTTACGCGCGCCTTGGCTGAGCTTCGCCGCGCTACCGCCGGCAGGACGTAGGCGACGTAGAGGAAGCGCCCCACAGCAGCGATGGCGACCATGATAGCCAGCATTCCCCAGCGCTGGACAACAACAAGCTCGTTACGGATGTTCTGGTCGGTTTTCAGCCCGACTAGGAGGACGAAGAGCCCTAATGCGATAATTCCCGCATAAAGGCCCTCCCGGAGGGCTTTGGCAAACACTGTGCTTTCAGCCTTGTCCGGTGCGACGTGGGATACGGCCATCGATTATACCTTTTCGACTTCCGGGCGGCCCATAAGGCCGGAGGGCATGAAGATCAGCACGATCGCGAGGATGGAAAACGCCGCGACGTCCTTGTAATCGATGGAGAAGTAGGCCGACCACATGCTCTCGATAAAGCCGATCAACAGGCCGCCGAGTACCGCACCTGGAATGGAGCCGATGCCCCCCAGCACCGCTGCAGTGAAGGCTTTGACACCGGGTACGAATCCGTCGGAAAAAACCACGACACCATAATACATGAGGTAGAGCGTGCCGGCGACGGCAGCGAGCGAAGCGCCCATAACGAACGTGATGGAGATGGTGCGGTCGACATCGACGCCAAGCAGCGCCGCCATCTTTCGATCCTGCTCGCAGGCGCGCTGCGCCCGCCCTAGCGACGTCTTGTTGACCAGGTACCAGAAGATAGCCAGTAGCAGCACAGTCACGACTACGATCACAATCTGCTTGGCCGAAATGCTGATGCCGTAAACTTCATAGACTTTGGAAATCATCGGGGGGATCGGCTTGTTGCGCGGACCCTGCGTAACTTGAACGAAATTGGACAAGACGATCGACATGCCGATGGCAGTAATCAACGGCGCCAGTCGGAAAGAACCGCGCAGCGGCCGGTAGGCCAACTTTTCAATGGTCCAGTTGTAAAGACTCGTAAGCAGCATCGCCACGACCATCATGATCAACAACGCGATCACGACCGGCAACGAACCAAGGCCAAGTCCGATCAGAACGAGAAATGTGATCAACG
Source organism: Mesorhizobium sp. NBSH29 (assembly GCF_015500055.1). Taxonomy (NCBI): domain Bacteria; kingdom Pseudomonadati; phylum Pseudomonadota; class Alphaproteobacteria; order Hyphomicrobiales; family Phyllobacteriaceae; genus Mesorhizobium; species Mesorhizobium sp. NBSH29. Next base: position 735,248 of record NZ_CP045492.1, read on the forward strand.
CTCCAAAGGAGCCGACCATGAAAATATCGCCATGGGCGAAATTGATCATGCCGATGATGCCGTAAACCATCGTATAGCCGATTGCGATCAGGCCATAGATGGACCCCAGCGTCAGCCCGTTTATAAGCTGCTGGACGAAATATTCCATGTATACGCGACTCCCCGGGAATGTCGCCCGTTTCGGGTCGCATTCCTATGATTTGTTCCCCTTTACGCACCCTGCCGAGGCTGGATTGCGCCGTCAACTTTTATCGCGGCATGCGGCATGTTTGCCTGCAGATGAATTGCCGATGCCAAACTTGGCCTGCCTGGTCCACGCGGAAGCTAGCATTGGCCTAACGCAATGTCTTTGACTAATCGTCTCGATTTTTCAAGACCCACCGAATAAGATTGCAGACTTTCTGACATTTTTGGATATTTCTTGCAATTGGCTCGAAAGGCCTTCTATGGTTGCTCCGGGTGAAAATGCGCTCAATTGACGACAAAACCGCGCGCAAATGGATCCCGATCATCGATGAAGATCGTGTTGTAGCCGGTTAAACGAGCCCAACCGCCAATGGACGGAACAATCCCTTGCCCGTTGGCTATGGGCACTTCCTGCTCGACCCTGCCGTAAAACAGAGATCCGATGATGGATTCGTGCACGAAGTTTGCCCCCACCGCGAGCCTTCCCTTGGCGTGAAGTTGCGCCATGCGCGCTGAAGTTCCTGTTCCGCACGGCGAACGATCAATGGCCTTATCGCCGTAAAACACCGCATTGCGGGCATCCGCTCCCTGCTGGCTCGCAGCCCCGGTCCACAATATGTGGGACAAGCCCTTAATAGCCGTATTTTCTGGATGGACGAACTCATAGGCTTCGTTGAGGCGTTTGCGCAGAAGCGGGCTCCACGCCACGAGATCGCCTGCTGTGTAGTCCGCCATGTCTCGAAAATTCTGCTGTGGCTCAATGATGGCGTAGAAATTGCCGCCATAAGCGACATCCACTGTCAGCGCCCCAAGCACCGGACATTCGACCGAAAGCCCCTCGGCGTAAAGAAAGCTTGGGACATTGGTAATCCGAACCTCTTCAACATAGTCGCCGTCCTGCCTGTATTGGGCTACGACCAATCCCGCTGGGGTGTCGAGCCTCAGCGTCCCCTGCGTCTTCGGCTTCACCAGCCCGTTTTCCAGCGCAAAGGTGACAGTGCCAATGGTGCCGTGGCCACACATAGGCAGGCAGCCCGATGTCTCTATAAACAGGATGGCGATGTCGCAATCCTCGCGTGTCGGCGGATATAGGATAGAACCAGACATCATGTCGTGGCCGCGCGGTTCAAACATCAAACCGGTACGGATCCAGTCATACTCGGCCAGAAAATGCGCGCGCCTTTCCATCATCGTATCACCCTTCAGCAACGGTCCGCCGCCGGCAACCAGCCGCACGGGATTGCCGCATGTGTGGCCGTCAATGCAGTGGAAGGAATGCCGTGCCATTAAGCCGATGCTCCGAGCTAGAACCGTTGCGGGGAAAAAGGTGCAATATCGATTGCCGACTTTTGGCCGATCAACAGATCGCACACAAGGCTGCCGGTGGCCGCAGCCTGCGTCAAGCCAAGATGACCGTGTCCGAATGCATAGACGATGTTGGAATGATATTTTGCGCGCCCAATTACAGGCAGCGAATCGGGCAGCGACGGACGAAACCCCATCCATTCACGGCCACCACTAGTCTCCAGCCCCGGCAAAAAGCGCTTTGCCTTTTCCAGCATCGCTCTCGATCGGGCGAAATTGGGTTTTCGTTCCAGCCCGCCAAACTCGACCGCACCACCGACACGCAACCCCGTGGCAAGCGGCGTGATGACAAAGCCATGGCCGGAAAAGATGAGCTGCCGCCGCACATCAAAGGCCTCAACGGGTAGCGTCGTATTATATCCGCGTTCGGTCTCAAGAGGAAATTTTTCCCCCAGCTGTGCGGCAAGCCGGTGCGACCATGCGCCCGCAGCTAGGACAAGGTGGTTTGCGACAAGTGTTCGGCCGTCGGCCAGCGCGACTATCGTGCCCGCTGCGTCAGCACCCAGCGTTTCGACCCTGCCCTTGATAAACTGCGCGCCTCTTGCTTCCGCGTATGCCCAAAGCGCCCGACCGAAATCGCGGGGATCGCTCACTGTCTTCCAACCCGGCACAAAGGTAGCAGCCACGAACCGGGGCGAAAGTCCGGGCTGATAGTGTTCGATCTCGTCTCGCTTCAGATGGCGATAGGGGATGCCGAACCGGTCGCGCGCAGCCCAGCCCAATGCAGCGGCCTGCAACTCGTTCTCGCTCTCATAAAATTCAAGCGAACCATCTGATCGGACCATCCCCTGAACGCCGGCGCGTGCAACCAACCCGTCCCAAGAGCGTTCGGCATGCGCCATCAGTGTGGCCTGCGCAGAAAGGGAGGACTCCAAGCCGCGCGGGTTGCCTGCGCGCCAGAACCGGTAGAGCCAGGGCATCAAGCTTGGCAGATAGGCCGGGGGGATGGATAGCGGTCCAAGCGGATCAAGCAGCCATTTCGGCGCGCTCTTTATCAAGCCCTTGTGGGACAACGGCAAAATGTCCGAAAATGCGAGTGCACCGGCGTTGCCGGAACTTGTTTCCTCGCAGATGCCGGTGCGATCGATCACCGTAACGTTACAGCCAACTTCTGCGAGATACGCCGCGGTGGCAATGCCAATGATGCCGCCGCCGATAATGGCGACATCGAGCGGTTCTGTTAATGCGGTCCCGAGAGACAATGCGGAGGCACCCCTGCCTGAAGTTGGATAGATTACGCCGCTTTCGCCAACCCGAATGCGGGCAGTTCCGGCCGCACTGCAAGTGCATCCCTGACGATTCTCTCGGCTGCCTTGCGTCGCTCACCTGTAAGCGGCTGGCGTGGCATCCGCACGCGGTCATTGGTACCGATGGCGAGCACCTCTGCCAGCTTGATGTTCTGAACCAGATAACTGGACACATCGAGATCAAGCAAAGGCCGGAACCATCGATATATAGCAAGCGCTTCGTCGCGACGGCCTTCCTTCATCAGTTGATATATCGCCACCGTCTCGCGCGGAAACGCCGTGACCAAGCCTGCTACCCAGCCGATGGCACCAACAGAAAGCGCTTCAAAGGCGAGATTATCGACGCCAGTGAAAAGGTCAAACCGGTCACCGAAATGATTGATGATCTCGGTCGAGCGACGGATGTCATCCGACGATTCTTTAATCGCTACAAAAAGCGGGTCGGAAGCAAGCGCCTCCATCACCTCGATAGTGACATCCACCCGGTAGGCAACGCGGTTGGAGTAAATCATTACCGGCACCCCGCCGGCAGCGGCAACCGCTTTCAAGGCAGCAACCGTCTCGTCGGGGTTGGTGTGGTAGATGGGGCTCGGTACAATCATCAGGCCATCGGCTCCCGCTTTGGCAGCCCGGCGCGCCATCTCCGCGGCCTCACGTGTGCCCGCCTCGTTGACGGTGAGCATCACCGGCTTGTTTCCGGCGACCTTGCGCGCTGTTTCCATCACCGAGAGCTTTTCGTCATGACTCAGCATCGGTCCCTCACCCAGAGAACCGGCGACGATGATGCCATCGCAACCGGCTTCCATCTGCAGCGCAAAGCAGCGCTCCATCTCGGCATGATCAAGGCGATCATCCTCTGTGAACTTGGTCGTTACCGCCGGAAAAACTCCGCTCCACATAGTACTCTCCATCTGATATATCTGTGATATACGAGCAATAATGCAGCCTGTCAATCTGCGATGAGCCCTGATATATCAAAAATATATGAGATATGGAGCACTCCCTTGCTGGATGAACCCGCAACTTTTACGGAATCGGTCACGTCGCGGGCTTACCGCGCGCTAGAACGCATGATCGTAACGCTGGAACTGGCGCCGGCATCGATCACCACTGAGGGCGCGCTAATCGAACTGGTCGGGCTTGGCCGCACGCCGGTGCGCGAAGCAATCCAGCGATTAGCTTGGGAAGGGCTTGTCGAGGTTCGACCGCGTTCGGGCATCGCGATTGGGGCCATCCACCCCGCAGATTGGCTTCGCGTCATTGATGCAAGACGCGGCGTCGAGATCATTCTGGCGCGTGCCGCCGCCCGCTATGTAACACGCGGAGCTGCCGAGCAACTGTACGACGCTGGGATGGCAATGCAGAAAGCCGTTGTTGCAGGAAACGTCATCGCATTTCTTGAAGCCGATAAGGCTCTCGACGAAACTATGGCCACGGCTTCCGACAACCCGTTCGCCGCACGGCTGGCGGCACCCTTGCAGACCCACAGCCGCCGCTTCTGGTTTCGCTTCCAGGCCGATTCAGGCCTCGCTCCAGCAGCCGAACACCATGTCAGCCTGATTCGGGCGATCGTTGATGGAGACATGCAAGGAGCCGGAAATGAGGCAGACCGGCTGATGGGCCTGCTTCGAGCCAACGCAGAAACCGTTGCCAGGCGGTAGATCTGTCCGACATCGAAACCTTGTCAGAAGCATCCGACATGGCCGCCCTGAGTAGCCTCGGCGAGTGGTTCAACACCCGCCGCGGTTTTGGTGGTGCCTGCGCGTCAGTTCATCGTCGGGATGACAAACTCGGCGCCGTCCTTGATGCCAGAAGGCCAACGCGAGGTAACTGTCTTGGTTTTGGTGTAGAAGCGGAACGCATCCGGACCATGCTGGTTGAGATCGCCGAAGCTTGAGCCCTTCCAGCCACCAAAAGTGTAATAGGCAATCGGCACTGGGATGGGTACATTGATGCCAACCATGCCAACCTGCACGCGGCTGGCAAAATCGCGCGCCGCATCGCCGTCTCTGGTGAAGATGGCAACGCCGTTGCCCATTTCATGCTCGTTGGCGAACTGTATTGCTTTTTCGTAGTTCTGCGCGCGCACCACCGAAAGCACCGGCCCAAAGATTTCTTCCTTGTAGATGCGCATGTCGGCGGTAACATCGTCAAACAGGCAGCCTCCCATGTAGTAGCCATTCTCATAACCCTGCATGGAAAATCCGCGCCCATCAACGGCAAGCGTCGCGCCTTCTTTGACGCCGATATCGACATAGTTTTTCACCCGCTCGAGCGCTTGCTGGGTTACCAGCGGACCGAAATCGGCAGATGAGTCCGTCGAAGGACCGACTTTCAGGCTCTCCACACGCGGGATGAGCTTTTCCATCAGCCGGTCCGCTGTTTCCTTGCCAACCGGAACTGCAACCGAGATCGCCATGCAGCGCTCGCCAGCCGAACCGTAACCGGCGCCGATCAACGCATCCACGGTCTGATCCAAATCGGCATCTGGCATAATAATGGCGTGGTTCTTGGCGCCACCGAAACACTGTACGCGTTTGCCGTTGGCGCAGCCTCGCGAATAGATGTACTGCGCAATCGGCGTTGAGCCGACAAACCCGATAGCTTTGACATCCGGGTGATCCAGAATGGCATCCACCACTTCCTTGTCACCATTCACGACGTTAAGGACGCCCTCCGGCAGACCGGCCTCGACAAAAAGCTCTGCGATACGCATCGGCACGCCCGGATCGCGTTCTGAAGGCTTCAGAATAAAGGCGTTGCCGCACGCGATCGCTGGGGCGATCTTCCACAACGGGATCATGGCAGGAAAGTTGAAAGGCGTGATGCCGGCGACCACCCCAAGCGGCTGGCGCATGGAATAAACGTCGATGCCGGGGCCGGCACCGTCGGTAAATTCGCCCTTCATCATATGGGGCGCACCAATACACACCTCGACGACCTCAAGCCCACGCTGAATATCGCCCTTGGCATCGGCGATGGTCTTGCCATGCTCGCGCGCCAGAAGCTCGGCCAGCGAGTCATACTCCCGGTTGACCAGTTCCAGAAACTTCATCAACACGCGCACGCGCCGCTGCGGATTGGTGGCAGCCCAACCACGCTGCGCTTCCTTGGCGTTCTGCACCGCCGCATCCAGCTCGCTGGCCGAGGCAAGCGCGACGCTCCCACGAACCGAGCCGTCCATGGGCTGCATGACGTCCTGCTGGCGCCCGCTAGTGCCGGCAACATTCTTGCCACCGATAAAATGTCCGTACGTGACCATGGCACTCTCCTAATCGTGAATTTTCGCCATTGTCCTTCGCTTCAATCGAAATGGCAACGCGAGCGAAAAACCAGCTGTTGTGCGTAAAATAACGTACACTGTTCTTTCGCGCATGAAATGGTGCAGTCTTCCACAACATCAGAATGGACAGGACATGCCGATGAATTGGGATGATATTCGCGTATTCTTGGCGGTCGCTCGCTCCGGCCAAATTCTTGGCGCGGCCAAGCGGCTGGGCCTGAACCACGCCACCGTGTCGCGCCGTATTGCCAGCCTGGAGGAAGCGCTTAATACAAAACTGTTCCGCCGCCTGACCACCGGGAGCGAAACAACCCCCGCGGGTGACAAATTCCTCATAGTGGCAGAGCGTATGGAAGCCGAGATGATCGCTGCGCGTGCAGATATTTCCGGCGAAGGCGACGAGATTTCAGGGACCGTGCGGATAGGCGCACCAGATGGCTTTGGCGTAGCCTTTCTGGCCCGCCGGCTGGGTATTCTGGCGACAAGTTATCCCGAACTCTCCATCCAGCTCGTTCCGGTGCCTAAATCCTTCTCACTGTCACGCCGTGAAGCCGACATAGCCATCACGGTGGAACGTCCAACAGAGGGTCGGCTCGTCGCTTCAAAACTGGTTGATTACTCGCTCGGCCTCTACGCGTCTAAATCCTATTTCGAAGCGTACGGCTTACCGCAGAATGCAGCCGACCTCTCCCGCCATCGCCTGGTCGGGTACGTGCCCGATCTGATCGCCAGCGCTTCGCTCGACTATTCCGGTGAATTCATGAGCGATTGGCAAACGAAATTTTCGATCTCCTCGGCGCTGGGGCAGGTGGAGGCGGTGCGCGCAGGTGCAGGTATTGGCATTCTTCATGCGTTCATCGCCCGAGACCACGCCGAGCTTGTTGCGCTTGCTGGTATGCCAACTATCCGACGCGCCTATTGGCTGGTCTACCACGACAGCGTGCGCCGGCTGCGTCGCATCCAGATCGTCGCACAGTTCATCGCGAGCGCTGTAGAAAAAGAACGCGCCTTGTTTCTGTGACCGTTAGCCGTAGCGGCTCAGGCCGAGTTCCCGCACATCGATCTCTGGCTTCTCCCCAGAAATAATATCGGACATCACTTTTCCAGAGCCGCACGCCATCGTCCACCCCAAGGTGCCATGGCCGGTATTGAGATACAGATTCTTGGGTCCGGCTTGCCCGATAATAGGCGGGCCATCGGGCGTCATCGGGCGGAGCCCGCACCAGAAACTGGCCTTGGACAAATCGCCGCCGTGCGGGAAAAGATCACTGACCGAATGAACCAGTGTCGCTTTGCGACTTTCAGTCAAATTCATGTCGTATCCCGCAATCGCAGCCGTGCCGCCGACGCGGATCCGGTCGCCAAGGCGCGTGATTGCCACCTTGTAAGTTTCATCCATTATGGTCGATTCCGGCGAACCCGCCTTATCCGTGATCGGCAAGGTGATCGAATAGCCCTTGATCGGGTAGACCGGAGCCTTCAACCCAAGCGGCTTCAGCATGATCGGCGAATAGCTGCCAAGCGCGACAACATAGGCATCTGCCTCCAAAAGGCCGGCGCTGGTGGCAATACCGGTTACTGCGTCACCCTGGCAAACTATCCGATCGATACGTGTGCCGAAGCGGAATGTCACGCCGTTCGCGGCTGCGTGTTGGGCAAGCTTTTCCGTGAAAATTCGACAATCGCCGGTCTCGTCGCCTGGAAGGCGCAGCCCACCCTGGAACTTTCCCCGCACGGAGGCGAGTGCCGGTTCAGCGCGGATGCAACCTTCCCGATCCAACACCTCATAGGGAACACCAAACTCCTTCAGCACTGCAATGTCGTCCGCCGTGCCATCGACCTGTTTCTGTGTCCGGAAAAGCTGCAATGTTCCTTGCGCGCGCTCGTCATAGGAGATTCCGATATCGGCCCGCAGCGCCTTCAACATGTCGCGGCTGTATTCAGCGATGGGCACCATGCGCGACTTGTTCACCGCATAGCGCTCCGCAGTGCAGTTGCGCAGCATGGCCAATGTCCACGACCACATGGCAGGTGAGAGCAGCGGCTTGATGACCAGCGGCCCGTGCTTCATCAAAAGCCATTTAATCGCCTTGAACGGTACTCCAGGGCCTGCCCACGGCGAGGCATAACCGGGCGAAATCTCCCCCGCATTGGCAAAGCTGGTCTCCAGCGCCGGCCCTTCCCGTCTCTCCACCACCTCTACCTGATGGCCGGCTTCGACAAGATAGTGCGCCGTTGTCACCCCGATCACACCGCCGCCAAGCACGAGAATCTTCATTCGTTCAGTCCCTGTATATTGTCGTCAGGCCGCTGAGGGCCCGGGGTCGTCATCTGGTCCATTCCGGGCAATCGCAGGAGGCGGGATACTCGCTGGTCTTACCGGAATATTGGAAGAAGATACAAGTCGAAGGAAGGGGGCACCCGTACGTCCAGCAACATGGGAATGCGCAACCCTGCGCTGCGCCGCCTCAGGCTGAAAAGCGATCGCTTCGATGAAGAGGTGCTCGGCGCTGCCATCCTGTTTGGCCACAGCAACTGTGTCACCAGCGCGGTGGCCAAGCATTGATAGTCCGCGTGGGACACCTATGGGAATAGTCATCCCAACCAGTGCCCGGATTTCTCCTTGTACCAGGATGCGCGTCAGCGGCGCTCCATCGTCGACGCGAAACACCACGCGACTGTTCAAAGTCACGACATCCGCCTCGATATCCTCGCGAAACCGCACCAGTGCTGCCCCCAGCTTGCGGCGCAGAAGTGGCTCCATTGGATCGCCCCTTCCGCAGCAACGGTCGAGCATGGTTTCGAGGATGGCATAGTCCTTGGTGGTCAGGCGCGGAACAGTGTTCATCGCACGATCTCCTTCCGGCAATCTCAGGCGAAATGGAATTCTTAATGGCTGTTCAGGCCGCGACCGGCTGGTGTACCGAAACCAGAGTGATCTCCATCGGGCGACCATCATGGGAGGTCCAGTGGGCAACCTGACCGACTTTCAGCCCTATCACCGCGACGCCAAGCGCGCTCAGAACGGAAATGCGGCCTGCGGCAAGGTCAGCGTCGCCAGGATAAACCAAAGTGACACTACGGGTAACACCGGCGCTGTTCCGGTATTCGAGGCTTGAACCCATCCGCACGACCGAATCGGCAACTTTGCGGTCCGGCACCACATCGGCGCGGTCCATCTCTGCAAGCAGGGCTTCTGCCACATCAGGCATCCGTTCCTGCACCGCCAACGCAAGGCTGGAGAGCCTGTGATAATCTTCCTCGCCCACAACAATGTTGGTTGGGCGGCGTTCGCGTTGAGCGCGCATGATGACAATCCGTAACTTCCAGCGCCAGGCACAGGGCCGGGCGTCCGCTAAACATGTAATGCAACCTCACCCGTGAAGGAGGATTGCGTTGGCTTATGCGTAATGGAAGATCCCCATGGCCGCCGGCGCATACGGCGAAGCCAAGGGGCTAGGATCCCGCGATAGGGCAGATCCGGAAGCAGCAGGCGCTGCGATGATGTTCAACGATGCACATGGTACGAGCCAACCCCAGGGGGAACGAATTGTCAAGGTCGAAGCGTAAAGGGCTCAGGCGCCGAGATACCTCCTGTGGTAACGCTGGCCAAGGCCTGTCAGGATTTCATAGCTGATGGTGCCGGCGAGAGAAGCAATCTCGTCCACACTCTGGTCAACCCCTATGAGATCGACAAGGTCGCCTGCATGCAGCGTCTCGGGCGGCAGTGCCGAAATGTCGAGGATGATACTGTCCATCGAGACGCGCCCTACGAAGGGCAGGCGCGTGCCGTGATAAAAGGCTGATCCCCCCACCCGGCGTGGCCAGCCGTCAGCATAGCCAAGTGAGATGGTTGCGGTTGTAAGGGGCTCATGCGCCAAGAATGCATGGCCATAACCAATCCCATCGCGAGCGGCAACCGGTCGCGTCTGGATGACCCTTGCCTGCAGGCCAACGACAGGCTGCATCGGGTTTGCCCAGCCAGGAACAGGATTGCCACCGTAAAGCGCAATCCCGGGGCGCACCAAGTCATAGAGATAGTCCTTGCCCAGAAATATTCCTGCCGAGTTGGCGAGGGAGATCGGCGTTTGCGGCAATTTGCTGCGCAGTATGTCGAAATTGTTCCGCTGCTGTGCATTTGCCGGGTGACCCGGCTCGTCGGCACAGGCCAGGTGGCTCATGATCAAAGTAATCGAAATGCCGGCGAGCGCGGCATGATCCGCGGCGATGTGCTCCACTTCCTTCGGGGCCATCCCGAGTCGCGCCATGCCGCTATCGACCTGCAGTGCGGCAGCACACACGTTGCCCACACGGAGCGCAGCCTGTCGCCAGGCAGCGAGTTGTTCAAGGCTGTTGATCACGGGACGTAGATCGTGCGCAATAGCTTCGGCTTCGCCACCCGGTGGAACGCCGTTGAGCACGTAAATGTGCGCGGAAGAGCCAAGGATACCCCTCAATGCGATACCCTCGCTGATGTGCGCGACAAAGAACGTTGAACAGCCTTCCGCACTCAGCGCAGGCGCCACTTTTTCTGCACCGATCCCATAGGCATCTGCCTTGACGACTCCGGCACATTTCTGCACCCCACCTGCCAAGCGGGCCAACTGCCGGTAGTTCGCGCGGATCGCTCCAAGATCTATCGTAAGAACAGCGCCTGCCAGATTCTCCGGGTCGCAATCTCGGTCCACCATAGCGTTACCTGTCCTACATTCGCCCGCAGGTCGTCAGCACTGATATCCTAGTCTCTCAATCGCGGTTCCGTTGCAAGGGGCGAGCCGGTAGACACTGCGCGCCTTGACATCGTCGTCCTCGTCAGCCACCTGAGAACCATAAAAGCTCGGCTGAACAAGGTGCCCGGCCATGGCCTATTTTGCATCCCCCTTTGACCGACGCACCTCCATTGGCGTCGATGTCGGCGGCGTCTTGGTTGGTGGCGGCGCGCCCGTGGTCGTGCAATCGATGACTAATACCGACACTGCCGATATTGACGGCACGGTTGCGCAAGTTGCAGCGCTCGCCAAGGCCGGTTCGGAACTGGTGCGCATCACAGTTGATCGTGACGAGAGCGCGGCCGCTGTGCCGAGAATTCGCGAACGCCTTGATAGACTTGGCGTCGGCGTCCCGCTGGTTGGAGACTTTCACTATATCGGCCACCGCCTGCTCGCCGACCATCCCGATTGCGCACAGGCTTTGGCAAAATATCGCATTAACCCAGGCAATGTCGGCTTCAAGGATAAGAAGGACAAGCAGTTCGCTGATATCGTCGAAACGGCGATCCGGTTCGACAAGCCGGTGCGTATCGGTGTAAACTGGGGCTCGCTCGATGAAGTTCTGCTGACCCGCCTGATGGACGAGAACCAGACCAACGGCTCGCCGCTCACGGCCAATCAGGTGATGCGAGAGACGATTGTCCAGTCAGCCCTACTATCAGCGGCTGCGGCCGAAGATATCGGCCTGCCGCGCGAAAAGATCATCCTGTCGGCCAAGGTCAGCCAGGTGCAGGATCTGATCGCCGTCTACGCTGAACTCGCAGCCCGCTCCAATCACGCGCTGCATCTTGGCCTGACCGAGGCCGGGATGGGCACCAAAGGCATTGTGGCTTCCTCGGCGGCCATGGGAATTTTGCTACAGCAGGGGATTGGCGACACCATTCGTGTGTCGCTGACGCCTGAGCCGAACGGTGACCGCACCCGAGAGGTCCAGGTGGCGCAGGAGCTCCTCCAAACCATGGGTTTCCGACAGTTTATCCCCATCGTTGCCGCCTGCCCTGGCTGCGGCCGCACCACGTCAACTGTTTTTCAGGAATTGGCGCAGAACATTCAAGGTGACATTCGAAGAAACATGCCCATATGGCGCGAGCAATACCCAGGCGTCGAAGAGCTTAAAGTGGCGGTGATGGGTTGCATCGTCAACGGCCCAGGCGAATCGAAACATGCTGACATCGGCATCTCATTGCCTGGCACCGGCGAGACCCCCACAGCTCCCGTATTCATCGACGGCAAGAAGGCTGCGACACTACGAGGACCCAAAATTGCCGAAGAGTTCCAGGCCATGGTGGCCACCTATATCGAAGCCCGGTTCGGGCGCGGAAAACAGGCGGCGGAATAGAGCATGAGGATAATCCCGAAGGCGGCAGTGCTGCTTTGCGGGGTCATAGCATTTACACCCGCCAGCGCCGAGCCCGATTCCAACGTCACCACCAAGCCGACAGTCGAGCGCATCTGTCAATTGATAGAAACATATGCCGACAGCCAAAATCTGCCCCGCGAATTCTTCGCCCGGCTGATCTGGAAGGAAAGCCGTTTTGACGCCACTGCTGTGAGCCCCGTCGGCGCAGAGGGTATCGCCCAGTTCATGCCTGGCACGGCAAAAATGCGGGGCCTTTCAGACCCATTTGATATTGAGCAGGCTATTCCGGCCTCAGCCAAGTATCTTGGGGAACTGAAACACGGTTACGGCAATCTGGGACTTGCGGCCGCAGCCTATAATGCAGGGGAAACACGTGTATCGCGCTGGCTGAAATCCGGGGGCTTTCTTCCTCTTGAAACAGAGGATTACGTGCTCGACGTGATGGGCGAGGCAGCCGATAGCTTTACCAAGGCAAGCTATCAGGGAGCCGTGCGTGCACTCGATCCCAAACGCACCTTCGAGGAAGCCTGCCGGAATCTGCCAATCATCATGGCGGCCACTGTACCGATGTCTCGGATCAGGATCAAACCCTGGGGAATCCAGGTAGCAGGCAATTTCCGTCGCCAGGCAGCGGTTCGCCAGTGGGATATCCTGCGCAAGCGTTTCCCCGGTTTGCTGGCCGGCCATAGCCCTGTGGTCAGCCGCATCAAGTCGCCACGCGGGCGCACGGGCATTTATGCAGTTCGGATCGGAGCAGAATCGCGCGGCGAGGCCGATGTAATCTGCCGCAAGCTTCACACCGTAGGCGGGGCCTGCATCGTGCTCCGCAATCGGTAAACTGCGCCATCAGGCTGATTGAGCGAGCGCTGCCCCCGCCGGATGGTCCAGCCACATGTCTATTTTCGAGGCAAGACGATCAGGCGAAATCGGCTTGGATAGATAGTCATCCATGCCCGAGTCGATGCACTTCTCGCGATCGCCCTTTAGCGCATGTGCGGTCACGCCTATAATAGGTGTATGAACGCCAGTGCCTTTCTCCGCGGCCCTGATTGCTCGGGTGGCCTCGTACCCGTTCATTTCGGGCATCGACACATCCATCAGGATGAGCCGCGGCGCCAGCGCTCGGTACATCTCGACGGCTGTGCGGCCATTGCTGGCGATCCTATAGCTCAAATCCAGCCCATTCAAGATTTGACCGAACACCAACTGGTTCACATCATTATCTTCAGCAATCAGGATATCAAGGCCGGACAGCGTTTCCCGAGTCTCGCGGCGCACAGGCTTTAGGGGATGCGCAGCCTGCTTGATCTCTGTTGGTGGCGCGATGAAGGAGGGTCCGACCGTTTCAGCTTTGATCGCAACGTTTCGTGCCTTCTGGATTGCACCCACCACAGCAGCTAAAAGCGTGGCTGATCGCGCGGGTTTGGTCAGATGCGCGGCAATCCCGTAATCGATGAACAAGCGGCCAAAATCCACCTGATCGACCGAGGTGAGAAGGATCACAGGCATTTGTGCATGGCGCCCGTCAGCGGCAATCTTACGTGCAACATCAGATCCGCTCATCCCGGGCATCTGATAGTCGAGGATGACGCAGTCGACTGCCGCGCCAATCTCTGCCGAGCGCTCCAAAAATGCGAGCCCAATGGGGCCATTCTCAGCGGCAGCACATTCAAAGCCCCAAGTCTTCAATTGCTCCAGCAGGATATCTCGGTTGATGGGATTGTCGTCGATCACCAACACGCGCGCCCCGGTAACGTCGACAGGAACTACGTGGGCGGGTTTTTCAGTGGCACAGACAGGAAGAACAATCGTGAACCAGAAGGCCGAACCCCGTCCGGGCTCAGATTTAACCTGAATGGCGCCGTTCATGATTCCAACCAATCGCGCCGCTATGGCAAGCCCGAGCCCGGTGCCCTCGTGGCGACGCGTCGAGCTTCCATCCACCTGAGCGAATTTTTCAAAGACTCCCTCGAGCTTTTCTGGCGGGATTCCGATGCCGGTGTCTTCCACACGTACAGTCAGCGCGAGCATATCGCCGTTGAGTTCTCCAGCAACGTCAATTAGCACATGGCCGCGCTCAGTGAACTTGACTGCGTTGCCCAAGAGGTTGGTGATGATCTGCCGGAAACGCCCGACATCCCCCACAACCGATTCAGGCAGCCTCGGGTCTACCCTTACGATCAGCTCGAGATTTTTCTCCGCAACCCGGGCTGACAAAAGTGTGGCCACGTCCTCCACAGCTTCCACTAGGCGAAAGGGAACCGGATCAAGCATTAACTGCCCGGCATTGATCTTGGAGAAATCCAGGATGTCGTTAATGATTGTCAACAGAGCGTTGCCTGACTTCACTATCACATCCGTGAATGTCTTCTGGCGCGGCGTTAGGTCGGTACGGGCCAAAAGCTCGGCCATCCCCAATACGCCATTCATCGGCGTTCGGATTTCGTGGCTCATATTGGCAAGAAACTCGGACTTGGTACGATCCGCAGCTTCTGCTCGGCCAAGAGAGGCCGATGATTGTTCAAATGCCCGCGAAATTGCCTGTTCCATGGGCCGGAAAATCGAAAAGGCTACGATGCCGAGAGCCAGCATCATGAGCAGGCTGGAGGCAGCCAGGAGCCGGTCGCTCACAAGTTCCGTTTCCCGGCGCTCTCTGTCCAGCGCCGATCGCGCACGCGTAAGCATGGGCAGCGCAAAAAGGTCATTTTGATTGCGAATTTCTCGAAACGTCCATTCATTGATGCTGTTCGCATCCGAAATCGATTCCAAGTTTCTGACAATGTCCCGTGCAGACCAGAACAGATCTCCGTTGATGGACGCGGTGTCGATTTCTCTGGCATTTTCCGGGTTGAGACGCGGCTCCAGCACGCTGTAAGTCTGCTCGAGCTTTGCGATATCAGCGGTAATTCTCATCGCATGCTCTCGGGCAGCAGCGTTCAGTTCGGCCCGTGTTTCCGCTCTCCAAGCGCTCGATGTATGTTCAGCGAAACTGGCGGCTTGTCTGAGATGCTGAAGAAGCGTCATCGATGCTTCTGAACCCGCGTCTAGCTGGTTCCGATAAGAATTGAGTTTCGTCATCGCGAACAGGATGGCGGTCGCGACAACCGCTATCAGCAAGAGGCCTGAAAGATACCGGACCCGGATCGAACGGATAAATGACGAATACTCTGGCACGCGACCCCCGAACCACTCCAGGCAATGCCCGGCGGCATGACCCATAACTTGGATTTTCGTGATCCCGATCACATATCATTTACGTTAAGAAACGGTGTCGCACGCCGGTCGAGGTGGGAAGATCCGCATTGTGCCCCACAACAAGTGACAACGGAGGTGCTAGTTCCGCCGCGCAGCAACAAAGCTGGCCGCAGCATTCAGAAGCACAGCATCGTCGCCATAAGGTTGAAGCAAGGCCTGTGCCTGGGCAACAAGCCCCTGCAGTTGCTGACGCGCCCACGCGCCACCATACAATGCCGCCAATGTTGCCTTGCCCGCTGCTTTGTCCTTGCCCGTAGCTTTGCCCATCGTGCCGGCATCGGCAGTCAGGTCGAGCAGATCGTCGGCAAGTTGGAAGGCCACACCGATGCCAAGTCCGAACTCAGCGATGCGGGCCCTTTCGGCCTCCGATGCTTCGGCCAGGATCGCACCTGCCTCGCACGCAAAACGGATTAGCGCGCCGGTCTTCATAGCCTGAAGAGTCAGAATTCCGGTTTCGTCCGGCTTTGTCGACTGGGCCTGAAGGTCAAGCGCCTGGCCGCCTGCCATGCCGCCCGCTCCAGATGCTCGCGCCAGACCCAGCACCAGCTCAGCCTTGACCGCCGCCGGCAACTCAGTGGCCGGATCAGCGATAATATCGAAGGCGTAGGTCAACAGGCTGTCACCGGCCAGTATCGCCGTCGCTTCGTCGAAAGCACGGTGCACCGTTGGCTGACCACGCCGCATGTCGTCATTGTCCATCGCGGGCAGGTCGTCATGGATAAGCGAGTAGCAATGGACACATTCCACCGCCGCCGCCACGCGAAGCGCCGCCACGCCATCCGCTTGAAACAATCGCGCGCATTCAAGTACCAGAAATGGCCTCAGCCTTTTGCCGCCATTCAACACGCCATGGCGCATGGCAGCCATCAGTTGCTGTGGGCGCGCAATTTCACCGGTGCGCACATTGCCATCCAGCAGGTCGCGCAGGGTCGATTCAACGCGCAAAGCATTGAGCGCGAGCGCGTGTTCAAAGGAAGTGTCATCTGGCATTGTCATCGCGGCGAGCGTTGAAGCGAATTTCTGAACCGGTCAAGTCGTTTTGCATTCACCAATGGCAAACGGAATATCGTTCAAGCGTTGCGCTCTGCGCGCCACGCCTTTATGCGGTAGGAAGTTAACTCGGGGATTTAGGGCTTGACCGGGCCAACTGTCGATCCAGAACCGGAGAGGCTGGGGATGCCGCCAAAACGCAAGCGCGAGCCCAGCCGCAACCGGCTTGGCGTGCGACCGCGGACATGGCTGCGGCGCGGACTGCTGCTGTGTGGCGCGCTCGCCATGGTACCTGCTCTGCTGACGTTGCTTTATTGGCCGGCATTTGTGCACCCCATATCGACACTTATGCTGCAGGATCTGGTGAGCGGCAGGGGCTATGATCGCCGCTGGGTTCCGATAGACGAAGTGGCACCGCATCTTCTGCATTCAATTATTATGTCCGAAGACGGCCAGTTCTGTTCTCACAAGGGCATCGACTTTGCTGAGCTGAACCTCGTGATTGACGATGCCATGTCCGGCGAGGGAACGCGTGGCGCCTCGACAATCCCCATGCAGACCGTGAAAAACCTTTATCTCTGGGGCGGACGCTCAATCATTCGCAAGATACTGGAGGCACCCCTGGCGCTCTATTTGGATACCGTCCTGACAAAAAGACGGATCATGGAAATCTACGTAAACATCGTCGAATGGGGCCCTGGGATCTATGGCGCAGAGGCTGCTTCACAGCACCATTTCGGCCGCCCTGCCAAGGATTTGACCTTCGGTCAGGCCGCTCTCCTTGCCGTGTCCCTGCCCAACCCTATCGCCCGCGACCCGGCCAGGCCTGGGCCCGGCCTTCGTCGCCTGGCCACGCTGATCGAAAAGCGGGCGCGCAAATCCGGATATTACGTCGGATGCGTCAACTGAAGCCCGCAAGTACCCCGCTGCCGCGATAAAAATTCGCCAAAAGCGCTGGCCAAAGTCACCGCGACTGTGTATAGGCACGCCGACTTTCAGAATTCCGGCCCGTATCTTATGCCCCTTCACATGGGAATATGGGGCTTTTCGACCGACAAGCGAGTAATTTCAATGGCTGTTCCAAAACGTAAAACGTCGCCGTCGAAGCGCGGCATGCGCCGCTCCGCCGACGCGCTGAAGGCCCCGACCTATGTCGAGGACAAGAATTCAGGCGAGCTGCGCCGTCCCCACCATGTCGATCTCAAGACCGGCATGTATCGCGGACGTCAGGTGCTTGACCCCAAGAGCTGAACTTCGCAATAGCGTAGGCTTCACATGAAGACCGGCTCTTGCCGGTCTTTTTTGTTTGCGCACGCGCTAAAGCAGCGTTCGAAGGCGCCTTGACGCCGACGTTCTCCTGCTTCCAATATGTTCCTGGACAGGTCAAAGCCCCGAACCGGAGAAGCGCAATGCTCACAAGCGTGCCGCTGCTGATCATTCCCTTTATTCTCTATAATCTCGGGCTGGCCGGCGCTTTCGGTGAAACCGCCACGCGCGACCTATGGTCGAGCGAGTTGTTTTTCGTGACCATGATGTCGGGCGGGGTGTTCTCCCTGACCCTGGGCGATCTCCTCGTCATGACTGGCCTGCTTGTTCTGTTCGTCGAGATCGTCAAATCCACCCGCACGTCCAACGCCTCGGTAGTCGATCATTTGCTATCGACGTTTGTATTCGTGGCATTTCTGGTCGAGTTCCTGCTGGTCAGCGGCGCGGCAACATCGGTGTTCTTCACGCTGATGATGATCGCGCTGATTGACGTTCTCGCTGGATTCTCGGTTTCCCTGCGCGCCGCCGGCCGCGACGTAAACTTCAGCTGAATTCAGCCGCCGTCAGCCTGGAATCCTGCTGCTTCGATGCCGGCAATGGCCGCCGCCTCGTCATTGTCGGACGTATCTCCCGAGATGCCCACAGCACCGATGATCAAACCGGCGCCGTCACGGATGAGCACCCCGCCAACGACAGCGACTATTCTGCCGCCTGAAACATCCGCCACTCCGGAAATCAGGTGCGGCCGTTCTTTTGCCATGGCTTCCAGCTTGCGCGAGCCCATGCCGAGCGAAAGAGCACCATAGGCTTTACCCGCCGACATTTGCGCCCTGAGAAAAGACGCGCCATCCTGTCGTTGATAAGCAACCAGGTGCCCGCCGGCATCGAGCACGGAAACTCCAAGCGGCTTCAATCCCATTTCGCTCGCCTTCGCGAATGCAGTCGCAATAATCTTGCTGGCGTTTGCCAGGGTCATGGGATCAGAAATTATCAATTCTCCAAATCTCGACGACAGACAGCCGGAGGCGCATTCGCGGTGGCAAGTGGGTTCTTAACGAGAAGGTTCTATCCGAGAGACTCGATCTTGCGCTGCATGGCAGCGATCTGTTCCTTCAACTCCTGAAGGTCGTCCGGCTTGTCACCAGGGTCTCGGGTGACTGTTTCAGGATCTGGCGCTGGCGCTGCGGCGACGCCTCCTGGCGGGAACGGCATGAACATGCGCATGGCGTTCTGGAACATTTCGACGTTACGGCGCGTCTGCTCTTCCAGTGCCTTGATCGGTGGCGCTATCTTCATCACCTCTATGGGGGATTTGCCGATGGCAGATTTCATCTGATCGCGAAACCGCTCCTGTTCCTTGGCAAAGGCAACCATGGACTGCTCAAGAAAGCTCGGCACTACTGTTTGCATCTGGTCGCCGTAAAATGAAATCAGCTGCCGTAAGAACGGAATCGGCAGCATGTTCTGTCCATCTTTGTTTTCCAGCTCGAAAATGATCTGCGTCAGCACCGGATGCGTGATGTCGTCTCCGGATTTGGCATCCTGCACGGTAAATTCCTCACCGCGCTTAACCATCTCGGCTAGGTCCTCAAGGGTCACATAGGTCGAGGTGCCAGTGTTATAGAGCCGCCGGTTCGCATATTTCTTGATGACTATCGGATCGCCTTTAGCAGCCATCGGATCTCTCCCCAATCAGTGCGCCCAACCGGATGGATCCCGGCATCGGTCATTACCCGGAAAGGATATGCGCAAATCCACCGGATTTGAAAGCGCTTTGTGCACTGCGGGATTGAAGGCGCCCCATTCCTGGGCGGAATATGCTGCACAGCAAAATTGTCCGACGCTGCAGCATGCCTGCACCACGCCTATTTCCGGTTTGACTTGGCCCCGATAACCAGCAAGAAAAAAGCAGAGAGCTCACCGCACCTCGCCGAACATCTGGAGACGTCTTATGCCTGCTTCCGAATCGATCGTCATCGCAAGCGCCGCGCGCACACCAGTAGGTTCCTTCAACGGGTCCTTTGCTGCGACGCCTGCACACGAGCTCGGGGCTCTCGTGATCAAGGAAGCGCTGAGCCGCGCCGGAGTGGACGCAGCAGAGGTTGATGAGGTCATCCTCGGCCAGGTGTTGACCGCAGGTCAGGGCCAAAATCCGGCACGACAGGCTGCTATCTTGGCAGGAGTACCGAAAGAGGCTTCAGCCTGGATCCTCAACCAGGTCTGCGGATCGGGCCTGCGCACCATCGCCATCGGCATGCAGCAGATCGCCTCCGGCGACGCGAAGATCATTATCGCCGGCGGGCAGGAATCCATGTCGCTGTCGCCACACTGCGCGCATTTGCGTAGCGGCGTGAAAATGGGCGACTTTGCGATGATCGACACGATGATCCGCGACGGGCTGTGGGATGCCTTCAATGGCTATCACATGGGCAATACGGCAGAGAATGTAGCGCGCCAGTTTCAGATTACCCGGGAAATGCAAGACGAGTTCGCCCTCGCCTCTCAAAATAAGGCGGAGGCCGCCCAGACAGCCGGAAAATTCAAGGACGAGATCGTTCCGGTGACAATCAAGGGTCGCAAAGGCGACACGATCATCGACCAGGACGAATATATTCGTCTTGGCGCAACCATCGACGCCATGCAGCGGCTACGCCCGGCCTTCGAGAAGGATGGCACGGTGACTGCGGCAAACGCATCCGGCATCAATGATGGCGCCGGCGCAGTACTTTTGATGAGCGAGGCTGAAGCAACCCGGCGCGGCCTGACGCCGCTCGCACGAATTGTCTCCTGGGCGACTGCTGGAGTTGATCCGGCAGTGATGGGCACCGGGCCAATCCCTGCATCGCGCAAGGCATTGGAAAAGGCCGGCTGGACTGCCGCTGATCTGGACCTGGTCGAAGCCAATGAGGCCTTCGCAGCACAGGCCTGCGCGGTGAACAAGGACATGGGCTGGAACCCCGAAATCGTCAACGTAAACGGCGGCGCCATTGCCATCGGCCACCCAATCGGCGCATCGGGCACACGCATCTTCAACACGCTTGTCTATGAAATGCGTCGGCGCGATGCAAAAAAGGGCTTGGCAACACTGTGTATTGGCGGCGGAATGGGTGTGGCCATGTGCGTGGAAGCAATGAACTGACAACCACGGGAACGGATATCGACGGATAGAAGAGTTAACAACGCCTCGCCGTTGATATCGCTGATGCAAATGGGAGGAATGGATGAGCAGAACCGCCATCGTCACTGGGGGCACGCGGGGCATAGGCGCAGCGATCGCTGTCGCACTTAAGCAAGCGGGCTGCAATGTGGCAGCAAATTATGCCGGCAATGATGAGGCTGCCGAACGCTTCAACGCCGAAACCGGCATTCCCGTTTATAGATGGTCCGTCGCCGACTACGACGCCTGTGTGGATGGCCTCGGCAAGGTCGAGGCCAATCTTGGCCCGATCGATATCCTTGTGAATAATGCAGGTATCACGCGTGACGCTCCCTTTCACAAGATGACGCGCGAACAGTGGCAGGAGGTCATGGATACCAACCTGAACGGCGTTTTCAACATGACGCATCCATTGTGGCAGGGAATGCGCGAACGCAAGTTCGGTCGCGTCGTTAACATCTCGTCGATCAACGGGCAAAAGGGCCAGTTTGCCCAAGCCAACTATTCAGCTGCAAAAGCGGGCGATCTGGGTTTCACCAAAAGCCTGGCACAGGAAGGCGCGCGGGCCGGCATAACGGTCAACGCAATTTGCCCCGGCTACATCGCAACCGATATGGTCATGGCCGTTCCTGAAAAGATCCGCGAGCAGATCATTGCGCAAATCCCTGTCGGAAGGTTGGGTGAAGCTGCCGAAATAGCCCGCTGCGTGGTCTTCTTGGCATCTGACGATGCAGGCTTCATCACCGGATCGACACTCACCGCAAATGGTGGGCAGTTTGTAGTCTGAGCAGGTGTTATCTCGCCAAAAAAACGGCGCCGCAAGGCGCCGTTTTTTCTTGATAGAGCATTGATCAGGCCGTCGGCTCGTCGCCCATAAGCGTCTTGTGGGCAAAGCCGGCTAGGATCGCCCCAACAATGGGCGCCAGCCAGAACAGCCATAATTGCTGCAGCGCTATTCCGCCGACAAAGAGCGCAGGCCCGGTAGAGCGGGCAGGATTGACGGACGTGTTGGTAACCGGGATCGAGATCAGGTGGATCAGCGTCAACGCCAGCCCTATGGCAATCGGCGCGAAGCCGGCCGGCACGCGGCCTGACGTAGCGCCCAGAATGATCATCAGGAACATGAAGGTCAGCATGACCTCAGTCACCAGCGCTGCCTGCATCGAATATTTCCCAGGCGACGCATCGCCATAGCCGTTGGTAGCAAAGCCGCCAATGGACGTGAAATCGGCTTTCCCGGACACGACGCTATAAAGCACCGCCGAAGCAAGGATAGCACCAATCACCTGCGCCATGACATAGGGAATGATGTCCTTTGCGGGAAACCGCCCCGCCGCCAGTAGGCCAATCGAAACGGCCGGATTGAAATGCCCCCCGGAGATTCCACCTACCGCATAGGCCATCGTTAAAACAGTCAAGCCGAAGGCGAACGCAACGCCGAGCAGCCCGATTCCCACTTCCGGAAATGTCGCAGCCAGCACCGCGCTGCCGCATCCCCCGAACACCAGCCAGAATGTACCAAGAAACTCTGCAATCAAACGTTTGGTCATGATTTTCCCTCCTCATACAATGTGCGGTTGTGCGCACGGACCTTGCGTAAACACAATTGTACCCGTCGTGCGTTCAGGCCAATCAGCGCGCAAACCACAGCTTTTTTTCCTTCGCGTCCTTCGACGCGCAACTTCGGCATGTCCCGCAACAGGACAGAAAGGTTATTACGGGGAAAAATACTGATCAGTTGAAGGCACACATTCATGGACGTTAGGGAACGCCCGATGCCGTGACGCTATATGTAGGGGTGAACACAACAAGAATCTTTCGAAAAATCTGATTCGTAGCTGCTTCGTTCCGTGTTTGGCTTGAGTGTTAACGCAAACTGGTTTGTTCGGGGCCGGCCGCTCCCAGTGCCTAAGGAATTTGTTAACACTATCGAGGAGTTAAGGAGATTTTATCCATGACCAAGACGCTAGTTATGGTGAACTCCAACCCGCGTTAACCAATTGCAGGAAATTTGCCGAAAACGGGGAAATCAACGATTCAGCATCTGGTGTCAGGCTTCATCAGTTTCGCTAGATGTCGCCGTGAACAAAACCTGAATAGGGCTGAGTCAGTGATTCGTCGCTGATTCGTTCCAGACTCGTTCCAAACGTTAACTGGCAGCCATTTTGCGCTTTCGCTCTGCTTTTTTTTTCCTATATGTGTCGCGGTGGCGTTTGCCCTACGGTGCCGCCGTTTTCGTCCGCTCCTAACGGACCCAAACAGGAAAGCGATCCATCTCTGCGATGAATATGCTGCCGAAACAGAGCGGTCCTGGCGCGGTATCCGGCCGCGATGTAACCGCCGTGCTTGGTCCGACCAACACCGGCAAGACGCATCTTGCCATCGAGCGGATGGTCGCCCATGGCAGCGGTCTGATCGGTTTGCCGCTCCGCCTGCTAGCACGCGAGGTCTATAGCCGGGTTGTCGAAAAGGTCGGCCATGCCAACGTCGCGCTGATCACCGGCGAAGAGAAGATCCATCCGCCCGGCGCCCGCTTCTCGGTCTGCACCGTGGAGGCGCTGCCACGTGAAACCAAGGCTGCCTTTGTTGCCATTGACGAGGTGCAACTGGCAGGAGACTTGGAGCGCGGACACATTTTCACAGACCGCATACTTACACTCCGAGGTCGCGAGGAAACGCTGCTGCTTGGCGCCGCCACCATGCGCGGCATTCTGGAACGGCTTTTGCCGGGCATTTCGGTAGTGACCCGCCCGCGCCTTTCGCACCTTGCATATGAGGGGCAAAAGAAGCTCACGCGGCTGCCGCGCCGCTCTGCCATCGTCGCCTTTTCGGCCGATGAGGTCTATTCGATCGCGGAGCTGATCCGCCGCCAGCGCGGAGGTGCAGCAGTGGTGCTGGGAGCGCTCAGCCCCCGGACCCGCAATGCGCAGGTTGAGCTCTACCAGAACGGCGATGTCGAATATCTTGTCGCAACCGATGCAATAGGCATGGGGCTCAACCTCGATGTCGACCACGTAGCCTTTGCTCAGAACCGTAAATTCGACGGCTTTCAATATCGCGACCTCACCGCTGCCGAACTCGGCCAGGTTGCAGGGCGGGCCGGCCGGCATCTGCGTGACGGTACATTCGGCGTGACCGGCCAGGTCGATCCGCTAGACGATGAACTGGTGCGCCGGATCGAGGCGCATGAATTCAATCCTGTTAAAATATTGCAGTGGCGAACCGCCGCATTCGATTTCACCGATATCGATGCTTTGAAGCGCTCCATCGAAACACCGGCGCCTACCGACGGCCTCACCCGCGCATTGCCGGCAGTTGACGCGCAGGCTCTGGAGCAGTTGTCGCGTGATCCGGACATTCGGCGGCTTTCGACGAGCCGCGAGCGAGTCGCGCTTTTGTGGGAAGCGTGCGCGTTACCGGATTATCGACGCATTGCCCCGGCTCAACACTCGGATTTGATCGCATCCATGTATCTCGACCTCGCCGAGCGCGGCCATGTCGATGAGAATTATATGGCCGAGCAAGTCAGGCGCGCCGATTCTGCCGATGGCGATATCGATACACTGTCGCATCGCATTGCGCAGATCCGCACCTGGACCTATGTCTCCAACCGTCCTGGATGGCTTGCCGATCCCACACACTGGCAGGAAAAAACGCGCGAGATTGAAGACAGATTGTCGGATGCCCTGCATGACCGGTTGACGAAACGCTTCGTAGACCGCAGGACTTCCGTGCTTATGAGACGCCTGAGAGAAAATAGCATGCTTGAAGCCGAAATCAGCCCAACCGGAGCGGTTCTTGTCGAAGGCCATCCGGTAGGCGAGTTGCAGGGGTTTCGCTTCACCGCGGACCAAACCGCCGAAGGCGAAGACGCCAAAGCCATAAAATCCGCCGCCCAAAAGGCGCTTGCGCTGGAATATGATGCGCGTGCCGAGAGGTTTTCCACGTCCGGCAACAGCGATATCGCGCTCGGCTCGGACGGCGTGCTTCGCTGGATCGGCGCTCCCATCGCAACGCTGACCTCAGACGAAGACGCGTTGAAACCGCGCGTCATTCTTTTGGCCGACGAACAATTAACCGGACAATCGCGCGACAAAGTCGCCGTACGGGCGGAACGCTTTGTAGGATTTCAGATCGAAAGCCTTCTCAAGCCGCTGGTCGACCTGCGTGATGCCGAGCAGCTGGCGGGCACCGCCCGTGGCATTGCCTTTCGACTTGTCGAGAATTTCGGCCTAATCAACCGACGCGACATTGCAGACGAGGTAAAAGCGCTCGACCAAGATGCGCGTGGCGCGCTTCGGCGTCTCGGCGTCCGTTTTGGTGCATATCACATTTTTGTCCCTGCGCTTTTGAAGCCGGGGCCGGCAGGTTTGGTAACTCTGCTCTGGGCACTGAAGCATGACGGCAAGGACAAAGCCGGCTTCGGCGATGTTGTTCATTCGCTCGCCGCAGGTAGGACTTCGGTGGTTATAGACGCGACCTACGACCCGACTTTCTACCGCCTCGCAGGCTTCCGCAATCTTGGCCGCCGCGCTGTTCGCGTCGACATTCTCGAGCGGCTGGCCGATCTCATCCGCCCGGCGCTGGCCTGGCGTCAGGGAACCGGGCCTCGCCCGGATGGAGCTTTTGACGGCAATACATTTCTAGTGACCCCCGCAATGATGTCCATCCTCGGCGCCACTGCCGATGATGTTGAGGAGATATTGAAGGGCCTAGGCTACCGATCTGAGCCGAAGGAAGCCGGCTCCGTCAAGCAAAAGCTGGCAGAGCTCGACGAATCGGTTCGGCAGGCCGCTGCCGCAGCAGAAGTCAAAAAGGCCGCTGCGCAAGCTGAAGATGTCCAGGCAAAAGCAGCGGCGGAAGTCGAGACCGTTGAACTCCCGGTCTCCCCAGAAGCTGCAGAGCTAGCCGAGCCTGGCGCAGAAACAGACGCAACAGGCGATGCATTGACCGAGCCGGGCAGCACCGTACCCCATCTCGCCGCAGGAGTGGATGCCGAGCCCGCTAATCTGCAACTCGCCGAAGAAGAAGCCACAGTAGGCGATTCCAGTCTGGCCGCTGGAGCGGTAGCGCCTGTGGCTTCTGAGGAACCGTCGACGATTGAGGTTCAAATCAGCGAGCTTTCGCCTGCAGTTCCGGGCCACACAGACGCTTCGATCATGGCGAGCGAGGTGGGTGCGTCCTCCCCCGAAACACCACCGGTTGAGGAAGCCAAGCCAATTCTGGTATGGCGTCAGGCCCGCTTCGAGGATCGCACCGGGCAAAGACGCGGCAATCAGCGGTCGAACGCCCGCAAACCGAACCCTGCACCGGCACCGAAGGGCGAAGCAGCAGGAGACGCTCATGTCGGCAAACCTCGACGCGAAGGTGGGCGTGAACGCTTTGATCGGAAATTCCAGGGAAAAAAACCAGGTCCACCGGTAAATCACAAGCCCAAACCTGAGTTCCAGCCGCGCCCGCGTGAAGAGCGGCCCGTTCGAATCGACCCGGATTCACCCTTTGCCAAGCTCGCGGCGCTGCGGGATCAGTTAAAGAAGTAGCCAGGTTTGCTGCCTATGACCGCTGTTGGCCGCCAACGTCTCGACAAATGGCTGTTCTTTGCGAGGGTGGTGAAGTCGCGTTCGCTGAGCGCCAAACTGGCGCAAGCCGGTCGCATCCGGATTAATCAAGTCAAGACGGACAACGCCGCCCACGCCGTAAAGCCAGGCGATGTGCTAACCATTACGCTTGATCGGCAACTGCTGGTCTATCAGATTGTCGACTGTGGCAGTCGCCGCGGCCCTGCGGAAGAAGCGCGGCGCCTCTATGACGACATTTCGCCCAAACCGCTTCCGCGCGAGGCGATTTCGGCAACCGGCGCTTTGCCCGAGCGCGAAGCTGGGTCGGGCCGTCCCACCAAGAAGGAGCGGCGGGCGACCGATCGCTTGCGAGATCCCGGCTAGCATCGTACGGGCGCGGGCGCGCCGCTGGTCACCTCGCCCCCATGAAAAACTGTTCCGTTTCCATGGCCTGTAGCAGGCAACCGTACCCTTGCCAGAGCTCGGCAAAGCAGCTACCTCACCGGGCGGGAGCACTAAATCCGAAGGCGGCCAGGAGCCTTATATGACATATGTCGTGACCGACAACTGCATCAAGTGCAAGTACATGGACTGCATCGAGGTCTGTCCGGTCGATTGCTTCTATGAGGGCGAGAACATGCTCGTCATCCATCCCGACGAATGCATCGATTGTGGCGTCTGCGAACCCGAATGCCCGGCTGACGCGATCAAGCCGGATACCGAATCGGGTTTGGACAAATGGCTTCAGGTCAACACCGAATACGCCAGCAAATGGCCCAACATTACGGCAAAGAAAGACGCTCCCGGCGATGCCAAGGAGTTTGACGGCGTAGAGGACAAGTTCGAAAAATATTTCTCGCCCGAACCTGGCGAAGGTGACTGATCAGTCTCCTTTGTCTCGATTGTCAAAAGCCTGCAACCGGACGCCCGTTTGGCAGGCATTGACGGTTTCCGTACGTTAGCGCTTGCAGCAAATAGTTGATTCTGGCGTGTTTTTGTGCTAGACCACGAAAACATGCCGGTGACACAACGTCGATAAATGGCGCAGAAGCGTTAATCATTGCAAGGTGAGGGTCAATCTTCGGACCAGGGTAACTTGGGCCAGGACTAGCATGTCTACGTCCTCAGCCGCTCGTTCCAATGTTCCGGACAGTCTCTCGTGTGCCCAGGCAGCATCCATGGCCGAGAAACTTCGGCCGAGCGGGTTTCGGCGGATATTCGCTGGTGCCAAAACAGGAGTTCAGGGCGTATGGCAATACAACAGCAAAAGAAAGCGTCTGCGACGCGTCACGGTTTCAAGACCGGTGAGTTTATTGTCTACCCTGCCCACGGCGTAGGCCAAATCACGTCGATCGACGAGCAGGAAGTTGCAGGCCACAAGCTTGAACTGTTTGTTATTGATTTCCAGAAGGACAAAATGCGCCTTAAAGTTCCCGTCGCCAAAGCGGCCTCTATTGGGATGCGCAAGCTGTCCGAAACTGACTATGTTGAACGCGCCCTCAAGGTCCTGCAGGGCCGTGCCCGTGTGAAGCGCACCATGTGGTCGCGTCGCGCCCAGGAATATGATGCAAAAATCAATTCGGGTGAGTTGATCTCGATCGCCGAGGTTGTTCGTGACCTGTACCGTGCCGAGAACCAGCCAGAGCAGTCTTACTCCGAGAGGCAGCTCTATGAGGCGGCACTTGATCGGATGGCCCGTGAAATTGCTGCGGTCAACAAGATGTCGGATACAGAAGCGGTTCGTATTATTGAAGTAAACCTCAACAAGGGGCCTAAGCGCGGCGCCAAGGCCGACAATGAAGAAACCGAGCAGGAAGAGGCCGCATAGCCTCCTTTACAATGACTTCGGAAAACCCGGCATGCTCATCTGAGCCGCCGGGTTTTTTTTGGCCCGGCTGGCTCGTCATAAGCCGCGTCGAATGGAACAAACGGCTCCATCGCACGTTGCGCAAATGTCCTGGCCGTTACTAAAAAACGGCACGTCCTGAGATAGCGCTCCTTCCCTGACGGGCAAGGTCGACATCAAAATGGAGCCGGAGTGCCAGGCAACATGGAGCCTGGCATGGAAGAAGCCGCACGCAGATCCCTTATCCGAACCGCGATGAAGGCTCCGTACCTCTCACGCGAGGACGAGCACGATTTGGCAGTCCGATGGAAGGAATGCGGAGACCAGCAAGCCATGCATGCGATAACAACAGCGCATATGCGACTTGTAATCTCGATGGCCTCCAAATTTCGATACTTCGGGCTCTCCCCCAACGACCTCATCCAAGAAGGCCATGTGGGCCTGCTTGAGGCAGCGGCACGATTTGAACCGGAACGAGATATCCG
The DNA here is from genome assembly GCF_015500055.1 of Mesorhizobium sp. NBSH29. Taxonomy (NCBI): domain Bacteria; kingdom Pseudomonadati; phylum Pseudomonadota; class Alphaproteobacteria; order Hyphomicrobiales; family Phyllobacteriaceae; genus Mesorhizobium; species Mesorhizobium sp. NBSH29. The sequence continues at coordinate 764,015 of NZ_CP045492.1, forward strand.
CTTTTCAACCTATGCTACATGGTGGATACGCGCTTCGATGCAGGACTACATCCTGCGCAATTGGTCCATCGTGCGCGGCGGCACCAGCTCGGCGCAAAAGGCTCTTTTCTTTAATCTCAGACGTTTGCGGGCAAAGTTGTCACAAGGTTCGGATCCGCTACCTGGCGGAGCCATATATCGTGAGATATCGACCGCCCTGGGCGTCTCGGAAGCTGATGTGGCGATGATGGATTCCCGTCTTTCAGGTCCCGACACCTCCCTCAACGCTCCCTTGGTAGACGAAAACGGTTCGGCAGACCGAATGGACTTTCTGGTCGCTGACGATCCATTGCCGGACGCCATGGTCGAAGACACCATCGACATCGAGCGCAGAAACCTTTGGCTCCGTGGCGCGCTTGAGGTCCTCAACGCCCGTGAACTCAAAATCATCAACGAACGGCGCTTGCAGGACGATGGCGCGACGTTGGAGGCTTTGGGCGCTAAACTGGGCATCTCCAAGGAGAGGGTGCGCCAAATTGAAACTCGTGCGATCGAAAAGCTCCGCTCGGCCTTGATGAAGGTGGATCCATCGTTCGCACAGGCGGCCTGACACAGCCATCGGCTAGCGATCAGAGATAATCTTCACCTTGTCGCCGGCAGAAACACCGCCACCGGGTGGTAGGGCATTAAGCACACCAAAAAGTTCAAGCTTTCGGTCAACGCCTATCATCTGCGCTGATAGCGATCCCACGGTCTGGCCGGGCTTGACGGTCACAACCCGGATTCGCAACGGTCGAAGCGCCTCTTTCTCCGCAGCAGTCAGTGATTTGAAGCTAGCACTAACCGACTGTGCGATGCTCTCTAGCGTCGTGCTCGCAATAGGTGCAGCGGTGAGCAGCCTGTAAACGCGATCGCCAGACCGAACCACAGTGATGGCAAATTTCCAGCCATCCGCGCTTGCGCGCGCGGTTGCCGCTTCGTTGCCATTGATCGTCGTCGCCTGCACCGAACCAGCATCGAGGCCCGTGACCCATCCGCTGCGTAGATAGTCTGCCAGCGTGATATTGGTGTCGACTGACACGCCATCAAATCGAACTGCTGTGTCTCCAGGCCCGGTCGCAGTCACTTCGGCAGCGGTATTGTCGATCATGAAACCGGCTGGCACCGCAAATGCTACGCCAAGGCCCGGGTGCTGGAAGGTATTCCCACGAATATATCCCTCTTCAGGTGAATCACCGAAAAGGAGCCCATCGATGCCGGCCAGATAGGAGTCGCGATCCACAGTTCCACTGTCAGGCGTACCGAAACCGCGAGCCTGACGCTGGGCCAGATCGATGCGTTGCGGCGCATTCGGGTGACTGGCCAAAAAATCGAGGCTCGCATCCTGAGCCCCGGTGACCGAGCGGAAATTGCTGTAAGAAGCCATTGACTGCAGAAACCGGCTCGCCGCAAAAGGATCATAGCCCGCTTTCGCGGTGGCACGGATGCCAATGGAATCGGCTTCCAGCTCTTGGTTCCGTGAGAACTGCGCGAGCCTGAGCTTGCCCTTGATCAGGGCAACTTTGGTGAGCGAACTTTCGCCAAGAACGTCGGAAACGACTTTGCTGGCGAGAACTTCCTCAGCTTCCTTCTGCTGGCGCTGAATACCGTGACTGGCTGTAACGTGGCCCATCTCATGGGCGATCACAGCAGCAAGCTCTGCAGAATCATTGGCAAGGGCCAAAAGTCCGCGCGTCACATAGAGATAACCTCCCGGCAGCGCGAAAGCGTTGACGTTTGGGGAGTTCAAGATAGTGATGCGATAGCTTTGCGGCGATGGATTGTCAGCGTCGAAGGTAAGAGTGCCGACGACCTTGGCAACCATGCGCTCAAGCTTGGGGTCAGGATATTCGCCACCATAGGTTGCCAGAATGCGCGGGTGCTGCGCCTTGGCGAGCACTGCCATCTTGTCATTTTTGGCAACTGAATCGACGGTGACTGGATTGTTGGATGGTTGGAATGCCTGTTCATTGATCGGCCCGACGGTCTGGCATCCAGCCAGCAGCGCGAGCGCGCAACACAACATCCATCTGCCCCGCCGCGCAGGTGATGAAACAATCCGCAAATTGGAAGCGGCAAGGTAAGGCGGCAGAATACTATCCTCTCGGTGTACGGTGTCATCGCATGTACGGCGCGATTCATCGCTGCAAACTCTTACCATGAACTTGCCGCTGGGTCCGGTGTGGCGACAAATTATGTCTGCTTGCGGGCAATTCGCATCAATTGCTGCTATCCGGCAACAGTTCCGATATAGCGCCGGAACGCTTCCGGCCCATGATTGCTGAAAAGTTCAGACGCTTGGCCAACTGCAGAGATGTGGCCGTCCTCCAGGAAAATCATGTTTTTAGCGATCCGCCGGGCATCTTCCGGCTGATGAGTGACGAAAAGCACCGTCATCGAATGTTGGCGGCAAAGTTTTTCTACCAGCCCCAGCATGTCCAGCCGCAGCGCCGGGCCAAGCGAAGCGAACGGTTCGTCGAGCAACAGAACCGGACGTTCGCGTACCAGCACGCGCGCCAAAGCCACGCGCTGGCGTTCGCCGCCCGAAAGTTCGCGCGGCAGGCGATGTTCCTTGCCGCCAAGCCCGGTATGTTCCAATGCGTTCGCGATGGCGACGCGGTCATCGGCTGCCAAGCGGAGAGCGGGGGAGCGTCCCAGTCCGACATTAGCGATGACATCGAGATGGGCAAAAAGGTTGTTTTCCTGAAATACCATGGAGACTGGGCGATCTGCAGGGGGTAGCCCTGTCACGTCAACTCCGCCGATCAAGACGCGACCTCGCGAAGGCACCTCAAACCCGGCGATAAGATTGAGAAGCGTCGACTTGCCCGAGCCGCTGGGGCCCATAATCGCGGTGACAGCGCCGGCCTCTACCTCCGCGTCGAACATCATCGCAGTCTCGCCATAGCTGAAGACAATTTTGTCCAGCAGCACTGCTGCACTTTCCGGCATTAAAGGATCAGACATTGTGGCGTTTTCCAAGTCGCTCGACGAGAATCATCAACGCGAGACACAGCAGCCCAAGCAGCAATGCCAGGCCAGCGGCATCTTCGGTGCGGTAGCTGCCCATCCGCGAATACAGAAGGTAAGGCAATGTCTGCACCGCATCACTTCCAAAAAGCGCGATGACGCCGAGATCGCCAAGCGAAAGCGCCATGGCAAAGGCAAGTCCGGTAAAGATGGGTGCCCGCAACGCTGGCCAGTCAATCAAGCGAAACCGCGTCAGGCCGGCAATGCCTAGCGATACGCACAGCTTTTCATGACGTGTACTCGCCGCGTCATAGGCCGGCCCAATTGCGCGTACGGCAAAGGGCATCGCCATCACCGCATTGACCGCTATGACCATGATCGGCGCAACGGCAAAAACGTCCACTGTGTTGCGCAGCAAAATGAACCACCCCGCACCAATGACAATCGGGGGAACGACCAGGACAAAGCCCGGGCCCATCTCGGTCAGTAGTTCCATGAACCGGCGTCGGCGAGTTCGCCGTGATCTAAACATTTGTTGCGTTGCAATGAGAGCCAGCGACAGAAGTACCGACAGCACGGCCGACAGCAAAGCAAGAATAAGGCTGGTCACGATCGCACGCTGCACAATCCGCTCACCGGCAAGCCTTGCCAGATCAGCATCAACACCGGCAACCAGAGTTGCCAGCAATGGTCCTGCGATAAAGAGCAATGACGTACCTATCATCGCGCCGTTGAAAAATGTTTCGGAGGGTCCGGCATCGCGAACCCTGGCCGACGCAACCGAAAGGTTGGCATCTCCGGTCGTGGTGGCCCCTAGTCTGGCAAGCGCGGCAACAACGATTGCCGTCAGCAAGATTTGCAAAACCGTCAGCGCCACCGCGCGGGCGGGATCAAAGTCAAACCGCAACGCCTGATAGATTGCCACTTCAAGCGTTGTCGCGCGCGGTCCACCACCCAGCGTCAACACGATGGTGAAGGATGTGATGCACAGCATAAACACCAGGCCGGCAATGCCCGGCATGGCCGCACGCAATACAGGCCACTCTATCAACCTGAAAGCGGGGCCGGCCCGCATGCCCAACTGGCTCGCCAGTCGCCATTGGTCTGCAGGCACGGTGTCCAGCGCCTGCAGGAAAAGCCGAGTTGCCAAAGGCAGGTTGAAAAAAACATGGGCGACGAGAATGCCAGAAAGCCCGTAAATACCAGGCCATGTCTCCCCGGACGCCCGCGAAAGTACATCGGCCAGATAACCCGCTCGTCCATAAAGTGTCAGTACGCCCAGCGCTACCACGATGGCTGGCAAACCCAGTGGAACCGCAAACAATCTCAATATCAGCCCGCGACCGGGAAAAGCCGGGTGTCGCGACAACGCGCGCGCGACGATGATGGCGGGGCCGACCGAAAGCACCGTCGAAAGCAGGCCCTGCAACAGAGTGAACCTGACAACCCGCAACATATAGGGATCGAAAGCGCCTAGCGCGCCCGACCAGTCTCGCACGGCTTCCACCAGCAAGCCGACGAAAGCTCCAGCCAGAAGCGCGCCAATAGCCGCCAACGCTACCATTCCGGCAGCGATTCTCCGGAGAGGCAGCACTGGCAGGCGCTTGGTTACTTGCTCATTGCCGACAGCCATTCATCGATCCAGGCTTTGCGGTTTTCGGCCACTTCTTCGGCGCCGATGATAAGCGTCTTTGCCGGTTTGACCAATTTGTCAAAGGCAGGGTTCAAAGCTTTTGACGTAGCGGATGCCGGGAACATCCAGTTGGTTTCCGGCAAAACGTCCTGAAATGCCGGCGTCAGCATGAATGCCATAAATTTTTGTGCCAGCGGGTTCTTGGCGCCGGTTGTTGTAATCGCCGCCACTTCCACCTGCAGATACTGGCCATCACTGAAGGCCGCTGCCTGATACCGCTCAGAACTTTCGGCCACCATGTGGTACGCCGGCGAAGTCGTATAGGAGAGAACCATCGGGGCCTCACCCTTGGTGAACAGACCATAGGCCTCGCTCCAACCTGGCGTCACCGTCAACACGCGGTCTTTGAGCTTCTCCCAAGCTTGCGGCGCCTGCTCACCATAAACAGCCTTGACCCAAAGCAGCAGCCCAAGACCGGGAGTCGACGTGCGCGGATCCTGAATAACGATCTTCTGGTTGGCGTCGCCCTCCACCAATTCCTTCAGGCTTGCCGGCGGCGCTTTCACCTTTTCAGTGTCGTAAACGACCGCAAAGTAGCCGTAGTCATAGGGGAGGAACATTGCATCGTTCCAGCCATTCGGCACCGTAAGCGCCTCAACAGAGACGCCGTGCGGCACAAATAGATCGGTGTTTTTTGCTTCAGCCGTGAGATTGGTATCAAGACCAAGAACGATGTCGGCCTTGGTCGAAGCCCCTTCAAGCCTGACGCGATTGAGAAGCGCAACGCCATCTGCGACCGAGACAAATTCGACGTCACAGCCGCATTCTGCTTCAAACGCTTTTTCGACCTGGGGCCCAGGACCCCATTCAGCGGTAAAACTTTCATAGGTGTAGACAGTCAGCTTTTCCTGCGCCACCGCAGCAGACGAAAGCAGGGTCGGACCGGCCACCAGCATCAATGAGAAAAACCCGCGCATCCACGTCTCCTTTTAAAAGTTGCAAGGAATTGAGGCGCTGGGCAAAGCGTCTAATCCCTCCGCCGGTACAAACCGGATCAGGTTCAGCGGGTTGGCGCGGGTTTCCCCTTTGCCTCTCAGCCTGTCACCTTGCAGCGACCGGCACCCCGTTAGAGCGTTTTGACACATAGGGCGCCGAGATCGGCTCCGCAAGCGATTGTTGATGCTCTGCGCCTTCCGCTTTCGAGGTCCGGCGTGATAGAGCGCTCGCTATGAGCCTTTTCACTCTCCTGTTTGGCGGCGATCTTGTTCGCACGCCCCGGCTGGATGCACAGCTTGCCGGCAGCCGCGTCATCGCTGCCGACTCCGGTATCCGCCATGCCGCGGAACTCGGGATAACGCCCGAGCTTTGGGTGGGTGATTTCGACTCGACTACCAAGGAGTTGGCGCAGAAATTTGAAGCCGTGCCACGGGAAGTGTTTCCCGCTGAGAAGGACCAGACCGATGGCGAACTCGCCGTCGACACAGCGCTCCGGCTGGGCGCAACCTCGCTTGTTATAGCTGGCGCTTTCGGCGGTCCACGCATTGATCACACCTTCCTCCATCTGGCTATCGGAATGCGCCTGGCGGAAGCCGGCACGCCCATTGTGCTGACCAGCGGTGCGCAAGAAGGCATTCCTTTACTAACTGGCAATGCGACGTTTGATTATGCCCCAGGAACAATGTTTTCAATTATCGGCTTCAGCGCCCTCAGCGGGTTGACGCTCACCGGCGTGAAATGGCCGCTCGATGAGGTAAAGGTGCCTTTCGGTTCCTCGCTCACTCTTTCCAACGAAGTGTCCAGCAAGCTCAGCGCCGAGCTTGGCTCAGGTCGCGCAATGCTAATCGCCCATCCTTTCCCCGGTACGGAATTTTAAGACGCCATGGCGCCACCCCTTCTTCGCCTCGACGGTATCAAACTTACATTCGGCGGTACGCCGCTTCTGGATGGTGCGTCGATCTCGGTTTCGCAGGGCGACCGCATCGCGCTGGTCGGTCGCAATGGCTCCGGCAAATCAACCCTGCTCAAGATTGCGGCCGGCCTCGTTGAGTTTCAGGATGGTGATCTATTTCGGCATCCATCCGTGACAATCCGATATCTGCCGCAGGTTCCCGACATGGAAGGCTTTGCCACGGTGCGCTCCTATGTTGATGCCGGGCTTGGGCCTGCCGACGATCCTTACAGGGTGACATACCTGCTGGAACATTTAGGACTGACAGGAGAAGAAGATCCCAAAAGCCTGTCCGGCGGTGAAGCGCGTCGCGCGGCCCTTGCAAAGGTACTGGCACCCGAACCGGACATTCTGCTGCTTGATGAGCCAACGAACCATCTCGATCTCGCCACCATCGAATGGCTGGAAGAGGAGCTCAACCGCTCATCCTCCGCACTCATCGTCATCTCTCATGATCGCCGATTTCTTGAGCGCGTCTCCCGTGCAACGGTATGGCTGGACCGTGGCCAGACGCGCCGACTGGACAAGGGATTCGCACATTTCGAAGCATGGCGCGATGTGGTTCTCGAAGAGGAGGAGCGCGATCAACACAAGCTTGGCCGCCAAATCGTGCGCGAGGAGCACTGGCTGCGCTACGGCGTGACTGCAAGGCGCAAGCGCAACATGCGCAGGCTCGGCGAATTGCAAACCATGCGCCAGAGCTATCGTGGCCACCGCGGCGCTGAGGGCGTCGCTAAAATGGCGGCCAGTGAGGCTGCTGAATCCGGCAAACTGGTAGTCGAAGCGAAATCGATCTCCAAGAGTTATGGCGAACAGATCATCGTTAGCGACTTTTCCACCCGCATCCAGCGTGGCGACCGAGTCGGTTTTGTCGGGGCCAATGGTGCTGGCAAGACAACGCTGTTGAAGATGCTCACAGGAGAATTGGCTCCCGACAGCGGCTCGGTGCGTATCGGCACCAATCTCGAAATCGCCACACTCGACCAGAAGCGCGATGCCTTCGACCCGGAGGAATCGCTGATGCACTTCCTCACGGACGGGCGGGGCGAAACCGTTGTCGTCAATGGCGAGGAGCGCCACGTCGTCTCCTATATGAAGGATTTCCTGTTCAAAGCCGATCAGGCGCGCACGCCGGTGCGCGAACTTTCAGGTGGCGAGCGCGCACGGCTGATGCTGGCGCGCGTTCTGGCTCGCCCGGCCAACCTTCTGGTACTGGACGAGCCGACCAACGATCTCGACATGGAAACACTGGAGCTTTTGCAAGAGCTTGTCGCCGGCTTTGCCGGAACCGTCATCCTCGTTAGTCACGACCGCGACTTTCTCGACCGCACAGTAACAAGCGTAGTTGCCCCCGATGGAAACGGTGTGTGGGTGGAGTATGCTGGCGGCTACGCAGACATGCTGGCGCAGCGCGGGGGCAAGAAGCTCGAGGATCGCAAGGCGCGCAGCAAAGCCGAGGGGCCGTCATCTCCCACTGCATCAGCCTCAGCGCCGCTGAGAGAGAAAGATGCTTCGAAAAAGCTTTCCTACAAGCAGAAATTCGCACTTGAGCAATTGCCCAAGCGCATGGAAGCCATCAACGCATCCATTTCCTCCCTTGAAAACTCGATAGCCGATCCCGCCTTCTACGAGCGCGACCCCAAAGGTTTCCAGAAAACTATCGCCGCGCTCGACAAGGAGCGCGTAACGCTTGGCAAGCTCGAGGAGGAATGGCTGGAACTAGAGATGCTGAAGGAGGAGATAGAGGGCTGAGAGGTTATCGCCGCATTCGACATGCAGTGTCATGGGTTTTTGCCCTGTCTAGGCCGATTTGCCCATGGCAAGCTTCATGGCCAGGCCTTCCATGCGTTCGGCCAGTCCGCTGAGCGCTCCGGTTAGTGCGGCGTCGTTCTTGTCGGCCTTGCTCAGCGCTTCATCACGCGTCTTGCGAAGCGTGGTGACTTCGCTTTCCATCCCCTTGATGCGTTTTTGTAATTCCGAAAGCTCGTCCATCACCATGATGCCGGCCATGACGGTCAACCGTTGGTCGCCGATTTCACCGAAAGACGATTTAAGATGCGAGACATAGCGGTCAAATCGGTCGCCGAGATCGGTCAGGTGCTCTTCCTGCCCCTCGTCGCACGCCATTCGATAGGCTTTGCCGTCGATTGTCACCGTGACCTGAGCCATCGCCAAAAATCCTATCTGTCGAGAACAGCGCGGATGGTTTCCATCGCCGTCACGAGCCGGCGCGAAACTTCTTTGTTCGCTTCTTCCAACCGGTCTGCCCGCGCTTCCGAGCTGTCGAGTTCCTGCGCAAGGCGCGCGCGATCAGCGTTCATCCGCTGAACTTCGGCCTCGGCTTCGGAGTAATCCTGCTCCTGCTCACGCCGCGCCTCGAACGCATTTTCCAGCGTCTCGATCGCCTTGCCCAGCCGCGCAATGACCTCTTTGAGTGTTGTTTCTCCGGTCATGGCCTCAATTCCAAGCCTGCCGCCCCCGAATCGCACGCGTTCATAACGTGTTACTAAAGAAACATTATGCAGCGGTTGAATAAGCGTCAATGTGGGATACCTCGCTTTCCCCCGCTATCGACGAGCAGCTGCTTGCCAGCGAGACCAATCGGACCCCAATTTATTGACAGAGCGGGCGCAACTGCTATGTGTCGCGCGGCTTTCACCGGGCGCGTCCTGCCCGTATTTTCCAGCGACAAGCGAGACCCCCATGACCCAACGCGACCAGCACGACAAGATGGCAAACGCGATCCGCTTCCTTTCCATGGATGCCGTTGAGAAGGCCAATTCCGGTCATCCAGGCCTGCCGATGGGCGCGGCCGACATCGCTACGGTGCTGTATACGCGGTTTTTGAAGTTCGATGCGAAAGCCCCGCATTGGGCCGATCGTGATCGTTTCATCCTTTCCGCCGGCCACGGCTCGATGCTGCTCTATTCGCTGCTCTATCTCACCGGCTACGAGGATATCACTCTCGACGAGATCAAAAATTTCCGTCAGCTGGGATCGAAAACTGCCGGCCATCCTGAATATGGCCACGCTGCCGGCATTGAGACCACCACCGGCCCTCTGGGTCAGGGCCTGGCGAATTCGGTCGGCTTCGCGCTCGCCGAGCGCATCATGAACGCCGAGTTCGGCGACGATCTTGTTGATCACCACACATATGTGCTCGCAGGTGACGGCTGCCTAATGGAAGGCATTAGCCAGGAAGCAATTTCGCTGGCCGGTCATCTAAAACTCTCGAAGCTCATCGTGTTTTGGGATGACAACAACATTTCCATCGACGGCGCAATTTCGCTGGCCGATTCCACCGATCAGGTGGCACGTTTCAAGGCCTCGGGCTGGAACGCCAGCCATGTCGACGGCCACGACCCGGAGGCGATTGCAGCTGCCATCGAAGCGGCCCAAAAATCCGACCGCCCGACAATGATTGCGTGCAAGACCACCATCGGTTTTGGCGCGCCAACCCGGGCCGGCACCAACAAGGCCCACGGTTCACCGCTTGGAGCCGAAGAAATCGCCGGTGCACGCAAGGCGCTGGGCTGGGACTTTGCGCCGTTTGAAGTTCCCGCCGATATTCTCGACGCATGGCGCGCGGCAGGCAAGCGTGGCGGCCAAGACCGTAGCGGTTGGGAAAAGCGGCTTGCAGCAGTTGAAGCCGGCATCCGTAGCGAGTTTGAGCGGCGCATGCGCGGCGAACTCCCCGGTGGACTCGATTCAGCAATTGCCGATTACAAAAAGAAGCTCGCCTCCGACAAGCCAACGGTCGCGACCCGCAAATCAAGCGAAATGGCGCTTGAGGTCATCAATGGCGCGATGCCGGAAACCATTGGCGGCTCGGCCGATCTCACCGGCTCCAACAACACCAAAACCAGCCAGACCAAAAACATTACCGCTGACAATTTCGGCGAACGTTACATCCATTACGGTATCCGCGAGCACGGTATGGCTGCGGCCATGAACGGCCTGGCACTGCATGGCGGCGTCGTGCCTTACGGTGGCACCTTCATGTGTTTCTCGGACTATGCACGTCCAGCCATGCGTCTGGCATCATTGATGGGCATCCGCTCCATCTTCGTCATGACGCATGACTCCATCGGCCTTGGCGAGGATGGCCCGACCCACCAACCTGTCGAACACATGGCAGCACTTCGCGCTATCCCGAACCACAATGTGTTCCGCCCGGCCGATGCCATGGAAACTGCCGAATGCTGGCAGCTTGCTCTCCGTTCGGAAAAGACGCCTTCGACCCTCGCCTTGACCCGTCAAAATCTGCCGGCGGTGCGCACCGAAGCCTCTGCAGAAAACCTCTGCGGCTACGGCGCTTATGAACTGGCAGCCGCCGATGGGGAGGCCGTTGTGACTATCTTCGCGTCGGGGTCAGAAGTAGAAATCGCCCTCGCAGCCCGCGAGCTTCTCCAGAGTCACGGCCACGGTACCCGCGTCGTTTCGGTGCCCTGCTTCGAACTGTTCGAGAAGCAACCGGATGACTACCGCCGCAAGATGATCGGTGACTCGTCGGTAAAAATGGCGATCGAGGCCGGCATTCGACAGGGCTGGGATGCCTTCATCGGTTCCGACGGGCTCTTTGTCGGAATGAACGGTTTCGGTGCGTCCGGCACTATCGAGCAGCTTTATGCGCATTTCGGCATCACCGCCGAAGATGCAGCAAAGGCTGCCGAGACCAGAATTCACGGCTGAGCGCCGGACGTCTGGACCCATCAAATATCGTTGCTTCGGCTGGATTGTTGGCTGAAGCAACGGTATGAACCGTGCTTCCCGGCTCGCACATGCTGCAGCCGGGCTCAGAACAATTCTCGTCCTACCGCGCACCCTTGCCTCCAGGAGACCAACCATGACAGTCAGAGTTGCCATCAACGGATTTGGCCGTATCGGCCGCAACATCGTGCGCGCGATTTATGAATCGGGGCGCAAGGATATCGACATCGTCGCCGTCAATGACCTGGGCCCGGTCGAGACTAACGCACATTTACTGCGTTTCGACAGCGTGCATGGCCGCTTCCCGCATGAAGTCACCGTCGACGGTGACTCCATCTCGATTGGCAAGGAAAAGTTCAGGGTCACCGCGATCAAGGATCCGTCGCAACTGCCATGGAAAGAGCTCGGCGTCGACATCGCGATGGAATGTACCGGTATCTTTACAGCGCGTGACAAGGCTGCAGCCCACCTGACAGCCGGCGCCAAGCGCGTCCTGATCTCGGCACCTGGCGACGGCGCTGACCTGACGGTGGTCTACGGCATCAACCACGACCAGATCACGAAGGACCACCTTGTGGTCTCCAACGCGTCCTGCACCACCAACTGCCTTGCACCGCTGGCAATGGTGCTCAACGAGACCGTCGGCATCGAAAAGGGTATGATGACGACGATCCATTCTTATACAGGCGACCAGCCAACCCTCGACACCATGCATAAGGATCTGTATCGCGGCCGCGCGGCCGCGCTTTCGCAGATCCCGACCTCGACGGGTGCCGCCAAGGCCATCGGCCTCGTCCTGCCTGAGCTGAAGGGCAAGCTCGACGGCATTTCGATCCGCGTACCGACGCCGAACGTCTCGCTGGTGGATTTCAAATTCATCGCCAAGCGCGCTACAACGGTCGAAGAGATCAACAATGCTGTTATCGCTGCCTCCAAGGGCAAGCTCAAGAACGTGCTTGCGGTGACAATGCACCCGAACGTTTCTATCGACTTCAACCATGATCCGGCGTCGTCCACGGTGGCGCTCGACCAGACCAAGGTCATGGACGGCAATTTCGTCTCGGTGCTGTCGTGGTATGATAATGAATGGGGCTTTTCCAACCGCATGGGCGACACGGCGGTCGCCTTCGGAAAAACCATCGCCTGAGCCTGCTAAAGTATATTTTTTTCAAAACGCCCGGCATGCCGGGCGTTTTTCGTTTAGGCTTGTGCCAAATAATTTTAATGCTGAAGCCGTAACAGGATCAAATACTTGCTGCGGCCTTGTCTTCGCCGCACTCTGCGGCGACGCAGGAAATCACCAGGGAAAACACGCGCGCATGGATCAGACGATATACCTCGTAACGCTCGTGTCGACGGCCCTTGTGCTGGCGGCGGCGTTTTCGAGCCTTATCGCCTTCCGTTTCGGCGCCCCACTGTTGCTGCTCTTCCTTGCCATTGGTCTCATAACCGGCGTGGACGGCCTTGGCATCCGCTTCGACAACGCGTCGCTCGCCTACTTCATCGGTTCTCTGGCGTTGGCGATTATTCTCTTTGATTCAGGTTTTGGCACTCCACTGACCGCCATGCGTCAGGCAGGTCTTCCGGCCCTGTCGCTCGCCACGATCGGCGTCGCGCTCACCACGCTGATTTTCGGTGCTGCCACCTTCTACCTGACTGAGCTTAGCTGGCTGGAATCTTTTCTGCTGGGCGCAGCCGTTGCGTCAACGGATGCAGCGGCGGTGTTTTTCCTGTTGCGCGCGGGCAATTTGTCGCTCCGCGACCGCGTGCGCTCAACACTCGAAATCGAATCCGGCACCAACGATCCCATCGCCATCTTCCTCACTATAACTTTGGTGGAAGTGATTTCCCTCGGTGCGGATCCGCAAGCCCAGGTCCTGCTCACTGACCTCATCGTCGGCTTCATAAAGAACATGGGGCTTGGGGCGCTTGCCGGCGTACTGGGCGGAATGGCTATCGTGCGCCTGGTCGACAAACTCAATCTCGACAGCGGTCTTTTGCCGATTTTTGTGCTCACTCTTTCGCTGCTGGTCTTTGCCGGTGCCGGCACGATCGGAGGCTCAGGATTTCTCGCCGTTTATGTTGCCGGTCTGGTTGCCGGCAATTCCCAAATTCGAGCAACCAATATTCTTAAGCGTTTTCAAGACGGTATGTCCTGGCTGGCGCAGATTATCATGTTCCTGGTGCTCGGCCTGTTTGCGACGCCTTCACAATTCCCCGCGATCCTGCTGCCTGCAGTGGCACTTGGCTTGTTTCTGATTTTCATCGCGCGACCGCTCGCCGTATCGCTTTGCCTTTTGCCCTTTCGTTTCGGCCGCGCGGAGACGGCCTTCGTCTCGTGGGTGGGTCTGCGCGGCGCTGTGTCCATCCTGCTGGCGTTGACACCATTGATTGGCGGGCTGGCGCATGGTGGCCAGATTTTTAATATCGCCTTCATCGTGGTTCTGGTTTCGCTTGTCGTGCAAGGTTGGACAATCGGCCCAATAGCACGGCGGCTTAAGCTGATCGTACCGGCGCGGCTTGGCCCGCTCGACAAGGTTGAGCTTGAACTGCCGGGTTCAGCCCACCATGAGCTTCTGGCATACACCGTGGCTGCCGGCAGCCCGGTGGCGCGCGGGCAGCGCATTCCCCGCTGGGCAAGGCCTTCGCTGGTTGTGCGCGACGGGCGCTCCATGCGGTTTCAGGATGCTGGGCGCATTGCTGCTGGCGACCACGTCTACATCTTCGTGCCCGACCGCTACCCGCGTTTGCTCGATCGTCTGTTTGCCAGCCGGACCGAAGTTGACCCGGAAGACGAGGATTTCTTTGGCGCATTTGCCGTCGATCCCAACCGCCCCGCCACCGAACTGGAGGCCGCATACGGCATCGGGCTGACCGATGCAGAGCAGACAATGACGGTTGCCGCCCTGCTCAACGAGCGGTTTGGCGGTCGTGCCGAATATGCCGACCGGGTCATGGTCGGGCCGATCGAGCTGATCGTGCGCGATGTCGACGAGAAAGGCCGGATCATCTCGGTCGGACTGTCGACCGAGCCCCTTGCGATCCAGCCTACTGTGCCCGTATTCCTCAGCATCGCCGAAATTGGCGACCGAGCCCGTATTTTCTGGGTCAATTACCGAGCCAAAAAGCGCGCCCAACGCATCGTGGCGCAAGCCCGCAAAGCCGAAGAAGCAGCCACCTCTGATGGATAGATCTTCGTGACGTGGACCATTTGCGCCGGTTTTCCTCGAGGCACCTCAATGGCTTGACGAACAAGGCGCCGATAACGACGGACAATCAATCCACAAAGCGGAGCACAGCGAGCATTTGCTCCGGGTTTGGCGCCAGAACGGGCCGTTGCGCCCCGTAAAATGCTCCGTCCACGAAATGCCCGCATCACCCTTGCATCCAGTCCTGCGCGCGATATGGTCCGCCGACTTTATTGAGGAGAAATTTCGCGATGGCCAGCTTCAAGACGCTCGACATGATTGGTGATGTGACAGGCAAGCGCGTGCTCGTTCGGGTCGATCTCAACGTGCCCATGTCGGACGGCAAGGTGAGCGATGCCACCCGCATCGAACGCATTTTGCCGACCCTTACCGAGCTTTCACAAAAGGGTGCCAAAGTTATTCTGCTTGCGCATTTTGGCCGTCCCAAAAATGGACCCGATGCGTCCCTTTCACTCCGGCCGGTTGCTGAGGTGACTGCTGCCATGTTGAACCAGCCTGTCGGCTTTGCTGCCGACTGCGTGGGGGCAGAGGCCGCTTCGACGATCAACGCCATGGCGAATGGCGATATTGTTCTGCTCGAGAACACACGTTTCCACGCGGGTGATGAAAACAACGATCCTGAATTCGCCAAGGCGCTTGCCGCCAATGGCGATATCTTCATCAATGATGCGTTCTCGGCTGCCCACCGCGCCCATGCCTCGACCGAAGGATTGGCCCATCTTCTCCCGGCCTTTGCCGGGCGCACCATGCAGGCCGAACTTGAAGCGCTGGAAAAAGGTCTCGGCAAGCCCGCCAAGCCGGTTCTGGCGATTGTTGGTGGTGCCAAAGTTTCCACCAAGATCGATCTCCTGATGAACCTGGTGAAGAAGGTCGATGCGCTGGTCATTGGTGGCGGCATGGCCAACACGTTTCTGGCCGCGCGGGGAACCAGCGTCGGCAAGTCGCTGTGCGAGCATGACCTGGCCGGCACCGCCAAGCTGATCATGATCGAGGCGGCCACCGCCGGCTGCGCCATCATCCTGCCGGTCGATGGTGTCATCGCCCGCGAGTTCAAGGCCGGCGCTGCCAGTGAAGTCGTTGGCATCGAACATGTGCCCGACGATGCGATGATCCTCGACGCCGGCCCCAAAACCATCGAAGCCATCAACGCCTGGATCGACCGTGCCGCGACGCTGGTCTGGAACGGCCCGCTCGGCGCCTTCGAGATCGAACCCTTCGACCGCGCAACCGTTGCGGCGGCAAAACACGCCGCCGCACAAACACGCGCCGGCGCTCTGGTCTCTGTCGCCGGTGGCGGCGACACGGTCGCCGCCCTCAACCATGCCGGCGCTGCCGACGATTTCACCTATGTCTCGACCGCTGGCGGTGCGTTTCTCGAATGGATGGAAGGCAAGCCGCTGCCGGGAGTGGATGTGCTGAAGGGGTGAGGCGTTCGAGATAAGAACGCCTTGTTCCATCGCATCAATGCGGCTATATGACTACTGTAGTCACATTGGAGTTGGCAGATGCGGGAAATTCAACTCAAGGACGCCAAGGCGACACTTTCAGCTGTGATCGATCAGGCCGTGAACGGCAATCCGGCGATCATCACCCGACACGGCAGGAAGGAAGCAGTGGTTCTTTCCTTCGACGAGTTTGAAAAGCTGTCCCGCGTTCCAAGCTTTGGACGCTTGCTGACGCTATTTCCAGGCGATGAAAGTGATATCCAGGCGCTGGCAAACAAACCAGGCCGTGCTGTCGATCTCTGATGTTTCTGGTCGATACGAATGTCATCTCGGCGCTGGCTCCCTCCAAGCGGCGGAATTTTGAGCCGCTGGTCGACTGGTTCGATAAAGCCAGTCCGCAGCTCTTTCTGTCGGTCATCACCGCTGCGGAAGTCAAAGCCGGTATCGCGAAGGCCGAGCGCGAAGGTGCCTTGACCAAGGCACGGGCGCTTGGAGAATGGTGGGAGAGCATAGAATTCCTCTATGCAACGAAACTTCTGCCATTCGACTTGGAGTGCGCCCATGCTGCCGGCCGGATTCTTGATGTCGCACGCGCTCACCAGCCGGGGTTCGAAGACATTGCGATAGCAGCTACGGCTCAGGTCCATGGATTGAGCGTTCTGACCCGCAATCTCAGGCATTTCGAACCTCTGGGTGTTCGCACGCTAGACCCCTTCGTGACACTGCCGGAACTATAGATTGCAAGGGGCTTGCGTGCCTGTAATCCGCTCACCTTCGTGAAATGACGCGCAACCATGCGATGCGCTTTGGTCCAGTGATGCCCCAACGGACTTGACCCGTACGCTGGTGCGGCGTTCGGCTTGCGCTTTATCGCGCCTCCTCCGGCTTGCCGGCCACCATCACCCCATCCCTTAACCACTCACCCCACATATTTTGAACATTCGACTTGATTGCAAGACACATGTTCATTATTCATGGGACTGCGCGAAGTCACTCGGGAGGAATGAAGATTGACCATCAACGTCGCACCAACCGGACTTGCGCGCGATCTTCTGGCGCGCGCTGAGACTGGCAAACCGATCCGCATCGGGCTGATTGGCTCTGGCGAGATGGGAACCGACATTGTTACGCGCGTCGCCCATATGTCCGGCATCGAGATCGGCGCTATCAGCGAACTGAATATTCCCAATGCCCACAAGGCTGTGGACATTGCATTCCGCGAGGAAGGCCATTCGCGCGAGGCCACCAATGCCAGCGCCATGACAGCCGCGATGGAAGCCGGCAAAATAGCCGTCACCAATGATGCCAGCCTGATCATCGAAAACGATCTGATCGACGTCGTGATTGATGCCACCGGCGTGCCATCTGTGGGCGCCGAGATCGGCCTGCGCGCCATGGAGCACGGCAAGCATCTGGTGATGATGAATGTTGAGGCCGACGTCACCATCGGCGCTTACTTGAAAAGCGAGGCCGACCGGCTGGGCGTCACCTATTCGCTGGGTGCCGGCGACGAGCCATCTTCCTGCATGGAACTGATCGAGTTTGTCTCGGCTATGGGCCATCCGATTGTGGCCGCTGGCAAGGGCAAGAACAACCCGCTCAACATCGACGCCATCCCGCCTGAATATGAAGAAGAAGCCGCGCGCCGCCATATGAATGTGCGGATGCTGGTGGAATTTGTCGACGGTTCCAAGACCATGGTCGAGATGGCGGCTATCGCCAACGCGACCGGGCTGGTGCCCGACAAGCCAGGCATGCATGGTCCAGCTGCAACGCTGGCCGACCTGTCCAAAGTGCTGGTGCCGGAAAAAGACGGCGGCGTCCTCTCAAGGGTCGGCGTTGTTGACTATTCGATTGGCAAGGGCGTTGCGCCGGGCGTGTTTGTCATCGCCGACATGTCGCATCCACGCATTTCCGAGCGGATGGAAGATCTGAAGATGGGCAAGGGTCCTTACTTCACCTTCCACCGGCCTTACCATCTGACCTCGCTGGAAGTGCCGCTGACCTGCGCCCGCGTGGTGCTCTACGGCAAGGCCGACATGGTGCCGCTGGCAAAGCCGGTGGCAGAAGTGTGCGCCGTTGCCAAGAAGGACATGAAGCCCGGCGAAAAGCTCGATGCCATCGGCGAATATTGCTACCGCGCCTGGATCATGACGGCGCCTGAGGCGCGCGCCGCCAAGGCCGTGCCCTGCGGGCTGTTGCAGGGTGGCTCGGTCACCGCGCCGATCCGCAAGGGCGAGCTGATCACTTATGCCAATGCGACGCCTGCTGCGGGATCGAAGATTGCCGAACTGCGCGCCCGGCAAGACAAGCTCGTCTATGGCGCAGGAGCATGACCATGGCGACCGCACGCAAGGCCGAAGCACCCGACACCACCAACCTGCCCTTCGCCTTCCGGCAGTATGATGCCGGCCAGTTGAAGGAAGTGCTGCGCAAGATGTACCTGATCCGCCGCTTCGAGGAAGGCGCGGAGGATTGCTACACGCGCGGTCTGATCCACGGCACGATGCATCTTTCCATCGGACAGGAAGCCAGTGCCATGGGCATCTGCATGCCGCTGGCCGAAGACGACCAGATCACCTCGACCCATCGCGGCCACGGCCACTGCATTGCCAAGGGCGCGGAAGTGAAGCGCATGTTTGCAGAATTCTTTGGCAAGACCACAGGCTATTGCAAGGGTCGCGGCGGCTCGATGCATATTGCCGATGTGGCCAAAGGCAATCTCGGTGCCAATGGCATCGTGGCCGGCGGCATCCCGATTGCGGTGGGCGCTGCCCTGTCCTCCAAGATGATGAAGACCGGCAAGGTTGTCGTCTCCTTCTTCGGCGACGGTGCCAACAATGAAGGCGCATTCCACGAAGCGTTGAACATGGCGTCGATCTGGAAACTGCCGGTCATCTTTGTATGCGAAAACAACGGCTATGGCATGTCGACCTCGACCGAGCGCTCGACAGCCGTAAAGAACATCGCCGACCGCGCCGCCGGCTATTCGATGCCGGGCGTGATTGTCGATGGCAACAATTTCTCCGAAGTGGCGGAAGCCTCTCATGCGGCGATAGAGCGGGCGCGCGCCGGCGAAGGCCCGACCCTGATCGAGAGCAAGACCTACCGCTACCGGGGCCACTCCAAGAGTGACCGCAACCGCTATCGCACCAAGGAAGAGATCGAAGACTGGATGACCAACCGCGATCCGATCACCCTGTTTGAGCAGGAACTGCGTGAATTCGGCATCATCGACGACAGTGGCATCGAGGCTATCCGCGAGAGCGTGGCACAGGAGATTGCCGCAGGCATCGACTTTGCCAAGGAAAGCCCGATGCCGGAAATCGCCAACCTGACCGACTATGTCTACACGGAGCATGCCTGATATGGACGCGATGGTGCGTGAACTGAGCTACGCCCAGGCGATCCAGGAGGCGATGGCAATCGCCATGGAAGCCGATGAGCGCGTGTTCTTGATGGGCGAGGACATTGGCGTCTATGGCGGCGCCTTTCAGGTGACCGGCGATCTGGTCGAGCGCTTTGGCACCGACCGGGTGCTGGATACGCCGATCTCCGAGCTTGGTGGCGCCGGCGTCGCTGTGGGCGCGGCCATGACCGGCATGCGCCCCATCTTCGAGTTCCAGTTCTCCGATTTCGCGACGCTGGCAATGGAACAGATCGTCAACCAGGCAGCCAAGATGCGGTTCATGCTGGGCGGCGAGGTTTCGGTTCCGGTGGTCATGCGCTTTCCCGCTGGTTCAGGCACCGGCGCGGCAGCCCAGCACAGCCAGAGCCTTGAAGCCTGGCTTGGCCATGTACCCGGCCTGAAGGTTATACAGCCGGCAACGCCTTATGATGCCAAGGGCATGCTTCTGGCAGCCATTGCTGATCCTGACCCGGTGATGATTTTTGAGCACAAGCTGCTCTACAAGATGAAAGGCCCTGTGCCCGAAGGCCACTACACCGTGCCCATCGGCAAGGCCGAGATCCGCCGCGAGGGCAAGGACCTCACTATCGTCGCCACCGCGATCATGGTGCACAAGGCGCTGGAAGCGGCAGAGGCTTTGGCCAAGGAAGGGCTCGATTGCGAGGTGGTTGACCTGCGCACCATCCGCCCGATGGACAAGCCGACGATCATCGAAAGCGTCAAGAAAACCTCGCGGCTCCTTTGCGTCTACGAGGCCGTGAAGACACTTGGCATCGGCGCTGAGATCAGCGCCATGGTGGCCGAGAGCGAGGCTTTTGACTATCTCGACGCACCCATCGTGCGGCTGGGCGGCGCGGAAACGCCGATCCCCTACAATCCTGAACTTGAAAAGGCGACGGTGCCGCAGGTGCCGGACATTATCGAGGCCGCGCGCGCGCTCATCACGGGAAAGCGCTAGAAAATGCCGGTCGAGGTCATTCTCCCAAAAGTCGATATGGATATGGCGACCGGCCAGATTTCGCGCTGGTTCGTCGAGGAAGGCGCTGCGGTCAAGCAGGGCGACGTGCTTTTCGAGATCGAAACCGACAAGGCGGCGATGGAAATCGACGCGCCGGCAAGCGGGATCATCCGCAATATTTCCGGCAAGCAGGGGATTGATATCCCGGTCGGGGAGGCCGTCGCCTGGATCTTTGCGGAAGGCGAAGCAGCACCGTCAGCGCCGACGCCACCTGACATCTCGGCTCTGGCCGAAACCTCTGTTCCCGCTCCATCCTCCCAGGAGCGCGCGGTCGATGCCGGCCCCCCCGCTGCTGTTCCAGAAATGGAACGCAGCGGCGGCTCGGCCCGTGCTACCCCGCTGGCGCGGCGTGTTGCCCACGAGGCAGGGCTGGATATCGCAACGATACCCGGCTCCGGTCCGAAAGGCCGCGTGGTCAAGGCCGATGTCGAGGCTGCGGTTGCCGGTGGCGGTGCCAAGGCGCCAACCACCTCTGCTTCTGCTTCCGTCAGTGCAGCGCCTGCAAAACCAATGTCCGACGATGCCGTGCTGAAACTGTTCGAAGAAGGTTCTTACGAGCTCATTCCGCATGACACCATGCGCAGAACCATCGCAAGGCGGCTGGTCGAGGCCAAGACCACGATTCCGCACTTTTATCTCACGCTCGATTGCGGGCTGGATGCGCTGTTGGCGCTGCGCAGCCAGCTCAACGCGGCGGCACCCATGCGCAAGACCGATGCAGGCGAGGCGCCGGCCTACAAGCTTTCGGTCAATGATTTTATCATCAAAGCCTATGCGCTGGCGCTGCGCGATGTGCCGACCGCCAATGTTTCGTGGACCGAGGCCAACATGGTGCAGCACGCTCACGCCGATGTGGGTGTCGCGGTTTCGATACCGGGCGGGCTGATCACGCCTATCATCCGCAAGGCGGAGGAAAAAACGCTGACGACGATCTCGGCAGAGATCAAGGACATGGCCGCGCGGGCCCGCAACAAGAAGCTGAAGCCCGAGGAATATCAGGGCGGCAGCGGGGCGGTTTCCAATCTCGGCATGTTCGGCATCAAAGACTTCGCCGCCGTCATCAACCCTCCGCACGCAACGATCCTGGCGATCGGTGCCGGCGAAGAGCGCGCGGTGGTGAAGGACGGCAAGGTTGACGTTGCAACCATGATGTCGGTGACGCTATCGACCGACCATCGGGCGGTGGATGGCGCGCTGGGCGCCGAACTTCTGGTCGCCTTCAAGCGCCACATCGAAAACCCGATGGGAATGCTGGTCTAGTAAGTGTCTACCGCGACGCCGTGGCGGCGTCGTAATAGCCAAGCGCTGCAAGTTCGGACCTTACCGCGCTCCAATCGGCGCAGACGACCCGCGCCCCCGCATCGATCAGACGTGCGGCATGACCGGGATAGGTATGGCCACCGCCGGTATAGCCAATCGCCACCATACCGGCCGCAACCGCGCCCTCGACGCCAAACGGCGAATCCTCGACCACCACGCAAGATGCCGGCTCTGCCTGCATGCTGGCAGCAGCATACAGAAAGATGTCGGGCGCCGGCTTGCCGCGCTTGACCATCGAAGAGCTGACGATGTCGGCGCCGAAAAACTCCGCCAGCCCAGTAACCATGAGGCTGTGGTTGATCCGCTCCACCGAAGACGACGAGGCCACGCAGCGCGCTGCCGGCAGCTGTTGAAGAAATTCCGTGATCCCCGGGGTCGCGCTGAGTTCCGTATCAAATAGCCTCTTGGTCTCAGCCCAGATGTCGCCGTCGGCTTCTGCGGGGAACTGGTGTCCGGTCAGCTCCCGGATCTTCACGATAATGTCGGCCTGTTTCATGCCCACGCACTGGGCGATTATATCGGCACCGACACCTTTCATGCCATGCTTTTCATAGACGCGCTCATAAGCCTGCGCAGCCAGCGGCTCGCTGTCTACCAGAACCCCGTCACAATCGAAAATAACCAGCTTTCCAGATGCCAACACGCGCACTTTCCTTAACGTCGATTTTTGCACATCGCTATCGGCAAATATTCAACTGTTCAAGAGCGAGGCTCGGTGAGCGTGACACCGGGGCGCCCGGGCTCCAGCAATGCCTGCTGCATAGCATAGCGCGCCGCAGCACTGCCCGGCGCAACCCAGTTGGGCTCGGCGCCAAGAAAACGATCGAGGAAAGCAACCGCATAGGACGGCATCTCCGCGACATTGTCGCGGTAGGACCACCAGGTGCGCAGATCATCGGCACATTGGTCGATGGCCGGTGCCTGACCGAACTCCTGCTCATAGATCGCCGACACCACCGAAACGCAGTAGTTTGTGTACAAAAATCCTTCCGGCCAGAAGCGCACGATCTCCATGGCTTTTTCCGAGGGCAGCGCGACCCCCGCACGCAGCGGGACGACGGTCGCACGCGCCGGCTCCTGGCGGATCAGTTCGCGCAAGACCAGCCCAGCGGTGAAGACGATGAAATCGGCGCGATTGACCGCCGCGAAGCGCTTTTCGCTCTCCATGATCTCGACCCAGTCGAGAAATGCACGCGTCAGCCGCGCCGCGTCGATATCAAAACGCAGCCCGTAGGCGGCGGCAACCGCCTTGGCATTGGCCCGAAAAGTGACATTGAACCACCGCAACCGCCGCAGGCGGTGTCCCAAATCCGGCATCGATGCCAATTCGTCCTTGAAACGCAGGTCCATTTCGCATCCTCTTGGCGTTCAGACTATCATGACACTGTGGCGGACTGAACTCCGTTGCGATCTAACATATTGACACTTGAGAAAACAAATGTTCTCTAATTGATGTTCGCCGCGCCGGCTTAAGAGCGCGACCGGACGGGGGCTGGGAGGAAAGGCCTAATGGCAATCTGGCAATGGGCAATGCTTGCTCTGGCAGGCGTGTGGGCGTTGCAATCACTCGGTGTATGGCTGCAGATGCGCCACTACGCCGATGTCTTTAAAGGCGTCACCGAAAAATATCAGGACGGCTTCGTCGGCGCGGGAAATTTTCGCGGCCGCTTCGCCAAGGGCACCATCGCGCTGCTCGTCGTCACACCGGACATGGTGGTGCGGCGGGTGATGACGATGAGCGGTCGCTCGGTCTTCACCAAATTCAAACGTCACGAACAATTCGAGGGCGCGTCCCTCGACAAGATCCGGTCCAATCCCGCCATTTTGGGAGAGGGGGAACCCGGTGTGGCTGAAGCCGTGCGCAAGGCGGTCGAACAGATCGACAAGGCACGGCGGGAGCCAGGGAGAGGGCCGGGCTTGTCCGGTTTGAAGACACTGAACGCTTAGAGGGAGCCGCAGGCCGACAGGACAGATCGGACCGCGGCATAAGGAGGAGGAAATATGTCAGTCGTTTCATTGTTGGCGCAGCATGCCGACATGGCCGTACAGAACCTGCATATCGCAGGTTCCATGGTTACGGATGCTGCTTTGCATGGCAGGCTCGCTGTTGAGCATGCCTCAGACCATCTGGTCATACTCGCGCAGGCCGACACCGGCACGCTTACCGTCGAACAGTTCAAGGAAAAACTGAGCGAAGTGTCTCAGGAAGAACAGCTCGGCTGGCTCACTGCCATCGGCAAATACTTCATCGGCATCTTCCAGAAAGGCGGCGAGGTTTTTGCCGGCTTCGTCATGGGTATCATCCCGACGCTGGTGGTTCTGATGACGGCCTTCTATGCCGTCACCGAACTGGTCGGCGAAGAACGCGTCCACGGGCTTGCCCGCGGCGCTGGCCGTATCGCGCTCACCCGCTACACGCTGCTGCCGCTTCTGGCTGTCTTCTTCCTCACCAACCCGATGGCCTACACGTTCGGGTCGTTCCTTGAGGAAAAGCACAAGCCCGCCTTCTACGACGCAGCGGTGTCATACGTTCACCCGCCACTCGGCCTCTTCCCGCACATCAATCCGGGCGAATACTTCGTCTGGGGTGGCATTCTTGTGGCTCTGCTTGAGCTGGAGAAAAAGGGCGCCGTTGTTGCCGGGTACCACATCAAGGTGGCCATCTGGTACGC
This sequence comes from Mesorhizobium sp. NBSH29, assembly GCF_015500055.1. Taxonomy (NCBI): domain Bacteria; kingdom Pseudomonadati; phylum Pseudomonadota; class Alphaproteobacteria; order Hyphomicrobiales; family Phyllobacteriaceae; genus Mesorhizobium; species Mesorhizobium sp. NBSH29. The sequence goes on from NZ_CP045492.1 coordinate 788,367, forward strand.
CATCGTCGGCCTCGTCGTCATCCTGCTGAAGGGCATGCTGACAGAACGCATCACCGCAATCATGGCACGCCGTCAGGGCGTCGAGCTTTAGGCGGGAGGAGAGATCATGGCCAAGACATACAAAGCCGTAAAAATCTCCCGGGGCAATTCGGGTTGGGGCGGCCCGCTCGTTATCGAGCCAACCGCTGAACGCAACAAGATCGTCTCCGTCACCGGAGGCGGCATCCACCCCATCGCCGCGCAGATTGCCGAGATGACCGGAGGCGAAGCCGTTGACGGCTTCAAGGCTCCGCCCATCGAAAGCGAAATGGCGGTCGTGGTTGTCGATTGCGGCGGCACTGCCCGCTGCGGCGTCTATCCGCGCAAGCGCATTCCAACCGTTAACCTGACGCCGGTCGGTCAATCGGGTCCGCTGGCCCAGTTCATCACCGAGGACATCTATGTCTCAGGTGTCAAAGCCGCCAACATCGTGATGGCGGATGGATCAGAGGCTTCAACCACCGCCGGGGGGGCGGCAGCAATGGTATCGAGCAACAACAACCGGGCATCGGCTGCGGAAACGGCACTTCCCAGCGACGGTGGACTGATCGGGCTCATCAGCTCGGTTGGCCGCGTCATGGGCCGCGTCGTCAATATCTTCTTCAACGCCGGTCGCCGCACCATCGATCAGGTCATCCGCAACGTCCTGCCTTTCATGGCGTTCGTGACGATGCTGATCGGCCTGATACTCTATACAGGCATTGGTGACGTTCTTGCGCAGCCGATGGGACCGCTGGCCAACAATATCGTTGGTCTGTTGATCATCTCGGCCATCTGTGGCCTGCCGTTCCTCTCTCCCATCCTGGGGCCTGGAGCGGTGATCGCACAGGTGATCGGTGTCGCCATTATCGGCCCGCAGATCGCCAACGGCACCATCTCTCCGGCGATGGCACTGCCGGCACTGTTTGCCTACAACACGCAGGTGGGTTGCGACTTCGTACCCGTCGGCCTGGCTCTGGGCGAAGCAAAGCCTAAGACCATCGAAATCGGCGTTCCGGCGGTGCTTATCAGCCGCCAGATCATGGGCCCCGTCTCCGTGCTGATCGCATGGGCGGTCAGCCTGGTGGTGTTCTAAGGTCAAGAAATGAGAGGTTCGCCATCATGACGGTTCTTCTGAAAACACGGATTACATCCGTTGGACCCGAAGTGGCGGACCTTGCCGAAGGCGGCGTCGTCATCCTGTTTGCAGATGGCTCGCCTCCCGAACTTGCCGAAGTCTCGGTACTGCACGAGATTGAAGCCAGTCCAAGCGACGACGCGCCGCAAAAAGGCGCGTCGATCACCCTTGGCAGCGTTGCCGCCACCATCACGGCTGTCGGCGATACCGCCTGGGCCAAGGTACGCGAGATGGGCCATGTGGTGATTTCCTTCAACAGCGCGGCTGAAGCCGAGCGCCCGGGCGAGATCTGCGCCTCGGCAGTCGACACCAATGCCCTTGTCGAGGCGCTACGAAGCGGCGCGATCATCACCATCGCCGCCTGAATTCAATTTTGGCGCCTTGCGACAAGGCGCCCGACCAACCAGAGTAAGTGACCATGGAACGCTCGACGATAGTCAGGGTGCACGAAGGATTGCACGCCCGCCCCGCCACCCGCTTTGTGCGACTGGCCAAGAGTTTCGAATCCGAAATCGAGCTGGTGCGCGGCGACAAATCGGCAAGCGCCAAGAGTTCCGTGAAGCTGATGCTGCTCGGGGTCAAAGAAAACCAGGAAGTAACCGTGCGCGCACAAGGCGCAGACGCCATCGAAGCATTGGATGCACTGGTGGGGTATCTCGAAAACCCGCTTTCCGGGCTGGACAGCGATGATGCTGCGCCAACTGGCACTAGCGCTGCAACGACCGCCGGAGAGCCCGTCACCGCCCCCGCACCCAATCCGCTGGAAGGCGGTCTGCGTGGCGTCGCAGCCAGCGAAGGCGTGTATCTCGGGCCGGTTTTTGCTCACTTCCCGCCTGATATTCAGCCGGTGGAGCGTGCATTGTCGCCCAGCGAGATTGACACGGATCTCGCCACACTCTCCAAAGCGGTGGCAACGGTTCAGGCCCGCATGGACAAGGCGCTTGCGGACAAGACACTCGCCGATGGCGACCGCGGCATCGTTGCCGCCTTGCGCGACATTGCCGCTGATGAATCGCTGATCGGCGACGCTCAGGCCACCATACGTGAGGGGGTCGATGCCGTATCTGCCGTGATTGCGGCAGCGTCAAAGCTGGCTGCCGAATTTGGCAATGTCGATGACCCCTATCTTAACGCCCGCGCAGATGACGTGCAGGCTGTCGGCCGCCAGATCTGCCTTGCCTTGCTCGGCCAGGATGATGTGAGCCTCGAACAGATCCCGCAAGGCGCCATCCTCGTTGCTGACGATATCGGTGCCTGGGATCTTGCCCGCGCGCCGCTGAAACGCATCGGCGGCATTGTCTGCGGCCATGGCGGTGCCACCTCGCACGTCGCCATTATCGCCCGCTCCCATGGCATCCCGGCAGTGCTGGGGCTGGGCGAACGCATCGTTGAGCTTCGCGATGCGAAAATCGCGGCGGTCGACGGCAATTCAGGCATCGTTGTCGCAGAACCAGACGCCACCATCCGCCAATCCTTCGAAGCCCGCATCGAGAGCGCGGCAAAGGAACGCGAAGCGCTGTCGGTGTTCAAGGACACGGTGCCAACGCTTCGTAACGGCACGATCATCGAGGTGGCCGCCAATATCGGCTCGCTTGAGGAAATCGAGGCAGCTCTTGAGGCCGGCGCCATGGGGGTCGGGCTGTTTCGCACCGAACTCCTGTTCATGCGCCACATGCATCTGCCATCCGAGGATTTGCAGACCGAAACCTACAGCGCTGCGGTACGGGCCTTTGCGCCGCATCCGGTGATTATCCGCACGCTCGATATTGGCGGCGACAAACCGATCGCCGGAATTGATTTTCCTGAGGAAGAAAATCCCTTCCTCGGCTGGCGTGGCATCCGCATGTGCCTCGACCGCCCCGATATCTTCAAGCAGCAATTGCGCGCGCTGTTGCGTGCAGCGGTGCATGGCGGTCTGAAGGTGATGCTGCCGATGGTATCGACCGTTGGCGAGGTGCTGGCTACCCGCCGCCTGATCGACGAATGCGCCGCCGAACTGGAGGCCGAGGGAAAACCCTTTGCACGCTTCGACCTTGGCGTGATGATCGAAACACCGGCTGCCGTGCTGATCGCCCCGCTGTTGGCGAAGGAAGTCGCCTTCTTCTCGATCGGTACCAACGACCTGACGCAGTATGTGATGGCCGCAGACCGGCTCAACCCGACGGTTGCCGCTCTCAACGACGTCACCAACCCGGCGGTGATGATGGCCATCGAAATGACCGCCAAGGCGGGAGCTGAAGCCGGCATCATGGTTGGCATGTGCGGCGAGGCGGCGGGGCGGGCTGACCTCATCCCGGCATTTCTCAAGATGGGCCTGACCGAACTGTCGATGAGCCCGGCTTCCATTCCGCGCGCCAAGAAGGCGATTGCGGACCTGGCCGCAACAGGTGCCGATTAGCGCAGATGGCCAAGCAGAGAAGCAAAGATCGAGCTGAGCTGCGCTTGTCGGTCATCGCTTCCCAGGGCCGTCTGAATACGCTCGAGCCTGGCATCGACAACCAGCGACGCCATTGTCACGTTGTCGTTGGCAGCATCAGAACTGAGGCTGGCCGTGCCGCAGGCCAGCGCCAGCGTCGACAAGCAGGCGATCTCGACCGAGCGGTCGAAGGCAATCGGTGCTTCGGGAGCCGGTTCCGACATGGGTATCTGAACCGGCCGATGGCTCATCGCCTCGATCACCATGGCGGCGCTGAGCGCCGCGACCGTTTCAAGGCGCGCGCTGTCGCCCTGCGCCTGCCGCAGCGCGCCGACCAGCCTGCCATTGCGGTTTGCGATGGCGGCGTGAACCGCCGCAAAGGCTGCTTCGGAGATGCGCGGGTCGACGACGCCAGCCGCCGAAAGCAGCGCCTTGGCCATGGCATACATGTCGCGGCGGAAATGTCGCTCGCCCTGCCGCACCGGTTCGCCGCTGGCTCTCGGAAAATAGACGCCAAACCCTCTGGCGCCGTTGGCCGAACCTGCCCTGTCGGCGGGAACCAGTGTACCAGCCATGGAGATGACATCATCGACCGCGCTGGCGGCATGGCCAAACAGGTCCTCGATTTCCCGCAATGGAAACTGCGCATGGCCCGACTTTTCGGCCATGCTGCGGTCGTGGCGCTGCGCCCGCACGACATGACGGATATCGCGCAGCCGGTCCTTAAGATTGACGCGGATCTCTTCGCGCAGTTCTCTCAACATAGCGGGCCTCGGGTTAGGATCAGTCAGCCAGAGTGGCCCGATCCATGCTTAAACATTGTTGTGATCGCGCAAGCTCCGTCAATAGGCGAACTTGCGTTCACGCGTAGAATCACGGACGGTCCATAAATCTCCGGGGGAACAACCTATTGGCGAAAGAGTCGCAGCGAAAAGGCCGGTCAGACGAGGCTGGCGGGCCGGCCGGGACGACACAACCCGCGGGCGAAAGCCGCAGCGACCGGCTGCGCCTGCGCGCGGCCTGGATGTATTTCATCGAGCAGATGACGCAGAATGAAATTGCCGACATTCTCGGTGTCGGGCGTGTCACCGTGGTGCGAATGCTCGCCGATGCCCGCGCCCGCAACGAGGTGCGCATCACCATAGAAAGTGAACTGGCCGAAATCGTCAGGCTGGAGCGCGAACTAGAAAAGACCTTTGGACTCCAGCAAGCTTTTGTCGCGCCGCTTTCCTCACCGGACGCTGATCCTATTTCCGCCATCAGCGCCAAAACCGGCAGCTTCCTGTCTGAAACCATGAAATCCGGCATGCGCGTCGGCGTGGGTTGGGGCCAGACGCTGTTTGGCAGCCTGCCTTACATATCCGCCCGCTCGCTGAGCGACTTCAAGGTCATCTCCCTGCTCGGTGGCGTCGGTGTGGCACGCCGTTTCAACCCGGCCGAATTCGCCTGGCGTTTTGCCCAGGCTTTCCAGGGCGACGGCTACCTGATCCCCACGCCGGCGGTTGTCGACAGCCTTGAAACCAAGATCGCGCTTGTGGAACGCTGCGGACTGCAGGAAATCTTCAGCATGGCAGATGATCTCGACGCCGTGTTGCTTTCGATTGGCGGTATCGCGTCGGCAACCACCTTCTATCGCGGCGGCTTCCTGACCGAGACCGAGCGTGAGGCGCTGGTGGCCCGCGGGGCGGTGGGCGATCTTCTGTTTCATTTCTTCGACCGCAATGGCGCGCTCGTCGATCATCCCATCAATGATCTCGTGATGTCTGTCGAGGTCGACCGGCTGCGTCGTGCACCGGTGCGCATCCTGACCTCGGGCGGGGCGGAAAAAATTGAGGCCCTACTCGGCGCCATGAATCTGATTCAGCCAACAGTGCTGATTACCGATGAGCAAAGCGCAACGCGGATGCTGCAAGAACATCATGCGGGCGGTAACCAAGGCAACAAAAGCTGAACTTTCAATCGATTGAGAGATTTCTGCGGCATTCCCTTGAGATTTTTCTTCTGGTATGCGCCGGTCAATCAATCAGGGAGGCACAATAGCCATGCAGGAACGTCTCGAAGACATCGCAGCAGCAATGGTGGCCGGTGGAAAAGGCCTTCTGGCAGCTGATGAAAGCTCCGGCACGATCAAGAAGCGGTTCGACGCTATCCATGTCGAATCCACCGAGAACAGCCGCCGCGACTATCGCGAGATGATGTTCCGCGCCTCCGATGCGATGAAAAACTATATTTCCGGCGTCATTCTCTATGATGAGACGATCCGCCAGAAGGCAGCCGACGGCACCCCGCTGGTCGAGATCATCAAGGCTGCAGGCGCCATCCCGGGTATCAAGGTCGATGGCGGCGCCAAGCCGCTTGCAGGCTTCCCGGGTGACACCGTGACCGAAGGGCTGGACGGCCTGCGCGAACGCCTGGCCGAATATTACAAGCTTGGCGCGCGCTTTGCCAAGTGGCGCGGCGTGATCGACATCGACAGCGCCAAGGGCGTCCCCTCGGCCAGCTCGATCGGTGCCAACTGCCATGCGCTCGCCCGCTATGCTGCACTCTGCCAGGAGGCCGGCATCGTGCCTATCGTCGAGCCGGAAGTGCTGATGGACGGCAGCCATGATATCAACACCTGCTACGACATCACCCGCGCAACGCTGCTGAAACTCTATGCTGAACTGTTTGCCGCCAATGTGAAGCTGGAAGGCACGATCCTGAAGCCCAACATGGTGATCGCCGGCAAGGCATCGGGAAAGACAAGCAGCGCCGAGGAAGTGGCAGAAAAGACGCTGAAACTGTTCCGCGAAACCGTGCCGCTGGCAGTGCCCGGCATAGCCTTCTTGTCGGGAGGCCAGTCAGATGAGCAGGCCACCGCCAATCTGAACGCCATGAATGCTGGCGGAGCCCAGCCATGGAAACTCACCTTCTCCTATGGCCGCGCGCTGCAGGCCGCACCCCAGAAAGCCTGGGGCGGCAAGGCAGAAAACGTTGCTGCCGGCCAGGCTGCTTTCACGCACCGCGCCCGCATGAACCATCTTGCCGCGCTTGGCAAATGGCAAAAGGGCGAAGAAAAGACGGCCTGAAAATCTCCGGCTGGGGCGGTGCCCTGGCCGGACAAGCCTGCTAAATTGTTGGTCCTGAGCGATAATTGGGACGCACAGGACCGTGAAATACGCTAGATGGCTTTTATGCCTGCCGTTGGGGCAGGCTCAGTCTTCAAGCGTATTTCAGATGGCCCCCGAAAATTCGCCCGCTTCCAGTCGTTACGCCGCCTTTGCCCATGGCGCGTTCCTGCGTTTCTGGGTGGCGCGGTTTCTCACCACTTTCTCAACGCAGATCGTTTCGGTGGCTGTCGGCTGGCAGATCTACGACCTGACCCGCGACCCGTTCGACCTCGGCCTGGTCGGCATTATCCAGTTTCTGCCGTCGCTGCTGCTGGTGCTGGTTACCGGGGCAGTGGCCGACCGGTTTGGGCGACGCCTCATCATGGCCGGATCGACCGTACTGGAAGGCCTGTGCACTCTGGCCCTGCTCGCATTGACCCTGCAGGGTATTTCCGGGCCGGGCGGCATGTTCATGGTGCTCGGCGTGTTCGGTATCGCCCGTGCCTTCTTCGCGCCTGCCGCAGCCTCGCTGGTCGCCAATCTGGTTCCAGCGGAAGATTTCGCCAACGCTGTGGCCTGGAATTCATCCGCCTGGCAGACCGCAACCATTGTCGGGCCCGTCGCCGGCGGCCTGCTCTATGGCCTATCGCCCGAACTCGCTTACGCGATCGCCGCCATCTTCATGTTTGCCGCAGCGACACTGGCCTTCTCGATCCCCAAACCCGTCCAGCGCATCGAAAGCGAAAAGCCATCGCTCGAAACGCTGTTTGCAGGGTTTCGCTATATCTGGGGCGAAAAGGTCGTGCTGGGCGCGATCTCGCTGGATCTGTTCGCCGTCCTGCTGAGCGGCGCAGTTGCCTTGCTGCCTGTCTATGCGCGTGACATCCTGGAACTCGGCCCCTGGGGTCTCGGCCTGCTGCGCGCGGCCCCCGGTATCGGCGCGATCGGCGTTGCGGTCTGGCTGGCGGGCCATCCGATTCGCGATCATGCCGGGCTGGTGATGTTTTTCTTCGTCGCGATGTTCGGGGTGTTTACAGTCGTCTTTGGCGTGTCAACCATCCCATGGCTGTCTATCGCAGCGCTCGCCATTCTGGGCGCGACCGACATGATCAGCGTCTATGTCCGCGAGACCTTGATCCAACTGTGGACGCCAGACCGCGTGCGCGGCCGCGTCAATGCCGTGAATATGGTGTTTGTCGGGGCCTCAAATGAGCTGGGAGAATTCCGCGCCGGTACCATGGCGGCGCTGATTGGAACCGTTCCGGCTGTTGTCTTTGGCGGCGTTGGAGCGGTTGCCGTGGCCGGCATCTGGGCAATTGCATTTCCGCAATTGCGCAAGATCCGCCATCTCGACGGCAGGGTATGACTAAAAGCTTCTATTGGCTATTGTTCGTCGCTATCGCTGGAGGCATCAGGCGCGACCGCATCACGCGCCCGCTGGCGTGCGGCGACGCGCGCCTCCCGTTCCACCCCGATCAGTTCGGCCACGCGCCAGACGATGTTTTCTTCCAGCTCATGCAGTTCCCCGTCGGAATAAACAATGTCGAACAGGATGCGGATGAAATGCGTGCGGGCTTCGGTGCCCAGATGACGCTTTAGCACACTGGTGAATGCATAAAGATCGACGGCTTCCTGGTCGGCCTTTTCGCCTGCCGCCAGCAGCGCGTCGAGTTCGCTGCCGGCCAGCCGGTAGTTCTCGGCCAGCGCATGGCGAAGGGCCGTGCTTTCGCCGACGCGCCGCACACCATCGGCGTCCATCACATGCACCATCAACGCCGCCGCAGCGACCCTCGGATCATCCGCATCGGATACAGTGATGCCCTGTCCAGGCAGGTCTTTCAGGAAAGTAAGCAGACGCTCAAGCATGGCATATCCGGTTTGATGGAATTCAGAATAAACGAAAACGCGCGGGCTTTTCTTCCGTTTCATCGTCCGGCGGTACGCCCGGATCGTCTGGCGGGCTGGTGGGCATGAACGCCACAGCTTCCGCTCCGCTTTCGCGTGTCGGACGTGCCCGCCGCAGAGCAGGCGGAGCGGCTTCAGGACTGGCCGGCTCAGGCGTCGGCGTATCGGCCACGATAGGCGGCACCGATGGCGCGTCGTCCACCACCGACACAACTTCAGCGTCATCAATGTCGTCGGCCTCCGCCATCGGCTGAGACGCAGCAATCATAACTCTGTTTGCACCATCCACGACCTCATCGTCGAGATCGATCATCGTGGCCAGCCGTTCCATCGGCGCGCGCCATTCATAGGCATCGAGTTTTCCCGTGACCGGCGAGGTCGGCGCCCAGCGCTCCGATACAAAACCATCGGCTACCCAGGCAGGGTCGCGCGGCGCCCGCACGGCCTTCGACAGGAACTGCCGCACCCTGCCCTGATCGCCGGTTTCCGCTTCCTCGATATCGGCCAGAAGGAGATAGGCGCCTTCGCGTGGTTGCATACGCACCGCCGCTTCCGCCGCCTCGCGGGCAAAGCCATATTCGCCAGCTTCAAGGGCCGCCCGCGCCACGATGACAAAAGATTCGGCATTGTTCTGTTTCAACGCCTGCAGCTTCTTTGCACGGGTCAGCCTGTCGTGCGTCGCATCACCGGGACGGGCATGAATATAAAGCTCACCGACTTCCGGATGCGGCTCAATCTTCCAGCTTGCCTCCAGAATTTTGGCGCCCTTGCGAATATCGTTCTGGCGGAACAGCACCTGCGCTGCCGTGACGGCTGCCGGCACAAGTTCAGGCTGCAACCGGTTGGCTTCCAACGCAGCACTTTTTGCCGCTGTCGGGTCAGTGTCCAGCAGCGACATTGCCTTGGCAGTCAGCAGCACAGCACGCCTGCGATTGGCCACATCACGCTCTATCTGCCGTGATGATTTCTGCGCATCAAGCAGTTTCAGCGCACCATCCCAGTCCTCACGCTCGGTTTTTTCTTCCAGCGTGGCGGTGCTTGCCCAAATGAGTTGCGGTGCGACCTCGGCGGCGCGGCCGGCATAATGGCGGGCGGCGGCGCGATCCCCGAGACGCTCGGCCTCAAGGTAAAGTCCGCGCAGTCCAAGCATCCGCATTTCAGGATCATCGAGCATCGCTTCAAATTTCTGCCGCGCCGCCTCATGATCGCCTTCCAGAAGCGAGGCCTGCGCGTCGAGAAGGTGGATCAGCGGTTCCTGATCCGAACGGATCAGCTTGGCGGCCTGCTTCTTCAGCACGCGTGCTTTGGCTGCATCGCCAGCACCAGCAGCAATCATGCCACTCGACAGCGCCTGATAGCCACGGTCGCGCCGGCGCACACGGAAATAGCGCGCCACCGTGTGCGGGCTGGTCCAGATCGCCTTGACCAGCCACCATGTGATCATGACACCCGCAATCAGCGCGGTTATCGCCACGGCAGCGACCATCAGCGTCACCTCGTAGCGATAGCCATTGAAGGTGAGCTCGATATCGCCCGGTCGGTCGGCAAGCCAGGCAAAGCCCAGCCCCATGCCGAACACCACAATGAGGAAGAACAGGATACGGATCATCGTTCAATCCTCATTTCAGCTCATGCCTTCAGGGCGCTTGTGGTGGCCTGGTCGACCAGGTTCTGGGCTGCAAGACGGGCACGAACCGAATCCATGAAATCTTGGCCGGCAGCCTTCGCCGTATCCGGCAGCGTTTCATATTCTGCAACGGCTCTGGCAAGGTCGCCAGCCTGCAAGGCAGACTGAAGCCGCGCTACGGTTTCGGCAACTCCGCTCCCATCGATGGGCCCCACCGGTCGCACCTTGATCAGGTCTGCCGCGCTATCGAGCAACCTGTCGACGACGCCCGCATCAGCCGGCATCGTGTGCGCCGCCTCGATCATGGCATCGCCGGCACCAGGCGCTGCGGCCAATATGGCATCCTCGCCTGGTACTCCCTCGACTGAAAGTTTGCGCAGCTCCGGCAATTCCCGCGTATTGGGCGCAACCGCAGCAAACGCCTCAATCTCCGACTCGAAGGGTCCACCCGTTTCGATTGCGGCTTTCAATCCGGCAGCAGCGATCACAACAGCCGCTTTGGGCTGCCCGGCCTGTGCCTCGACCTTGCCTGCAATGCTGTCGACGCCCTGTTTCAGCGTCCCCACATCTTTTTCAATTCCGGCCATCCGGCTGTCGGCAGAGGAATACGTGGTGACAACGGCAGCAAGCGCCGTCTCGAACGCGGCAACCCTGCCATCCAGCGCCGCAAGATCAGCAGCAGCTGTGCCCGACGACGACTGGCTGAGCGCTGCAACCGATGTCTCGATCCCCGCCACCTTGTCGCTCAGCGACTGCAGCCCGACGTTTTCGCCGGCACTGCCGCTTTCGACCGCCGATTTCAATTGTTTCAGATCAGCCTTCGCCTGCTCCAGCGAAGCAGCAAGTTGCTCAACCCGATTGGTCGATTCGCCAAGCGCCCGCGTGATGTTTTCGGACTGGGCACTCTCCCCGCCATCGCGGCCGGGCGCCATCTGGTCGCGAAGCGTCGCAACTTCGGCCTGCAGTGCCGAGATTTCTGCCCCCGCGTTATTTGCCGGGCCAGCCGGAAGTCCAATCAGCCCCGAATACGCAAGACCACCGGCACCCGCCAACGCGATCAAGCCGCCGATGAGCCCCGCGCCGACACCGGAGAAACCACCGCTTTTTTGCGCCGGAGGCGCATCTGCGGGGGGCTCCGAAAAACTGTCGGACGGCGCTGCTTCGAAGGGCTTGTCCCCAGAGCTGTGGGATTCTTCTTCGCCGCCTGATTTCGTGTCGATCTGATCTGCCTCTTCCATGATGTCTTCGGATTTTGGAGCCAGATCGGCGATGGGTTCCGCCTGCACGTTAACATCGCCTTCCACCCGCGATACGGCATCGGGGCCAAGTTCGATGGTAAGCGGATCCTGGCGGGTCTTTGAATGCCGTATCTTTGGCGGCTTCACCATGTCGTTGCTCCCAAAAAGTTCTGCTGCGGCCGCCTGATCGTGTTGGCGGAATGCCTTACCCTGATCCCTACCATACCTATTCGTTGGGAAAAAAGGTCGAGAGATGGCGAATCATCTTTCTTCATCGAGCAGTGCAATCATCGCCTGTTCGTCAGGGGTAGCCGCAACCACCCGTCGACGCACGTCGATGCCCGAAAACGCGTCCGCCACACGCTCGGATATGCAGATATAGCGCGCTGGCGCCAAGAGGGGAGCCAGCGCCGGCAGGCGCGCCAGCGACAGTATGGCGAATGCTGCCTTTTGCGAAAATACCAGCACATCCGTCACAGCGTCATGCCCCAGCGTCCGGTGGACCTCATCCTCTGAAGGACAAAGCATCAGCGTGTCGTAAAGTTCCAGCGCGGTGGTGACAATTCCATGCATTGCAAGCACCGCCTCGAAGTGCGGGCGGCGCACTTTGCCGCAGAGATAGAGGACACGCGATGCAGGAGGCGTTTGGGCGCAGAGCACGCGCGCCAACGCCATCGCATCCCCGTCGGCCTCGAACACCAATGTTAATCCCGCCTCCCGACATGTCGCAGCGGTGCGCAGACCTACGGCAAAGACCGGTTTGTTGCGCAAAGCGGACAAAGCAGCAGGAGTGGCGTGGCGGATCGCGTTGGCACTGGTGACTGCAATAGCGTCGAAATCTGCCGCATCGATAGTTTCAGCTACAAGCGGCACTGTCTCAGACAGCGGCAGCACGATGGCATCAAACCCGGATTGCGCAAGCCGGCTGGCGGTTCGGTCGGCGCCGGGTTGCGGCCGCGTCACCAGCACCCGGCGCACCATCAAGACCACCCGTCGAAGAAGCCCGGAGCAGCCTTGGCGCGAATTTCTGTTCCCGCGGCACGGCCGATCCCGGCTGCGTCACCGACAGCGCCAGATGCGGTAATCTCGTGCCAGACAGTCCCATCAGGCGTGATGATCAGCCCCGAGAACTCAAGGTGGTTTCCATCCGTTCTGGCGTAACCGGCAATCGGCGTCCGGCACGATCCGTCAAGCGCGGCAAGAAAAGCCCGCTCGCACGCCAGCGCGGCACCGGTTGCGGCATCATGGATCGGCGCCAGCAGGTCAGCCACGCGCTGGTTGCCGCTGCAAACCTCTATGCAGATTGCGCCCTGTCCGGGCGCCGGCGGAAAGTCCTCCAGCGCAAGCAGGTCGGTGATCACATGCTCAAGACCCAGGCGTCGCAGGCCAGCATGAGCAAGCAACGTGCCCTCAACCTGCCCTTCCGCCAGTTTGCGCAGCCTGGTCTGCACATTGCCGCGAAACATTACCACCTGCAGATCGGGCCGCATCCGGCGGATCAGCGCCTGCCGCCGCAGCGACGACGATCCAACCATCACGCCGTGCGGCAGGTCGGCGATGCGCGCCACCGAGCGCCCGATAAAAGCATCGCGCGGATCTTCCCGCGGCAAGAAGCAGGCTAGCTCCAGCCCCTCCGGCAACTGTGTGGGCATATCCTTGGACGAATGAACCGCCATGTCGATGCGCCCGTCCAAAAGCGCTTCCTCGATCTCCTTGGTAAACAGGCCCTTGCCGCCGGCTTCCGACAGCGGCCTGTCCTGAATGCGGTCGCCACTGGTCGAAATCGGCACCACCTCGAAGGCGGCTTCACCCAGGCCATGGGCAGCCATCAGCCGGGCGCGCGTTTCATGCGCCTGTGCCAGCGCAAGCGCGCTGCCTCTCGTGCCGATTCTGGTTGTTTCCATAGCGAGCGGTCCGTGATAACCCCGCCGCGCGGGGCCTTTCCATGGCAATCCCTAACGAGGAAACGACAGTCGGGCAATGAGTGAACAGGACGCAGTCAGGGTGCTGGGCATCGAGACAAGCTGCGATGAAACGGCGGCTTCCGTCGTGGCACTGGTCGATGGCCGGCCCAGGATCCTGTCCAACATCGTGTTCAGCCAGATAGAGGCCCATAAGGCTTTTGGCGGCGTCGTCCCGGAAATAGCAGCGCGCGCCCATGTCGAGGCGCTAGACGGAATTGTCGAGGCAGCCCTGCACGAGGCAGCCTTAGACCTTGGCGCAATCGACGCGGTTGCGGTGACTGCTGGGCCGGGGCTTATCGGAGGGTTGATCGTCGGCCTGATGACAGCCAAGGCGCTCGCTTCAGTAACCGGCAAGCCGTTGATCACGGTCAACCATCTCGAAGGCCATGCGCTCACCGCGCGGCTGACCGACGAAGCGTCTTTCCCCTATCTGCTGCTTCTGGTTTCGGGCGGTCACACGCAGATTGTACTGGTGCGCGGCGTTGGCCACTATGAGCGCTGGGCCACCACCATAGACGATGCGCTGGGCGAGGCCTTTGACAAGACCGCAAAACTGATCGGACTGCCCTATCCGGGCGGTCCCAATGTCGAGCGCGCCGCAAAAACCGGCGATCCGAAACGCTTTGCCTTTCCGCGCCCCCTGAAGGGTGAGGCGCGCCCGGATTTTTCGTTCTCAGGCCTCAAGACAGCGGTGCGCCAGGCCGCAACTGCCATTGCCCCGCTCAGCGACCAGGATATCTCCGATATTTCCGCCTCGTTCCAGACAGCGATCGCCGAAACGCTGGAAGACCGCGTGTCACGCAGCCTGGACCGGTTTCGAAATGAATTCCCCGCGATTGCAGTCCCGACCTTGATCGTGGCCGGCGGTGTCGCGGCCAATGCAACGGTGCGCGCCACGCTGATGGCTTTGTGCAAGACCTTCGGCTTTGCATTCATCGCCCCGCCAATGAACCTTTGCACCGACAATGCCGCGATGATCGCCTGGGCCGGTATTGAGCGGCTGCGGGCCGGGTTGGTGGAGAACGACGCGATGCACTTTGTGCCGCGCTCGCGCTGGCCCCTTGATAGCGTGGCCGACCCGCTGATAGGCAGTGGACGCCGGGGACCCAAGGCATGAGCAGCGCCTTTCGGATCGCAGTACTGGGCGGCGGCGCCTGGGGGTCGGCACTGGCTGTCACCGCGCGCCGCGCCGGTTGCGAGGTCGCTCTCTGGGCGCGTGACCCGGAAATGGTTGCGGCAATTTGCGAGCGTCAGGAAAACCCACGCTATCTGCCCGGCATCGCGCTTGAAGCCGGCATTAATGCCACCACCGATTCGGCCGCCGCGCTGGCCGGTGCCGATGCGGTGCTCGTGGTCACGCCGGCGCAGACGCTGCGCGCGATCCTCACCGAACTTGCCGGAAAAATTCGGCCGGGCGTGCCTCTGGTGCTGTGTGCCAAAGGCATTGAGCGTGAGACCGGCAATCTGCTTTCGGTGATTGCCGCACAGGCACTGCCTGATAATCCGATTGCCGCGCTGTCGGGCCCGAGTTTTGCTACCGATGTCGCGCGTGGCCTGCCGACGGCGGTGGTTGTCGCCGCCCGTGACGGCGACCTGGCAGCAGACCTTGCCGCAAGGCTGAACGCGCCGCAGTTCCGCTGTTATTCCTCCGATGACCTGACTGGCGTGGAGATCGGCGGCGCCTTAAAGAACGTGCTGGCAATTGCTGCGGGCGCCACCATCGGCGCCGGCTTGGGAGCGAGCGCACAGGCTGCGATTGTCACCCGCGGGTTCGTGGAACTGCGCCGCATAGGAGCAGCGTTGGGCGCGCGCCCCGAAACGCTGATGGGGCTTTCGGGCCTAGGCGACCTGATGCTGACCTGCGGCTCCGAGCAGTCGCGCAACTTCTCCTACGGGCTGGCGCTAGGCCGCGGCGACGACCTTGCCGCGCGCCCGCTTGCCGAAGGCGTGGCAACGGCCGGCGTTGCCGCAAGGATTGCCCATGAGAATGCTGTCGCCGCTCCGATCATCGAGGCTGTAGCGGCCATTCTCGCCGGCACGATAACCATTCGCGACGCCGTCGCGCAGCTCATGGCGCGGCCGCTCAAAAGTGAAGACGCCTAGACCAATCGCAACCGAAGGACCGCATCCATGCTTTTCGCTCTTCTTTGCACTGACAAGCCCGGCCATCTGCAGACACGCCTTGATTCCCGCCCCGATCACGTCGCATTCCTGGAAAAACTGAACAGCGAAGGCACGCTGAAATTCGCCGGCCCGTTCCTTGACCCCGAAGGCAAGCCGAACGGCAGCCTGGTGGTCATCGACGTTGCCGACGCCGCTGCCGCGCGCTCGATTGCCGAAGCTGACCCCTACGCCAAGGCCGGGCTTTTTGAAGAGGTTACCATCCGGCCGTGGAACTGGGTGTTCAACAATCCTTCGAACAGTTAGACCTGAACGAACGATTTTTGGGACCAAGCACGATGAATTACTGGCTTTTCAAATCCGAACCATCGGTCTTTTCGTTCGAAAAACTCAAGGTTTCGGGCAAAAAGGGCCAGGAGTGGGACGGCGTGCGCAACTACGCCGCCCGCAACAACATGCGCGACATGCAGATCGGCGACCTCGGCTTTTTCTATCACTCCAACGAGGGGCTCAACGTCGTCGGCATTGCCGAGGTCTGCGGGCTCGCGCATCCTGATTCCACCACGGACGACCCGCGCTGGGAGTGCGTGGATATCCGCGCTGTCCGCGACGTCCCAAATCCGCCGACCCTTGCTGAAATCAAGGCAAACCCGAAACTGGCCGAGATGGCGCTGGTGCGCCTTGGCCGGCTGTCGGTTCAGCCTGTAACACCAGCCGAATGGGCTGAGGTCTGCCGCATGGGCGGCCTCGATCCGGCACCCTGACCAACATGCGCCTTTCCCCGGCGCGGGCGGAACGCTTCATTCGCGACAACACCGCGCTGATCGCACCGCCGCATGTGCCTGAGATCGTCCTCCATCTGGCTGATGAGGCGCATGACCTCTGGCACCGCACCGAGGAGGAATTGCAGGAAATCGGCCTGCCGCCGCCGTTCTGGGCTTTTGCATGGGCAGGCGGCCAGGGTCTGGCGCGCTATGTACTCGACAATCCGGCCAGCGTGGCAGGCAGGACGGTCCTCGACTTTGCGGCCGGCTCCGGCCTGGTTGGCATCGCCGCTGCAAAGGCTGGCGCGCGCTTCACCCTGTCGACCGATGTCGACCCTTATTGCGCTACCGCAATAGCGCTCAACGCCGCCGCCAACGGAACAGTGGTCCATTCAGCTGTCGAAGACCTGATCGGCACCGACGACGGCTGGGAGGTGATTCTCGCCGGCGATGTTTTTTATGATAAAGCGTTTGCCGCCTGTCTTATCCCCTGGTTCGCGAGCCTCGCCGCCCGCGGTGCCGAGATCCTCATTGGCGACCCCGGCCGATCCTACCTGCCACGCGAGCGCCTCGAGGAACTGGCGGTCTACCAGGTGCCGGTAACCCGGGCTCTCGAAGATGCAGAGGTGAAGCGCACCACCGTCTGGCGATTTTCTTGACCGTGATCCATCGCCGCGCGATACATATCAGCAACGGCATCAGGGGTGACAGCGATGGATTATGCAGGAACCAACTATCTGGCGGTTCTGCTTGCGGCCGTTGCGGCATGGTTCTTCGGCGCGCTGTGGTATGGCATCTTGTTCAGCAAGCCATGGATAAAAGCCGCCAGAATTGACCTCACGACATCCAGAAGAAGCCCGGAGCCCTTCATCGTCAGCTTCATCGCCGAAGTGGTGATGGCAATTGTCCTTGCCGGCGCAATCGGGCATCTGGGCGGTGGCCAGGTAACGCTGACCAATGGCGTGATCTCGGGCTTGATCCTGTGGGCCGGCTTCATCGCCACCACGCTTGCCGTCAACCAGCGCTATCAGGGTTTCGGATGGGGGCTAACAGTCATTGACGCCGGCCACTGGCTCGGCGTCATGCTACTGATGGGCGCCATTATCGGCGCGATGGGCGTCTGAACGAACTCGACGGAGGCGTTGCTACAGTCAGCGTCTTGGCGGCTTCTTCCAGCACCCATTCACGAAATGCCGAAACCAGCGGGTCCCCCGCCGTCTCCACCGGCGAAACTACACGATAGGCAAATTGCGCTGGCCCTTTGATTGACAGTTCGAACGGCTGCACCAGATGACCTGCCGCCAGATCGTCGGCCACGAGCGATGAATCGCCGAGCACCACGCCCTGCCCGTCGATTGCGGCCTGGATCGCAGGGCCGGAATCGGTGAAATGTAGGCCCGGCCCATCGTCAAAATCACGGATGCCCGCTGCCAGAAGCCACATGCGCCAGTCAGGCCAAGTGACGCCCTGGCCGCTCCACGCCACGTGGATCAGCATGTGGTGAAGAAGATCCGCCGGCTCATTCAGAGGTCGGCGGGCCAAAAGTGTGGGGCTGCAAACCGGGAAAATAGTGTTGTCGAACAACCGATCCGAGCGCATGCCATCGTAATTCCCATCGCCCCAGCGGATCGCCACATCGACATCGTCACGATCAAACTCGCGTACGTTGGTGGAAATATCCATGCGCACGTCGATCTCAGGCCATCGCTCCATAAATTCATCGATGCGGGGCACCAGCCACTTAGCCGCTATGGACGCCGATGCGGTGATGCGCAGCCGCATGCCGCCCCGGGTTCGCCGCGCCCGCGATGCGGCCCGCGTCAGCACCGACAGAGCCTCGGTAGTGGCTGCGAATATAATTTCTCCTGCAGGCGTCATCTGCATGGTGCGGCTGGTGCGCGCAAACAGCGCCACTCCGAGTTGATCTTCGAATTCCTTGATCTGATGGCTGATCGCTGCCGGCGTGACCCTCAATTCATTGGCCGCGCGGGTGAAGCTGAGATTTCGGCCTGCTGCCTCAAAAGCCCTGAGCGCGCGGGTGCCTGGAATATGGAAGGACATTGTTCAATCTTCAAAAAATTGTATCCAATCGTGTGAAAACTACTCGTTTTTCGCCGCAGTTTCAAACCGCTATATTCAGTTCGGTTACTCTTTTTCAAACTTGGCTTGAAAGGTTTGCATCATGACCCACTGCGAGAAAACGGCCAGCACGAGCCCGGCACCGGCGCTATCACTTGCCGTGTGGATCACCACATTCATTCATCGGCAGCGGTACAGGCAGGCCGCATTGAAGAACATGCGCCGTCTCAGCGACCGCGAACTGCACGATATCGGTATCGACCGGCGCGATATCACCGCACTGGTTGACCGCGAAATGAGCCGCATGCGCACGGATGAATTTCGCTCGCGGTTTTAAGCCAAAAGATAGGCGTTCAGCGCACCACCTTCACCACAGTGCTGGTCGATAGCCGCGGCAACAGGCGGCGCATGGTGGCGGCGGCCACCGCAACACAGCCCTGCGTCGGCGTAAAACCCGGGCGCGCGAGATGAAAGAAAATGGCACTGCCACGGCCACGCAGCCTCGGCTTCAAATTCCAGTCGAGCACCAGGCAGGCATCGTAAAGATTGTCCAGGCGATGCATCGTTTCATGGCTGGCGCAATAGGGTATGCGGACCGGGCGATTGTAGTTGCGATCGTCCGGCACCTCGCACCAGCCCAGCGTGGCCGCGATGGGTTGCATCGGCACCCGTGTCTGCCGTGCCGTGACGAAATGGTCATTTCTGAAATAGCCAGACACAATTCGAAGCCGCCCGAGCGGCGTGCCGCCGTCACCCTCACGTTTGCGCGCCGTGATGCCACCAGGCCCCAGCGCACAGGGGAAAATTGTCCCAGCCACATTTAACAACCCCTGAGACCTGTTACCGGGCCGGGCCCGCACTACAATCGTCTTCACACCGATTTTTGCCGGTGCCGCGTTACGTCCGCGTTTTTTAAGGTATGATCGTGTCACGAAGGCAAATCACCGTGGCTGGCTGTCACGCCGTTCACGTTCCGCATAAACCGGAGTCGGTCAACTGAATTCTGATTTCGAAACAATGGATTGAACATGACATCACGCACGATCCTGCTTGTCGACGATGACGATGATTTGCGCGCTACCCTGGTGGAGCAGCTGTCGCTTTATGAGGAATTCGAGATCCTTCAGGAGGCCAGTGCGACAAAAGGCATTGCTGCGGCGCGCGGCAGTATGGTCGATCTGTTGATCATGGACGTTGGCCTTCCCGACATGGATGGCCGTGAGGCGGTAAAGATCCTGCGCAAGGGGGGCTACAAGGCGCCGATTATCATGCTGACCGGACATGATACTGATTCGGACACTATTCTGGGACTTGAAGCTGGCGCCAATGACTACGTCACCAAGCCATTTCGCTTCGCTGTTCTGCTGGCCCGCATTCGCGCCCAACTGCGCCAGCATGAACATAGCGAAGACGCTACATTTTCCGTCGGGCCCTATACGTTCAAGCCAAGTCAGAAGTTGATGCTTGACCAACGTGGAGGCAAGGTGCGGCTGACCGAAAAAGAAGCCTCTATCATCAAATATCTCTATCGCGCCGACCAGAAGGTCATCACCCGCGACGTGCTGCTGGAGGAGGTCTGGGGCTATAATTCAGGCGTGACCACGCACACGCTCGAAACCCATGTGTACCGCTTGCGCCAGAAGATCGAGCGCGATCCTTCCAATGCTGAAATTCTTGTGACAGAAAGCGGCGGCTACAAGCTGGTTCCATGACACCCGCGGTGGGGACTGCATTTTCGGGAGATCAGCGTAATTTTGAACCGGGGACACAAGCCATGAACCGCGCCTGTGAGCGCGCCGCTCCGATGGAAGATCTCTCGGTCGGCAGGTCGGGCCTGAACTGCGCGACGCCGACAGGCGCCAGAGCCGGAACCCATGGCGCTTGATGACGACATTCGCGTGCTGCAAACTGTGGATCTTTTTGAAGGATTCACGGAGGAGCAGTTGCGCCTTCTGGCATTCGGTGCCGAAAACCTGCGCCTGGCCGCCGGGCGCGATCTCTATCAGGAAGGCGTGAAGGCCGATGGCGCCTATGTGGTAGCGCAGGGACGCATCAGCCTCTTTCGCGAGCGCGACGGCGAACGCGCCGTCATCACCACCGTGGGGCCAGGATCTCTGCTGGGAGAAATGGCGCTGATTTCCGATACCGAACGGCTGACCGGCGCCTTTGCCGCGACTGAAACCGAATTGGTGCGGCTTAACCGCAAGCTTTTTCGCCGCATCCTGGATGAATATCCGGAAGTGGCAGTTGCGCTGCATCGCCGGATTTCCCGCGATTTGCAGGCTTTCGCCAGCCAGATCGCCAAACTGGCACCGAAATTTTCGTGAACGCCCTGTCTGAGATGGGATCGGTAGACATTCCCGCCCGGCACATGGCGTGCGGCTTTTTCGCCATATTAGCCACGCGCGAGCAAACTTCTCGAAACCGGACGCGCAAAGAGCTATATGCCGAGTTTAGAGGACGATATGGCACGTATTTATCAAACCCGCGCCTGGCATGACCAGCTTTCGCCGTCGATCGATGAGTTCGAGCTTCTCGCACTCGAGGCATACGCACATTTGCCCGATGACTTTCGCAAGCTGACTGGCGAAATTATCATTCAGATGGCGGAGTTTCCCACCGACGAGATCATGGACGATCTCTCGATGGAAACGCCGTTTGATCTGCTGGGCCTGTTCGAAGGACGCGGCATTGCCGAGCGCTGGAACCCGCAGACCGGCGAAGGCCCCAACCGCGTTACGCTCTATCGCCGCGCCATCCTGGATTACTGGTCTGAGAACGAAGAGACCCTGGGCGCCATCATTACCCACGTGCTGATCCATGAGATAGGCCACCACTTCGGCTTCAGCGACGACGACATGGAGCGCATGGAAGAAGCTGTCGACGAAGCAGCCGGCCAGCCCTGACCCAGTTCTCAGTGCTCCGAAAGTTTGGTGTTGTCCGGGTCGTAGTCTATGCCATCAACGTTTTTCACCACGGCCTGACCGCAGCGCATGATTTTTGCCTCTGCGTCATAGGCATAGGTGGGCGAGCCTGAGAGCTCCCAGCCCTTGTTCAGTGCCGCTGTCACCTTGTGACAGAAGGTGGCGTCATCGGGCGCGGTGAGAAGACGGTAGAGTTTCATGCAAATGCCTTCGTGTGAATGCGGACGTGAACCCGGATCAATTTCCGATACGCGCTGTTTTCGCAAGCAGATTTTCTGCCTGCGCGAGATGTAGCCGCTCCACCATGCGGCCACCGATGACGATGACGGCGCGCCCGGCATTTTCGGGGAGGGCAAAACCATCGACAATTGCGCGCGCTTCAGCCAGCGCCTCAGGCGAGGCAGCAAAAGCGAAGTTGGCCTGCGCGATCTGGTCTGGGTGGATGAGAGTCTTACCCGAAAAACCCATCGCGGCACCTTCCATGCACTCCTGCGCAAAGGCATCGCGATCACGAAAGTCATTGAATACGCCATCAAGCACATCCAGGTTGCCGGCCTTTGCCGCAAGCACCAACTGCATCAGCCACGGTGCCAGATAACGCCGGTCTGGTGTTGCCTTGACTCCTGTCTCCTTGACCAGATCATTGGTTCCGGCCACCAGGCATGACAGCCTCGAAGCACGATCACGGCCGAGTTCGGCGATGGCGCCAAGGTTGAGCAGCGCGCGCGGTGTTTCCACCATCGCCCACAGCGCCATGGTGTCCGGCGCGTCGGCATCATCCATGATATCGCCCGCTTCCAGCAGGTCGCGCGGCGTCTCCACCTTGGGCAGGAGAATACCGTCCGGTGCAAGGGCTAGCGCTGCCTTGAGGTCGTCCGCACCCCATACGCCCGACAGCGGGTTGATGCGCACAACCAGTTCCATCCTACTTTGCTGGCGATGTGCTGAAATGCCGCTCAGCGCCTGACGGGCTGCACCTTTGTCCTGCGGCATCACCGCATCCTCAAGATCAATGATGGCTGTATCGCAGGCCAGCGACGACAGTTTCACCAGCGCCCTGGCGTTGGAAGCTGGCACGTAAAGCACCGATCGGCGCGGTCTTGGCTGGGCTGGCATCATTTACAGTTCTTGCCTTGCCCAAGCTGCCTGTGCAAGGGCTTCTGACTATGTCAGATCGACCTTTCAAGAGCGGAACACAGGCATGACTGGATACGACGTCGTCATCATAGGCGGGGCAATTGTGGGCAGTTCGGTGGCTTATTTTCTGCGCCGCGAAGGTTTTTCCGGATCGATTGCGCTGATCGAGCGCGATCCGAACTTCACCCATGCGGCAACAACGCTTTCCTGCGCCTCGATCCGCCAGCAGTTTTCGATCCCTGAAAACATCCGACTGTCGCAGTTTACGCTCGCGCTGTTTCGGCGGCTGCAGGACGAATTCGGGACCGGCTCCGACATCGCCTTCCATGAAAAAGGATATCTGATCCTCGCCGGCGAACAGGGGCTGCCGATCCTGCAGCAGAACCATGCGGCCCAGACGGGCGAAGGCGCCGACATTCTGCTGGAAAACCCCGAAGAATTGCAAAAGCGCTTCGCGTGGCTTTCGACCGAAGGCATTACCGCCGGAGCTTATGGACGCTCGGGCGAAGGCTGGTTCGACGCGCACGCCCTTTTGATGCTGTTCCGCAAGGCACTGCGCACGATGAACGTGGATCTCATCGCCGCGGACGTGGTTTCCGTCGAGCGCGAGGGCTCACGCGTCACCGGTGTCACACTGGATGACGGCCGCAAGCTGGCCGCCGGCACCCTGGTCAACGCTGCCGGACCCAACGCCGGAAACGTGGCAGCAATGGCCGGCATTCCCCTCCCGGTAGAGCCGCGCAAACGCAGCGTTTTTGTGTTCGAGGCGCGCGAGCATTTCGCCTACATGCCATTGCTGGTCGATCCATCCGGCGTCTATGTCCGCCCCGAAGGCGCGATGTACATCACCGGCGGCGCCGAAGATTATGGAGCGGATGGCCCGGCCGACCCGACCGATTTCGAACCGGATTGGGCGCTGTTCGAGGATGTCATCTGGCCAACGCTTGCCCATCGCATTCCGGCATTCGAGGCTATCAAGCCGGGCCGGGCCTGGGCCGGTCACTATGACTACAACACGCTCGACCAAAATGCCGTGATCGGTCCCCACCCCGAGGTCGCAAACTTTCTCTTCGCGAATGGTTTTTCCGGCCACGGCCTGCAACAGGCGCCGGCTGTCGGCAAGGCGCTGGCTGAACTGGTTGTCCATGGAGCCTATCGCAGCATTGACTGCAGCACCTTTGGCTATGAACGGGTGGCTGAGGGCCGGGCGTTCCGGGAACTGAACGTCATCTAGACCGACTAAACCAGGGAAACGTCATGCGATGGGGTGCACGCGCACCCCATCGGTGCGATTATCCGCGCTTTAATTGAAATGAAAAATTGCCAGCCGCAGGAAGCTTTCGTTGGCTGGCTTGAACCTGATACAAGTACATTTGTTTGTACTACTTAAGCTTCTGCGAAACATAAAGCGGATTTATCGCTATATTGTAAAATTTTAAGAATACAATTATTGCTGTGTTGCACAGTGCAGCCTCACAATATATTATTGAGCAGGCGATAGGGTGAGTTCTGCCGACATTTTTCCAGCAAGAATAAGGAACAAGATGATGTCCGATGTCTCAGGAAAAAGGGGCCGCAACGCAGGATCACGTGCTGAAACCGCTCCCCCAGAGGAAACCAGGGGCGGCATTGACCATCAGGGACGCCGCGGTTTCCTGAAAAATGCTGGACTGGCCACCATGTCGGCAATGGTCGGAGCCTCCATACCCTTCCACCGCAACATGCCTTTCGGGCTGGTGCCAGCGGCTTTCGCGCAGGACCATGACGTCCTTGCCGGCAAAGATGGCCTCACGCTTCTGAACGATCGACCTCTCAACGTCGAGACACCGCCCGAGCTGCTCGATGATGCGGTCACCCCCACCAATCGGCATTTCGTGCGCAACAATGGCGTTCCCCCGGAAAATACCGATCCCGAAAATTGGACGCTGACGATCGACGGCTTCGTCGACAACAAGCTCACTCTGTCCATTGCCGATCTGCGGGAAAACTTCGAGGTGGTGAAATTGCAGCTCACGCTCGAATGCGGCGGCAATGGGCGTGGCGCCTTCAACCCACCCGCTAAAGGCCTTCAATGGACCTACGGCGGCATCGGCTGCGCCGAATGGACGGGCGTGCGCCTGAAGGACGTTCTGGAAAAGGCCGGCGTCCAGTCAAACGTCGTATACACCGCCCACTACGGTGCTGACACGCACCTGTCAGGCAACCCCGACAGGCAACCCATTTCGCGCGGCCTGCCCATCGCAAAGGCAATGACTGACAATATCCTCATTGCCTTCGAAATGAACGGCGAGGCCATGCACCCGATGAACGGTGCGCCCTTAAGGCTGGTTGTCCCTGGCTGGCCAGCCTCAACCGCCCACAAATGGTTGACCCGCATCGAACTGCGCGACCAGGTGCATGATGGCCCCAAGATGATGGGCACTTCATACCGCGTGCCAGCCTATCCCGTCGCTGCCGGCCAACAGGTTTCGACGGAAGATTTCGTCATAATCGAGCGCATGCCGGTCAAGTCCATTGTCACTTTCCCTGCCAATGGCGCGGATATCGGCATGGAAACCGAGGTACGTGGCCACGCCTGGTCGGGCGATCGTTCGATCAGTAAGCTCGACATCTCCATAGACTTCGGCGCGACGTGGCAGAGCACGGAACTCGACGCGCCGGTCAACGACGGTGCCTGGCAGAATTGGCGCGCGACACTGGCGCTGCCACAGGCCGGATATTATGAGATTTGGGCTCGGGCGACCGACAGCGAAGCTGAAACGCAGCCTTTCGCAATCGCCTGGAACCCCAAGGGATACCTCAACAACACGATGCACCGGGTTGGCGTCCGCGCCAGTTGATTGCGCCCCTGCTGCTGTGGGCTGGCAATGGCGTAAAGCGGCCGAAGCGCTGCTTGTCGCAATTTCATGGAGATTTTAGAACAATGAATTTTTCACATGTTCGGCTAGGGTTCTTTGGGCTTGCGCTTGCGGGTGCAACGCCCGCTGTCGCAGACATGCAGGCCAAGCTTGTCTCGGCCGACATCGCCCAGGGCGAGAAACTGTTCAAGCGTTGTGTCGCATGCCACACGATCGAAAAAGACGGTAGAAACAAGGTTGGGCCCAATCTCTATGGCGTCGTCGGAAAGGCGGTCGCTCAGGTCGAAGGCTATTCTTATTCCCCTGCCTTAAAGACGTATGGCGGAGAGTGGACCCTAGAGCGGCTGGATGCCTATCTGCATCAGCCTCGGGCCGAAGTGAAAGGCACCAAGATGGCGTTTCCCGGCCTCAAGAAAGAGGATGAGCGCGCGAACCTCATCGCCTACCTCAACACCTTCTCTGACAAGCCGGTTCAGTTCGGCGCCGCCGAAGAGAAGGTGGAGCCGGCCAGCCAAGCTGCGTCTGCTGATCCCGCCACAGATACTGCCCAACCGATTGAAGGAGATTTTGGTCGATTGAAGGTCGCGCCCGGTGTCGAGGCGACGTACTATGCCTGCTCATCCTGCCATTCGGAGATGATCGTTGCACAGCAAGGTCTCACCCGTGAGAACTGGGTCGACATGCTGGACTGGATGGTCAAAGAGCAGGAGATGGATGAGATCGCCGAGCCGGAGCGAACCGAGATTCTCGACTACCTGTCCACGCACTACAACAAGGATCGGCCCAATTTCCAAAAACCCAATTAGCGTTCGGATGATGTCTCGGAACGTACGCGCAGGATTGCTGATTGCCCCTCATGGCATCACACCCGCTCCAACGCCCCAGGTCCGCCGCCGCTTTGATTCCCGTGCAGCTTTTGTATAAGAGTGCACGAACAAAAAATTTTGAACCTTATCGGGCGCTCATCATGGAAAAATTCAACAGGCTCACAGGCGTTGCGGCGCCGCTGCCAATCGTCAATGTCGATACCGACATGATCATCCCGAAGGATTATCTGAAGACGATCAAGCGCACCGGGCTTGGCGTCGGCCTTTTCGCGGAAATGCGCTATCTCGACGACGGTGCGGAAAACCCCGACTTCGTCCTCAACAAGCCGGCCTACCGCAACGCCCAGATCCTGGTTGTCGGCGACAATTTCGGCTGCGGCTCCTCGCGCGAACACGCGCCGTGGGCGCTTCTCGACTTCGGTATTCGCTGTGTCATCTCCACCAGCTTTGCTGATATCTTTTACAACAATTGCTTCAAGAACGGCATTCTGCCGATCACGGTCAGTCAGGAAGACCTCGACAAGCTGATGGATGACGCCGAGCGCGGCGCCAACGCGACCGTCTCTGTCGATCTCGAGACCCTCGAAATCCGCGGTCCAGACGGCGGCGTGATTGCATTCGAGATTGACGACTTCAAGCGCCATTGCATGCTGAATGGCCTCGATGACATCGGCCTGACGATGGAAAAGGCCCCTGCCATCGCCAGTTTTGAAGAGCGCAACGCGCAAAGCCGCCCCTGGGCTTGAGCGCAAATGGGCGATACGCGAAAGCTGATCTCGACCGGTTCACCGTTTGAAATGACGGCGGGCTACAGCCGCGCGGTCGTGCAAGGCGACTGGTGTTTCGTCTCCGGCACCACGGGCTACGACTATACCACCATGGCAATGCCTGACAGTGTCGAAGATCAAACCCACAATTGCATGGCCACAATCCGCAATGCACTGCGCGAGGGTGGGTTTGAGCTCGAAGACGTGGTCCGTGCGCACTACTACATTACCGACACAGCCTTCGTGGACCGCGTGTTCCCGATCCTCGGCAGCTATTTCGGCGATATCAGACCGGCAGCGACGATGATCACCTGCCAGCTGAACAAGCCTGAAATGAAAATCGAGATCGAGGTCACGGCACTGCGGCGCCCGGAGTAACAACTGGCCGGCGTATCAGGCCTGTGGGTGAACACCCGTTGGCATCAGCGATTTTTGCGACGCGCCCTTCCCGATTAGCCCGCGATCGAATAGTTCACATTCTCGCGCCATGAGTGTCGCTGCTGGAGCCTGTGATGAGTCATTTCTGGAGCCCCCTTGTTCATACGCTGACGCCCTATGTGGCTGGCGAGCAGACCGTTCTGCGCGATGGGCTCAAGCTCAACACCAATGAAAACCCCTACGGCCCGTCGCCGCATGCGCTGGCGGCCATCGCCGAAGCGGCTGCCGATACGCTCAAGCTCTATCCCGACTCAGGTTCGGTGCAGCTGCGAAAGGCCATTGCCCAAAGCTACGACATTGATGCTGGCATGGTGTTTGTCGGCAACGGATCCGACGAGGTTTTGGCGCACGCGTTTCAGGCGCTTCTGAACCATGAGGGGCCGCTTCTATTCCCCGACATTACCTACAGTTTTTACACCACCTACTGCCGTCTTTACGGAATTGATTTCCGCCAGATTCCCGTTGATGCCGACATGCAGGTGAAGATTGCCGATTATGACGTGCCATGTGGCGCCATCATTCTCCCCAATCCTAACGCACCGACTGGAAGTGTCCTGCCCCTGGCAGAGATAGAGAGACTGATCGCAAGCCATTCCGACAAAGTCGTCGTGATCGACGAAGCATATGTCGATTTCGGCGGCGAAAGCGCGGTACCGCTGGTTCAAAAATATCCCAATCTTCTTGTGATCCAGACTTTTTCCAAGTCGCGCGCTCTAGCCGGGCTGCGGGTTGGCTTTGCGATCGGGCAACGGCCGCTGATCGAGGCACTGGAGCGGGTCAAGGACAGTTTTAATTCCTATCCGCTGGATCGACTGGCAATCGCCGGCGCGACGGCTGCCTGGGAAGACCAGGAGTGGTTTGAGCGTCACCGCGACATGATCGTTGCCAGCCGGGAGCGGCTGTCCGGTTCTCTGCGCGACATGGGCTTCATCGTCATCCCGTCTGCCACGAATTTTGTGTTTGCCCGCCACCCGCAATGGCCAGGCGCTGATCTCGCCAGCGCGCTTCGCAAGCACGAGATCCTGGTGCGGCATTTTCCGAAAGACAGGATCGGCGATTTTCTGCGTATCAGCATCGGCACGGATGCTGAATGCGACCGCCTCGTTGCCACGTTACAGGAAGTGCTCGGGCAGCCTTCTGTCTGAACACCCTCATCGACCCATCTGCACGCGACTAAAATCCTTGCGCGACATGGGCTTCGCCGTTAGCAAGGCGGCTTCCACGCTAGAAAGGCTCTTCCATGGCAGCGCGCAAACTTCTCCTCCTCGCCGGCGACGGCATCGGTCCCGAAGCGATGGGCGAGGTGAAAAAGCTTATTGCCGTGATGAATGACACCCTGTCCACCGGCTTCGAAACTGACGAGGGGCTGGTCGGCGGCTGTGCCTACGACGCCCATGGCGCCGCCATTTCAGACGCCGACATGGACAAGGCAATGGCCGCCGATGCGGTTTTATTCGGCGCTGTTGGCGGTCCGAAGTGGGATGCAGTACCCTATGATGTGCGCCCCGAAGCCGGGTTGCTTCGCCTTCGCAAAGACATGGAGCTGTTCGCCAATTTGCGGCCAGCCATCTGCTATCCCGCGCTTGCGGCCTCCTCCTCACTCAAGCAGGAGGTAGTCGAGGGTCTCGATATTCTGATCGTACGCGAGTTGACCGGCGGCGTGTATTTCGGCGAACCCAAGCAGATCATCGATCTTGGCAATGGCCAGAAGCGCGGCATCGACACGCAGGTTTATGACACATTCGAGATCGAACGCATCTCAGGTGTGGCGTTTGAGCTGGCACGCACCCGCAACAACCACGTTACCTCCATGGAAAAGCGCAACGTCATGAAATCCGGCGTTTTGTGGAATGAGGTGGTGACCCAGACCCATAAGGAAAAATACGCCGATGTGAAGCTCGATCACATGCTTGCAGATGCCGGCGGCATGCAGCTTGTGCGCTGGCCAAAACAGTTCGATGTGATCGTCACCGACAATCTGTTTGGCGATATGCTGTCAGATGTCGCCGCTATGCTCACCGGCTCGCTCGGCATGTTGCCATCGGCCTCGCTCGGGGCGCCAGATGCCATGACAGGCAAACGCAAGGCACTATACGAGCCCGTGCACGGCTCGGCACCGGACATTGCCGGCCAGGGCATTGCCAACCCCATCGCCATGCTTTCCTCCTTCGCCATGTGCCTGCGCTATTCGTTCGGCATGGTCGCCGAGGCAGACCGAGTGGAGGCGTCAATCGCCGCAGTACTGGATGATGGCTTGCGCACGAAGGACATTCTGTCCGAGGGCATGACCGAAGTTGGGACAACCGCCATGGGCGACGCGATCATCGAAAAGTTCCGCGCCCTTGGCTGACATGCAGGCGCGCCGGATATTTTGCCTCGATTGACTCTTTGATCAAACGGGGTACAAGGCGGCGACGTTACGGAGCCTTCAATGCGCGGCCTTCTTATGGCACTTTTTGCGTTCGATTTTCCCGGCCATGATGCCGGTCGTCGGCGCGCGCCCCTTCGTTTCACCAAAACCATGGCCAAAACGACCACTAAAACGGTCTGATCTCCCTTGGCCTAACCACCCCTCTCCCGGGTCTGGCCCGGGGGCGAAACCCGCAAGGCCAGCGGGTTCTCCACAAAAGCCAGGCGGAGAGGGAGCAGGAGAATTTCAATGGGTTTCAAGGTAGCAGTAGTCGGAGCCACGGGTAATGTGGGTCGCGAAATGCTTAACATTCTCGAAGAGCGCGGCTTTCCGGTCTCTGAAGTGGTTGCCGTCGCCTCGCGGCGCAGCCAGGGCACGGAAGTATCTTACGGTGACAAGACACTGAAAGTGCGCGCACTCGAGACTTTCGATTTTTCCGACGTCGACATCTGCCTCATGTCTGCCGGCGGCAATGTCTCGAAGGAATGGTCGCCAAAGATCGGCAAGATGGGCTGCGTCGTCATCGATAATTCGAGCGCCTTCCGTTACGATCAGGATGTGCCTTTGATCGTGCCTGAAGTGAACCCCGACGCCATATCCGGCTTCACCAAGAAGAACATCATCGCCAATCCAAACTGCTCAACCGCACAGCTGGTTGTTGCACTGAAGCCCTTGCACGATTTTGCCAAGATCAAGCGCGTCGTCGTAGCAACCTATCAGTCGGTTTCCGGCGCTGGCAAGGAAGGCATGGACGAGCTGTTCACCCAGACCCGTGCTGTGTTCGTGGCGGATTCGGTCGAGAGCAAGAAGTTCACCAAGCGCATCGCCTTTAATGTCATTCCCCATATCGATGTCTTCCTTGATGACGGCTTCACCAAGGAAGAATGGAAGATGGTGGCCGAGACCAAGAAGATGCTTGATCCCAAGATCAAGCTGACCGCCACCTGCGTGCGCGTGCCGGTGTTCATCGGTCACTCGGAAGCGGTAAATATCGAGTTTGAAAACCCGATTACCGCGGATGAAGCCCGCGATATCCTGCGCGAAGCACCGGGCTGCCTTGTCATCGATAAGCGCGAAGACGGCGGTTACATCACGCCGCTGGAATCGGCCGGCGAGGATGCGACCTTTATTTCCCGCATCCGCGAGGACTCCACCATCGACAATGGTCTTTCGATGTGGATCGTCTCCGACAATCTGCGCAAGGGCGCGGCGCTCAACACCATTCAGATCGCCGAACTGCTGATCGAGCGCGGATTGATCCAGCCGAAGAAAAAGGCTGCCTAAGCCCGTTCTGAAATCTCGGCGATCAGCTTTGGCAGCTCGCCGAGATGCTTTATCTCGCGAAAGCGCGGCTCTGCCCGGTGCCTCAGCATGTTCAAGAACCCAGGTGAGCGGGTGCGGCACGAAACGCACAACCACAACCAGATGCAAAAACGGCGGCCAGTGGCCGCCGTTTGAGAAGTCTGCGCAGAGTAGCTGGCTTACGAAGCAGCAGCTTCCTCAGCCGGAGCTTCCTCAGCAGGCGCAGCCGTTGCCGCGGCAATAGCGGCTGCTGCATCTTCCTGTGCCTTCTTCATCGTGGCAGCGCGTTCCTGCGCCTTCTTGCCGGGCTCGGCCTTGTTCGGGTTCGAGCGGGCTTCGCGCTTGGCAATGCCGGCTTCATCAAGGAAGCGCAGCACGCGGTCGGTTGGCATCGCGCCTTGCGACAGCCAGTGCTTGGCACGGTCGGCGTCGATCTTCACGCGCTCTTCGCCCTTGGCGAGCAGCGGGTTCCACGAACCAATTGCCTCGATGAAGCGGCCATCGCGTGGCGAGCGGGCGTCGGCGATGACGACGTGATAGTAAGGGCGCTTTTTCGAGCCGGCGCGGGCGAGACGAATTTTCAATGCCATTTTCTTGGTTCTCCTAAGGACGTAAGTTGATTGGGTTTGACTGTTGGGTTGGTCAGGAAGCGCTACCGGTTTCGGTCGCGATCTGTTCGTGGTGCCTGATGACTTCCTTGATGACGAAGTTCAGGAATTTTTCTGCAAAATCAGGATCGAGATGCGCCTCTTGAGCAAGCTGGCGAAGCCGCGCGATCTGCGTCGCTTCGCGAGACGGGTCGGCAGCCGGCAAGCCATGCTCGGCCTTGAGAACACCGACCGCCTTGGTGCAGCGAAACCGCTCGGCCAGCATGTTCACCAACGCGGCGTCGATATTGTCAATCGATACGCGATAATCTGCCAGCTGTGCCTGGGGGGATTTGGTTGCACTCATCCTGCACTCACTTCTTTTTCGGCAGGCCGGGCAGGCCGCCGCCAAGTCCGGGAAGCTTCATGCCACCTGGTAAACCGGGCAATCCACCGCCAGGTAGCCCTGGTAAGCCTCTTGGCATACCGCCACCGAGACCGGATGCCTGCGCCTGTTTCTGCAAAGCCTCAAGCTGCTTGGGGTCCATGCTGGAGAGATCCGGCATGCCGCCCCCCATCATGCCGCCAAGGCCCATTTTCTGCGCCATGCCGCCCATCATGCCGCGCATCATGCCGCCGCCCTTGCCCTTGCCGCCCATGGCTTTCATCATGTCAGCCATCTGGCGATGCATCTTCAAGAGCTTGTTGATGGCCGCCGCATCGGTTCCCGAACCGGCAGCTATACGCTTTTTGCGGCTATGCTTTAGAATGTCCGGATTGGCGCGTTCTGCCTTGGTCATGGACGAAATGATTGCGACTTGGCGCGCAAACATCTTGTCGTCCATTCCAGCCGCAGACATCTGGTCTTTCATTTTGCCCATACCGGGCATCATGCCCATAATGCCGCCCATACCGCCCATCTTCTGCATCTGGCCAAGCTGCGCGGCAAGATCGTTAAGATCGAACTTGCCCGACTGCATCTTCTTGGCCATCGCAGCCGCCTGTTCGGCGTCAATGGTTTCAGCAGCTTTTTCAACGAGCGAAACAATGTCGCCCATGCCCAGAATACGATCGGCAATACGCTTGGGATGAAACTCCTCAAGCGCATCCATCTTCTCGCCAGTG
Source organism: Mesorhizobium sp. NBSH29 (assembly GCF_015500055.1). Lineage (NCBI taxonomy): Bacteria > Pseudomonadati > Pseudomonadota > Alphaproteobacteria > Hyphomicrobiales > Phyllobacteriaceae > Mesorhizobium > Mesorhizobium sp. NBSH29. Next base: position 821,101 of record NZ_CP045492.1, read on the forward strand.
CCGATGATCTTGACCGGCTTGCCGGTAACGGCACGCATGGAAAGGGCAGCACCACCGCGCCCATCGCCATCCATCCGGGTCAGCACAAGACCGGTAATGCCAACACTTTCGTCGAAGCTACGTGCAAGGTTCACCGCATCCTGGCCAGTCAGGGAATCGGCAACAAGCAGAATTTCGTGCGGGTTCGAGACGCGCTTGATCTCCGTCATCTCGGCCATCAGCGGCACATCAATATGCGTGCGGCCAGCCGTGTCGAGGATGATCACATCATGACCGCCCAGCTTGGCCGCCTGCACGGCGCGGCGCGCAATCTCAACCGGGGTCTGGCCGGCAACGATGGGCAGCGTTGCAACCTTCACCTGTTCGCCAAGCTGCCGCAGCTGTTCCTGCGCGGCGGGGCGCTGGGTATCCAGCGAGGCCATCAGGACCTTCTTGCCCTGGCGCTCGGTGAGGCGCTTCGCCAGCTTGGCAGTGGTCGTCGTCTTGCCGGAGCCCTGAAGGCCAACCATCATCACAACGACCGGCGCCGGCGCATTGAGGTCTATTACCTCGCCTTCGGAGCCCAGCATCTCGACCAGTTCATCATGCACGATCTTGACGACCATCTGGCCGGGCTTGATCGACTTCAGAACCGTTGCGCCAATAGCCTTGGCACGAACTTTATCGGTGAAAGAGCGAACCACTTCGAGTGCGACATCCGCTTCGAGCAGCGCACGGCGCACTTCGCGCATGGCAGCGGTAACGTCCGCCTCCGACAGCGCGCCGCGGCCGGTCAGTCCGTTCAGAATGGAGCCAAGGCGCTCCTGAAGCGATTCAAACATTCGTGGTCCTCATACCCATTCATCTTGATGAACAGGAGGTGGTGCGTTCGCGCCGGCACTCCAAGCAAAAGCCAAAACCAAAAAGCACCCGGGGGCGCATCGCGCTGCCGGATGTTGGCCTCCAGGATCTATTTATACCCACATGGGGGTCCCGGTCGGCTGCTCAGAGTTTATACTCGTCGCGGAATTGCTGGCTCTAAACATCAAATGCCTCCCTAAGTCAAGTTTTTGCCGGTTTCAGGGTGGGTGGGCAGTCACATACCCGGCAGAGCCACCGCGCTGCATGACTCGGTCGCGTTCCTGTGCTATGCGCCGCGTTCCCTCGCGTCCGATCCCAAAATCGGTCGCATTTCGCGTATAGTGGCCCGCCATGACTTTATCGTTCGACATCACAGATACCAGCACCCGCGCCGCACTTGCCGCCCGCGTTGCCGTAGCAGAGAAGCCCTCGCTCATCGGCATGACGCGCGAAGAGCTCGGGCAGGCGTTGGTGGCCGCAGGCGTCATCGCAGAACGCCAGGTGAAAATGCGGGTTAGCCAGATCTGGCACTGGCTCTATGTGCGCGGCGTTACTGACTTCGCCCACATGTTCAACATCTCGAAGGACCTGCGGTCCACCCTCGCAGAACATTTTTCCATCGGTCGCCCTGAAATCGTTGAAGAACAGATTTCAACCGACGGCACCCGCAAATGGCTGTTCCGCTTTCCTCCGCGCGGCGCCGGACGCCCGGTCGAGATCGAGACCGTCTACATTCCGGAAGAAGGTCGCGGCACCTTGTGCATCTCCAGCCAGGTTGGCTGCACACTGACCTGCTCTTTCTGTCATACCGGCACCCAGAAGCTGGTGCGCAATCTGACATCCGAAGAAATCATCGCGCAGTTGATGGCAGCACGTGACCGGCTGGGCGACTTTCCCGATCACGACACGCCCGAAGGCACAATGGTTCCAGCGGAAGGCCGAAAGGTCTCCAATATTGTGATGATGGGGATGGGCGAACCGCTCTACAATTTTGAGGAAGTAAAGAAGGCGCTTCTAATCGCCTCAGATGGCGACGGACTTTCCCTGTCGCGGCGCCGCATCACCCTCTCGACGTCGGGCGTGGTGCCGGAGATCGTGCGTACCGGCGAGGAAATCGGGGTCATGCTGGCGATTTCTCTGCATGCCACCAATGACGACCTGCGCGACCTTCTGGTTCCAATCAATAAAAAATATCCGCTTGCCGAACTCATCGCAGCCTGCCGCGCCTATCCGGGCGTCTCCAATGCGCGCCGCATCACTTTTGAGTATGTGATGCTGAAGGACGTCAACGACAGTCTCGAAGACGCCAAGGCGCTGGTGAAGCTGCTGAAGGGCGTGCCGGCCAAGATCAATCTCATTCCCTTCAACCCATGGCCGGGCACCAATTACCAGTGCTCGGACTGGGAGACGATCGAGAAATTTTCCGATTATATCAACAATGCCGGCTACGCCTCGCCGATCCGTACGCCGCGCGGCCGCGATATTCTTGCTGCCTGCGGGCAGTTGAAATCGGATTCAGAGCGCATGAAGAAGCATGAACGTCTCGCGCTCGAAGCCATGATGATTGCGGGACACGGCGAAGCGTGAGCCTCATTCTGTTGCTCGGACGTATCGTCGTCATCCTGTTTGGCTATCTGGTCGGCGCGATTGCAGCTGGCGCTTTCCTGAATTTTCTCATCATTGCGCGACTGGGCCTCAATCCAGACGAAATGCGCTGGGCCCTTGTGGGCAGTGCTTTCGTCTCGGTCCCGGTCTTTGCATTTTTTGTGGCCTACCAGGCGTTCATCCCGGCAATGCTTGCCATTGGAGCCACCGAGTTTTTCAAAAAACGCGATTGGCTGGTCCAGGCGCTGGCTGGCGCAGCCGTCGCTCTGTTCGTTCTGGGCACTGTAGCCCGAAGCGAGACAACAGTTTCGTTGACCGACCTTCCAGTCGCCATGGCCGTCATTGCCAGCGGGCTGGTCGGTGGTATTGCCTATTGGCTTATCGCAGGTCGTTCTGCCGGGCGGTGGCGCGAGCCCCAGGCTAACGTGCGCCTGTCGAAACCGTGAGCTTGGCCGCCATTGCCTTGCGTACAGAGGCGCTTTAAACAATCTCCTCCACGCATCAGGGGGCGACGGGACCATGGCTGCATCCGATTTCTATGAGGTTCTCGACAGCCGTTTTTCAAGTCTCTTCAAAGACACAGCACAGGTCGAAAAGCTCTATACCGGGTGCCGTTGGGCTGAAGGCACCGCATGGTTCGCCGCCGGGCGCTACCTCGTCTGGTCCGACATTCCCAACAACCGGATGCTTCGCTATGACGAGACGGATGGCTCAGTCAGCACATTCCGCCAGCCATCCGGCAACTCCAACGGCAACACTGTGGATCGCCAGGGGCGGTTGGTCACCTGCGAGCACTCAGGGCGCCGCGTCAGTCGCACCGAATTTGACGGCTCGATCACCACACTGGCTGACCGCTGGAAGGGCAAACGGCTGAACTCACCCAATGACGTTGTGGTGAAATCGGATGGCTCGATCTGGTTCACCGACCCATCCTACGGCATCGATTCTGACTATGAAGGCGACAAGGCGACGAGCGAAATCGGCAAGTCTCAGGTCTACCGCGTCGACCCGACAACCGGCTCGGTCGAGGCAGTGATCACCGACATGATCCAGCCCAACGGCCTTGCCTTTTCGCCCGATGAGAGCCTGCTCTATGTCAGCGACACCGGCGAAACCGACAAGCCGGTACACATGCGCGTCTTCGATGTGAAGGGCGATAGACTGGCCAACGGCCGGCCATTCGCCAATTGCACGGTCGGCCTTTTCGACGGCTTCCGCTTCGACGAAGCGGGCCATTTGTGGACCAGCGCAGGCGACGGCGTGCACTGCTACCATCCGGACGGCACGCTTCTGGGCAAGGTAAAAGTGCCGGAAATCGTCGCCAATTGCGATTTCGGCGGCGTCAAGCGCAACTGTCTCTATATGGCCGGCACCACATCGCTTTACGTGGTGCGCCTCATGGTCAACGGCGTTTCGCGCTCCTGAGCCGCGCTATCGCGCATGCGCGGTAAGGATCTTCAGCGCGAACGCTGAAAACACTCCGGCAAACAGGTAGTCCACCACCCGCGTCACCTTGGGGCTCTTGCGCAAAAGTCCGGCAAATCGGTCCGCAGCCAGCACCATCGGCACCACAACAGGCAGCGACAGCGGAATAAACATCAGCCCCAGGAAAAACAGTTTCCCCGGCGCATGCGGGTCCGTTGCTGACACGAACTGCGGCAGGAAGGTCATGAAAAACAGAATGATCTTGGGATTCAACAGATTGATTCCGAGCCCGGTCGCCCAGTTGGCAAACAGACTTTGGCCGCGACCGCCCTTTTTCTCGGGCGAGAATGCCGAGCCATTCCGAAGCGCTTGATACGCGAGCCAGACAAGATAGCCAGCGCCACCCATCTTCAACGCCAAAAATGCCTGGGGTGAGGCCACGATCAGGGCTGAAAGGCCGAACGCGACCAGCAAGGTATGGATGATGATTCCGGTCAACGCGCCCGCCATGCAGGCAAACCCAGCCATCCGCCCTGAAGAAAGCGTGCGACCGACAAATAGCGTCATGTCAGGCCCCGGCGTGATGGCGATGACAAGAGTGGCGACGGCAAATTGAAGGATTACCGGCCATTCGGGAACAATGGTCATGACAGAAGCTCCATGGAGGAGCAGACGGTAGCGCAAGCCGGGCACCCGTGCCAGAGGCCTCTTTTGATCGAGCCTTGCAGCACACCATGACCATCTGATGCTTGCCGAGCGGCAAAGCGCCGTGATACCTCGCCGGGAACTCCAGCTACGGACAGAGCGAAAAATGTCGAAACTGAAAGACGTCAAGAAGGTCGTGCTTGCTTATTCGGGCGGCCTCGACACCTCCATAATCCTCAAATGGCTTCAGACCGAACTCGGCGCCGAAGTGATCACCTTCACCGCCGACCTTGGCCAGGGTGGAGAACTGGAGCCGGCGCGCCAGAAGGCCGAGATGATGGGCATCAAGGACATCCGTGTTATGGATGTTCGCGAAGAATTCGTCTCCGATTTCGTATTCCCGATGTTCCGCGCCAACACGGTCTATGAGGGCACCTACCTTCTCGGCACGTCGATCGCCCGACCGTTGATTTCGAAGCATCTCGTTGACATCGCTCGCGAGACTGGCGCCGATGCCATCGCCCATGGCGCCACGGGCAAGGGCAATGATCAGGTCCGCTTTGAACTGTCTGCTTATGCGCTGAACCCCGACATCAAGGTCATCGCGCCATGGCGCGACTGGACCTTCAAATCCCGCACCGATCTTCTGAAATTCGCACACGACCACCAGATCCCGGTGCCAAAGGACAAGCAGGGCGAGGCTCCCTTCTCGGTAGACGCCAACCTTCTGCATTCATCATCCGAAGGGAAAGTGCTGGAAGATCCTTGGCAGGAGCCGCCTGAATTCGTCCACCAGCGCACCGTTTCGCCCATGGATGCACCCGACGTCGTTACCGAAATCACGATTACCTTCAAGAAGGGCGATCCTGTTGCCCTGAACGGCAAACCGCTATCGCCGGCCACCATGCTGGCTGCCCTCAACGACCTCGGCCGCGACAACGGCATCGGCCGGCTGGATCTGGTGGAAAACCGTTTCGTCGGCATGAAGAGCCGCGGCGTCTACGAAACTCCGGGTGGCACCATCATGCTCGTTGCACACCGGGCGATCGAGTCCATCACGCTCGACCGGGGTGCAGCGCATCTCAAGGACGAGCTAATGCCGCGCTACGCTGAACTCATCTACAACGGCTTCTGGTTCGCTCCCGAGCGCGAAATGCTCCAGGCACTGATCGACGCCAGCCAGGCAGATGTCGAAGGCGATGTCCGCCTGAAACTGTACAAGGGCAATGTGATGGTGACAGGCCGCAAATCCGCCAAGTCGCTTTATTCGGACGCTCTGGTCACTTTCGAAGATGACCGTGGCGCCTATGATCAGAAGGATGCTGCCGGTTTCATTCGGCTGAACGCTCTGCGTCTGCGCACCCTGGCCGCTCGGGACCGAAACAGCTGACAAAAAAACCCGGCATCACTGCCGGGTTTTTTATTTGTCCAGTTTTTAACGCGAACTAATTGCCGTCGATCTGTGCGCCGATGATAGCAATCGCCTGCTGGTAGACGCCAGCGGCGTTCCAGCCCTGGATGGCACCATAATTGCCCTGTCCCGGCTGATAGCCACCGCCAGCGCTCCAGCCATGGCCGCGCAGGAAGTTTGCCGTAGAGGCGAGCGCATCTGCCTTCTGGCGCAGATCCACGCGGCCATTGCCGTCGCCATCCACACCATACTTCAGGACGTTTGCCGGAAGGAACTGGGTCTGCCCGACTTCGCCATGCATGGCACCGATGGAAGAGCTGGAAAGTGTCCCGCTCTGCACCAGTTTCAACGCAGCGTAGAGCTGGGTAGTGAAGTATTCCGAACGGCGGCAATCATAGGCCAGCGTCGCTACAGCCGACAGCGTATTGGCATTGCCCATGAAGCTGCCGAAGCCGGTTTCCATACCCCAGATAGCCAGCAGCGGACCGGCTGGAACGCCATAGCGCTTCTCGAGGTTGGCAAACAGTGCCGCATTTTGCTTCTTCAGGCTCTTACCCTTCGAGGCGATGGTGGCGCCGCCACGCTTGGCCATGAACTGGCTGAGCGAAAGCTTGAAGCTTTTCTGGTTGCGGTCGGCAGAGATGGTCTTGGTCGCATAGGTGGTGCCGGCCAGCGCTGCCAGCGCATTCCCCTTAATGCCGTTTGCTGCCGCTTCCTTGGCAAACTCCGCCTTCCACTGTGCGAAGCCTCCCGCATTGTTGCCGCAGGTGGCTGCGGAGGCCGTGCCTGCGGTCAATCCTGCGATGGCGGCTACGGCCGAAATGATTGCTACCCTGGCCAAATTTGCCATTTTCTTCTCCTCGAATTCGCTGGTCTGCACTGGGAATGTTGCTTGGACGTCTCGGTATTCAGATGCCGGCCGATGGTGCCATGCCAACGAGCGGCGATATTCAGAATTTCTGGCCCGATCAAGTGGCATAACGCCTCAAGACATCTAAATTGTAAACGCCTGACAAGCGGCGGAGCGCATATTTTGGAGGAACTAATCTTCCCCCCACCGGTTATATCGACTGAAGGGTACACAAACTGGAGATTACCATGAAACTGAAACTGCTTGTTTCAGCGACCGCCATTGGCGTGCTCGCTCTATCCGCCCAGAGCTTTGCGGCATCCGCCACAGCTACGACGGACCTCAATGTCCGCGCGGGCCCCGGTCCGCAATACGAAGTCGTCGGAGTCATCGGTGCCGGTAAGTCCACCGAGGTCACAGGTTGTCTTGAGGCCAGCAAGTGGTGTCAGGTTGACGGCAAGGGCTGGGTCTATTCAGATTATCTCTCTGCCGATGTCGGCGGTACGCAGGTTGTATTGACTGATCGTCCAGCTGAAGCAAAAATTGCCATTCTGCCACCGCCGGATGGCGGCGCTGAAGGCGCTCTCGTTGGCGGGGCCACTGGTGCTGTAGCCGGCGCACTGATCGGTGGGCCTATCGGCGCAGCTGTCGGCGGCGTAGCCGGCCTTGCAATTGGCGGCGCTACCGGTAATGCGGCGGAACCACCAGCAACAGTACGCACCTACATTTCGGAAAACCGTATTGACCCGGTTTACCTCGATGGCGAGGTTGTCGTGGGTGCCGGGCTTCCGGATACCGTCGAAATCCGTGAAATTCCGGATTACGAATACCGTTATGTCTATGTGAACGGCCAGCCTGTTCTCGTGGATCCAGGCACACGTAAGATCGTATACATCGTCCGTTAGTCTCGGTGATACTGGGCGTCGGGTCTCATGACCCGGCGCTCATCTCCCTGTTGTGTGCGCAGCGCCAAGAACGGCCCGTGCGCCATGGCGCAGTTGCCTGAGATCATCACGAATGAGAACGTCTTTTCCTGATGGGAGCGTCTCAACTAGTTCCCGCTGAGCCTCTCCCCAAAGGGGAAGCGCTTGCTGCACGATGTCCCGGCCGCTCGCGGTCAGCCTGTGCACCTGCCGGCGCCCGCTGCCAGCCTCTGCCACCACAAGCCCCGCCTGAATGAGCCGAGCCAGATTACGTGCCAGCGTGGAACGCTCCACGCCGACCATATCCGCAAGTTCTGATGCAGACTGAGCGCGCTCCAGAGCGATCGTGCATAAGATGCTGAACTGGGTAACTTCGAGGCCGATCACCGCAAAATGCTGATTGAAAACGCGAGTTACAAGATTTGCAGTCCGGCGCGCTGCGCGCACGAAGCAGATTTGCGCAATATGCGTAAGATGGGCATCAGGGATAAGATTGCGTGGCATTCGTGTGACTACAACACGTGCACGTCAATTTCAAATCGCCAAAAATTTCACACCAAGCTATTTGCAGCTGTTGATCGACTGGAGCGCGGCTGAAATGCCCTTAAGCGAAAAAACGTAGCTTGTGGGATTTCCGCGCCCTGATTTAGCGGCGATTTTCATATCCGCACCAGCCTTCATGGCGGCGATCAGCTGCGGCTCTTCTGCGGCATTCTCCATCCATGCCGATTTTCCGCGGGTGAACATGGAGAACGTCTTGTCGCCAACCGTCAGCGAAACCTTGGAGTTTGCCTGGAAGTCGTAGGACGCGATGAACTGCGGCTCAAACGACACGTTCTGCCCCGGCTTCTGGCTGACGAAGAAAAAGATATCGCCATGATCGAGTTTGGGTGGCTGCTTTTCGGTCGGCACGGTCAGCACGTAGCAAACCTTTCCGCTCTGCGTCTTGTAACTGTAGGTGCCCCACGCATTATGCTGGCCGATCTTGGTGGCCGACTGTGCGAATGCCGGCGAGGCTGCTGCTGCTGCCATGGCCAGTCCGGTGAAAATGGAGATCAATCCGCGCATTGTCTCAAATCTATCCTGTGTCTCGAAATCGTAGAAAACGGCAGCCCCGAACAAGGCCTGTTACCTTCATATTGAATTAATCGGGGTTACCAAAGGGTGAATCATCTCGCGATAATACGCTTCCCATTGGTCAGTTCTGAACGGTTCTGCGCCTGTTTTCTGCACTAAGTCCCTATGCGCCTATCAAAACCACGAAAGCGGCGAGAGTTTGACTGCAACCGTGTAACGGGCAAGCGCAGTCGCAACCCACAAATGCGATCGCTAAAGGTTCTGCGCCAGGGAGCGACGAGCGGCAGCCCGGTGGGCCGGCGTAAGATGGGTACGGATTGCCGCCAGCGCAGCGCTGAGCACCGCGATATCGTCGGTAAAGCCAAAGCCGAGGATGAAATCGGGTATAGCGTCTACCGGCATCACAAAATACGCGAGCGCGGCAAGGAGAGTGCCTTTGACGCGCAGCGGCGTGCGATGATCGAGCGCGCAGTAATAGGACGCGACCACATCTTCCATGAACGGCACCTGGCGTGCCGCACGTTTGGCTGTGGCCCAGAATTTCTGGCGCACTTCCTTTTCGTGCTCAAAGATTCCGTCTTGATGATCGTCGTTCGCCATCGGCCAAAACTCCCTGCACTGCAATGTGGGAATTCTTGGCCCCGCTGCAAGAAAAAATACTGCTTAACGCAGGGTGCGTGAAGCCTCCAGCACACCTGCCGACAGATTGGGCGACCGCATGTCTGCACTGTGGAGAGGCCAGGCCTCCTCAATGACATAGGGTCCCCCGCCAACCGAATCGCGCGACGACATCAGCACGAAACGCCCCACCTTGAATGGCATCGCCGCGAAATTACCGCGCGCCGAAAGATAGTGCGCCACATCCAGCGGGCTGGTGTTGCGCAGCCTTGCCAGCGTGACATGGGGCGTGAAACGACGCGGGTCCGGCGCTACGCCGATGCGCTTGCAGATGCGCTCAACCTCGCCCTGCAACGCGTTGAGGTCGGGCGACGGGATCGCTCCAGCCCACACTGCGTGCGGCTTTTTTGAACCGAAAGCGCCGACCCCAGAAAGTGCGAGCGAAAAGGCCGGACGGCGCACCCGGTCCAGAGCGTTGGCGACCTCATCGGCGATGTGACCTTCGACATCACCGATAAAGCGCAGCGTCATGTGATAATTTTCGACATCGATCCAGCGCGCTCCGGGCAACCCCCCGCGAAGCAGGGATAGCGACATTGCGGCGTCGCGCGGAATTTCGAGGGCGGTGAAAAGTCGCGGCATGGCGTCCTCCCCGATTCGAGATGTCACCCTACCGAATCACCGAAGCGCCCTAGGGGCAAGCTCTTTATTGCGCTGCGGCCTATCGCCACCGCTTACCCAAGGGAGGGCAGTTCGGCGCTAGCTGGCCGAGAGCGCTTTCAGGAAGCGCTGGGCCGATCCAGGATCAAACGTTCTACGAACGGCATCACGCCGTCGACCATTCGGGAAATTCCGGCCGAATTGGGATGCATTCCATCCTCAAGCACGAGCTTTCGGTCTCCTGCGACGCCGTCCAGGAAGAAGGGATATAGGGTGGCATCGTACTGCTTGGCCAGATCCGGAAATATTGAGTTGAACGCATCGCCATAATCCGCACCAAGATTGGGCGCAGCCATCATGCCGGCTAAAAGCACCGGGATGCCGCGCTTTTCCAGCCTTTGCAGCATCGCATCGAGGTTCTGGCGCGTGACCTCAGGCTGAACGCCGCGGAGCATGTCATTGGCTCCGAGTTCCAGGATCACAAGGTCTGTGCCATCCGGCACGGACCAGTCGATCCGCGCCAAACCGCCTGATGTGGTATCGCCTGAGACACCGGCATTCGCCACCTCGACATCATGACCCTTGCCCTGCAAGGCTGCTTGTAATCGGTCGGTAAAGCCCTCACCGGGGCCAAGCCCATAGCCGGCCATCAGGCTGTCACCGAAGCCGACAATCCGGAAAGTCTCGGCAGATGCAGATCCGGAAACCGGAAAAACCATCAGCATTGCGGCAGCCAATACCGCTGCGAGATGTTTTAATGCCATCACATGCAACCCATATGTCGAAAATCCAACCTGTGCTCAAGCCCAATATAGGATCGATTTACCGTGACAAAAGCCGTCATCGACCTGAACGACGTATCCCTGACACTCGGGAACGGCGCCACCTCGGTTGAGGTTCTGCGGAATGTCAGCCTCGAAGTGGCGGAAGGCGAGGCAACTGGAATCGTCGGTCCTTCCGGGTCGGGCAAATCGACACTTCTGATGGTGATTGCCGGTCTTGAACGCGTCGATTCAGGAACTGTGCGCATCGCTGGCGAGACCCTCAACGGTCGAAGCGAAGACCAGGTCGCGGCGTTTCGCGGACGCAACATCGGAATCGTATTCCAGTCGTTCCACCTCATCCCCAACATGACGGCGCTCGAAAACGTCGCGGTGCCGCTTGAACTCGCGGGACGCCGCGATGCATTTGAGATCGCCGCACGCGAACTAGCCGCAGTCGGGCTTGCAGATCGCGTCACTCACTATCCTGGCGAATTGTCTGGCGGCGAGCAGCAGCGTGTCGCTGTTGCACGCGCCCTCGCACCGGAGCCACGCATCCTGATTGCCGATGAGCCTACTGGCAACCTTGACCAGGCGACCGGAAAACAGATCGCGGATCTGTTGTTTGCCAAGGCACGCGAACGCGCCATGACACTGCTGCTGGTAACCCATGATCCGGCCCTTGCCAGCCGCTGCACCCGCCAGATTGCGATGCGCTCCGGTCGCATCGAGATGCCCGCTCTTCAGACGGTCTCAGCCTGAGATGAACGGCACAACGCTCCATGTTCTGCGTCTGGCAATGCGGTTTTCGCTACGCGAAATGCGTGGAGGCTTTGCGGGCTTTCGCATCTTCCTCATTTGCATAGCGCTCGGCGTCGCTGCGATCGGCGGCGTCAATTCCGTGGCTCGCTCGATCAGCGTCGGTGTCGCCAATGAGGGTCAAGGCTTGCTGGGCGGCGATATTCGATTCGAGCTGAACCAGCGCGAGGCGAGTGTACCGGAACTGGGGTTCCTCAACAGTTTGGGCGTGGTCGCCACCAGTGCCGGCATGCGCTCCATGGCGCGCCTGGAAGATGGCTCGGACCAGACCCTTGCCGAGGTCAAAGCGGTCGATGCCTCCTACCCGCTTTACGGCGCTTTGGTTACGGAACCGGCCCTCGATATCACATTACTCCTGGAAGCTCGTGAAGGTGTTTTCGGTGCGGCGGCGCCCGATCTCCTGTTCGAGCGTCTGGGTCTGTCGGTCGGTGACCGACTGAAGGTTGGGTCGGCTACATACGAATTGCGGGCACGGATACTTACCGAGCCGGACGCGATTTCGGATGGCTTTGCCTTTGCACCTCGCCTGCTGCTCTCGCTCGAAGGCCTCGGCGCCTCCGGCCTGATCCAGCCCGGCAGTCTTGTTGAATATGCTTACAAGGTAAGGCTGCCTGCGGGCTCAAGCGAAGCGCAATTAGCGTCGATCCGCGAGCAGGCAAAAGACGCATTTCCGCACGCTGGCTGGTCAGTGCGTACGCGCAGCAATGCAGCTCCGTCGCTGTCCGCCAACATCGAGCGCTTTTCACAATTTCTCACCCTTGTCGGGTTGACGGCTCTGGTGGTCGGCGGCGTTGGCGTTGCCAATGCCGTGCGCGCATATCTCGATTCCAAGCGCGGCGTCATCGCCACCTTCAAAAGCCTTGGCGCATCCGGCGGCTTTGTCTTCACCGTCTATCTGGTGCAAGTGATGTTGGTTGCAGCGATCGGCATTGCTGTGGGGTTGGTTCTGGCAGCATTGATGCCCTTTGCAGCAAGCGCTGCATTGAGCTCGCTAATCCCGGTTCCGGCTGAAACGGGGCTTTATCCGGCGGCGCTCGGGCTTGCTGCATTGTTTGGTTTTCTGGTCACGCTCGCCTTCGCGCTTTTGCCGCTCGGGCGCGCGCGCAATGTTCCCGCCACGGCACTTTTCCGCGAGATGGGGTTTGAGGGTCATGGCTTGCCACACTGGGGCTATGTTGCAGCAGCTTTCGCGATAGCGGTGTTTTTGGCCTCGCTTGCTGTTCTGTTTTCCAGCGACCGATGGATTGCGACCATTTTCGTTGGTGCGACCATTTTTGCCTTCATCGTCCTGCGGAGCGTTGGCTGGATGGTGCAATGGGCCGCGCGCAGGGCGCCGCGCGTCGGATCGACTGCGCTGCGCTTGGCAATCGGCAACATCCACCGCGCCGGCGCGCTCACCCCCTCAGTTGTCCTGTCGCTTGGGCTCGGCCTGACCTTGCTTGTCACGCTTGCTCTGATCGACGGGAACCTGCGTCGCCAGATCACCGGCAATCTGCCGGAGCGGGCGCCTAACTTCTTCTTCGCAGATATTCAGGGCACCGATGTCGATGCGTTTTCAAAACTTCTTGGCCAAAAGGCTGCGGGTGCAAAACTGATGCTGGTGCCCATGTTGCGCGGTCGCGTCATTGCGCTGAACGGGATCGATGTGCAGAAGATAACCGTACCGCCAGAGGGCGCATGGGTTCTGCGCGGCGACCGCGGGATAACCCATTCTGATACCGTCCCAGAAAACGCGTCTCTCGTTGAAGGCACATGGTGGCCCTCAGACTATTCCGGCGAGCCACTCGTCTCCTTTTCCGCCGAGGAGGGCAAGGCCATCGGCCTGAAACTCGGCGACACTGTTACAATCAATGTCTTGGGTCGCGACATCACGGCAAGAATTGCAAGCTTCCGCCAGATTGAGTGGGAATCACTCGGCATCAACTTCGTCATGGTATTCTCGCCAAACACGTTTGCAGGGGCTCCGCACTCCTGGCTGGCGACGCTGACGGGCAAGAACATTTCAGCTGGCCAGGAAGCCAGCATCCTCAATGCTGTTACGCGTGCATTCCCGGCCATCACGACAGTTCGGGTGAAAGACGCGCTGGATGTGGTGAACCGTCTGGTGGCCCAGTTGGGCACCGCAATACGGGCTGCGGCAAGCGTCGCGCTGATCGCATCCGTGCTGGTGCTTGCCGGTGCGCTCGCCGCAGGCAACCGCGCCCGCGTTCACGACGCCGTGGTGCTGAAGACCTTGGGCGCCACACGCCGCACACTGATTGCCGCATTTGCTCTGGAGTATATGCTGATCGGGCTGGCGACAGCGATCTTTGCGCTCCTTGCAGGTGGAACAGCGGCCTGGTTCGTTGTCGCTTCTGTGATGAAACTTCCTTCACAATTCATGCCAGACGTAGCGCTCGCCACGTTAATACTCGCTCTGGTTTTGACGGTTGGCATCGGTCTCGCGGGAACCTGGCGTGTTCTCGGCCAGAAGGCCGCGCCGGTCTTGCGTAATCTTTAGTTCGAGTGCGGGCATATCGTCGCGAGGCGTCGAAACAGGGTGCAAAAAATGCCTGAGCACCCTGCGGAAACGCATCACGGGGGGTTGCGCCGTGTAACAGGCCTTGTTCTTGCCCGAAAGAAATATCATATTCGCTCCAGGCATGCTGGAGTCCCGCCAGCGGCGCCTGGGTTGAAAAATCCCGACACCGGACGGGCAGAAGCAATAGAGGATTTCAATGGCTGACCTTCGCAACTACCAGGCGCGCGCAGCAGGGATTGGCACCCGCACGCACGCCGATATCGACGAGGGCCTGCGCGCCTATATGCTCAAGGTTTATAACCTGATGGCGCTCGGCCTTGCCGTCACCGGACTGGCTGCCGTGGCTATGATGATGGCCGCCACCACTACCGACCCGTCCGCTGCAGTCGCAACACTTGGCAATGGCAAGATGCTGACCAGTATCGGTGCCGCCGTTTATGGCTCGCCCTTGCGTTGGGTCGTTATGCTGGCGCCTATCGCCATGGTGTTCTTCCTGTCGTACCGCGTTGACAAGATGAGCGTATCCGCGGCCCAAACCACCTTCTGGGTGTTTTCGGCACTGATGGGCATTTCGCTGTCGTCTGTCTTTTTGGTCTTCACCGGCCAGAGCGTTGTGCAGACCTTCTTTGTGACCGCTGCCGCATTTGGTGCGCTGTCACTTTACGGCTACACGACCAAGCGCGATTTGACGGCTATGGGTTCGTTCCTGATGATGGGCGTATTTGGCCTGATTATCGCCATGGTGGTGAACATTTTCCTACAGTCATCCGCCATGCAGTTTGCCATTTCGGCAATCGGCGTGCTGATCTTTTCGGGCCTTACCGCCTATGACACGCAGAAGATCAAGGAGATGTATTTCGAGGGCGACGATGCCATGGTCTCTGGCCGCAAGGCGATCATGGGTGCGCTGAACCTCTATCTCGATTTCATCAACCTGTTCTCGTTCCTGCTGCAGTTCATGGGCAACCGCGAATAGCGCCATTAAGTTGGGACGAAAGTGGGGGCGGCCTTCGGGTCGCCCTTTTCTTTTGTCTCCGGTCTATCGTAAATGCCTGCAACGCTGGAGGCACCGTCAATGACCCGAATAGCGATCCGGCCCGCGCAACCGGACGACCTTGATACCATTACTCACATCTACGCCGATGCCGTCCTTCACGGCACCGCAACCTATGAATTGGATCCACCGGATCGCTCCGAGATGCAGCAGCGCTTTGAGGCGATGGTAGCAGGTGGTTACCCGTATATCGTTGCCGAGGAAGAAGGCGTTTTGCTCGGCTACGCCTATGCAGGTCCGTTCCGCCCCCGTCCGGCCTATCGGTTCATGGTGGAAGATTCGATTTATATCGCGCCGACCGCAAAGGGTCGTGGCACCGGCCGCCTGCTCCTCGAAAGACTGCTGCTTGAATCAGAAGAGCTTGGGTTTCGCCAGATGATTGCTGTCATCGGTGATGGCACCCCACAAAGCGCATCGGTTAAACTTCATGAGCGGTTGGGCTTCGTTCACTGTGGAACGATGGCAGGATCAGGCTACAAGCACGGGCGCTGGCTCGATACTGTGCTCATGCAATATGCGATGAACGGTGGCAGCGACACGGATCCGGACCCAACATCTCTTCCAGAGCGTCGGTTTCAGCAAGGCGGCTAACGTCAGCCCTTCACCAGCTTGACCGTTTTGTCGAAAACCGCCAGCACCTGGCCCAACTCATGCCCACGTTTGACGATGAGGCCTGTGGCAGTCACCACAGAAAAAGCGCCCTGCTTGCGCGCCAACTTTGGGTTCTTGATGATCTGAAACAGCGGCGTCTCACTGGTGCGCCGGAACACGGAAAACACGGCCTGATCGGGCAGGTGGTCAATCGCGTAGTCGCGCCATTCATTGGCAGCAACCATACGCCCGTAAAGCCGCAGGACAAGATCCAGTTCGCGTCGGTCGAAAGTGACTGGCAATTCATGTCTGTCGCGTCTGGCCACGTGCAGTGGGATGAGAATAGCGCAATCATTCCCGTCCGACCCGGCACCGCGATCCGTCATGCAACTTCGCCTTCCATGACCATTTTACGATGTCGAAGTGTGCCACTTCGATTGCGAAATGCAAGTCCGCTAGCATTTCCTTTAAAAGTAGGCTCTGATGAAGTTGTCACGAAGCGGGACAAGGTGATCGAATTGGTGATTTCTTCGCCATGTTCTTGCCGCAATCGCGCCTGTCTTTCGCCTTACTTGCCATCCACCATTCTCATGTTGCCTGAGACGGTTCGGTCCGGCACCAGCCCTGTAAACCCCCAAGCCCCCCGCCCACGGGGCTTATGTCGGATCGAACCAACCTCTCCCCCGCGAAGCAGCGGCGACCCTTCCGATATATGCGGTCAAAAACTTCTATAACAGTTTGCGACGCGCTATGATTTCGGATCGTCGACAACAGCCGCGCCCACAATAGCGCCAGGCAGGTTGTTCGCGGTGACCGCCTGCACCAACACAGCGCATCTAGTGCCGGGCTTTTGAGGTAGCAGTACGTTCAAACGGGTCTGTTTGCCGTGCCATGCACCGAGGGTCTGAATATTGCTCACTGCATTTCGGTAAACGACAGTCTTGCCTGCATTCTCGCCACGCTCGATCTTGACTGATCGGGTCGGCTCATAAGTGACCAGCACTATTTGCGCCTTGGACGCGGCATCGCCCGCCCCGGTTTCCACGATCACGTGGTCTCCGGAACGCCTGGCTAAAACACGGACTGACAGTCCGGTGCTGCCATTCAGTTTCGCCAATGACCCCGCAATCTGGGCGCGGACCCCACCGTTGACGTGTGTCCGCCCGTTGATCACCGCCTGCGGTGTATAGACGGAACGCGCCCTGAAGGATTTCATGTAGTCGTATTGGCGCTTTGTGTTTGCCTCCGAGCCGAGTGTATCCTTCCAGCCCAAATAATCCCAATAGGTGATGTGATAGGCAAGGGCGAGCACACTGCCCTCTTCGGCGAGGTCGTCAAGCACGGCATCCGCTGGTGGGCAGGAGCTGCAGCCCTGGCTGGTGAATAACTCAACCACGCCGCGCGGCGACGCCTGCTCTTGCGCCCGCGCCGGGCCGCCTGCAAAAACCATCGCGACCACGCAGACCGCCAATATGTGGGAGGTATTCATCCACACTTCGTGACAGAACCGGGCATCAACGGAAAGTCACGTTGCGGTGAAAAGAAGCCGCCGGCGTTTCGCGCCGGCGGCTTCTTTCGATCACTCATGTTGGTCGGTCGCCTCAGGCGGCGAGATCGCGCAGCACGTACTGCAAAATGCCGCCATTTTTAAAGTAGTCGAGCTCGTCCAGCGTATCTATGCGGCAGACGAGCGGAACCGTTTTCACGGCCCCATCCCCGAAAGTGATGATCGCGTTCATCTTCTGGCGCGGGCGGATGTTTTCCAGCCCTTCGATGGTGACCGTTTCATCGCCGTTGAGACCCAGTGTCTTCCACGAGGTGCCTTCTTCAAAGACAAAGGGAATCACGCCCATGCCGACCAGGTTCGAGCGATGGATGCGCTCAAAGGACTGCGCGATGACAGCGCGAACACCAAGGAGATTGGTACCCTTTGCAGCCCAGTCGCGTGACGAGCCATTGCCATATTCAACACCGGCAAAGACAACCAGCGGCACGCCTTCCTGGCGATACTGCATGGCGGCGTCGTAGATTGGCACTTCTTCCTTGCTCGGATAGTGGAAGGTGTAGCCACCTTCACGGCCATTTTCGCCCAGCATGTGGTTGCGGATACGGATGTTGGCGAAGGTGCCGCGCATCATCACCTCGTGATTGCCACGGCGCGTTCCGTACTGGTTGAAGTCGGCTACGCCGACGCCGTTGTCCATCAGATATTGACCAGCAGGGGACGCGGCCTTGATCGCACCGGCAGGCGAGATGTGATCGGTGGTGATCTTATCGCCGAACAGACCCAGGACGCGTGCCCCGACGATCGTGCCAATCGCATCAGGCCTGGCATGCATTCCAGCAAAGTAGGGTGGGTTTTGCACATAGGTGGAATTGTCGTCCCATGTGTAAGTCTGACCATCCGGTGCCTGGACGTTCTGCCAGTTTTCGTCACCCTTGAAGACGTCAGCATATTTGCGTGCAAACAGCTCGCGCGTGACGTTCTCTGCGATAAAGGCATCAATTTCCTGGCTCGAAGGCCAAATGTCCTTCAGGAACACAGGATTGCCGTCGCGATCTTCACCAAGAGGTTCAGTGGTCAGGTCCATGGTCACGCTGCCAGCCAGCGCATAGGCAACCACGAGTGGCGGCGAGGCCAGATAGTTTGCCTGCACGTCTGGTGAGACGCGGCCCTCGAAATTGCGATTGCCCGAAAGAACAGCAGCGCCAATCAAGCCCTTATCATTGATGGTCTTGGAGATTGGCGCCGGCAATGGGCCGGAATTGCCGATACATGTGGTGCAACCAAAACCGACAAGGTTGAAGCCGATCTGGTCCAGTTCCTTTTGCAGGCCAGACTTTTCCAGATATTCAGCGACGACCTGGCTGCCTGGTGCCAGCGAAGTCTTGACCCATGGCTTTTGCTTGAGGCCAAGCCGGTTTGCGTTGCGGGCCAGAAGGCCAGCGGCCATCAGCACGCTCGGGTTCGACGTGTTCGTGCAGGAAGTGATGGCGGCAATCACGACATCGCCGTGGCCGAGATCATAATCCTCTCCCTCAACGGGATAGCGGGCCTTGAGATCGGATGTCTTCTTGTATTCCGTCGCCATGGCCTGCTCGAACCCGGCAGCGATCCCTTCCAGAGGAATGCGGCCTTCAGGGCGTTTTGGCCCAGCCATGGATGGAACAACGTCCGAGAGGTCGAGCTCAATACTGTCGGTGAAGACAGGTTCAGTTGAGCCCTTATCGCGCCACATGCCCTGAGCCTTGGAATATTCCTCGACCAGTTCGATGCGGTTTTCTGCGCGACCTGACATTGTAAGGTAGCGGATGGTCTCCGAATCCACGGGGAAGAAGCCACATGTGGCACCATATTCAGGCGCCATATTGCCGATGGTTGCACGATCAGCCAGCGTCAGGTTCGAGAGGCCCGGTCCGTAGAATTCCACGAATTTTCCGACAACGCCCTTCTTGCGCAGCATCTGGGTGACGGTCAGCACCAGATCGGTGGCAGTGACGCCTTCCTTCAAGCTGCCGATCATGCGGAAGCCGATAACTTCTGGCAAAAGCATGGAGACCGGCTGGCCAAGCATGGCCGCTTCTGCCTCGATGCCGCCAACGCCCCAGCCAAGTACGCCAAGGCCATTGACCATGGTGGTGTGCGAATCCGTGCCAACACAGGTGTCCGGGAATGCAACGATATCGCCATCCTCTCCGGTCAGCGTCCATACGGTCTGGGCGAGATATTCCAGATTGACCTGATGGCAAATGCCAGTGCCGGGCGGCACAACGCGGAAATTGCGGAACGCCTGCTGTCCCCATTTCAGGAATTTGTAGCGCTCTTCATTGCGCTCATACTCAAGCTCGACATTGCGACCGAACGCCCTGGGCGTTCCGAACTCGTCAACGATGACGGAATGGTCAATGACCAGATCGACAGGAACCAGCGGATTGATCTTCTGGGGGTCGCCGCCGAGGTTCTTCATGGCATCGCGCATGGCGGCCAGATCGACAACTGCGGGCACGCCGGTGAAGTCCTGCATCAACACACGGGCCGGGCGATAAGCGATTTCAACGCCTGCTTTGCCCTTGTCGGTCATCCATCCGGCGAGTGCCTCAATGGATTCCTTGGTAACCGTGCGACCATCTTCGTTGCGCAACAGATTCTCAAGCAGAACCTTCATGGAATAAGGCAACTGCGCTATCCCGGTGAGGCCGTTCTTCTCAGCCTCGATGAGGCTGTAATAAATATATTCGGCCTTGCCCACTTTAAGGGTCCGGCGGCAATTGAAACTGTCGAGTGATTTGGCCAACATGCGCTCCATATAGTCGGTTCTGCCGAAGCGGGAACGGACTCCTGTGGCATGCTAACACGCGCAAAGGTGCGGGTACGGTCATTTCCGCTATCCGTGCCTTGCATGCAGCCGTTAAAGGCGGCGCGCGGGTTCGGCGCAAATTCGGTTGCCACGCCGACCGCTGGCGTGGTTGTTGCGCTATAGCGACATTTGTAAAAAAGCACCAGAGCGTTGACGGGCAAATTGCTGACTATGATGATTCAATCCGGCCCCGTGGCAGCTATGGAAAGCCAATGCGACTGATTGCTGAAAATTTAGGCGGAACGCGCGGCGGCGAGACGGTGTTTGCGGGGGTATCCTTCGACATTGCATCCGGTTCCAGCCTTGTCGTGACAGGGCCGAACGGCTCTGGAAAATCGACCCTCCTCAGGGTGATCGCCGGTCTCTTGCCGGTTGCGCAGGGCGCTCTGCGGCTGGCTGATTCGACCGAATTTGAAACGGTGGCGTCGGCTTGCCACTATCTCGGCCATCAGAACGCGATGAAGGCCGTGCTGTCGCTCACAGAAAACCTCGTCTTCTGGCAAACCTTCATGGGCGCACCAGATCTGCATGTCGATGAAGCATTGGCCAAAGTCGGCCTTGGCGGGCTTGGGCATCTCCCTTTCGGCACCCTGTCGACAGGCCAGCGCCGGCGGGCCGCAATCGCCAGGCTGTTGATCAGCGCCCGACCGCTCTGGCTGCTGGACGAGCCGACCGCTGGGCTGGATCGCAAATCCGAAACCCGGTTTTCGCAGATTATGGATGATCATTTGAGGTCCGGCGGCATGATCGTCGCTGCGACCCATCAGCCGCTGGGGCTTGATGAGGCCAAAGCGTTGGCGTTGGCATTGGAGCCGCTGTCGTGAGAGCGTTGTTCCTGCGCGAAATGCGCCTTGGCCTGCGTGCCGGTGGGGGAGCGATCACCGGCGTGCTGTTTTTCCTGGCTGTAATTGCGGTTATTCCCTTCGGCATAGGACCTGACCTCAATCTGCTTGCCCGCATCGGCCCGGCTATTCTGTGGATCGGTGCGCTTCTGGCAGCGTTGCTCGGGCTCGACCGCCTGTTCCAGGCAGATCGGGAAGACGGCGCTCTCGATGTCCTGATCCTTGCAGACAGCCGTCACCTCCTAGCGCTTACCGTTTTCGTCAAATGCCTCGCCCATTGGGCCGCTAATGTTTTGCCACTGGTCATTGCCGCTCCCTTTCTTGGGCTGCTGATGAACATGGAAGCGATTGCCACAGCTGCAGCTGCGCTCACCCTCCTGGTTGGCTCGCCTGCAATCACTTTTGTCGGCGCCGTGGGCGCAGCCGTTACTGTTGCGTTACCGCGCGGCGGGTTGCTGATATCGGTCCTGGTGCTGCCGTTGGTCATTCCTGTGCTGATTTTCGGCGTCGCGGCAAGCTATGCTGCCACTGCCGAGCCGGCTCCTTTTTTGCCGCCTTTCCTTCTGCTGGCGGCACTCACTCTTTTTCTCGGGGTACTCGGCCCGGTAGCAGCGGCAGCGGCGCTGCGCTTTGCCGCGGACTAAGGACGGTCACAAAAGCGTTGGTTCGATTGCGGCATGCGGCCTGAACCTTTATCTGGAACACAATGGAAAGCTCGACAGCAATCAAAAGCATCTCCGACCTAGCCAACCCGACACGGTTTCTGGCACTTGCCGACCGGCTCGTGCCTTGGCTCGCGATGCTGAGCGCACTGTTGCTGGGGGCGGGTCTCTGGCTCGCCTTCGCGGCTCCGGAGGACTTCCAACAAGGCATCACCGTGCGCATCATGTATATCCATGTGCCCTTCGCCTGGCTGTCGATGATGTGCTACACATTGATGGCTGTTTCGGCGCTCGGCACGCTGGTCTGGCGCCATCCGCTCGCCGATGTTTCCCTCAAGGCTGCGGCGCCGATTGGCGCGCTTTTCACCGCTTTGGCGCTCGTCACCGGGTCCATCTGGGGTAAGCCGATGTGGGGAACCTGGTGGGTGTGGGATGCGCGGCTGACATCGGTCTTTGTGCTGTTTTTGATGTATCTCGGCATCATAGCGCTCACCCGCGCGCTCGACGACCCTGCCCGCTCAGCCCGAGCTGCGGCCATCATCACGCTGGTCGGCTTCATCAACATCCCGATCATCAAATTTTCGGTCGACTGGTGGAACACACTTCACCAGCCTGCTTCCGTGTTCCGTCTCGACGGACCTACCATTCATCCGAGCCTGTTGTGGCCGCTGGCTGTGATGGCCTTGGCGTTCACATTGCTTTTTTTCACGCTGCATCTTCTGGCGATGCGCAATGAGATATGGCACCGCCGCATTGTCGCGATGCGACGCATCGAGGCCCGGCGTGCTGATCGGGCGGGTAGCTGACCATGTCGTCACATGCGCTCTACGTGGCTGCCGCCTATGGCATTTCAAGTGTGGGTCTCGCCGGATTGCTCTTCTGGATACTCGCAGGGCGACGAGCGCTGAGGCGCGAAGTTGAGCTTCTCGAGGCGAGCGGGATTCGCCGCCGCTCTGAGCCTGGCCAAAATTCCGGTGAAACCGAATGAGCAGCGAGAACCAGTCCGGAGAAAAATCCCCGCGGCGTCTGGTCGTGCTGCTGCCGCTGGTGATATTTCTGGGGCTGGCCGCCACGTTCCTCATACAATTGACATCGGGCAGCGACATTTCTGCGGTGCCATCGGCGCTGATCGGACAAAAGGCACCCGCAACGTCTCTTCCCGCACTCGCAGACGTGAACCTGCCGGGTCTCGACGCCGCTGACTTTGCCGGCCAGGTCACCCTGGTCAATGTGTTCGCGTCCTGGTGCGGGCCCTGCCGTGATGAGCATCCGCTGCTGCTGGCGCTGGCGCGCGACGGGCGATTTGCAATCGCCGGCCTGAACTACAAGGACAAGCCGGACAATGCCCGGCGCTTCCTTGGCGAACTTGGCAATCCCTACACCGCCATCGGCGTCGACGCCAAAGGTCGCACCGCCATCGATTGGGGCGTTTACGGCGTGCCGGAGACCTTTCTCGTTGGAAAGGACGGCACAATCGTCGAAAAATATGTGGGGCCGCTCAATTCCGACGCGCTGCGCAACAGGCTGATGCCTGCGATTGAAAAGGCGCTCGCCGTCCCCGGTTGACCGGTCGATCCTACCATAGCCACCAGCCCAAACATGTCAGCAGCGCTCCTGTCAGGAATAGGCGGTGGCATGTCCTATGGTCGTTGTCGCAGCACCCAATCAGCGCTGATGGGTTGCCCGGCAGCGGCCGGCGGAGGCGCTATCCGGAAGGCAGGAAAAATGAACGAGACCAACACAATTCAAGCCGTTATCGACACAATGGCCGGTAGCTTTGGAGCGCATGATATTCCCGGTGTTCTGGCAACCTATGAACCGGGGGCGGTCGTGGTTGGCGCGCCTGGTGTACCGGAAAGTGGGAAGGCAGTGTTGCAAGCGCTGTTTCAGCGCTTCATCGACGTCGATCCGAAATTCACGTTTCATGGCCATGAAATTTTTCAAAGCGGCGACATTGCGCTGCACCTTTCCAGATGGTCGATGACCGGCATGCTGCCCGGCGGCTCGCCGCTGCAGGATGGAGGGCTTTCAGCCGTGGTGCTGCGAAAGCAGACCAACGGCCAATGGCTGATGGTGATCGACAATCCTTATGGCGACCATCTGATGAAAGGCTGATGCGCAGTTGGTGCGGTGGTTATGCTGCACTGCACCAATCGCGCTAGACCCGTCTGTGCAAAACTGACAGGAGATAAATTGGCCACCCATCACCCGCTGAGTGGCGGCTGGAGGTGCAGATGCGTATTGCCGAGCATTTCGAAGATCAGGCGAAAGCCTGTGATGCCCTCCAGTCCCCATTTACCGCAAGGCTTTGTCGCCTGCTGTCACAGAACCTCGACCGATCAAGCAGAACGGGGCGCAAAGTTCTTGATTGGTCCGGAGACCCGCGCGCCGATGCACTGGCGTTGCGCCTATGCGGTGGGCTCCATGCACTGGTGCTTTCTGGTGTTGATGCGGAGCTCACGGGTGTTTATCCGCCCCATGACGTTGCCGAAGGGGCGCTTGCTATGGCGGCAGGAGGGGCTATGTCGCGCCACGATGCATTCCTGGAAAACTGGCTGGACAGCCCTCCGCAAACCAATGAGACAGGTAGGGCCGCCCTGTTGCTGCCGGGCTTTCTGACGATTGCGCGCGAAACGGGTTTGCCGCTTGCCCTCCATGAGGTTGGCGCCAGCGCAGGCCTGAACCTGCTTTTTGATCGCTTTCACTACCGCTACGGGTCACGCGAATGGGGAGATGACAAATCCGCGGCGCGGCTTGCCCCAGTGCTGCGTGGCGGTGCCATTCCACCGCTTGATGGTCGCATCGACGTGGCGCGGCGCGAGGGCTGCGACATCGCACCAGTCAAGGTTTCGGACGCAGATGCGCGCCTGAGGCTGCGCGCCTTTATCTGGGCGGACCAATTGGAACGCCGCGAGCGGCTCGACGCGGCAATAGAGATTGCGAGGCAGACGCCGTTCGACCTCCACTGCAGGGATGCAGCGTCATATCTGCACGATGCGCTGGCGCGCCGACCAGAAAATGCGGTCTTCGTTCTGTTTCACTCGATCATGTGGCAATATATGCCGTTCGTTTCGCAGGCAGAGATAGAGCAGAGGCTCGAAGCGGCTGGTGCCGGTGCGACGGCTGCTTCGCCCGTGGCGTGGCTCAGGATGGAACCCCTTGTTTCGGGTGATCCTCATGCCACGCTGAGCTTGACCCTCTGGCCCGGAGGCAGCACGCGCCGCCTTGCCAGATGCAACTACCACGGTCGCTGGATCGAATGGTTGGGCTGACACGGCGCGCAGATACCTGGTGGGCGGCACCTGATGCAGGCCGGCAAGCCGTCAGCGACCGTAAATGTCCTGATAGGCGCGGCGCAACATGTCACTGCGGTCAGCACCCATGTCGGCCAGGTCGCGCTGGGTCAGCAATTCGATTTCGCCGACGACGCGATTATACTGCATGCGCTTGGCAAAGCGGCTGCGGGCTGAATTGAGAAGTTCGGTGAAGATCATGGCAGAGTTCCCTTTGGCGCCGCCTTCCGGCGGTCGTTGGTTCTCCTCCCCTGTCGACTTATAGATTGGCACGCTGCTGCTGCATTGCAACATTCAATGCTGCAGCGCAGCAGTGCGCGGCATGCATGGCTTTGGGAAGAGTTGGGATAGATTAGCGTGAGCGACCGGTCTCGACCGACCGCCATGCGACCACGATCTACTTTTTCAAGCGGTCGTCCAACGAGTGGTTCTGTATCAGCGGCATCTGACTGAGTGTGAAGATAATTGTGATGGGCATAATCCCCCACACCTTGAACGCCACCCAGCTGTCGGTAGAAAATGAACGCCAGACCACTTCGTTCACCACTGCCAAAAACAGGAAAAACAGTCCCCAGCGGAATGTCAGCTTGCGCCATCCCTCAGCGTCGAGTTTGAAAGCAGAGTCGAACACATAGCCCAGAAGCGACTTGCCGAACCACAGGCCACCGAGCAAAACACCGCCAAACAGCGTGTTGACGATGGTCGGCTTCATCTTGATGAAGACCTCGTCCTGCAGGTAAAGCGTCAACGCGCCGAAAACCAATACCACCACGCCTGATACCATGGGCATGATCGGTAGCGTGCGCGTCAATATCCATGAAGCGATGAGCGCTATTGCCGTTGCTGCCATGAACAGGCCCGTGGCAATAAAAATTGGCCCTCCCATTTCAGCCAGCACCGGAAAGTGCCCACCCAGCCATTCACCCCGTGAATTGGCGAAGAAGAAGACGCCCAGCGGCCCCAGCTCAAGCGCCATTTTGAGCCATGGGTTGATCTCCTTTTTGCGGGGATCGGCGGGGTCACGTTCGAGAATGGGCGGGTTCATGAGGACTTTCTAATCGGGCGCTTTACGCCACGCCGGAAATCACCTTGGCGAAATCGCCAGCTGAAAAGGGTTCAAGATCTTCGATCTGCTCGCCGACGCCGATGAAATAGACCGGTAATTTGTGCTTTGCCGCGATCGCCACAAGGATGCCGCCGCGCGCCGTACCGTCAAGCTTTGTCATCACCAATCCATTGACGCCAGCAATGTTCCGGAAAATTTCGACCTGATTGAGCGCATTTTGCCCGGTCGTCGCATCTATCGTCTGCAGCACCGTGTGGGGCGCCCCCGGATCGAGCTTGCCGAGCACCCGCACAATTTTTTCCAATTCCGCCATCAGCTCAGTCTTGTTTTGCAGCCGACCTGCGGTATCGATGATAAGCACATCGGATCCAGCCTGTTTGGCCTGCTCGAAGGCATCATAGGCAAGCCCGGCGGCATCAGCACCGAGTTTTGTAGCGATCACCGGCGCCCCCGTGCGTTCACCCCAAATCTTCAGTTGCTCGATTGCCGCAGCTCTAAATGTGTCGCCGGCGGCCAGCATCACGTTGAGTCCACCTGCTGAAAGCTTGGCGGCCAGCTTGCCGATGGTCGTCGTTTTGCCAGTGCCGTTGACGCCGACGACCAGGATTACGTGCGGCTTGTGCGACAGGTCGAGTTCCAGCGACTGCGCCACCGGCGCGAGCACTTTTTCGACCTCCTGCGCCATGATCGCGCGAACCTCTTCTTCGGCAACATCCTTGCCATAACGGCTGGCCGAAAGCGCATCGGTGATGCGCAGCGCGGTTTCCATGCCAAGGTCGGCGCGGATCAGCACATCTTCGAGATCCTGAAGCGTATCTTCGTCCAGCTTGCGTTTGGTGAAGACACCGGCAATGTTCGACGACAGCTCTTTTGACGACCGCGACAGGCCATGCCTCAAGCGCTGGAACCAGGTCGTGCGGGGCTGCGGCTCGTCGACCGGCTCGGGCGCCACCTTCCTCTCGACGGCCTTGGCAACCACAACCTTTTGCGATGCGGGTTTGAGCGGCGGTGCCTCTGTCGAGGATGTGCTGTCAGGCGTGGGTTCGGGTGCGACCTGCTGGCCAGGCTTTGGCAAAGGCTCCGGCTCCGGCGCGACCTCAGCGTAGATCGGGTTCGCCTCGACTGGTGCAGGCTGCCTCAGAGGTGGCAAGACATCCTCAGCCCGAGCCGGCTCGACGCTCGGCATGGATACCGGCTCCGCCTTTGGCTCGGCCTTTTCCACCGGCGGTGTCGGCAGAGCCTCGTTTTCCGGGGCACCCCCTTTGTCGACAAGGTTGGGCTCTACGGGCTCGGGCGGGCTCAGGGGTGGCGGTATCTCTGCGGGTGACAGCGCAGTTTCCGGCTGCCGTGACGTCTCGGTCGCCGGCGGCTCGGCAACCTGCGTGTTGGCATCCGGTAATTGCTCTTTTTCCTCTATCGGCTGCTCTTTGCGGCCAAAGGAAAAAACCTTCTTGATGAACCCAAATGCCATTGCAGATCCGTCTATGCGGCTTGCCGGGCAAGCGGCGACGCAAGCAGGCGCGATCCGTCATGTCCGGTGATGATCGCTGGCACGATGTCGCCTGGGTTGCCGGCCGCGATTGCCGTCAGGGCAAAGCCTTCCGTGCGTCCAAGCCCATCGCGCTCGATGAGAATATTTTGGCGGGTGCCGGCCAAGGAAGACAAATGGCGGACATAGGCCGCTTCGCCAGCTTTGCGCAGCCGCGCGGCGCGCTCCTTGATCACACTACGCGGCAGCTGCGGCATGCGTGCTGCCGGCGTTCCCTCCCGCGGCGAAAATGGGAAGACGTGCAGGTGCGTCAGGCCACATTCATCAACGATCTTCAGCGAGTTCTCGAACATCGCTTCAGTCTCGGTAGGAAATCCTGCAATAATGTCGGCCCCAAACACGACTTCGGGGCGAGACTGGCGCAATTCAGCACAAAAGCGGATGGAATCCGCCCTGCTATGTCGACGTTTCATACGTTTCAAAATCATATCGTCGCCCGACTGGAGCGACAGGTGCAGATGCGGCATCAGCCGAGGCTCGGTGGCGATTGCCTCCAGCAGATCCGGGTCGGCCTCGATGGAATCGATCGATGACAGCCTGAGCCGCAAAACATCCGGTACCTGCGCAAGAATGGTCTTCACAAGCCGTCCGAGCTTCGGAGCGCCCGGCAGGTCGGCGCCATAGCTGGTCATGTCGACTCCGGTCAGCACGATTTCGGCATAGCCATTGCCCGAAAGTCGTTTGACCTGCTCCACAACAGCTCCCATCGGCACTGAGCGTGAATTGCCGCGCCCAAACGGAATGATACAGAAAGTGCAGCGGTGGTCGCAGCCGTTTTGAACTTGCACAAACGCACGTGCTCGCCCTTCGATGGAATCGACCATATGGCCAGCGGTTTCGGTAACCGACATGATGTCGTTGACGCGCACTTTTTCGGTATCGTTGACACCGAAATCAGGCAGCGCCCGATAGGAATGCGCCTTCAGCTTTTCTTCATTTCCGAGAACGAGGTCGACCTCGCCCATGCTGGCAAAGCTTGCGGGCTCGGTCTGGGCGGCACATCCGGTGACGATGATGCGCGCGGCCGGATTGTCGCGGCGCGCCTTGCGGATCGCCTGCCTCGCCTGGCGCACGGCCTCGCCGGTGACTGCGCAGGTGTTGAAGATCACCGCGCCATCCTTGAGTCTGCCAAGACCGGCAGCTTCGGCCTCCTTGCGCATGACTTCGGACTCATAGGTGTTGAGCCTGCAGCCAAAAGTGACGATATCAACAGCCATTAGGCAACGTCCTGCCGGTCGCGGGCCCATACGCCCGTTGCAGGGTCGAATGTGCCGGAAAATTCCCATTCCGCGGGTCCAGTCATGATGACGTGATCATCGTCTCGCCACTCGATCGACAAAGGACCGCCCGGCACAGTAACGGTAACCGCTCGGTCCGCGCGTCGGGTCCGATTGGCGCTGACCGCGGCGGCGCAAGCGGCCGAACCACACGCCTTGGTGAGACCCGCCCCACGCTCCCATGTGCGCAACACAAGCACGTCGCGTCCTGTCACCTGTGCGATGGAAATATTGGCGCGCTCGGGAAAAATCGGATGGTTTTCCAAAAGCGGCCCAAAGCGTTCCAGGTCATAGTTCCAAACATCGTCATCGACCCAGAAAATCGCATGCGGATTGCCCATTGAAGCAACAGAAGGCGAATGCAGAACAGGCGCGTCGATGGGCCCGATCTGCAACTCGATCATGCGCGTATCGCGAAACTCTTCGGCAAGCGGGATCTCCTGCCAGCCGAATCGCGGCACGCCCATATCGACGGAAATCAGCCCGTCGTCACGCTCTTTTGCATTCAGAATCCCTGCAATCGTCTCAAATGTGAAGTGTGATGTGCCCGTCTCGGCAGCGAGAGCCTGCACCACGCAGCGCATTCCATTGCCGCAGGCCTGCGCCTTCGAACCGTCAGAATTGATAATCTCGATGTAATTGATGGTTCCGGCGGTACGCGGGTCGTGGATTGCCATGATCTGGTCAAAGCGGGTAGCCCCGTCGCCGTTCAGCCGAATGGCGGCACTAGGCTGAACGCGATCCGCGCGACCGCGCATGTCGGCAACGATGATCTGGTTGCCGAGGCCGTTCATCTTTGCAAAAGGTGCAGCGCCAGCCATTTGTCCCGGTTTCCGTACTTGTTGCCGCTATATGGCGGAACCGACCGGAAATTACCAGTGGATGTGCATCCGCCTGGCGATCAGGTAATCACAAAAACCCCGAAAATCATCAACAGGAACAGCACCAGAACAATACCGATGAGCACCTGCGCTCCCGTTGCAGCCGCTCCTGCGAGACGGCCAAAGCCAAGAAGACTGGCTACTGCAGCGACCACGAGCAGAATAAGAATCCATTTTATCATAGGTTGTCCCTCCATCGGCATGCGCCGTTGGGTACAACGTCCGAAGGCGAGTTCACGTTCCAAACTTTAGCACGCTGGGATATCCCGCCGTTCGCCGGCAGCAGTTGCCTGAAACGTTCCACTGTAATCCCTTGCGCATCAAGCCCCTGCTTGAGCTTCTCCCGACATGTCGGGACAGCCTTTCGGTCACTTTCCTACTCCGGTTCCAGCGCTTCAAAGGATACTAGTCTTATCTATTTCGATTTGGGCCGGTCGCAGGACATTCGAACCACACCCTGCGCGGATAAGCGCTGTTGCGCAAATGACACAAAATCGGCAAGAAACCGTATTTTAACCATACAAGGTTGAAATGGGCCCAACATGGCCAATTTTATGGCTTGAAAGTATCCGGCTGCACGCAAAGTGCGGCCACGGAGGTCGGTATGAATTTTTCGAAAACGGGTTTGATGGTCGCGGCGCTGATGTCGTTGGCTGTCGCCGGGTGTCAGAGTGAACGCATGACATCGTTAGACACGACCAGCAGCCGACCGGCGCCGCTTGCGGCAGCCCCCACTGGAAGAGTGACAGGTAGCCAGCTGCCACCTCCTGCGTCACCGCAGACGCAGGATCCTTCTCAGTTTCCGACTGCTCCCCAGCAGGTCGCTTCCGCAACGCCCGCTGTGACGGAACCGCTCGCAACCGCTCCGGATCTTTCGGCCGGCAGCGTGGCTGGCGTCTGGACCGCCTCGGTGGCGGGTCAGAGCTGCAAGGTGGCGACACCGCAAACCAAATTCGGTGCGGGTTTCCGCGCCGGGCCGCTGCATTGCCCTGCACCGATGGATGGAATCAAATCGTGGAACGTGGCCGGCAAGCAACTGACGCTGCATGATACCAATGGCAGCGTACTCGCACGGCTTTACGCTACCGGGCCAGAAAAATTCGACGGACAAACTGCAAGCGGCGTACCGATTTCGCTCAGCCGCTGATCGAACAGGTGTAACCGGCTGACCGGGTGAACGATGCATCTGCGTGAGGGCATTCAGACACATTCCACCGTCTTGCAGCGATACCGGCATCTGACCCAGACCGGCGCAGTCTCCGACGATGCTGCGCAGCGCGACGTTGCCGCGGCGCTGGACCGCGTGATCGACGAAATCTGCAACAAGCGCATTGCCCGCAAATCGAGCTCTCTCGGCTGGCTGTTTGCCAAAAGAACCGCGCTGGCGCCGGTCAAGGGGCTCTACATCCATGGCGGCGTTGGCCGCGGCAAGACCATGCTGATGGACATGTTCTTTGAGCTGGTGCCCGTTCGACGTAAGCGCCGGGTGCATTTCAACGCCTTCATGAGCGACGTCCACGACCGTATTCAAAAACAGCGCCAGGCCCGCAAGGATGGAACCACCAAAGAGGACGATCCGATCCCTCCGGTCGCCAAACTTATGGCTGACGAGGCCTGGGTTGTCTGCTTCGACGAATTTTCGGTCACCGATATAGCTGACGCAATGATCCTGTCACGGCTCTTTTCGGCTTTGTTCAGCCACGGTGTCGTGTTGGTTGCCACCTCGAACGTTGCGCCCGACGATCTCTATCGAGATGGGCTGAACCGACAACTCTTTTTGCCCTTTATCACGCTTCTGTCACGCCAGACCGAGGTGCTGACAATCAACGCCGGACGCGACTACCGCCTGGATAAGTTCAACCACGTACCGGTCTACCTGACCCCACTCGGCACCGAAACCGACCTTCAGATGAACGCGGCTTGGGATGCAATAGCGAAGGGTGTCCCAGCCGCAGCTACCGAGATCACACTCAAGGGGCGCAAGATCCAGGTGCCGATGGCGGCCGGCAAAGCGGCCCGGTTTTCATTCGCTGCGCTTTGTGAACAACCGCACGGGGCCCGCGACTTTCTCGCCATCGCTGATCGCTTTGCAACACTGATGATCGATGCCGTTCCGGTGCTCGATGAGACCCGACGCAGCGCTACCAAACGCTTTATCCTGCTGATCGATACGGTTTACGACCGTTCTATGCGCCTCATCATGAGTGCCGATGTCGTGCCTGAACTGTTGTACGAAGGTCGCAACGGAACAACGGAAGCGTTCGAATTCGACCGGACGGTGTCGCGGCTCAAGGAAATGCAGAGCAAGGACTGGCTTGATGCATGGGATACGCATCACAAGAAGATCGACCAGCCGCAGGTCTGATGCGGAATTGTGTGACGGCAACGATAAAAACTTTTACTTTTACGTAAATCCCTGATGGTCTAACCGATTGAAATCCTTGACCCAAAATTTATCGGTTGAATTTCTGCGGCTATAGCGCTAACCCAACGACGAAATTTCTGGCCAACTCCCTGTTGCATTCTGGCCTAATCGCACGCTCCCGGCGCCGTCATTGTCCGGTCACAGATAAAGGGAAACTATCTACCATGGCACGCAGCAAGATTGCTCTCATCGGCTCCGGTATGATCGGCGGTACACTCGCCCACCTGATTGGCCTCAAGGAACTTGGCGATGTCGTCATGTTCGACATCGCAGAAGGCATCCCGCAGGGCAAAGGCCTCGATATCGCGCAATCTTCGCCGGTCGAAGGCTTTGACACCCGCTACACGGGCGCCAACGACTATTCTGCCATTGAGGGTGCTGATGTCTGCATCGTCACCGCTGGCGTCCCTCGCAAGCCGGGTATGAGCCGCGACGATCTGATCGGCATCAACCTCAAGGTCATGGAGCAGGTCGGCGCCGGTCTCAAGAAATACGCGCCAAACGCTTTTGTCATCTGCATCACCAACCCCCTCGATGCGATGGTTTGGGCCCTGCAAAAGTTCTCCGGACTGCCAAAGAGCCACATTGTCGGCATGGCCGGCGTGCTCGACAGTGCGCGCTTCCGCTATTTCCTGGCGGAGGAATTCAAGGTGTCGGTAGAGGATGTCACCGCTTTTGTGCTGGGCGGCCATGGCGATTCCATGGTTCCGCTGACGCGTTATTCCACGGTCGCCGGCATTCCGCTTCCAGACCTGATCAAGATGGGCTGGACCACCAAAGAAAAGCTCGATCAGATCGTGCAGCGCACCCGTGAGGGCGGCGCCGAGATCGTGGGTCTGTTGAAGACCGGTTCGGCCTATTATGCGCCCGCTGCTTCCGCAATCCAGATGGCAGAGGCCTACCTCAAGGACAAGAAGCGTGTGCTGCCCTGCGCGGCGCATTTGTCCGGCCAGTATGGCGTCAAGAACATGTATGTCGGCGTCCCGGTTGTTATCGGTGCCGGCGGCGTCGAGCGTGTGATTGAAATCGACCTCAACAGTGCCGAACAGAAGATGTTTGACAGCTCCGTCAGCGCGGTTGCCACTCTGTGCGAGGCCTGCGTTGCCATCGCCCCCAATCTTTCGAAAAAGTAGGAAGGCCTGCCTCCATGAACATTCATGAGTATCAGGGCAAGCAGCTCCTGAAGTCTTACGGACTACCGGTCGCCGAAGGTGTCGCGATCTTCAAGCCGGAAGAGGCAGAGGCTGCCGCCAGGGCGCTTCCCGGCCCGCTTTATGTGGTCAAGAGCCAGATCCATGCCGGCGGCCGCGGCAAAGGCAAGTTCAACGGGCTAAGCGCCGACGCGAAGGGCGGCGTTCGCCTCGCAAAGACGGTCGAAGATGTCGTTTCTGATGCCAAGGAAATGCTCGGTCGCACTTTGGTAACCAAGCAGACCGGCCCGGCCGGCAAGCAGGTCAACCGCCTCTACATTGAAGATGGCGCCGACATTGACCGCGAACTCTATCTCTCCATCCTCGTGGATCGCACCGTTGGTCAACTGGCTTTCGTGGTATCGACCGAGGGCGGCATGGACATCGAAGCGGTCGCTCACGACACGCCGGAAAAAATCGTTACCCACCCGATCGACCCGGAAGCAGGCGTGACAGACGCCGACGTCGCAGCACTTAGCAAGGCCTACGGTCTCTCGGGCGCAGCCGCTGAAGACGCAAAGTCGGTATTTCCGAAGCTCTACAAGGCATTCGTCGAAACAGATATGAGCCTTTTGGAGGTTAATCCTCTGATTGTCATGACAAATGGCCATCTGCGCGTCCTCGACGCGAAGGTCTCGTTCGACGGCAACGCCATGTTCCGTCATCCCGAACTGGCCGAACTGCGCGATCTCTCCGAAGAAGACGCCAAGGAGATCGAGGCTTCCAAGTTCGACCTCGCTTATGTCGCGCTTGATGGCAACATCGGCTGCATGGTCAACGGCGCCGGTCTTGCCATGGCAACCATGGACATCATCAAGCTTTATGGCGCGGAACCTGCCAACTTCCTCGACGTAGGTGGCGGTGCGACCAAGGAAAAGGTCACCGCGGCGTTCAAGATCATAACCGCCGATCCTGCCGTCAAAGGCATTCTGGTCAATATTTTTGGCGGCATCATGCGCTGCGACATCATCGCCGAAGGCGTCATCGCAGCCGTCAAGGATGTCGGACTGGAGGTGCCGCTGGTTGTGCGCCTCGAGGGCACCAATGCGGAACTCGGCAAGAAGATCATCAATGAGAGCGGCCTGAATGTTGTGTCCGCAGACGATCTCGACGATGCCGCCCAGAAGATTGTCCGAGCGGTGAAGGGCTGATGATGCCGCATCGGAAGATAATGCTGAAAGCCAACTCACCGTTACCGATTTAAAGCGGCTTTAGGAGCTTCATGTCTATTCTCATCGACAAGAACACCAAGGTCCTGGTTCAGGGCCTGACCGGCAAGACCGGCACCTTCCACACCGAGCAGGCACTTGCCTATCACGGCACGCAGATGGTCGGCGGAATCCATCCCAAAAAAGGAGGGGAGACTTGGAGTGGATCGAAGGGCGAAAACCTGCCGATCTATTCCACCGTGGCCGAAGGCAAAGATAGGACCGGCGCAAACGCCTCGGTGATCTATGTTCCACCGGCGGGTGCCGCAGCCGCGATTATCGAAGCCATCGACGCGGAAATCCCGTTGATCGTTTGTATCACCGAAGGTATTCCGGTGATGGACATGGTCAAGGTGAAGGCAAGGCTGGACAAATCAGCATCGCGTCTGATCGGACCGAACTGCCCCGGCGTTCTCACGCCGGACGAGTGCAAGATCGGCATCATGCCCGGGAATATCTTCCGCAAGGGTTCGGTCGGCGTTGTATCGCGCTCGGGAACCCTTACCTATGAGGCCGTGTTCCAGACAACCAATGCCGGCCTTGGCCAGACCACGGCTGTCGGCATCGGCGGTGACCCGGTCAAGGGCACCGAGTTCATCGACATGCTCGAAATGTTCCTCGCCGACGACGAGACAAAATCGATCATCATGATCGGCGAAATTGGCGGTTCGGCCGAGGAGGATGCGGCACAGTTCATCCGTGATGAGGCCAAGCGCGGCCGCAAAAAGCCGATGGCGGGCTTCATAGCAGGGCGTACCGCACCGGAAGGTCGCACCATGGGCCACGCAGGCGCAGTAATTTCCGGCGGCAAGGGCGGCGCAGAAGACAAGATCGCAGCCATGGAAGCCGCCGGAATAAAAGTTTCGCCCTCGCCAGCACGTCTCGGTACGACGCTGGTTGAGGCGATCAAGGGTTGAAAAGAGAGTTGCGAGTAGAGTGTAGCGAATAGAGAAGCAGGTGCAGGCGGACCCGTCCGCGAGATGCGCTATTCGCTATTGGCTACCCACTATTGGCTCTGCAAGGAGACGGAGCGAGACGCTCCGGAAAAGACAATGGCACGGCAAGATCAGGCCAACGACCAGTTTTCCCTCACCTCATTCCTCTATGGCGGCAATGCTGACTACATCGAGGACCTCTATGCCCGCTACAAGGATAACCCGTCGTCCGTAGCGGCCGAGTGGCAAGAGTTTTTCGGCTCGCTTCAGGACGAAGCGTCTGATGTCCGCAAAAATGCGGAGGGCGCCTCCTGGACGAAGCCGCACTGGCCCCAGATCGCCAATGGCGAACTGGTTTCCGCGCTCGATGGCGATTGGGGAGCGGTCGAAAAGCACCTTGAAAAGAAGGTGAAGGAGAAGGCTTCCGCCGGTGGCTCTGCCGCGATCTCCGATGCGGATGTTCTGCGCGCCACCCGCGACTCTGTGCGTGCCATTATGATGATCCGCGCCTACCGAATGCGCGGCCATCTGCATGCCGATCTCGACCCTCTCGGCCTCGCCAAGCCGCTTGAGGATTACAATGAGCTGTCCCCTGAAGCCTATGGCTTCACGGCAGAGGACTACGACCGTCAGATCTTTATCGACAACGTGCTGGGGCTTGAATACGCCACCATCCGCGACATGCTGGAGATCTTAAAGCGCACTTATTGCTCGACGCTCGGCGTCGAGTTCATGCATATTTCTGACCCCAAGGAAAAAGCTTGGGTGCAGGAGCGCATCGAAGGGCCTGACAAGGGTTTTACATTCACCCCGAACGGCAAGCGAGCCATCCTGCAAAAACTGGTCGAGGCTGAAGGCTTCGAGCAGTTTATCGATGTAAAATACAAAGGTACCAAGCGTTTTGGTCTGGACGGAGGCGAGGCTCTCATCCCCGCACTCGAGCAGATCATCAAGCGCGGCGGGTCGATGGGCCTGAAGGAGATCGTGTTAGGCATGGCCCACCGCGGCCGTCTTAACGTGCTGAGCCAGGTGATGGCCAAACCGCACCGCGCCATCTTCCACGAATTCAAGGGCGGCTCCTACGCGCCCGACGACGTGGAGGGTTCAGGCGATGTGAAATATCATCTCGGCGCCTCCTCCGACCGCGAGTTTGATGGCAACAAGGTCCATCTGTCTCTGACAGCCAACCCCTCGCATCTCGAAATTGTCGATCCTGTCGTCATGGGCAAGGCCCGTGCCAAGCAAGACCAGATTTTCGGACGCAAGCGCGAGGAACAGGTGCCGCAGGAAGAGCGCGCCAAGGTGTTGCCGCTGCTGTTGCATGGTGATGCCGCCTTTGCGGGCCAGGGCGTCATTGCGGAGATTCTGGGACTATCGGGTCTGCGCGGCCATCGTGTTGGCGGGACGCTGCATTTCATTATCAACAACCAGATCGGATTCACCACAAACCCGCGCTTCTCGCGTTCTTCGCCCTACCCTTCCGATGTCGCCAAGATGATTGAGGCGCCGATTTTCCACGTTAATGGCGATGACCCCGAAGCAGTGGTATATGCGGCAAAAGTCGCGACTGAATTCCGCATGATCTTCCATAAGCCGGTCGTAGTGGACATGTTCTGCTACCGCCGCTTCGGCCATAACGAAGGCGACGAGCCAGCGTTCACCCAGCCGATCATGTATCGCAACATCCGCAAGCATCGCTCGACCGGGCAGATCTATGCTGAAAAGCTGATTGCCGAGGGCCTGCTAAGCACCGAAGAACATGAAAAAATGAAAGCGGACTGGCGCGCTCATCTGGAGACAGAATGGGAAGTTGGGCAGCAGTACAAGCCCAACAAGGCGGACTGGCTGGACGGCGCGTGGTCAGGACTGCGCACTGCCGATAACCAGGATGAACAGCGGCGCGGCAAGACAGCTGTTCCAGTGAAGACCCTGAAGGACATCGGCAAAAAGCTGACTGAGGTCCCCTCGGACTTCGAGGCACATAAGACAATCGGCCGCTTCCTCGCAACGCGTCGCAAGATGATCGAGACCGGCGAAGGCATAGACTGGTCAACGGGCGAAGCGCTCGCGTTCGGCTCTATCCTGAGCGAGGGCAACCCGGTTCGCCTGTCAGGCCAGGATTCCGAGCGCGGTACCTTCTCCCAGCGCCACTCGGTGCTCTACGATCAAAATGACGAGCGCCGCTATATTCCGCTCAACAATCTGTCGCCGGCCCAGGCCAATTACGAGGTCGTCAACTCGATGCTCTCTGAAGAGGCCGTGTTGGGCTTCGAATACGGTTACTCGCTGGCCGAGCCTAATGCCCTGACCTTGTGGGAAGCCCAGTTCGGTGACTTTGCCAACGGTGCGCAGGTCGTGTTTGACCAGTTCATCTCGTCGGGCGAGCGCAAATGGTTGCGCATGTCGGGCCTCGTCTGCCTGTTGCCACATGGTTATGAAGGCCAGGGGCCCGAGCATTCTTCTGCGCGGCTGGAGCGATTCCTCCAGCTTTGCGCCGAAGACAATATGCAGGTTGTCTATCCGACAACGCCGGCGAACTATTTCCACTCGCTGCGCCGTCAGCTCAAGCGTGACTTCCGCAAGCCGCTGATCCTGATGACGCCAAAATCGCTTCTGCGCCACAAACGGGCTGTGTCTACGCTGGCCGATTTTTCGGGCGAAAGCTCGTTCCATCGCCTGCTCTGGGACGACGCCCAGCTTTTGGCCGACCAGCCCATCAAGCTGGCCAAAGACTCTAAAATGCGCCGGGTCGTGCTGTGCTCGGGCAAGGTCTACTACGATCTTTATGAGGAGCGCGAGAAGCGCGGAATCGACGACATCTATCTGTTGCGCGTCGAGCAACTGTACCCCTTCCCTGCCAAAGCGCTGATCACGGAACTTTCACGGTTCCGCAACGCCGAAATGGTGTGGTGCCAAGAAGAGCCTAAAAATATGGGCGCTTGGGCGTTCATCGACCCTTACCTGGAATGGGTACTGGCTCATATAGACGCCAAACATCAACGCGTGCGGTACACCGGACGGCCAGCGGCTGCTTCGCCGGCGACCGGGCTGATGTCGAAACATCTCGCACAGCTACAAGCATTTCTCGACGACGCGCTCGGCGAATAAACCACACGACAGAAACGGACGGAAAAACCAAATGGCCACTGAAATCCGCGTTCCCACCCTCGGCGAATCGGTCAGCGAGGCAACAATCGGCAAATGGTTCAAGAAGGTCGGCGACGCCATTGTCGCCGATGAACCGTTGGTTGAGCTTGAAACCGACAAGGTGACAGTGGAAGTGCCCGCCCCAGCGGCTGGAACGCTGACTGAAATCACCGCCAAGGAAGGCGAGGCTGTTGGCCTCGACGCCCTGCTGGGGACAATTGGTGAGGGGGGAGCCAAAGCCGCCCCTGCCAAGGACAGCAAGCCGGACGCCGTGGCGCAGGCCAGCGACGAAAGCGGATCTGACACCGGCAAGGATGCTGCCGAAAAGACGTCCAAGATTGCTGGCGAACCGCCGGTGGAAGAGCGCAAGCCATCCGGCAAGACCGACATGTCGCCGGCCCCCGCCGCAGCCAAGATGCTTGAGGAGAACAAGGTGTCTGCCGATCAGGTGTCCGGCACGGGCAAGCGTGGCCAGGTGCTGAAAGGGGACGTCATCGACGCCGTCTCCAAGGGTTTTTCTTCTCCCGAGAAGCCATCGGCACCAGCAGCCGTCCGCGCGCCGTCCTCGCAAAATGATGAAGGCCGCGAAGAGCGCGTCCGGATGACCAAACTGCGCCAGACCATCGCGCGGCGTCTCAAGGAAGCGCAGTCCAATGCGGCCATGCTGACCACCTTCAATGAGGTGGACATGAAGGCCGTGATGGATCTGCGCACAAAATATAAGGACGTGTTCGAAAAGAAGCACGGCGTGAAGCTTGGCTTCATGGGTTTCTTCACCAAGGCGGTAACGCACGCGTTGAAGGAAATTCCGACCGTTAACGCCGAGATCGACGGCACCGACATCATCTACAAGAACTATGCCCATATCGGCGTGGCTGTCGGCACGGAAAAGGGCCTCGTGGTGCCCGTGGTGCGCGAGGCGGACCAGATGTCGATCGCCGAAATCGAGAAGGAAATCGGTCGCTTGGGACTTTCGGCCCGCGACGGCAAGCTGACAGTTGCCGACATGCAGGGCGGCACTTTCACGATCTCGAATGGCGGCGTCTACGGTTCGCTGATGTCGACGCCCATCCTCAACGCACCGCAATCGGGTATTCTTGGCATGCACAAGATCCAGGAGCGGCCGGTGGTTGTCGGCGGAGAGATCGTCGTTCGCCCCATGATGTATCTGGCGCTGTCTTATGATCATCGCATCGTCGACGGCAAAGAGGCTGTGACCTTCCTCGTGCGCGTCAAGGAAAGCCTGGAAGATCCCGAGCGCCTCGTGCTCGACCTTTAAACACTCGTACTGTGCGCAGTGGCCTTGTTTACTGCGTCAGGAAGGGCATGCATGACCATGCTTGCAAAAAGCGTTCTTGCCATCACAGTCGCACTGGTTGCCACGCAACCGATGCGCGCCGCGTGCAACATGGAACTCGCGGTCTACGCCGACCGTGATGGTGGTGCCGAGATCAACTTTACCCCTACGCTGGAATCGGCAACAACCACCAACACCTTCCGCATGCTTCTGGAAAAAGATGTTGTGCTCGATGGCGTCGTTCTCTGGAGTGATGAGATCGCTCGCCCGAACGGCATTTTGATGCACAAGTGCCCTGAAGGCGATGTCACCGGCGAAGAACTCGCAGCCTGCACGATTTGGCAGGGTGTTATCTACACGGCCAACGCTAAGGGCACTGTGGCACTCCTCCCGCGTGAGGGCGAGCCGGCTGCCGAGCAGCTTGTTTTTCCTGATTTGGCCTACGC
Source organism: Mesorhizobium sp. NBSH29 (assembly GCF_015500055.1). NCBI lineage: Bacteria > Pseudomonadati > Pseudomonadota > Alphaproteobacteria > Hyphomicrobiales > Phyllobacteriaceae > Mesorhizobium > Mesorhizobium sp. NBSH29. The sequence continues at coordinate 861,477 of NZ_CP045492.1, forward strand.
GCTGCGCACATCTCCGGTCTTTGGCTTGAACGGGCTGTCAAAGCTGCCTTTTGATGTTTTTGCCTTGAGTGGGTGCCAAGAATGAGCGACCCCGGGAAAACACTTTTGGTAACCGGAGGCGGGCGCGGCATCGGAGCCGCGATCTGCAGGATCGGCGCTGCCCGCGGATATCGCGTTGCGGTCAACTATGCGGAAAACGACGCGGCAGCAAAATCGCTGGTCGAGGACATTGAGAGCGCGGGCGGCACCGCATTCGCCGTACGCGGCGATGTCGGCTCTGAACCAGATGTGCTCGCGATATTCGAGGCGATCGATCGCAAATGGGGCAGGCTGGACGCGCTCGTCAACAATGCCGGCGTGGTCGATCGCAAGGCGCGAATCGACGAAATGAGTGCGGCGCGGATTGAGCGGATGATGCGCATCAACATCGTCGGCTCTCTGCTCTGCGCCCGCGAGGCAGTCAAGCGGATGTCGACGCGACATGGTGGCCAGGGCGGTGCCATCGTCAATCTCTCCTCCATCGCTGCCACGCTGGGTGGATCGGGCGAATATGTCGACTATGCAGCCTCCAAGGGCGCTATCAACGCTTTTACGATCGGTCTTTCCAAAGAAGTGGCGACCGAGGGGATCCGGGTCAACGCGGTCAGCCCCGGAATTATCGATACCGAAATTCACGCGTCGGGCGGACAGCCCCACCGTGTCGAGGCAATGCGCGAATTTGTGCCCATGAAGCGGGCCGGCACCGCAGAAGAAATTGCCCATGCCGTATTATGGTTCCTCTCTGATGAGGCCTCATACGCAACAGGGTCTGTTATGAATGTAAGCGGCGGTCGTTGACCGCCCTGACCAAAGGATTTTCTGCAATGAGCTATGATGTAGTAGTGATCGGTACCGGGCCTGGTGGATATGTCTGCGCCATCAAGGCTTCCCAGCTCGGTCTCAAGACGGCCGTGGTCGAAAAGCTCCCGACCCATGGTGGCACCTGCGTCAATGTTGGCTGCATTCCCTCGAAGGCTCTGCTGCATGCTTCCGAAATGTTTGCCGAGGCTGGCCATTCTTTCGCCGCGCTGGGTGTCGAGGTGGGGACGCCAAAGCTCAATCTAAAACAGATGATGGCACACAAGACCCAGACGGTGGAGCAGAACACCAAAGGGCTCGATTTCCTGATGAAGAAGAACAAGATCGACGTGCTTCGCGGCGTTGGCAAGATTTTGGCCGCGGGCAAGGTTTCAGTCACCGGGGACGACGGCAAGGCGCAGGAAGTCGAGACCAAAAACATCGTGATCGCCACGGGCTCACAGGTATCAGCTATCCCGGGCGTTGAAGTTGACTTTGACGAAAAGACCATTGTCTCGTCCACCGGGGCACTCGATCTGGCCAAAGTACCCGCCACCATGATCGTGGTGGGCGGCGGCGTCATCGGACTCGAGCTTGGTTCAGTCTGGGCGCGACTCGGCACCAAGGTCACGGTCGTCGAGTATCTCGATACGATACTGGGGGGCATGGACGCCGACGTGGCAAAGCAGTTCCAGCGGCTTTTGGGCAAGCAGGGCTTTGAATTCAAGCTTGGCGCCAAGGTCACAGGCGTGGCAAAGGCAGGCAAAGGCGCAGCGGTCACGTTCGAGCCCGCAAAAGGCGGCGACGCCCAGACCCTCGATGCCGATGTCGTGCTGGTTGCAACCGGACGCAAACCCTACACGGAAGGGCTCGGCCTGGAAGAAGCCGGCGTTGAACTCGATGAACGCGGTCGCGTCAAAACCGACAAACACTGGTCGACCAATGTGAAGGGTATCTTTGCTATTGGCGATGTCATCGCCGGGCCAATGTTGGCTCACAAAGCCGAGGACGAAGGTGTTGCGGTGGCCGAAACGCTTGCCGGCCAAGCAGGTCATGTGAACTACGATGTCATTCCGGGCGTCGTCTACACCAGTCCTGAAGTGGCATCGGTCGGTAAGACCGAAGAGGAGTTGAAAAAGGCCGGCGTGGAATACAAGGCGGGCAAATTCCCATTCACCGCAAACGGTCGCGCCCGCGCCATGGCTCACACGGATGGCTTCGTAAAAATTCTGGCTGACAAGGCGAGTGATCGCGTGCTCGGTGTTCACATTGTCGGTTTTGGCGCCGGCGAGATGATCCACGAGGCCGCGGTGCTGATGGAGTTTGGTGGATCATCGGAAGATCTGGCCCGGACCTGCCATGCACACCCAACTATGTCCGAGGCGGTGAAGGAAGCTGCACTCGCAACCTTCGACAAAGCAATCCATATCTGACAACAAAAAAACGGCCCGCTAAAAGCGGGCCGTCATACTCAGATTTACGCATACTCGTCTTAATTAGTTGGCCGGTGCCGGAGCAGGCTCAGCAGGAGCAGTCGCATCAGGAGCTGGTGCAGCTGGCTCAGGAGCAGCAGGTGCGGCAGCATCAGGCGCCGGAGCTGTCGTATCAGCTGGGGCAGTCGCGGCAGGCGGTGTTGCAGGCTCGGCAGGAGCGGTAGCTGCTGGCTCGCTTGTCGTTGCGGGCGGCGTTGAGCCTTCAACTGTATTCGGATTGTTTCCAGCAAACATGAAATAAGCGATCAGCGCCAGAACGACGACGACTGCGGCTATCAAAATGCCGGTGCTTCCTCCCGACGAACTCTGCACGATCGTGCGGTTGTCAGCCCCGCGCCGGTCTGTTGCCGAAGGATAGGCAGGGTTTACCGGGTCAGCGCCGACCGGGCGATTTGGGGTGATGGAGGGATCGCGCGGATCCGTATCGCGAACTTGGTTGGCCATTACGGTATTCTCCGTTGTTTCGGTGTCAGAACAACGCGCGAAACGCGAAACGGTTTCAAATCCCCATGAGTTAACCTGCAGGGGTAACGAAATAGCCCCTTTTGCGCAGCAATTCGATGAGGCCGTCCGGTCCGGGAAGGTGCAACGCGCCAATGGCTAGGAAGGCATTGCTGCGGTCGAGTATGGGTATCGCATTGTCGACCATCACCCTATTTCGGGCGTTGACCATCGTTTCTTCGAACAGCTTGAAGCCTTCGACATCCGCATCGGGCACCGTCGCTTTCATAAACGGCCAGAAGGTCCCGGTCGCCCCTTTGGTGTAGAGAACGACCATCGTTTCGGTCACGTCGTCCATCCGGTCACCCAGCTTCAGCGAGTCAATCAGGCCCTTGACGTGAAGCTCCATGGGAAGCGACGCCATTGCCTGCAACTGGCTGAGTGCTGTCTCCAGTCCCTCGATCGTCTTGCCTTGCGCTTGCGCATCTGTCGCCAGCTTCTTGTCCAGCACAGGTGAACCGCCCGCCTGTCGATCGAGTTCACAAGCTGACAACGCCAGCATGGCCGAAAGCATCCAGGGCTTCATCTTGCTCACGCTTGCCAGCGGGATACCGCGCGCATCGAGCGCGCGTTCAACCACCGCAACCTCCGACGCCGGCAGCAGCGATCTCAATGTGGTGCCGTCCGTAAACATGGTGAGTTCCGGGTGCTGCAAAAGCACCGAATTCAATTTCGAGGCGTCGAGTGCGTCAGTGCTCTCAACGACGAGAATTGCGGCACCGTCAAAAGCCGCCTGGGTTGCGGAAGAAACGTCGGTGACGCGCGGATCGCTGACATGCATCGTGCCGAAAAGGTACGAAACGGCTCCATTCTTCTCAATCTTCCACAGCAGCCCCTGCCCATTCAATGTGTCCCGAGCCTCATTTCGAATGCGAGCCAGGGCCTCGGGGTCCGTTTTCTCCATCTGCGCAATCATGTCGGTGCCACGGCAGGCGGACACTTCTGCGCGGGCGGGCGCGATCACCACAAAAAGCGTAATGAGAAACAGTGCGAGAAAGATCAGGTTGAGCGCGCAAAGCAGCCCCATCGAAACGACGCTGGCGCGATCTGCTCTGTCAGGAAGGTTTTTCATAACGGCACTCTAAAGCCTTACATACGGCAAATTCACTAATGCCCCCCACGAAGCCACCTGCGTCAAGCGCGCGGATGCGCAGTCTGGTAGATTTCCAACAGCCTTGCGGTATCGACGCCTGTATAAATCTGGGTCGTCGAAAGGCTGGTATGGCCAAGCAGTTCCTGGATGGTGCGCAGATCGCCGCCCCGCCCGAGAAGGTGCGTGGCAAAGGAATGACGCAACGCGTGCGGTGTAGCCGTCTCCGGCAGATTGAGCGCCGAGCGCATTTTTTTCATGGCGCGCTGGATGATCGCCGGCTGAAGTGCCCCACCCCGTGCTCCGCGAAACAAGATTGCGCCAGCTTCGATATGAAACGGGCACAAACGGCGGTATTCTGCGACAGCATCGAGGGCAACCGGCAGCACCGGGACAAGCCTTGTCTTGCCGCCTTTGCCTGTAATCCGCAACACCGTGTCGCGCGCGCTGCCAAGGTCCGCTCCGGTCAGACCAAGCGCCTCGGAAATGCGCAACCCGGACCCGTAAAGCAGAGTGAGAACGGCAGCATCGCGTGCGGCGATCCACGGTTCTTCCGCCAATTGCTCTCCACTCGACACCACGCGTCTGGCATCCATCGCATTCAGCGGCTTGGGCAGTGATTTTGGCTGCTTGGGCGCTCGAAGCGCAATTGCACCTGCTGCATTGGCGAGCCCGCGCCGCTCCAGGAAACGCAACAGCGAGCGGATGACCGCAAGACCCCGGCCAAGGGTACGTGCGCCAGCACCGTTGGTACGACGATAGGCCAGATAGGCTCTCAGATCCGCCGTGCGCAGGTCGCTGATGTCGGCAAGCCCCGGCGCCCCGCCGCAATGGCCGGTGAGAAACTGAAAGAACTGCCGCGTGTCACGCTCATAGGCGTCAAGTGTCAGCGCTGCGAGCCGCCGCTCGCTTCCCAGCATTTTCAGCCATGCGGCGCGCGCATCCAACAAATCTTGCCGGGCGGGGATCAGGAATTCCTGCATTGTTCGTCCATCATCACACTCGACCAGCATGCTGACTGATCGAAGTTAGCACGGCGTGAAGACCACGCCGATTGAATTGCGCGGGCCGCCGATCTAGAGACGGGCGATGGAACAGAAAAACAATAAGCTGCAAAATCCGGTACAGATGGCCATCATCGGTGCTGCCCACGGCATCAAGGGCGAGTTGCGGGTGAAAGCGTTCACCGCCGACCCACTGGCGCTGGGTGATTACGGCCCGCTTTATACTCGGGACGGTCGCGCCTTCGAGATCGCGGCGATCCGGCCACAAAAAGATGTCGTTGTCGTACGCTTCAAGAATGTTAGCGACCGCAACCTCGCAGAAACGCTGACCGGCACCGAGCTTTTCATCGATCGGTCGTCCTTGCCTGAGGCCGAGGACGAAGAAGAGTTTTACCACGCCGACCTGGTAGGCCTCGAAGTTCGCGACGATTTGGGTGGAATCATCGGCAAGGTCCAATCCGTGCAGAATTTTGGTGGTGGCGACATTCTTGAGGTCGCCGTTGCGCGCGGACCAACACTGATGATCCCATTCACCCGGGCGGCAATTCCTGAAGTCGCGATCAACGCGGGATACCTGCGCGTTGAACCGGCTGCGGCGGGACTGCTGGACAGCCCAGACGATGACGACATGCCTGAGAACCAGGAAGAGGAGGGGCGGGTTTGAGCTTTCGAGCCACTGTCCTGACGCTCTATCCGGAAATGTTTCCCGGCACGCTGGGCATCTCGTTGGCAGGAAAAGCGCTGGAGGCGGGCTTATGGTCGCTTGAAGCAACACAGATCCGCGACTTCGCCACGGACCGCCACCGCACGGTTGATGACACCCCTGCTGGCGGTGGCGCTGGCATGGTGATGCGCGCTGACATTTTGGCCCGTGCGATCGACGCTGCTTCACCCCAAAATGATACCCGGCCTCGCATCCTGATGAGCCCGCGCGGCAAACCGCTGACCCAACGGCGGGTGCGCGACCTCGCAGCAGGCCCGGGCGCTGTGGTCTTGTGTGGTCGATTTGAGGGTGTCGACCAGAGAGTGATCGATGCGCGCCAGCTCGAGGAAATCTCGGTCGGCGACTATATTCTCTCGGGTGGCGAAGTGGCAGCACATGTTCTGCTCGATGCCGTTGTCAGGCTGTTGCCGGGCGTCATGGGCAATGAGGCTTCCGGCACCGAGGAAAGTTTCGAGGGCGGGCTTCTCGAACACCCGCACTATACAAGGCCGCAGGAGTTTGAGGGTCTTGCGATCCCCGAGGTCCTGACTTCAGGCAACCACGCCAAAATCGCCGCCTGGCGACGCGCAGAGGCTGAACGGACAACGACCGAGCGGCGCCCTGATCTGCTTGGTCAGGCCGTCCAGAAGTAATAAATGGCCAGAAAAATACCGGTAGCGATCACGAAGATTCGCACCGCGATCTGCGGCACGCGCTTGGCGATCCAGACGCCGGCATAACCACCCATCGCGCCGCCGGGGATCATGATCATGGCCGGCAGCCAGGCGACAACCCCACCGCCAACAAAGATCACGATGGCAATAGCCGCGATCACCGTGGCAAGAAGGTTTTTCAGCGCATTGAGGCGATGATAGTCACCCGCTTGGGTCAGCCCGAGACTCGCCAGCATCATCACGCCCATTCCGGCACCGAAAAAACCGCCATAAATCGAAGTCACGAACTGCGCGATGGTCCCCGTTGCAGAACTGACCGGCTCGCCACCCTCGCGCGGCTTTGGCTTGAGCCATGGGCCCGCAGCAAAGAGTGTGGTTGCGCCAAGAAGCAGCCAGGGAACCATGACCCGGAATGACGGATTATCGAGCGCCAGCAGGATCAACGATCCGATCACGGCACCCACTGCCGAGATCGCAGCTAGCCACAGCGCACTGCGCCAGAAAGTCTTGATATCCGACCAATAGGCGAGGGTCGAGGTGACATAGCCGGGAAACTGCGTCACCGACGAGGTCGCATTGGCCGAAATAGGCGGGATGCCAATCAGCGACATTGCGCCGAAGGTGAGAAACGTTCCACCGCCGGCCACCGCGTTGACCGCACTTGACAAAAAACCGGCAGAAAAGAGAAGCACGACTTCAAATGGCGACATGGGTATCCCGGCGTTTGCAACACAGCTTGCTCTGGCTTAGAAAGCGCCGTACCGCGTGGCAAGGTCGCCTGGAGAAGCAAGGCTGACTTTTGGCTGGTCCACGTGGTGAGAAAAATGCTCCCGGATGCGTGACAAGCACGCGGGAAGCGTGTATGTGCGCGCCCTAACCGGAAGATCAATCGACCGGACCCGTCAATAAGTACGGTGAATTCGCCCCTGCCACATCAAGGCATAGTCAAGCGGTCATGAACTGCAAGGCAAGCGCGGGCGCTCTGGCTGTCGAGAAGCAAGAAGGACTGTGCCATGGATATCATCCGTGAACTCGAGGCCGAACAGGCCGCCAAGATTGAAGCCAAGCGCAAGCTGCCGGAATTCCAGCCAGGCGATACGGTTCGCGTCTTGGTGCGCGTCACCGAAGGCACGCGTACCCGCGTCCAGGCCTATGAGGGCGTTGTGATCGCCCGCGCCGGTGCCGGCTTCCAGGAAAACTTTACCGTTCGCAAAATCTCCTACGGCGAAGGCGTGGAACGTGTTTTCCCGGTCTACTCGCCCATGGTCGAGGGCGTCGAGATCGTCCGCCGCGGCAAGGTACGTCGCGCCAAACTCTATTACCTGCGTGATCGTCGCGGCAAATCGGCCCGTATTTCGGAAAACACCGGCGTACGTGCGCGTAAGCTGAATGATGCCGAGCGCGATGCGCTGCATGCCGAAAAGGCCCGCATCGAAGCTGAAAAGATCGCTGCAGCCGAAGCACTGGCTGCCGAGAAGGCCGCGCAGGAAGCTGCCGAAGCAAAGGCGGCTGCAGAAGCTGCGGCCGAGGCCGAAAAGACTGCTGCCGAGACCGAGAAGGCCGAATAGCCTTTTTTACCATTTTGAACTTCGAAAAGGCGGCTTCGGCCGCCTTTTTTCGTTTTGGCGGATGGTCCAGCTCTTCCCTTGCGTTAACCCAAAATTAAACTAGTCGCGCTGCGCCATTGACGCGCAAAGCTCTCGCACGGCAATGTGCCGTTAAGCATCTGTTTACTATGTTGGCAGATGCCAGGCGAAATGCGGGGGCATATCTGTGGAAAACTATCTAGCGGTGAACCGTCTCAATTGGGACGACCGTGCCGAAATTCATGCGACCGACAAGACCGGAAGCTACCAGATCGAGAAGGTCTTGGCTGGCGGGTCGAACCTTTTCGAACTTGAAACGCGCGAGCTGGGCGACATCACAGGCAAGGACATAATCCACCTGCAATGCCATATCGGGCTGGATACGATCAGCTTGAAGAACATGGGTGCCGCCAGTGTTACGGGTTTAGACTTCTCCCATGCTGCAATCACCGCCGGGCGCGATTTTGCTGCCAAAGCCGGCGTTGACGTGCGCTTTGTCGAGGCCTCGCTATTTGACGCCACCGAAGCGCTCGAGGCCCAAACCTATGACATCGTCTATGTCACCTGGGGCTCGGTGAACTGGTTGGACGACGTTTTTCGTTGGGCGCGCGTGGTGGCCTCGCTTCTTAAGCCCGGCGGACGGCTTTACATGGCCGAGGGCCACCCTCTGCTGTTCCAGTGCAACCGCAAGAGCGACCAGCTGGAAGTCGAGCATGACTGGCGAACACCGGTGACGCGGCCGATCACTTGGGACGAAAAGCGCACCTACACTGGCGACACGCGGCCCATCGCCCATTCGCGCTATTATGAATGGATCCATCCAATCAGCGATGTCGTCAACGCGCTGATAAAGGCCGGCCTGGCGCTCGATTTTCTCAACGAGCACGATACGGTTTCCTGGCAGCATTTCCCCTTTGCTGTGAAGGCCGGAAAGGACATGTTCGCATTGCCCGATGGAACGCCCAAAATACCACTGGCCTATTCGATCGGCGCCACCAAGCGCACTGTGCGCGAATGGCGGCTGACCGGAAGCCCGGCTCAAGGCAATTAAGACCGCGACTTTTCGTCGTGAAGAAGGGCCGCGCGCTTGCATGCGCGGTCCCAGCATCTAAAAGTCTATCTTTGTCCCGGACCTTCCGGCGGCGTGTAGGAGCGTGTGATGTTTCGTATCAAATGGATGCTGGCGAGCCTGCTGGCGCTTGCAACTCTGCCTTTCGCCGCACAAGCACAGACTGTACCCGACCTTGGCGGCAAAGAGATCGTTGTCGTCACTGAAAACGCCTATTTCCCTCTACAGTTTGTTGACCCCGCCAGCGGCAAGCCGGTGGGCTGGGAATATGACGCGATGGAAGCGCTCTCGGCCAAGCTCAATTTCACGATAAAATACCAGAATACATCCTGGGACGCGATGATCCAGGCTGTCTCAGACAAGCAGTACGATATGGGTATGACGGGCATCACCATAAAGGACGACCGCAAGGAAAAGGTCGATTTCTCCGACCCCTACATGCGCTCAGAAATCTTCATGCTGATGCGCGCCGATGAGGCTCGCTTCACCGACCCCAAAAGTTTTGGTGCCGATGAGAAGCTGCTTGTCGGCGCGCAAGCTGGCACGTCTCCCTTCTATGTCGCCGTATATGAAGTGCTGGATGGTAACGAGCAGAACCCGCGGATCAAACTGTTCGAGACCTTTGCCGCATCGGTGGCCGCACTACAAAGTGGCGATGTCGATCTCGTTCTGACCGACAGCGCCGGCGGCAAGGCGCTTGTCGCGCAGTCGGATGGCAAGCTGAAACTTCACGGCGAAGCTCTGCAGAGCGAGGACTTTGGCTTCATCTTTCCAAAGGGCTCCGATCTTGTGGCCAAAATCAACGCGGGCATTGCCGCGCTCAAGGCGGACGGTACCTTCGCCGCGATTACCCAAAAGTGGTTCGTAGACTACAAGCCCGCAAAGTGATCGACCGTTGCGCATTTGCCAGCCTGCTCGGGCTGGCGCTTTCTTCCTGTTTCTAGCGGATGGCACCCTCGCCGCATCCTGCACAAGGCGACTTCCCCTGGTGGCTTCTCGCCGCCGGGGTTTTCGCGCTCGGCTCCGCCGCCGCCATCGGAGCCAGCGGGCTTTATTCGCAAATTCTGTCAATCATCGCCAAGGGCATCGGCGTCACCATCTTCGTCACGCTGGTAGGCTATACACTAGCCTCGCTCCTTGGCCTGATGGTCGCGCTGATGGGCCTCTCCGGTTCGGTCTGGCTGCGGCAGGTGGCGCGCTTTTACGTCGAAATTGTACGCGGCATTCCAATCATTGTTCTGTTGTTCTGGATCGCTTTTGTCGGCGCACCGGCCTTTGTCATGGCCTGGAACTGGATCACGCAACCCATCCAGGCACTGGGCCTTCTCGACCCCATGCAGGTGCGCGATTTCTCCCTGTTATGGCGGGCCATCATCGCGCTCACCATCGCCTATTCCTCTTTTATTGCCGAGATTTTTCGCGCGGGTATCCAGTCTGTCGACATCGGCCAGGTTGAGGCCGCGAAGGCTCTCGGACTTTCGCGCTACCGGCGCTTTCGCCACATCATCTGGCCGCAGGCTTTTCGCACCATCTTGCCGCCCTATGGCAATGACTTCATCGCCATGATCAAGGATTCCTCGCTGGTGTCCGTTCTGGGCGTTGCAGATATAACGCAGATGGGAAAAGTCTATGCGGCCGGGTCGTTCCGCTTCTTCGAGACCTATTCCATTGTAGCCTACGCCTATCTGATCCTGACCGTCGGGCTCTCGCTCGGGCTAAGAGGACTTGAGCGCAAACTTGGAAAGGGAAGCCAGGCAAACTATGGCCGATAAACCACTTGATCAGGTCTACGCTGCCAACAATTCGGCAGAACTTCAAAACGCCTATCAGGCCTGGTCGAGCGATTATGACCGCGAGACTGCCGCCGATGGTTATTGCTTGCCCTTCATCATCGCCGCATGGGTGGCACGCTACGTTCCGGCAGACTCCGGCCCCTTGCTGGATGCCGGTTGCGGCACCGGCCTCACTGGTCCTTACCTCAGGGCACTGGGCTACTCCGACATCGAGGGTCTGGATTTCTCGCCAGACATGTTGCGCGTTGCGCAACGACGCGACGCCTACGCATCTTTGGTGGAGGCGGAACTCGGCAAGAAACTGCCGTGGCGGGACGGTCATTTTCGAGCTGTCTACTCCACCGGTGTCTTCACAGAAGGCCACGCCCCTGCTTCTAGCCTGGACGAGCTAGCCCGCATCACCCGGATCGGCGGACACGTCATTGTCACGGTTCGCTGCTCGATCTTGGACAGCGGCGGGTTTGGGCGGGAGTTTGCCAGATTGGCGCAGGATGGAACATGGCGAATGATCGAGCAAAGCCCACCATTCCGAGCTTTCGCGGTAGGCGAACCGGACGTGCTCGTATCCGCCTTCGTGTACGAGATCTCCCACGCATCGTGAATGCCTGCCGGGACAGCGATTGCCGCTCCTGCAAAAGCTTGATATGCAGGCTCCCATGGAAGAGCTGTTTGGCGATCCGGCCTATAAGGGCTTTGTGCTGCAGGACAAAAAGCGCCTGCCCGCGCGGTTCTTTGCGCGTGTCTGCGGCGCTCTGACCTGCAGGCTCGGCTGAGCGGCACTTTGCCGCGACCCCGAAGCCCCTTAATTCAGCCACGGAACCGTGAACATGAGCGCACCGCGCACCCTCTACGACAAGATCTTCGACGACCATCTGGTAGATCGCCAGGATGACGGCACCTGCCTTCTCTATATTGATCGCCACCTCGTTCACGAGGTGACGAGTCCGCAGGCCTTCGAAGGACTGCGCTTGACTGGCAGAAGAGTGCGCCATCCCGAGCGTACTTTGGCTGTAGTCGATCACAATGTTCCGACCTCACCCGACCGTAAATTCGGCATCAAGAACGAAGAAAGCCGCATCCAGGTTGAGGCGTTGGCGAAAAATGCCGCCGACTTCGGCGTGGAATACTATTCTGAAAACGATATCCGCCAGGGCATCGTCCACATTATCGGCCCGGAGCAGGGATTTACATTGCCCGGTATGACGATTGTCTGTGGAGACAGCCATACGTCTACCCATGGCGCTTTTGGCGCGCTTGCCCATGGTATCGGTACTTCGGAAGTGGAGCACGTGCTCGCCACGCAAACGCTGATCCAGCGTAAGGCCAAAAACATGCTGGTGCGCGTCGATGGCGTTTTGCCTCGCGGCGTCACCGCCAAAGACATCATTCTCGCTATCATCGGTGAAATTGGTACTGCAGGCGGCACCGGCTATGTCATCGAATATGCTGGCGAGGCTATCCGTGCGCTGTCGATGGAAGGCCGGATGACGATCTGCAACATGTCGATTGAAGGCGGCGCACGCGCTGGATTGATTGCGCCTGATGAAACCACATTTGCCTATGTGCAAGACAAGCCGCGTGCTCCCAAAGGTGCAGCTTGGGACATGGCGCTCGACTACTGGAAGACGCTGAAGACCGATGACGGCGCCCATTTTGACAAAGTGGTGGTGCTCGACGCCGCCAATCTGCCGCCTATCGTCTCCTGGGGTTCCTCGCCCGAGGACGTTGTCTCCGTGCAGGGCATCGTGCCCGATCCGGCAACGATCGAGGACGAGAACAAGCGCACCTCAAAGCAGCGGGCGCTGGAATACATGGGCCTGACTGCCGGCACGAAAATCACCGACATCGCAATCGACCGAGTTTTCATTGGCTCTTGCACCAATGGCCGCATCGAAGACCTGCGCGCCGCCGCAAAGGTTATCGAGGGCAGAACGGTTAACCCGAACGTCAGCGCGATGATTGTGCCGGGTTCCGGGCTGGTCAAGGAGCAGGCGGAAGCCGAGGGGCTGGACAAGATTTTCATCGCTGCCGGTTTCGATTGGCGCGAGCCAGGTTGCTCCATGTGCCTTGCCATGAATGATGATCGGTTGAAACCGCAGGAACGCTGCGCCTCAACCTCGAACCGAAACTTCGAAGGTCGTCAAGGCTACAAGGGCCGCACCCATTTGGTGTCGCCTGCCATGGCGGCAGCGGCCGCGATTGCCGGCCATTTCGTTGATATCCGCGACTGGCGCTAAGAACTATCTAGCACCGCACACGAGGAGGGGCCGCGTGCTCCTCCTCGATTAACGTAACGGGCAGCGTCCCGAAGGCTCCGGCACAACGCCTTCGTCGAGTCCGTACATGTAGCCGCGTCCCTTGAGCAACACCGGCGGTCGGTAACAATTATCGACAGAGAAGCCGGCGCGAACCGAGCGGATGACCGTTTGGGAATACGCACCCGTCGGCTCACCGCCGCTCGTATAGGCCCGGAGTTCCTTCGCCAGCCGACCCTCGCCGACGATGATGCGCTTGTAGCCAGCAGCGCTTTGGACAACCAGATTTCCGAACGAATCGGCATAAACATGATCAAGGTGGCCACCACCGGCCTGTGCTGCGCCGATGTGCGGTGCAGCGCTGCAAATCGCTGCGGCAGCGACCTTCATCCATAAATTCTTTAAACGCATTACCCACTCCTCAGAGGCGATCACTGCCTTGGTATCCTACAGTTAACCCTTTCTTAACCTTTGTTAAGAGCAGAAATCGGGGCAGATCGCCCAATTGACATGGATGGTTAATAGGCGACATGGGTGAGTGATGAGCACGATCAAGCCAGTTCACGATCTCCGTCACGGCCCATTGGGTTTGTTTGGCATCGCGTTATTAGCTATTTCCGTTGCCGGTTGCGTTGCTGCCGACAGCGGCAATGGCGGCAAGACACGCGAGCGGGTCGCTGCCTACAATTGCGGCGAAGACGGAAGGCTGACAGTCGAGCGCCGTGGCGCGTCGGTAATCCTCACGCAACCCGAGGGCGCACCGGTAGAACTTCCTGCATCGCCACCGGGGCAGACCGCGCGGTTTGGCGAAGCGCCCTACGCGCTGGTGCTTGAGGAACGAGAAGCACTGTTGATGAAGAACGGCAGCGCGCCCTTGACCTGCACGCGGTAAGTTTACGCACGCGAACAGACAGCTTTCCGGCTACCCGACGCTCTTATAGTAAAATCGATTGAACCTTGGCTGATACCAAAATAAGCGCGGCCGAGATGGTTTAGCGCTTTGACGCAGTGCGAAAAGACCATTAGAACGCCCCCTGTCCAAGGTCGCAAACGGATGCGGCGATGCCGCATCCTGAGCGCGCCTGGGCGCCCAACTGGGGGAGCCATGAGCAAGACCACAGCCACCCGCGCACGACCGCTTTCGCCGCATCTGACAGTCTATCGCTGGCCGATCACCATGACGATGTCGATTCTGCACCGGATCACCGGCAGTGCTCTGTATGTCGGGACGTTTCTAGTCATTTGGTGGTTATTTGCAGCCGCAACCTCGCCAGGCCAGTTTGAATTTGTCCACGGGCTCATGGGTTCCTGGTTCGGGCGCTTGGTGCTGGTTGGCTACACGTGGGCGATGATGCACCATCTTTTGGGCGGTATCCGCCATTTGATCTGGGACACTGGTCATGGCCTGAGCAAAGAATCCGCCTCTCGTCTGGGCTGGGCAACGCTGGCCGGTTCTATACTTCTCACGCTGGCCATCTGGGCTGGCTATCTGATGATGGGCTGAGGCGCACGATGAGCGACATGCGAACACCGCTGAACCGCGTCCGGGGCCTTGGTTCCGCCCGTGAGGGCACCGGCCATTTCTGGCGCATTCGCCTTTCCGCCATAGCGCTTGTGCCGCTCACCATTTTAGTTGTCGGCTGGATTGTCAGCCTGGGTGGCGCAGGTTTTGACGGGGTGAGGGCATCTCTGGCGCAGCCATTGGTTGCCGTTATGGTGGCGCTTTTCGTTTTGATTTCTCTCGACCATATGCGCTTGGGCATGCAGGTCATCATCGAGGACTATGTCCATCATGAGGGCACCAAACTCTTCTGGCTGGTGCTCAACCTCTTCTTCACGGTCGCTCTCGGTGCGGTCGCATTGTTCGCCATCCTCAAAATTGCATTCGGGGGCTAACCGTTGGCCAATCCATCCAGCGCTACAAACGGCCAATCGGCCTATACCTATATTGACCACCAGTTCGACGTCGTTGTCGTCGGTGCAGGCGGTGCCGGCCTGCGCGCCACGCTCGGTTTGGCCGAACAGGGGCTGAAAACGGCCTGCATTACCAAAGTTTTTCCAACCCGCTCTCACACCGTGGCGGCACAGGGCGGCATTGCCGCTTCGCTGCGTAACATGGGCCCCGACCACTGGCAGTGGCACCTGTACGATACGGTGAAGGGTTCTGACTGGCTCGGTGATGTTGACGCTATGGAATATCTGGCGCGTGAAGCGCCGGCCGCCGTCTATGAGCTTGAACATTACGGCGTGCCGTTCTCACGCACCGAGGATGGAAAAATCTATCAGCGCCCGTTTGGCGGTCATATGCAGAATTTTGGCGACGGCCCACCGGTACAGCGGACGTGTGCCGCTGCCGATCGCACCGGACATGCCATTTTGCACACGCTTTACGGCCAGTCGCTCAAGCACAAGGCGCAGTTCTTCATCGAATATTTCGCGCTGGATCTCATCATGTCGGATGATGGTGTGTGCACCGGCGTTGTCGCCTGGAACCTTGATGACGGCACAATTCACCGCTTCTCGGCCAAGATGGTGGTGCTGGCGACGGGTGGCTATGGCCGCGCCTATTTCTCGGCGACTTCTGCCCATACCTGTACCGGCGACGGCAATGGAATGATCGCACGGGCTGGTCTGCCCCTCCAGGATATGGAGTTCGTCCAGTTCCACCCCACCGGAATATACGGCGCCGGCTGCTTGATCACCGAAGGTGCGCGCGGCGAGGGTGGTTATCTGGTCAATTCCGAAGGCGAGCGCTTTATGGAACGCTATGCGCCGTCCGCTAAGGATCTTGCCTCGCGTGATGTCGTTTCACGCTGCATGACCATGGAGATCCGTGAGGGTCGTGGCGTCGGGAAGAACAAGGATCACATTTTCCTCCATCTCGACCATCTCGATCCCGCGGTGCTCCACGAGCGGCTGCCCGGAATCTCCGAATCAGCGAAAATCTTTGCTGGCGTCGATGTGACCCGTGAACCGATCCCGGTATTGCCAACCGTCCACTACAATATGGGCGGCATCCCCACAAACTATTGGGGCGAGGTGTTGAATCCAACAGCCGACCAGCCTGACCGGGTTACGCCCGGCCTGATGGCCGTTGGCGAAGCGGGTTGCGCATCCGTCCATGGGGCCAACCGGCTAGGCTCCAACTCGCTTATCGATCTTGTCGTATTCGGCCGGGCCGCTGCCATCCGCGCCGGTAAGGTCGTGGACCGGGAGGCACCGATCCCGGCCATCAATGAAGCCGCCTGCAGTCGCATTATGGAACGCTTCGACAGCATCCGCCACGCTGACGGAACCACGCCAACGGCTGTATTGCGCGAAAAAATGCAAAAGGCGATGCAGGAAGACGCCGCTGTGTTCCGCACCCAGGAGACTCTTGAACAGGGCTGCCGGCGTATTTCGCAGATATGGACGGAGCTTGCTGACATCAAAGTGTTCGACCGGTCGATGATCTGGAACTCCGATCTCGTCGAGACACTCGAACTTTACAACCTCATGGCAAACGCCATCACCACCGTCTATGGCGCTGAAGCCCGCAAAGAGAGCCGCGGCGCCCATGCCCGCGAGGACTTTTCGGCTCGCGATGACACCAATTGGCGCAAGCACACGCTGTCCTGGGTCAGCGATGCCGGCAAGGTGACGCTAGATTACCGCCCCGTCCACACCGAACCGCAACTGTCTGAAGCTGATGGCGGCATTGATCTGGCCCGTATCGCTCCGAAGGCGCGGGTATACTAGCGCCATGTCGCTCCATCCGTCAGGATATTCAGGAACGCCGCTGCCGGCCAAGCTCGGATATGGGAACGGCATGGCCGTTCCTTTCATCGCGCTACCGGAGGCGATGTTCGGACTGGCGGATGTGAGGGTGGCGGCAATCGACGAAAACTGGTCGGGGCTTGAATGGGTTATCCGGAAGGACCGTAGATGACCGGTTCCGGGTTGCAAAGCGATCTTGATGTTCCAGCCGATATCGGGCCGTTTCATGACGTTTCCTGCGGCGCCATCGCAGCGGAAAGTGCGGGGCCTTTAGAAACCGCTTTCTACGGACATCGCGGCCGCATTGTCCACAAATGGCACCACTACCTGCCCCTTTATGACCGGTACTTTGCTGCGTTTCGCGGCGCGTCAGGATCGGGCGCGCTCCACCCAACAGCGAAACTGACGCGGCCCGTCCGTATGCTGGAGATCGGGGTGTCCAAGGGCGGCTCAATGGAGCTGTGGCGCGAATATTTTGGCCCTGACGCGATCCTGTATGGGATCGATATCGATCCCGCCTGTGCTGCCTTTGATGGCGAGGCAGGCAACAAGGTGCGCATCGGATCGCAGGACGATCCCGCGTTCCTCAAGCGCGTGGTCGCCGAGATGGGCGGGATAGATATCGTGCTTGATGATGGCAGTCATGTTGCGAAGCATCAGAAAGAGAGCTTCGACACGCTGTTTCCGCTGCTGGAAACCGGCGGCCTTTACGTCGTGGAGGATCTGCATACCGCATACTGGCGCGAATTCGGCGGCGGCTATGATAGCAAGGAGAGTTTCATCGCCACCGTCAAACAGCTCATCGACGACCTTCACCACTGGTATCATTGCGGCGGTGAGCGCATCGGCGTCGCAGCCGGGCTGGTCGGCGGGGTGCACATTCACGATTCCATCGCGTTTATCGAAAAATCTCGTGTAGCGACGCCGGCGCATAGCCAGCGCGGCATCGCGCGCGGCTGAACTACCCGCAGGAGCCACCATGGTCGAACTCACGCTTCCAAAAAATTCCAAGGTCCAGCCAGGCAAGACATGGCCCAAGCCTGAGGGTTCGGGCAATCTGCGCGAGTATAAAATCTACCGCTGGTCGCCCGATGACGAAGAAAATCCGCGCGTGGACACGTATTTCGTCGACATGGATGAGTGCGGACCCATGGTTCTCGACGCGCTGTTATGGATCAAGAACAAGATCGACCCGACACTGACCCTTCGCCGCTCTTGCCGCGAAGGTATTTGCGGTTCATGCGCGATGAATATCGATGGCTCCAATACACTTGCCTGCACCAAGGGCATGGACGACATTTCTGGCGCTGTAAAAGTTTATCCTTTGCCCCATATGCCCGTGGTGAAGGATTTGGTCCCAGATCTCAGCGTCCCTTATGCCCAACTCACCTCCATTGAACCCTACCTCAAGACCGAATCGCCCGAGCCTGCTAAGGAATGGCTGCAGAGCCATGAAGATCGCCAGAAGCTGGACGGCCTCTACGAGTGCATTTTGTGCTTCTGCTGCCAGACATCCTGCCCGAGCTACTGGTGGAATGGCGAGCGCTACCTCGGCCCTGCAGTGCTTCTTCAAGCCTATCGCTGGCTGATCGATTCACGCGATGAGGCAACGGGCGAACGGCTCGACAATCTGGAAGATCCGTTCCGGCTCTATCGCTGCCACACCATCATGAATTGCACGCAGAGCTGTCCCAAGGGCCTGAACCCGGCCAAGGCGATAGCGGAAATTAAGAAAATGATGGTCGAACGACGCGTTTGACCCGACCTCTCGCTGATATCACGCGCAAGTGTTGGTGGATTGATTTGTAACTGTGTCCGGCTCCTGTACCTGTTGGTGCAGGAGAACCAACCATGCTTCGTAAAACCGCACTCACCCTCGCTTTGGCGCTTGCCGCCTTGCCCACAATAATCCCGACCGCTGCCTTCGCGGAATCCGCCATTTTTGCAGGCGGTTGTTTCTGGTGTGTAGAGGCAGATTTTGACAAAGTCCCCGGTGTCACCGCCACTACATCCGGGTACGCTGGTGGCAGCACCAAAAACCCAACCTACGAGAACTATGCCTCAGGCGGCCACCTTGAGGTGGTCAAAATCGATTTTGACCCTGCCAAGGTGAGTTACGCGGCGCTCGTCGATGCATTCTTTCGGAGCGTTGATCCAACCGATGCGGGCGGACAGTTCTGTGATCGCGGTAAAAGTTATTCCACGGCGATTTACGCTCTCAACCCTGAACAGACAAAGGTTGCTGGAAAAGGCAAGGCGGCGGCCAATACCGCGCTTGGCGGGAAAGTCGTAACCCCGGTCTTGGCCAAGGCTCCCTTCTGGCCCGCGGAAGATTATCATCAAAACTACTACAAGAGCTCTGAACGCACGCTAACCCGCTTCGGCTATGTCAGCCGCGCCGAAGCCTACAAAGGCTACCGGCAGGGTTGCGGCCGCGACCAGACGGTGAAGCAGGTTTGGGGAAAGGCCGCCTACGAGGGAATCCCGGGCCACTGACCGAAGTAGCCAGTTAAGAAAGAGGCCGGAAATCCCCGGCCTCTTTCTTGAATCTTAGACCAGTTTAGCGTCGAGCGACACGTCGATTGCGCCGAGTGCCTTGGAGACCGGACATTCAGCCTTGGCTTTTTCGGCCAGTTCCTTGAACTTTTCTTTATCTATGCCGGGCACTGTACCGACAACTTTTAGCGCGCTTCCGGTAATGCCGGTACCTGGGACCAGCGTGACGGTCGCCGTGGCATCAACCTTGGTAGGTGGCGTGCCGTTCTCCGCCAGGTAATGTGAAAGCTGCATTGCAAAGCAGCCCGCATGCGCCGCAGCGATTAATTCCTCGGGGTTTGTTCCCGATTTGCCGCTTTCGTCTTCAAATCGGCCCTTGAACCCATAGGGTAGGCTGGCAAGTGCGCCGCTCTGGCTATCCAGCGTTCCATTTCCCTCTTTGAGGTTGCCTTTCCAGACGGCGTTGGCGTGACGATCCATACTATTCTCCTATCCATTTGAGTGCCTCGCGGCGCAAGGACCATACTCCCCGCAACAAAAAAACCACGGCACAATCGTTCCGGGGTCACGCGGTGTTCCGATCATTTTAACGTGAGAGTGATCAGTTCAGATCGGCTCGCCCTGCAACAACTTTGGCGTAGCGCCGGTAAGCCCCGAAGCCTGACGAATAAAGAATTCTTTCAAGCGCGGCATCCGGTCGACAAGGCCTAGCCCCACGTCGCGCAACGCACGCAGCGGACCAAAATCATTGGAGAACATCCGGTTCAGCACATCGGTGGTTACGCCCATCTGCACAGTATCGAACCGACGCCATCGCTCATAGCGCTGCAACACGTCGAGTGCGCCAATATCCTGCCCAAGACGATCCGCCTCGACAAGCGTTTCCGCAAGTGCTGCCGCATCTTTGAAGCCAAGGTTCAGGCCTTGGCCAGCGATCGGATGGATGCCGTGGGCCGCATCTCCCACCAGCGCAAGCCTTGGGGCGACAAAAGCGCGAGCCAGTTTAAGCGATAGCGGCCAGGCACGGGGCTTCCCCTCAACGCTAATCTCACCGAGTTTGAGCCCAAACCGCTGTTCGAGCTCCACTTCGAAAACCAGCTCATCACCAGTCACCAGTCGATTGGCGTCTGCGGTGCGTTCTGTCCACACTATTGAAGATCGGTTTCCCGTCAGCGGCAGAATAGCAAAGGGTCCTGCAGGCAGAAAATGCTCTTCCGCACGGCCATGATGAGGCCGCTCATGCTTGACCGTGCAGACGATGCCGGATTGGCCGTAATCAATATCAACCGTCTTAATGCCCGCCATGGCACGAAGCTTTGAGTTGACCCCGTCCGCCGCGACAAGGAGGCGCGCATCGAGGGTTACGCCGTCAGCCAGATGAACGGCAATGCTTGCGGGACCTGTCTCAAACCCGCTTACCGCGATCCCCTCCATGATATCGATGCCAAGCTTTCCCGCGCGCCGCCGCAGTGCACCGTTCAGGACACTGTTGGCAACCATGTAGGCGAAAGGCTCACCCGGTGCCACCTCACCATCAAACGTCAAAAAGACGGGACGCACGGGATCGGATGCGCGCGAGTCCGTGACGATCATTTCAGTGATCGCTTCAGCTTCTGGCGACATGTCATCCCAGCAACCGAGTTGGTCGAGCATGCGGCAAGCCGCCGCCGCGATAGCGGAGGCACGGGTGTCACGCTCCCACATGCCTGCGGGCGCCGCATCGATGACCGCGATCTTAAGGCTGGGACGCGCCGTTGCCAGGGAAACGGCGGTCGCCATACCCACATAACCGGCGCCGGCAATCAGCACATCAAATCGCGTTTCCGCAAATGGGTTGTGAACGTTCATTGTACTTCCATAACCTCGTCCGCCTTGACTTCCAGCGGCTTCCTGTTGGACACCGCTTTACTTCCATTGCCGAAAGACGCCCCAATTATGTCGCCTGCCATGCAAGAGCTCCTGAGCATTCTCGACCTAGAGAAGCTGGAACACAATCTGTATCGTGGTCGCAGCCCGAGCAATGACTGGCAGCGTGTGTTCGGTGGCCAGACAATCGCCCAAGCGCTCGTTGCAGCCCAGAGAACCGTCGATCCGGACCGTCATGTCCACTCTCTGCATGGCTATTTCATGCGCCCCGGCGACACCAAGCTACCAATTATCTACGAGGTCGACCGGATACGCGACGGCGGCTCCTTCACCACGCGCCGCGTGATCGCTATCCAGCACGGCCAGGCAATCTTTTCGCTTGAAGCCTCCTTTCAGGATGATGAGATCGGGCTTGAGCACCAGATTCCCATGCCGCCAGATGTCCCGGCACCCGATTCCCTGCTGTCTCAGCGTGAATTGATGAACACCTTCGGCGAGAACGTTCCCGAGGGTATTCGCCGTTACTGGGAGCGCGACCGTCCAATTGAGATGAAGCCGGTTATTCTGGAACACTACACCAGCCGCGAAAAACTCGAGCCCAAACAGCACATGTGGATCAGAACGACCGGTCCGGTGCCCAAACGCCGCGACCTTCAGGCGGCGGTACTCGCCTACCTGTCGGATCTGACCCTGCTTGACACGTCAACCTTTGCGCATGGGCGGGCAATCTTTGACCCGGATATCCAAGCCGCCAGTCTGGACCACGCCATGTGGTTCCACCGCCCTCACCCGCTCGACGACTGGCTGCTTTACACCCAGGACAGCCCCTCCACCCAAGGTTCGCGCGGCTTTACCCGTGGCTCGCTGTTCGCCAGGGATGGTACCTTGATGGCATCGGTTGCCCAAGAAGGACTCATCCGACTGCGCACCAAGACTACAAAATAGGCATTTTTTACTTATTGCTTGTTTTTTAGGCTCTTTTGGCAACGGCGAACTTGTGTTTGACAGTCGCTGACAGCATTTTTCCCTGATTTTCCAAAGCTTTACCGATGCTCCACCCAAACTGGCACGGAGCTTGAATAGCCTTGCTTACTTGTTGGCCCGCATATCAGGCCGGCGAAGCCACGCAACGCGGGGGAACCGCATGGTAAAGGGTGAAACCTTATGAAAATCGTGATGGCAATTATCAAGCCGTTCAAGCTCGACGAGGTTCGCGAGGCGCTGACCGCCCTGGGCGTTCAGGGGCTGACCGTCACCGAAGTCAAAGGCTACGGGCGTCAGAAGGGACATACGGAAATTTATCGCGGCGCCGAATATGCCGTCAGCTTCCTGCCGAAGATAAAAGTCGAAGTCGCAGTGGCATCCGACACCGTGGACAAAGCCGTAGAGGCGATCGCTGCCGCTGCCAAAACCGGCCAGATCGGCGACGGCAAGATCTTTGTTTTCGGTATCGAACAGGCAGTGCGCATCCGCACCGGCGAAACAGACACCGACGCGCTTTGAGCCCCCATCAGATTTTTATGGAGATACCAATGAAAATGATTACTTCTCTGGCGCCGTTGGCGCGCAAGGTCCTGATTGGCACCGCCATAGTCGTGGCCCTCGGAACAGTCGCCGCGTTTGCGCAGGAAGCAGCGCCTGCTGCTGCGGACGCAGCCGCTGCAGCACCATCGGCAGCACCCGTTCCTGACAAGGGTGACACTACATGGATGCTGGTTTCGACCATCCTTGTCATCCTGATGACCATTCCGGGCCTGGCCCTTTTCTACGGCGGCCTGGTTCGCGCCAAAAACATGCTTTCCATCTTGATGCAGGTTCTGGCCGGCTTCTCCATGATCTCGCTTCTCTGGGTGTTTTATGGCTACACTGTCGCGTTTGGTGGCGACGGAACAGGCGCCTTCATCGGCGGCTTCGACAAACTGTTCCTGGCTGGCGTCACCCCCGATTCCACATCGGCAACATTCAGCGAAGGCGTTGTCATCCCTGAGCTGGCATTCGTCATCTTCCAGCTGACATTCGCCGCCATCACCCCGGCGCTGATTGTCGGCGCTGTTGCAGAGCGGATGCGCTTCGGTTCCGTCATGCTCTTCCTCGCCATCTGGTTCACCTTCTCCTACTTGCCCATCGCTCATATGGTCTGGGCTGGCGGTGGCTATCTCTTTGAACTCGGCGCGCTGGACTTCGCCGGCGGTACGGTCGTTCACATCAACGCCGGTGTGGCCGGTCTGGTCGCAGCAATCGTGGTCGGCCCACGCGTTGGCTTCATGAAGGAAAACATGGCGCCCCATAACCTGACCTTCACCATGATCGGCGCTTGTCTCCTGTGGGTCGGCTGGTTCGGCTTCAATGCCGGTTCCAACCTTGAGGCCAACGGCTTGACTGCACAAGCGATGCTAAACACCATTACCGCAACAGCCGCTGCTGCCCTTGCCTGGTCGGCAGGTGAACGTATTATCCGCGGCCACGCCAGCCTTCTGGGCGCAGCGTCGGGTGCGGTCGCCGGCCTGGTGGCGATTACGCCCGCTGCCGGCCTCGCCGGAACGGTCGGTGCCATCGCGCTTGGAGCGGTCGCTGCCCTCGTCTGCCTGTGGGCAGTCGTCTCGCTGAAGCCGATGCTGAAATATGACGACTCGCTCGATGTCTTCGGCGTTCACGGTATTGGCGGTATCGTCGGTGCTCTTGGCACCGCGGTTGTCGCAGCTCCTGCACTTGGCGGATTTGGTCCTGGTGCAGAAGCCTACTCTGTCAGCGGCCAGTTCGTGACCCAGCTTATCGCGGTTGTGATTGCGGTGGTCTGGTCAGCGGTGGTGTCCATCGTCGCGCTCTACATCGTCAAGGCGCTGATGGGTCTCAGGCTGCCTGAGGCTGCCGAGCGCGAGGGCCTGGACATCTCTTCGCACGGCGAACGCGCTTACAACTAAATGGCGATCCCGTCCGAGCGGCTCGCCGCTTGAATGTTTGACCCGGCTTCGGCCGGGTTCTTTTTTCTGGCAGGCACAGACAGTAGCTGCGGGCACGGCCTGACGTGGCCATGGTTAATGCCCTCTTAACCTCCCCCCGCTAGGCTCAATCCAGGGATTTGGCCACGCCGCGCCACACCGACGCGCGGCACTATTTGACGGGGTTACGAATGCGTTCCGCTCAGTTCGCGCTGGATGAAGCCGATCACGGCCTGCAAGCGTTTGCGCGCCGCCAGATCTGGCGTGCTTTGGGTGCCATACTTCTTCTTGGAGTGGGTTTCGCCCTGGCCAGCCTGGGCACCTGGAATGTTGCAGACCCCAGCTTCAGCCATGCCACTGCCAATCCGGTCACCAATGCCATGGGATATCCAGGCGCGGTGTTTTCCGATCTGGCCATGCAGTTTTTGGGGTTAGCCTCGGTTGCAGCTCTGGTGCCGGCCGTCGTCTGGGGGCTCTTTCTCGTCGGCGCCCACGGTATCGACAAGATGCCCAAGCGTGCCGGTATGTGGCTCGGTGCTGCGCTGCTTGGCGCAGCCATCGCCGGCTGCATCGCGCCACCAAAAACCTGGCCCCTACCCAGCGGTCTGGGGGGTGTCATGGGCGACATCATGCTGAAACTGCCATCGCTTTTCATCGGCCACTATCCAACCGGCATGGTCGCTTCGATGCTGATCGCCCTTTTGGCTGGCCCGGCTTTATGGGCTTTTGCTTATGGTTCGGGTCTGCTTGCGCGGGACAGTGAGGCGGCCGCCATTTCGCCGAAGGCTGCACGCCGCAAGCCCGAACCTGAGGCCGAATTTAGTGAAGATGACGAGGATGACGATTCCAGTGAAAGCATGTTGGCACTTGGTGCCCTCACCCACTGGTGGCTTTCAGCGCGCAGCTTCGTACGCCGGCGTTTTGCCAGACCCACCGCGCAATCCGCTTATTATCACGATGATGGCGATGAAGCAGATTTCCCAGCGCCTGTGACGCGGGGCCTGTCGCGCACCGGAGATATCCGGATCGAGCCAGAATTCTCCGCTCAGCAGGTACGAGAGCCTGTCCTACAGGACGAAGGCCAATATGACGACGAACTTGACGAAGATATCATGCCCGCCACCGAAATGGCGCGGCGCCTAGCGCCCGCGACTGCAAACAACGCTGCCCGCGTTGTAGCTCCGGCTTCGCGACCCGTGCAGGGCGCGCGCATCCAGCGGGAGGCACAAGCGTCCCTGATCGGCACCAGCACTTTCGAGATGCCATCTCTGCATTTCCTTGCGGAACCCAAGAATGTCGTGCGTGATGCGAGCCTCTCAAAGGAATCGCTGGAGCAGAATGCCCGCCTGTTGGAGGGCGTGCTTGAGGATTTCGGCGTCAAGGGCGAGATCATCCATGTGCGGCCCGGCCCGGTCGTCACGCTCTATGAGCTGGAACCCGCACCTGGCATCAAGTCGAGCCGCGTTATCGGGCTCTCTGATGATATTGCCCGCTCGATGAGCGCGATCGCCTGTCGCGTTGCTGTCGTGCCCGGTCGCAATGCCATCGGCATCGAACTGCCAAACGCAAAGCGCGAAACCGTCTATCTACGCGAGATTTTGGCCAGCCGCGATTTCGAGACCACCAAGGCCAAGCTGGCGCTGGCACTGGGCAAGACCATTAACGGCGAGGCTGTTATCGTCGATATCGCCAAGATGCCCCACGTTCTGGTCGCCGGCACCACGGGTTCTGGCAAATCGGTGGCCATCAACACGATGATCCTGTCACTGCTCTACCGCATGACACCGGAAGAGTGCCGCCTGATCATGATCGATCCAAAAATGCTCGAGCTTTCCGTTTATGACGGCATCCCTCACCTTCTGACCCCGGTCGTTACTGACCCGAAGAAGGCTGTAGTTGCCTTGAAATGGACCGTGCGGGAAATGGAAGACCGCTATCGCAAGATGTCCAAAGTCGGCGTGCGCAACATTGAAGGTTTTAACCAGCGCGTCGCTCAGGCAGAAGCGAAAGGCGAGCGCATTTCGCGTACCGTGCAGACGGGCTTCGACCGCGAGAGCGGCGAAGCTATCTACGAAACAGAAGCTCTCGATCTCGAGCGCATGCCCTTCATTGTCGTCATCATCGATGAGATGGCCGATCTGATGATGGTTGCCGGCAAGGATATTGAAGGCGCCGTACAGCGACTAGCCCAGATGGCGCGCGCGGCTGGAATTCACGTGATTATGGCAACACAGCGCCCCTCGGTCGACGTCATCACCGGCACGATCAAGGCGAACTTCCCAACCCGTATTTCTTTCCAGGTCACCTCGAAGATCGACAGCCGCACCATTCTTGGCGAACAGGGTGCAGAACAGCTGCTTGGCATGGGCGACATGCTTTACATGGCCGGCGGCGGTCGTATTCAGCGCGTTCACGGACCGTTCGTTGCCGACGACGAAGTTGAAAAAATCGTCGCGCATCTGAAGCTGCAAGGCGTGCCCGAATATCTCGACGCTATCACCGAAGATGACGGCGAGGATGACGCTGCTAGTGATTCGGGTCGTGGAAATGGTGGCTCCGGTGGCGGCAATTTTGAGGATTCGGATGATCCTTACGACCAGGCCGTGTCGGTGGTGCTGCGCGATGGCAAGGCTTCGACCAGCTACATCCAGCGGCGCCTTGGCATTGGTTATAACCGTGCAGCCTCCATCATTGAAAAGATGGAGCAGGAAGGCATTGTTGGCCCTGCCAACCATGCCGGAAAACGCGAAATTCTGGTGCCCACTGAAGACGACAAATTCTAAAGCTGGCAGGGTCTGCACTTGTCAGCGCCCAACTTAGGCCCAACTAGAAGCCCATAGGCCTGCTTGAACGAGAACAACCGGAGTAACCGGAATGACCGACCATACCTCTTTCGTAACGCGCCGCAGAATGCTTGGCTTTGGGCTCGCAGCACTTTTTTCTGTGAGTGCGGGCCATCTGCTGCCCATCTTCCAACCCGTGACGCAGGCTGATGCCTCCTCCGCGGCGGCACAAAAAATCGCAGACCACTTCTCTTCAATCCGCACGATGGCAGGCGACTTCATCCAGTTTGGTCCGCGCGGCGAACAGACCGGCGGAAAGTTCTTCATCGCCCGGCCAGGCAAGATTCGCTTCAACTATGAGGCCCCTTCGTCCTACCGCGTGATCTCGGATGGTACTTCGGTGGTGATCGACAACCGCAAACTCAACACGATGGATCTTTATCCATTGTCAAAGACGCCCCTGAAGCTGCTGCTCGATGATCGTATCGACCTGACCGGCAGCCGCGTGACCAGCGTCAAGGAAGAGACCGATCTCGTCACCATCAAGATGGCCGACAAGTCGGTATTCGGCAATTCGCGCATCACCATGATGTTCGACGCAAAGACCTATGATCTGCGCCAGTGGACGATCACCGATGCGCAGGGCAAGGACACCACGGTGCTGATCGACAATGTGAAGCAAGGTGTGCAACTCGACGCCGGCCTGTTCGCCATCGACTACAAGCGCAATTTTGACGTCAACCAGAAGAACAAGAACCGGTAGATGGCGATAGAGCCTGATCTACGCGCCGTAATTTGCGGCGTATACGTTGCGGCCTCTATCGTTCAAAGACAAAAAGCGTCGACTGATTGCAATGTTTAGGCGGCTCACGAAACCAAGAGCGACGCCGACGGCGGTCCACACCATCAGAAAGATGAAGCTCGGTGACTAGGATCATGAGCGCTCCGGAAAAATTCAAAAGGGCATTCTGATCCGCCCTCGTAAAAACGATAGTGCTCTGGCACAATTTTGGGAAAATGCTTAACGGTTTCCGTCCCGAATTACGTTGAAACAAATAGTTTCCCGAGCCAGGACCTTTGCCCCATGCCCTTTTCTATCGCCACCTGGAACATTAACTCCGTACGCCTGCGGATGCCGCTGGTCGAACGTTTACTGAACGAGCATGCGCCAGATGTCCTGTGCCTGCAGGAAACCAAGTGCACCGACGATCTGTTTCCTTTCGAGCCTATCCGTGCACTCGGCTATGAACATATCGCCATTAGCGGTCAGAAGGGCTATCACGGCGTTGCCACGATCTCGCGCCACCCGCTGGAGGTCGTGGATCGCCGGCGCTTCTGCGACAAGGAGGATTGCCGGCATATTTCCACCCGCCTTCAAGCGGGCTGCAAATCGCTTCTTCTGCATAATTTCTATGTGCCGGCGGGCGGCGACGAGCCTCACCCCGAAATCAACTGGAAATTCCGTCACAAGCTCGATTTCGTGCAGGAAATGAATAGCGTTCCCGCCGCGTGGAGCGCTGATTCAGCCTCTGTTCTGGTCGGCGATCTCAATATCGCGCCGCTGGAAAACGATGTCTGGTCGCACAAGCAGTTGCTCAAGGTTGTTAGCCATACGCCCGTGGAAACCGAAAGCTTCGAGGCGATGCGCAAAGCAGGAAATTGGGTCGATCTCATGCGCCACGGCGTCCCTGAAGAGCAAAAAATCTACACCTGGTGGAGTTACCGTGCCGCCAATTGGGAAACCGCCAATCGCGGCCGACGGCTCGACCACATATGGTCCTCCCAAAATCTCGTCGACAACCTTTTGGGCATTGAGGTTCTGCGCGAAGCCCGCAACTGGGAACGGCCCTCCGACCATGTCCCAGTAATCGCACGCTTCGACCTCTAATGAATCGCTAACGGCGCTTGACTCTTCGTTCCACCTCTGGAATCTGTATGGAACATAACAAGAACAGATTACAAGAGAGAAACCGCCATGGCGCCCCCCGCCGTGACGCAAGAGGCATTTTTTGCCTTGCGTCAACGCATTGCGAAGATTGAAGGCACGCAACCCGAATGGCTTCCGGGCGGGCTTGCTGATGTGAAGGAAAACGACCAGGTGTTCGACCCTGAGCGTTTTCTTGCCACCGGTGTTGCCAGTCTGGACCGCGCCCTTGGCGGCGGCCTGCCGCGGGCCGCGCTGACCGAGATCCATGGTCGCGAAACTCGGGACAGCGGTGCTGTTGCCGGCTTTGCGCTGGCGCTGGCTGGGCTGATTCTGGACCCCGGCAGAAGCCAGATCGCCAGTCCCGTTCTTTGGATTGGAGTTAGCCAAGCCTTCACGGAAATGGGGTTTTTGCACGCGCCCGGCATCAGCCATTTTACAGGCCTTTCGCTGGACGAACTTCTCGTGGCCCAGACCTCGAAACTCGCCGACGCAATGTGGATCGCCGAAGAAGCGGCCCGCCTTCGCGAAATTTCCGGCATATTTCTGGAGATTCATGGCAATCCGGGCAAACTTGATCTGACGGCAACCCGGCGCCTGCATCGCCGCGCGCAACGGGCAGGGCGCCCGGTTTTTCTTCTCCGGCAGGCCGCTTTTGCCGAGCCAACGGCAGCTCCCATGCGCCTGATTGTTGCAGCGGCGCCGGCCAGGCCGCGCAACACCATTGCAGGACCACTCGACGGTTCAATCGGCTGGTCGGCCTTCAAAATAGCAATAGGGAAGGGCCATTCGGCTTTACCCGGTGAGTTCGTTGTGGAGTGGAACAATGATGCAAGCGCATTTCAAGAAAGACACCCGGCGAACTCTGGCGCTCTGGTTTCCCCACCTTTCCTCGGACCGGATTTTCCGGCAACGGATGGGCAGGTCGTGGCGTTCGAAGCGGGAGGTAACCACGCCGCTGATCATCAGCCACCGGGAGAACAACACCCAGCGCATCGCCAGGCTCGACGAACAGGCTGAGACGCTCCGGTTAAGGCCTGGAATGGGCATCGCCGATGCCCGTGCCATGTATCCCTCAATAGAGATTATCGAAGCGGACCCAGCGGCCGATTTCAGGCTGCTTGAAAGCCTCGCCGACTGGTGCGATCGCTATACACCGCTGGTCGCTCTAGAGGGTGTCGATGGGCTGTTTCTCGATATCACCGGCTGCGTTCACCTGTTTGGTGGCGAGCAAGCAATGCTGGACGACATTCTGGCGCGGCTGTTCCAGCAGGGCTTTCACGCGCGTGCAGGGCTCGCCTCGACACCCGGTGCGGCCTGGGCAGCGGCACGGTTTCTCGGCGCAGGCATTGTCGAGCCTGGCGAAGAGGAGGAGTTGCTTGCCCCTTTGCCCCTGTCAGCGCTGCGCATTGAACCAGCGGTCCGGATAAGTCTCGAAAGTGTCGGGCTACGCAGTGTAGGCGCCGTGCTTGGCTCACCGCGCGCCCCGCTCGCCCGGCGTTTCGGCAGGGGTTTGCTCATGCGGATCGACCAGGCGACCGGGGCGAGCGAGGAGGCTATTTCACCCCGCCTTCCCCTGCCCCTGCTGTCGGTCGAACGCCATCTTGCTGAACCGATTGTTCAGACTGATGATGTCAAAACACTTGCTGGTATGCTGGCTGTGTCGATGAAGGACGATCTGGAACGTCGTGGCGAGGGTGCCAGGACATTGCGTCTGACGCTGTTCCGCGTCGACGGGGCCGTGCGCCTACTGGAGATTCGCACTGCACAACCTTTGCGCGACCCATCCATGATCACACGTCTTTTTCACGAGAAGCTGGCGGTGCTGGAAGAGGAAATTGATGCCGGCTACGGTTTCGAGCTGGTGCGCTTGTCAGCGCTGGCCGTAGACCCTTTCGAGCCGAAACAGGTCAATCTCGGCAGCCCCCATACCGACGACAGCCAAGCGCTCGCCCAGTTTGGCGACCGCATTCGGGCCCGGTTGGGCGAGCAGGTTCTGCTCAAGCCCGTCGCTGTGGAAAGCCACATTCCCGAGCGATCCGTGATCATGGTTTCTCCCTTTGACGCCCCGGTGAGAATATCCCGGATGAGGAGAAATAGTTTCACACCCGACCAGTCGGAGGCACAACGGCCTATTCGTCTGTTCCGTTACCCCGAGCCGATTGAAGTAGCGGCGACTGAGCTGCCAGAAGGACCTCCCATGCATTTTCGCTGGCGGCGGGTCACCCACAGGATTGCCCGAGCGGAAGGTCCCGAGCGCATCTCATCAGAATGGTGGCTGGAGGAGGCTGATGCGCCGACGCGCGACTATTTTCGCGTCGAAGACGGCCAAGGTCGTCGCTACTGGGTCTACCGTCAGGGTCTCTACGGCGCCTCGAGCGAACCGCCACGCTGGTTTATGCACGGAATTTTCCCGTGAAACCGCCCGAAGGCAGCTATGCGGAATTTGGCGTACAATCGAATTTCTCCTTCCTGCGGGCAGCTTCGCGGCCTGAGGAGCTCATTGTCGCGGCAGCACGTCTCGGCTACCGCGCCGTCGGCCTTGCAGATCGCAACACGGTAGCAGGGGTTGTGCGCGCCTGGCAGCAGGCCAAGGTGGAAAACCTTACCTATCATCCCGGTTGCCGCCTGGTGTTCTGCGACGAAACACCTGACATTCTGGCCTATCCTCAAGACCGCAAGGGGTGGGGACATCTATGCCGCATGTTGACACAGGCCAATCTGCGCGAGGAAAGCCAGAAGGGAGCGCCATATCTCTACCGCACCGACTTGTTCGAATGGGGAGACCGCCTCTCCTTAGCAGTTTTGCCGAGCCTTGAATCTCCTGCCACAGAAACGATGCTCATTCTGGAGCAGCTGAAGAAAAAATTCGAAACGTCCGTGTGGCTGGCCGCGTCACCAGCCTATGCTGGAACCGACCGCTTCAGGCTGGAGCAGGCGGCAGCCCTTGCCGCAGCCACCGGGCTTCCTTTGATGGCAGTGAACGATGTTCTCTACCATCTGCCGGAGCGGCGACCCCTGCAGGATCTTGTCACCGCCATTCGGTTGAATGTGCCAGTCTCGCAAGCCGGTCTGGCACTGAGCAGAAATGCCGAACGTTATATGAAGCCGGCTTTGGAAATGGCGAGGCTCTTTCGGCGTCACCCGGAAGCGCTCACTGAAACCATTCGCTTTGCCGCGAGTCTCTCTTTCTCGCTCAGGCAGCTGGAATACAATTATCCGGATGAACCAACTGAATCGGGTCTTCAGCCCCAGGCAGAGCTTGAAAGACTAAGCTGGATTGGCGCAGGCGTGCGGTATCCAGATGGAGTGCCCGACCGAATCCACAAAATCATCGTGCACGAACTGGGCGTCGTCGCCAAACTGAACTATGCGCGTTATTTCCTCACGGTTCATGACATCGTCAAATTTGCCCGCTCGCAGAATATCCTGTGTCAGGGGCGCGGTTCGGCCGCCAATTCGGTGATTTGTTATTGCCTTCGCATCACAGATGTCGGGCCAGAAATCATCGATTGCCTGTTCGAACGCTTCATTTCCGAAAGCCGTGACGAACCACCCGACATCGACGTCGATTTCGAGCATGAGCGCCGCGACGAGGTAATCGCTTACATCTACCAAAAGTACAGCGCCAAACGTACCGCGCTGGCCGCTTCCGTTACCACCTATCGCGCCCGTTCGGCGCTGCGCGAAACCGCCAAGGCGATGGGTCTGTCGGATGATGTGCGATGCGCTCTTTCAAGCTCGATCTGGGGTTCTTCGTCGCCGGAGGTCGGCAGCCGCGAGGCGTATGCGGCCGGACTAGATCAAATTGATCCTGTTTCACGCCATGTTCTTTCCCGGGCTAACGAGCTGATGGGGTTTCCCCGCCATCTCTCCCAGCATGTTGGCGGGTTTGTTATAACCCGTGACCGACTGGACGAGATCGTCCCCATCGTGAAGACCGGAATGGACGAGCGCAAGATGGTCGAGTGGGACAAGGATGACCTCGACGCGGTGAAAATCCTCAAGGTAGATATTCTGGCGCTCGGCATGCTGTCCTGCCTACGGCGGGCCTTTGACCTTCTGGAGAAGCACTACGATATCCGCGACGTTCATGGCGGGCCCGTAACCCTCGCGACAATTCCCGCAGAGGATCCGAATGTCTATGACATGATCTGCCGCGCCGACACGCTGGGAGTCTTCCAGATTGAGTCTCGTGCGCAAATGAGCATGCTCCCGCGCCTGAAACCGAAAATCTTTTATGACCTTGTAATCGAAGTAGCGATCGTGCGCCCCGGCCCAATACAGGGCCATATGGTGCACCCCTATTTGCGCCGACGCCAAGGTAAGGAAAAAGCCGAATATCCGAGCTTGGAGCTTCGTAAAATCCTGGAGAAGACGCTCGGTGTTCCACTCTTTCAGGAGCAGGCAATGAAAATTGCCATTGATGCCGGCGGCTTTACACCGAGCGAGGCCGATCAGCTCCGGCGCGCCATGGCAACATTCAAGCGTACAGGCACTATCGGAAATTACCGCCAGCGCATGATCGATGGCATGATTTCGCGCGGTTACAAACGGGATTTCGCCGAGCGTTGTTTCAGGCAGATCGAGGGTTTTGGCGAATATGGCTTTCCCGAAAGCCACGCTGCGGCGTTCGCGCTCCTCGTTTATGCCTCATGCTGGTTCAAGGCTTTTTACCCCGACGTTTTCTGCGCAGCTATCCTCAATGCACAGCCCATGGGGTTTTATCAGCCGGCACAACTCGTGCGCGATGCGCAGGATCATGGCGTTGAAATCCTTGCTGTCGACGTCAATCACTCAGATTGGGATTGTTTGCTAAAGAATAGCGCGAACCCTTTGGCCATCGCGCCCCGGCACGCGTCTATGCGCAAGGTAATCCTAGCACAAAAGGCCGTTCGTCTTGGTTTCCGGCAGATCAAGGGTTTATCGGAAACACGCATGCAGGAATTCGTTAGCCGGCGTGGAACCGGCTATGCATCGGTTCGCGATTTGTGGCTACGATCAGGCCTTGGAGTGTCGGATATCGTTCGGTTGGCGGAGGCTGATGCATTTCGATCCCTAGGGCTTGATCGCAGGGCGGCGCTTTGGGCCGTGCGTGCGCTGGATGGCCGGCGCGCTGTCGAAAGGCTTCCTCTATTCGACCAGCCGCACCTGCGGCTGCGCGAGCTTGAACCTGAAACAAGACTACCCACCATGCCGCTGGGCCAGCACGTTATTCATGATTATCAGGCGCTCGGCCTTTCGCTTAAGGCTCACCCTGTTTCTCTCCTACGCGCGCGCCTGCAGCGTGCCAATGTCGTGTCCAACATCCGTCTAGCCGACGTTCCGGACGGCCGCATCGTCTGGGTTGCTGGTCTGGTTCTGGTACGCCAGCGACCGGGAACCGGCAATGCCATCTTCCTTACACTGGAGGATGAAGAGGCCGTGGCCAATGTCATAATCTGGCCTGGCATTTTTAATCGCTATCGGTCCATTGTCATGGGTGCCCGGCTGATCAGGGTGCGCGGCAAGTTGCAGTCGGAATCGGATGTCATCCATATCATCGGCGAAGTTATCGAGGATCTCACCCCATGGTTGAGGACGCTGAGCGAAGCTGCGGGGCAGGAGACCGATCGAACTCATTCAGAGGCAGCACCCACGCGGGCCTTGCTTGACAGGGCGGCATCTGAGCCGCTGCTATCAGGCGAGATGCAAAAGGTAATGCCGAAGGGTCGCAATTTTCACTAGGTTCAGGAATTCCCTGACAAGATCGCACCAACCCCTATTGGTGGATATTTATCCGTCTTCGAGGATCTGCCGCGCTTCCGAGGGCAGCATAATCGGGATTCCCTCCCGCACGGGATAGGCAAGCTTGGCCAACTTGGAAAGCAACTCCTGATGTTCCGGGTCCCAAACCAGAGATCCCTTGGTTAGCGGACAGGCCAGCAACTCGAGCAGTTTCGGGTCAATCCGTGGATCCTCAGTCATGTGCAGCCTTCCCTATTGCAGGCTCGAACTGAAATCATCCTGGTCGCGCGCCAGAGCCATTTCGGTGATTGCAATCAACGTCTCGGCCCGCGTTCTCAAATCGGCGGCTTCCAGCAATGCCTGCTTTTCCGCCGCACCGAAGGGAGCCATCATCGAAAGCGCATTTACCAGCGTCGTGTCCGCAGCGCGACTGACGCTTTCCCAATCAGCACTAAGACCATTGGCATCGAGATATGCCCTGAAAGTCTTCAGGAGCGCCGGCCTGTTGATCCCGCTTTCGCTCCGCTCCTCCACCAAATCGCTGACAAACGGCAGAATTTCACATTGCCGATAGGGTGTTCGGCTGCCCCGCTCAGCAGAAATCCGAAACCGACAGACGCCTTGCAGCGCCATCAGATAGCGACCGTCACCCGTCTCCGCCAACGAAGTGACCCGCCCTATACAGCCAACCTGGCAAAGCTCTGGCTCGCCATCCTCGCGTAACGCGCCATCAAGTCGTGGCTGTATCATTCCGATCAACCGGCTTTCACGCATCGCTGCATCGGTCATTTCGAGATAGCGTGGCTCGAAAATATTCAACGGCAAGCGCCCGCCCGGCAGAAGTAGCGCGCCGCCAAGCGGAAAGATGGGTACCACCTTGGGGATATCCGAGCCCTTCCGGTAGTGGGTATTTCCCGCTTGCACCAATACCTCCATGACCGCCGTAGCAGCTTCTAAAGTTTCAGGAAAAGAGCGCAGACGACAATTTGCGCCGCGCCGAAAGCGTTGCCTCGTCGGAAATTCCCCATGCCTCGAAAAGTTTCAGCAATTGCGCTCGCGCTCCGTCATCGTTCCATGTCCGGTCGGCCCGCACGATCGAAAGAAGATTGTCTGCGGCCGCCTCCCGATCGCCCATGGCATTCTGGATCAGTGCCAGGTCAAAACGTGCCTGATGATCTTTCGGGTCAGCGTCGATCCGGCTCTGCAATGGAGCTGGATCGCCCAATTCAGCTGCCTGTTGCGAAAGCGAAATTCGGGTTCTCACCGCGGCAAGGAGCAAATCTTCCTGCTTTTCTGGCGGCGCGCTGGACAGCACCTCTTCGGCGCCAGCGCTGTCTCCGCTCTCGAAGATCAGGTCGGCCAGCCCAGCAATAGCTTCGAGCGTCTGTGGCGCCTGCTGAAGCACAGCATCATAGATGGCGGCAGCGCCCTGGCTATCGCCGCTGACGCGGGCCTGCTTGGCATCCTCCAGTGCTTCGGCAATACCACCGACGGCCTTTGCAGGTCCGCCAACCTTGCGAATGAATTCCTCGATTTGGCTCGCCGGGACCGCACCCACAAATCCGTCTACTGGCTGACCGTTCTTGAACGCTATGACGGCAGGGATGGACTGGACGCCAAGCTGACCGGCGATGGTCGGATGGTCGTCGATGTTCATCTTCACCAGCTTCACGCTGCCACCTGCGGCCTGAACTGCTTTCTCGATTATCGGCGTAAGCTGCTTGCATGGCCCGCACCAAGGGGCCCAAAAATCAACCAAAACCGGCTGCTTCAGAGATTCCTGGATCACATCCTTGGCAAAACCGGCGGTCGTTGTTTCCTTGATAAGTTCGGCCCCATCCCCGGCTGTGGAGGGAACCCCCAGCGGCAACGCCATGTCGGGCTGCGTTGAAAGCGTCACGTTTGGCGTCGCATAAGAGCCCGTTCCCGAATATGGGTTGTTTTGATTGGTCAAGTCACAGCCTCTCTACGTACCACTGCGCCGCGCCACCGCAGGCTTCTGTCCATGTGGCATTCATTGCGCAAGTTTCAAGATATCAGGTTCGTGCCCGGTCGCGCGCAGAAACTTGATAAGGTCGCCGCGCGCGATCGAAACGGTGGCAGTATTGACCAGCGGATGCGCGTTGATCACCTCATGCTGCATCAGATCAGCGTCGAGCACCATTTTCACCACGCCGGTGGTATCGTTGATCACGCCGAATGCCGTAACTGCACCGGGCAATACGCCAAGCAGCTCCCACAATTGTTCAGGCCTCCCGAAAGAGACGCGACCGCTTGCCCCTATGGCGTGGTGGATCGACTTGAGGTCAACCTCGGCGCTTTCGCCAACGGTAAGCAGAAAATATTGCCCCTTCTTATCCTTCAGGAAGAGATTTTTGGTATTTCCGCCAGAGATTTCGCCTCGCAAATGCTGCGATTCTGCCACCGTGAACAGCGGTGGATGGGTAATTGTTGTGTACACAATCCCCAATTCGGCAAGGAAGGCAAAAAGTTCGTCGCTGGTTTTCGGCATGGTTCAGCCTTGTGTTGCCCTGTCGTCTAGTGTGCCGACGTCGGCGCGGCAAGCCTCATAGCTCTTCCGCCATGTTTTGGCAGAGGCCGGCATGTCTGTCCGACCCCTCGGTATGTGCTAAAAATCATTTATTTCGTTGTTGCAATCAACAGGCGCTTCGGCCATATAGGCCCGGCTTGCGGCGTCAGCGCCGGGCGAGCGGGTGTAGCTCAGGGGTAGAGCACAACCTTGCCAAGGTTGGGGTCGAGCGTTCGAATCGCTTCACCCGCTCCAGTTTTCTAAATGAAATCAAGCATCGAAAAGCCGCGGGAAACCGCGGCTTTTTCGCATTTAGGGGCCATTTTTCAGTTGAGAAAGCGTGAGGCTTGAAAGTGGCTCAAAAGATCAGGATTACACGCGGGTACCAGTTTACGGATTCGACGAAGCGTGAAATCGCTATGTCGGCGGGGTGCACACCGCTCGAACTATCCGCCTGAGCAATAGGCATCCCTTTTCCAGAGGCGACCTCGTAGGCCAAACGTTGGGGCGAAGCGGCCATTCAGAACCGTTCTCATAAGGATTGGAAGAGGCTTTGTCGTGCGGTCGATTTTACACCGTCAGCCTGAGTCCTTGTGAACTTTGCTATGTGACGCCTATGGTGCAATTTGCTTTGCAGCGCTTGTATCCGATTAGTCGGCGCTGACTAACTCGTTGAGGATGGTCCAATGACTCTGAAACTGAAAACTGCGTTCTGGGTTGCACTCAGTAGCCTAGCTGGCCTTTCAGTCACAGTTGGCGGCGTGGCGGCTCAATCTGGCTGCGAAACGGTCGACGGTCCGCGCTGTTACGAGAAGCTCCCTACGGGCATTGAAATGAGCTACTTGGAAGTCGGACCAAAGGAAGGACCTGCCGTCATTCTAATTCATGGCCTGACGGACAACGTTCGATCCTGGTCAACTACGATGGCAAGTCTGCATGAGATCAATCCAGAGCTACACATCTTTGCTGTCGACCTTCGAGGCCATGGGAGGAGCAGCATGCCGGACGCTGTGACATGCGCGCCCGCTCCAGAAAACTGCTTCCGTCCTGCCGATTTTGCACACGATATCGTCGCTTTCATGCAATCCAAGGGGATTGAAAAGGCGGAATTGGCAGGTCATTCACTGGGATCGTTCATCGTTCAGGAAGTCGCCCTTACTCATCCAGGGATGGTTGCCCACGCAATCCTTGATGCCAGCGCCGTTAGTGGGGTCGGCAACGTCGCCTTGGCGGACTATGTGCTCAAAGAGCCGATAGAGGGCTCTTGGCGGGCTGCGCTCGAAGCGAAAGGCAAGAGCTACCCTGTTGATTTCTACGAGCTAACCCCAGCGGATGCAGATGCCAAGGTTGGAGAGTGGCTCGCTGCAAACTGGGTGGTCGATTCGGCAGCTGACCCCGCCTTTCTCGTGCCCTATATTCCTGAGACTGCCAGCGTAAAGCTTGGGACGTGGATTGGGGCCACCAAAGCACTCCTATCCCAGGACAACACCGAGCGATTGAAGGAAATGTCGGTGCCCACAATGGTGATGTGGGGCTTGCAAGACAGCATCTTCGTGGCTTCCGACCAAGAGGCGATCAAGGGCTCCCTTGCGGTTGCTGCGAAGAAGTTTGGGCAGCCAATTTACTTCAAAGAGTACGGCTCGATTCCGTTGCCCGAATCGGGTTTTCAAGAGAGTGATATCGGCCACAATATTCAATGGTCAGCATACGAAACGATCGCCAAGGACATCAACGCGTTCATCACAACCGACAAACCAAC
This sequence comes from Mesorhizobium sp. NBSH29, assembly GCF_015500055.1. Taxonomy (NCBI): domain Bacteria; kingdom Pseudomonadati; phylum Pseudomonadota; class Alphaproteobacteria; order Hyphomicrobiales; family Phyllobacteriaceae; genus Mesorhizobium; species Mesorhizobium sp. NBSH29. Next base: position 900,262 of record NZ_CP045492.1, read on the forward strand.
CAACGATCTTGTGCATAGCGACGCAGCACCAAACGTTCAAAATTTGATTGTGGTCCCAGACAAAGCTTTCGTGGAGATGATTGGGGAATAGAGCTGCTCAGAAGGCACTAAGCTCCCATCCGCAACCAGCTAGGTGCGGTCACCGCGCGGTCAATCGCTCTGGGTATCGCGCAAGTTCGAACCGGTTCGTTCCAGTGCGTCGTGGTTCGATTTCTCTGAGATCTGCCTGCCCCGAGGAACACGCACTCTGGTGCATTCGAGCGCACTCAGCGCCACTCAGATCATCTGAACCGACCGCGTAATTTCTCGCTTGCCAAGGTAGGGGTCGAGCGTTCGAATCGCTTCACCCGCTCCAAATCTTCTTAGATTTGAAATGCATAGAGGCTAGGGAACCGGGCCCTTTTGCTGTCTGGGATTTGGGAGGCCTTTGGCGTCCGCGTTCCCTATCCCCAATCCAGTCAAACGTGCTATCTCCGCCGAATGGCCCAGAAAAAAGCCCACGAGGTCGACGCATGGCTAGCGCGGCGTGACCTGCAGACCCCCATCATGCTGTTTTACGGCCCCGACCGCGGGCTGGTGGCCGAGCGAGCGCGCGCTGTGGCAGCTGCAACCGGCCTTGCGGTCGACGATCCTTTTTCGGTGGTTCGTCTTGATGCGCAAGAACTTGAGCAAACTCCCGGCAGGCTGATCGACGAAGCCTCAACAGTGCCAATGTTTTCCAAGCGCCGGCTCATCTGGATACGCAATGCGGGTGCGCACAAATCACTAGCCGCCGAGATTAAGGTTTTGGCGGAAAGGCCATCAAGCGATGCCATCATTATTGTTGAGGCTGGTGAGTTGAAAAAAGGAGCGCCGCTGCGCAGCAACGTCGAGGCGGCGGCCCACGCCATGGCGCTACCCTGCTATGCCGACGAAGCGCGCGGCCTGGATGGTATCATCGACGAAGAACTGTCTAAGGCCAATATGTCTATCGCGCTTGACGCACGCCATGCGCTGAAGGTCAGCCTCGGTGGAGACCGGTTAGCCTCGCGCGGCGAAATAGAAAAACTGGTGCTCTATGCAGCCGGGCAGGGCCAAATCACATTGGATGATGTTGGCAAGATGACGGGGGACATCGCCGCGCTTTCACTGGATGCGGCGATAGACGCTGTTCTTGAGGGTAGTTCAGCTGACTTCGACGCTGCTTTTTCTCGCCTGGGAGCGAGCCAAGCGTCAAGCCAGCTGCTAGGTTGGGCGCTGCGCCAATTTCATGTGCTGGAACTGATGCGCGGGGCAATGGATGCGGATGGGCGCGGTGCAGCATCCGTCGTTGCCGCTGCACGGCCGCCTGTATTTTTCTCCCGACGCAGAACCGTAGAGAAGGCGCTTCAGCACTGGAGTGGCGCTGCCATCACACGCGCGCTTGGATCGCTACAAGCTGCCATCCTGCAAGTACGTCGTCGCGCCGACCTTGCTGAACCCATCGCGCGGCAGGCGCTTCTGGCGCTCACCGTTGAAAGTGCGCGTCAGCAGCGCCGTCACTAAAAACAATTAGCCGGCTTTATGAGCTTTTAAGACGCCTGCATAGCTCATCTAACTGCTCGAGAGAGCGATAAGAAATTTTGACATCTCCACCCCGATCCCGATGGCTGATTGTCACCTTCATTCCCGTTACGTTAGACAGAAGGCCCTCCAGCGCCACGGTGTCCGGGTCCTTGTCGGTTCCGTTGGATGAACGTTGCGGCCGCTCTTGTGCAGATGCAGCAAGAGGAGCCAGCGCCTCAGCCTGCCGAACCGAAAGCCCTTCCTCAACAATGCGCTTGGCTAGAGCGGCAGGTTCAGCAGCTGTGACCAGCGCCCGCGCGTGCCCGGCAGACAGCGAGCCATCTACAAGCAAATCTCGAATGACGTCGGGTAGCTTTAACAGCCGCAGCGTATTTGCGACATGGCTTCGACTCTTGCCAATGACTTGGCCGAGATCCGCCTGCGTATAATGATGTTCGTCCATCAATTGCTGGTAGCCCTGCGCCTCTTCGACCGGATTGAGATCGGCGCGCTGAACGTTCTCGATGATCGCAAGTTCGAGTGCGACGCGGTCATCAACGTCTCGAATAATCACCGGCAGGGTCATCAAACCGGCGCGTTGCGCCGCGCGCCACCGCCTCTCGCCCGCAATGATTTCGTAATGCCCTGTTGTCTGCGCCGAAGGGCGAACTACCACCGGCTGTACGATGCCATGCTCCCGAATCGATTGCGCCAGATCCGTCAGATCAGCCTCCGCAAAGCTCCGTCGCGGGTTTTTCGGATTCGGCTTGACGAATTCGATCGGCACCTGGCCATCAGGGCTGGCATGCTGACGTGCGGGCTCCGCCGGCCGGTCCATTTCACCAATTAACGCCGCAAGTCCGCGTCCGAGGCGCTTCTTCGAGATATCTTCACTCATTTTCAGCCCAAATCATTACGGTATCGAATCAAGTTTTAAGCGGCTTGCAGCCGCCGTTCGCGGCGAATGACTTCAGATGCAAGCTGGAGGTAGGCCTGACTCCCTGCACAAGCCAGATCATACAAAATTGCGGGCTTTCCATATGACGGCGCTTCTGAAACGCGGACATTACGTGGGATGACAGTCTCGTACACTTTGTCACCCATATGCGCGCGTACATCCTGAACCACTTGATTTGCGAGATTATTGCGTTTGTCGAACATCGTCAAAACTATACCTTGAATGATAAGGTTTGGATTGATGGTCCGGCGCACCTGCTCTACCGTTTCCAACAACTGGCTCAATCCTTCCAGCGCGAAAAATTCACACTGCAGTGGAACGAGAACAGAATCAGCTGCAGCCATTGAGTTTAGGGTCAGCAGATTGAGCGAAGGTGGGCAGTCAATAAGAACGTAGGAAAATCCGGTTTCGCTCTCAGAGTTCTTTGCCAAGGCATTGCGCAACCTGAGCACTCGATCCGGCGCGGCCGAAATTTCCATTTCAATACCGAGCAGGTCGAGGGTAGATGGCACAATAGACAGGCCTGGCACGGCAGTGGGGACTGCAGCGTCAGAAATGCCGAGCTGTCCGGTCAACACATCGTAGGATGATACCTTACGATCCTGCCTGTCTATGCCCAATCCGGTGCTGGCATTGCCCTGCGGGTCAAGATCGACGATCAAAACGCGCTCACCAATCGCAGCGAGCGCAGTTGCGAGGTTAATTGCTGTTGTTGTCTTTCCGACGCCGCCCTTTTGGTTGGCTACTGTTATGATCCGTGGGCTTTGCTTCATATCTGCCTGCTAGCGCAGTTGCGCTTGAATTACGGCCCGTAACGGGGCTTTAATCTGGATATTTCCAGAATAGCGCCGTCGGGGTCAACGATACTGACATGTTCTACCAGATGGAATTCCCACCGGTGAATGCTTTCTTCAATTTCTGAACGATAATCCCGGCCTTTGTGAAAAAGAGCCTTTGCTTCGCCCTGCAGCCAAGGTTCTGCCAGCGCGAGAAGCGGTGAGAGTGGTGCTAGCGCCCGCGCGGTGACTATCTGTGGTGCAGTGACGACGCTGTGACTCTCCTCTATCCGGCGAGCGTGCACGCGCGCTGGCGCCCTGAGTTCACCAAGGACACTCTGCAGGAATGCAGCCTTTTTGCGGTTGCTCTCTACCAGATCGATGTGGGCACCTGGCCTATCGGCAAGCAGAACCGCAAGCACAGCGCCTGGAAAACCACCACCTGATCCCAGATCCACCCAACTGAGGGCTTCAGGCGCGAGGCTGAGCAATTGAGCGCTGTCCAGAATATGGCGCGACCACAGATGGGGTATTGTGGACGACGACACCAGATTTACGCGCTTGGCCCAGTGCAAAAAACGCGTCTCAAATACCAATAACTTTTCAAATGTTTCACGTGAAACCGGACCAGCGGCCGCCGTCAATCTCTCGAAGTTCAGTTCACTCACGCCGCACCGCGCTGTTGGCTCGTTTCAAAATGGCGAACGCGCGCCACAATCAACGCCAGCGCGGCTGGCGTCATGCCTTCAATGCGTTGCGCATCAGCGATCGAACGTGGCACCTGCAGGCGCAGCTTCTGTTTGATTTCATTGGATAGACCCGGGACGTCCGCGAAATTAATATTCTTAGGGATCAGTCTAGCCTCTTCACGGCGCATCTGCGCAACGTCGTTGCCCTGCCTTTCTAAATAAACAGCATAGCGGGCATCTGTTTCCAACGCTTCTCTCGTCTTTTTGTCAAACTGGTTGAGGATAGGCCAGAGCTCAGATAGGCGACTGACATCGATATCTGGATAAGACAATAGATCAAAAGCCGTTCGGCGCGCCCCATCCTTTCGAACGTCAATCCCCGCCCTAGCAGCCTGATCCGGGGTCGCCGACAATTTATTCACAATCTCGCGCGCCGCTTTTAATGCAGCAGAAGCGTCTTCAAATCGACGCGTTCGCTCCAATGAAGCTATTCCAAGCGACATTGCCAGAGGCGTTAGCCGCGCATCAGCATTGTCCGCGCGCAGCGATAGCCTGAACTCGGCGCGCGAGGTAAACATACGGTAGGGTTCACTCACCCCCCGCGTCACAAGATCATCCACCATCACGCCGATATACGCTTCGCTGCGGCCAATCACGATTCCGTCATTCCCTCCCGCACGCCGCGCCGCATTAATCCCTGCAACTATACCCTGTGCGGCCGCTTCCTCATACCCGGTCGTTCCATTGATTTGGCCAGCTAGAAACAAACCGGATACTTTTCGAGTTTCCAATGTTGCAAACAGTTCGCGCGGATCAACGTAATCATATTCGATCGCATAGCCTGGTTGCAGCATTGTAGCGCGTTCCAGACCGGGGATCGTTTTCAGCAATGCAATCTGCACGTCCTCAGGCAATGACGTTGAAATGCCATTTGGATAAACGGTGTCATCGTCCAATCCCTCTGGCTCGAGGAAAATCTGATGGCCCTCCCGGTCCCCGAACTTAACGATCTTATCTTCAATTGAGGGGCAGTAGCGTGGCCCAACTCCGTCAATCGATCCCGAATACATTGCGGAGCGACCTAGATTTTCGCGGATTAAGCAGTGCGTGGCAGGTGTTGTCCGCGTAATCCCACACTCTATCTGCTGGTTTTTGATCATATCTGTCATGGCAGAGAATGGAATGGGCTCGTCATCAGCAGCCTGCATTTCGAGCGAGCTCCATTCGATTGTCAGCCCGTCTAGTCTCGGAGGTGTGCCAGTCTTGAGACGCGCGAGCGTGAACCCAATTCTGCGCATCGCATGCGAAAGATCGATGGAGGCCTTCTCATTTAGCCGCCCCGCCTGGATCTTCCGTTCTCCAATATGGATGAGTCCACCCAAAAACGTCCCCGTCGTGAGGACAATGGTACGGCACCGAATCGATGTTCCGTCTTGTAACGTTAACCCGACAACAGAGCCTCCTACTATTATGAAGTCAACAGCCTCACCTTCGACAATGGTGAGACCAGCTTGGTCCAAGATCGCTTGATACATCGCGCGCCTGTAAAGCTTCCGGTCAGCTTGTGTCCTTGGACCTCGAACGGCTGGTCCTTTCCGGCGGTTCAACATCCGAAATTGAATTCCGGCAGCATCTGCTACCCGTCCCATCAATCCGTCCATAGCGTCGATCTCACGCACCAAGTGGCCCTTTCCGAGACCACCGATTGCTGGATTGCATGACATTGTACCAATTGTTTCATGGCTAAGGGTTAGGAGCGCCGTCCTCGCACCGGCGCGTCCTGCAGCTGCCGCAGCCTCACAGCCGGCGTGACCCCCACCTATTACCACAACATCAAAGTCCATAATTAGTCGTCCCGTTGAAAGCGGCGAAAAATTGCGAATATGCTCTTATCGTAAGAGCCGAGCGCCTCGGGTTTCACGTGAAACACCCATGGTTCGGATGTTTCACGTGAATCATTTTCCCACACAAAACGATGAGAAGATTGCATCCAACAGGTCTTCAACATCAATGGAACCAACAATCCGCCCCAATGACAAGCTCGCACCTCGAAGGTCCTCCGCACGCAACTCTAAGGGGATATCGCCCGATGAGTATGAATCTTCAAGAAGTGAAGCGGTAATGCTCAGCAGCTCAACATGCCTCATTCGCGATGGCAAGATATCGCCTAAGGCCCCGATGGCCGAAACTGCTCGCACTTCAATCTCGGCCAGAAGCTTTTCAATTCCGTGACCACTTATCGAAGAAACGTTAAAGTCGACGCTATCCAGTTTGTGTGTGCCAACATCAGATTTCGAACCCACCACGATCCCTGGGGCTGTGTCGTATAATATCGGCGCGTCAACCACGTCAAGATTTCGGAGTTCGATCACAAGGTCTGCCGCCACGGCAGCGGCGCGCGCGCGTTCAATGCCGATCTGTTCCACCCTGTTGGTCGCGTCACGTATACCTGCGGTATCAACAAGTGTTACTTTAACGCCGGATAGATCAAGCGAAACCTCAACAAGGTCACGTGTTGTGCCGGCTTCCTCCGATACAATCGCAACATCGCGACGTGCCAGCGCATTGAGGAGGCTGGATTTGCCGGCATTGGGGGCTCCTACGATGACTACTTTGAATCCCTCACGCACAATTTCTGCTCGCCGATAGCCAGCAATGTGGTGCCTGATCTCTACAGCCAACGCCTCTATATCCGCGAAGGCGGAACCCGATATTGAGCCAGGGACGTCTTCCTGGTCAGAAAAGTCCAATTCGGCCTCAATCAGAGCGCGAGCTGCTATGACTCTTGACCTCCAACCTTCATAAAGCGTCTTCTGAGCTCCTGATGCATTTGATATTGCAAATCGCCTTTGAGCCTCGGTGTCCGCATCCACAAGATCGGCCAAACCCTCAGACGCAGTAAGGTCAACCTTCCCGTTCAGAAATGCGCGCCGCGTGAACTCGCCCGCCTCTGCCTGCCTGAAACCAACTATATTTCCGAGCGCCGCGAGGCAGGCAGCAACGACAGCTCGACCTCCATGGACATGAATTTCAGCGCAGTCCTCACCGGTAAAGCTGAAAGGACCACGAAAAAACACTGCAAGGCCGCGGTCGATTGGCAAACCAGCCGTGTCAGATATCAAGGCCACCTTCATCTTGCGGGGTTCAGGCACTCCTCCGATCAAGGCAACCATGGCATCGCGGGTATGAGAACCTGAAAGTCGGATAACAGCAACCCCTGAGGGGAGCCGTCCACTCGACAGGGCGAAGATTGAGTCACTGAATATGGTCTGTTCTGGCATGGCACTATCGATCTAATTGGGGCGATACGAATTCAGTCGCGCTATCACGACGCACAAACCCAAGCAGCTTCGGCAGACGTTTTCGACGGCTCGGCCAAAAAACTTGGACCCAGCGTCGTCATGCAAGCACAATCACCTATAATAATACAATTGTACCGGAGGCGAATCGATAAGCGAGATAGTATCGCATCCAATGTGCGCGCCGAATGCGTCGTCGAACCGCTAATATAAACTGCAGTTCACCAGAACTTTCCATATCTATCAGTTATATCCGGCGCGATATAGAAACGCGCCAGACAAGGACAGAAGATCAGGTGTTCATCGAATCGAAGAAGTCCGTGTTGGCCTTCGTTTGCTTGAGCTTGTCGATAAGGAACTCAATAGCATCGGTTGTGCCCATAGGTGCTAGAATACGACGCAGAACGAAAATCTTCTGCAAATCCTGACGTGCGATAAGAAGGTCTTCCTTGCGCGTGCCAGACTTCAGAATATCCATCGACGGGAAAATACGCTTGTCTGCCACCTTGCGGTCAAGAACGATTTCAGAGTTACCGGTGCCCTTAAACTCTTCAAAAATCACTTCATCCATACGGCTTCCTGTATCAATCAGCGCGGTCGCGATGATAGTCAGTGAACCACCTTCCTCTATATTACGAGCGGCACCGAAGAAGCGTTTCGGTCGCTGCAGCGCATTTGCATCGACACCACCGGTCAACACCTTGCCTGATGACGGTACAACCGTATTGTAGGCACGACCAAGCCGCGTGATCGAATCAAGCAGGATGACGACGTCGCGCCCATGCTCAACCAGCCGCTTGGCCTTCTCGATGACCATCTCGGCGACCTGCACATGACGTGTTGCCGGCTCATCAAAGGTCGAGGAAACGACTTCGCCCTTCACCGACCGCTGCATGTCGGTGACTTCTTCCGGACGTTCGTCGATCAGTAGAACAATCAGGTAGCACTCAGGGTGATTCGAGGTGATCGAATGCGCGATGTTTTGCAACAGCACGGTCTTACCGGTGCGTGGCGGCGCTACGATCAGGCCGCGTTGGCCCTTACCAAGCGGCGCAACCAGATCAATCACACGGGCTGATAGATCCTTGGTGGTGGGGTTTTCAACTTCCATACGCAGTCGCTCATCGGGGTAGAGCGGCGTCAGATTGTCGAAGTGGATCTTGTGGCGGATTTTCTCCGGATCTTCAAAGTTGATCGTATTGACTTTGAGGAGCGCAAAATAGCGCTCTCCTTCTTTAGGACCTCGGATCGGCCCCTCGACTGTATCGCCGGTTTTTAACGAGAAGCGCCTAATTTGGGATGGCGAGATATAAATGTCATCCGGACCTGGCAAGTAGTTGGCATTCGCAGAGCGAAGGAAACCAAAGCCGTCCTGCAGCACTTCCACGACGCCTTCGCCAATGATCTCAACATCCTGTGCAGCCAACTGCTTTAGAATCGCGAACATCAGTTCCTGCTTGCGCAGCACGCTGGCGTTCTCAACCTCAAGCGTTTCGGCATAAGCGATGAGCTCTGGCGGTTTTTTGCTCTTGAGCTCTTGGAGTTTCATTTCCTGCATCTTGGCGGACTCTGAATTTAAATTGAAAAGGAATTTGGGAAAGCGAAATGCGCCGGAAGCGACCGAGGGAGGAATACGGGGTCGGGGCGAAGTTGATGGTCTTTTATCGACGTCGCTCACAAAGAGCAAGGCGGCATTTGCAGCACGAAGAGGCCGACAGGATCAGAACGGTTTCACAACTACCAGAACGACGATCACAACCATTAACAAAGTGGGTACTTCGTTGACGAACCGCCAGTGCCGCGCAGATTTTCCATTCCTGTCCTCAGCAAATGCGCGAACTGCAGCAGACAGATATCCGTGCACCGCCGACATCATCAGTACCAGTGCAATCTTGGCATGAAGCCATGCCCCGCTAAACCCAAAGCCCTTCCATGCGAGCCACAGACCAAACACCCAAGTGACAAACATCGCGGGATTGATAATTGCACGCAGAAGACGTCGTTCCATCACCTTGAACGTCTCAGATTGCGCAGATCCGGGTTCGGCATCGGTGTGATACACAAAAAGGCGGGGTAGATAAAGCATGCCCGCCATCCATGAGATCACAGCAATGACGTGGATCGCCTTGGCCCACGGATAAAAATTCTCCATCAACGCCGCGCTCCACGGATTTGCTGCAGCATCGACTCGACATGGACAATTGGCGCCTGCGGCGTGATGCCATGCCCGAGATTGAAGACCAGCGGTCCATCCCCCAACCCATCAAGAATGCGCCCCACGCCCTCCTCAAGAGCTCTCCCGCCGACAACGAGGCGCAGTGGATCAAGGTTGCCCTGCACCGCCCCACCAGCCTGCAGGCGCTGCGCCTGATGCATCGGGACGGTCCAGTCCAGTCCCAGAGCGTCCACACCGGTCAGACCCCGATATGTCTCATAACGGCAGCCCGCCCCCTTTGGGAAACCGATGATTGGCACGTCCGGAAACCGTGCTCTCACGCACCGGACTATCCGCGCCATCGGTTGAACGCAAAACGTTTCAAAGCACGCTTCGTCAAGAACCCCTGACCAACTGTCAAAGACCTGTACTACATCGGCTCCCGCCTCGATCTGGCGAATGAGATATTCCCCCGACAGATCCGCCAACAAATTGAGCAGTTCAGCAAATTGCACAGGGTGCTGATACGCAAACAGCCGAGCCGGCGCCTGGTCAGGTGTGCCGTGTCCCGCGATCATATAGGTTGCCACAGTCCATGGTGCGCCACAGAAGCCGATCAGCGTAGTTTCCGGCGGCAACTCCTGGCGAAGCCTCCTGACAGTCTCATAGACCGGAGAAAGATTCACGTGAAACGTTTCACGGTCCAGACGCTCCACCTCCCAAGGTTCTATCGGAGTCATCAGCGGACCACGTCCCTCCTCGAAGCGGAGGTCTCGGCCAAGTGCGTGGGGCACAACGAGGATATCGGAGAACACAATGGAAGCGTCAAAACCAAACCGGCGGATTGGTTGCAGGGTCACCTCGACAGCCAAGTCCGGATTATAGCAAACATCCAGGAAACTTCCCGCGCTCTTACGCGTTTCACGATACTCGGGGAGATACCGACCAGCCTGGCGCATCAACCACACAGGCGGAGGAAACACCGTTTCACCTTTGAGTACGTCGACCACTATCCGTTTCAAAGCCATTCGTGCCTCAGTCCCATCAGCCCGCTTCTTAAATAAAGAATCTATCTAAAAGGATATTCTGATTCTTAGACTCTGTTGGTAACGGGGATTATGAGTTTCGCACAATTCCACGCTCGACCCGATCCTGCCAAATGACGCAGACAGAAGGTCGGACAACTTGTGAAGTTCGGGGATAACGTCAATTTTCTCAGCCGAGTCAACGTGTTCAAGCAATGGCATTCGCAGCCCGATAGATGTGAAATTCTGCATAAATGAGGCACACAGCGTTGTCATCCACAGCGCTTGGCTCTTTCGCACAGAACCACGAATTGTGGACAAACTGCCATCTGATACAATCTTGCGGGACCGCCTCTGCCGCTTCGCCCACTTATCCACACTCCGCCGGCCATGGAGGCCTTTCCTGTGAACAAACCGCAGAGCTTTTTCCACCTGCACCTCATTTCAGATGCCACCGGGGAAACACTCCTGGCCGCCGGACGCGCCGCAGCCGCGCAATACAAGGACGCGCGCGCCATCGAGCACATCTACCCCTTGATCCGCACCGAAAAGCAGCTGACCAAGGTTTTTGACGACATCGATGCGGAACCCGGAATCGTTCTCTATACAGTTGTCGATGAAAAGCTTGCCAAGCGTATCGACGAAAAATGCTTATCCATGGGCCTCCCCTGCGTGTCGGTACTGGAACCGGTGATTGCCGTCTTCCAGTCCTATCTCGGAACACCAGCTGGCCGCCGCGTCGGCGCACAGCATGTTCTTGATGCAGATTATTTTCGCCGCATCGACGCACTAAACTTCACCATGGAGCATGACGACGGCCAGCTGCCTGCTGATCTCGAGGAAGCCGACATTATCCTCATCGGCATCTCGCGTACCTCGAAGACACCGACCAGCATCTACCTGGCTAACCGTGGCATCAAGACAGCCAACATCCCGATCGTGTTGGGTGTTCCCATGCCCGAAAGTCTTGGCACAGCGCAAAAGCCTTTGATCGTCGGCCTGATTGCATCGGCAGAGCGAATCTCGCATGTGCGCGAGAACCGCGTTCTTGGAGCGTCGCCAGGGTATGATGCTGATACCTACATCAGCCGGGCTACCATCGCCGCTGAGCTTGCCTATGCCCGCCAGATCTGTACTCGCCACAATTGGCCGATGATCGATGTCAGCCGCCGCTCCATCGAGGAGACTGCCGCCGCAATCGTTGCCCTGCGTAGCAAGACACGCTAGCAACCGGCTGCCAGAGTGGAAGAGCAATCATGAGCATAGCCCAAAAGATCATTCTCGCCTCAGGAAGTCCGTTCCGAAAAAAGCTTCTCATGGATGCGGGCATCGTTGTCAGTTCTGTCCCCGCCTCGCTTGACGAACGTGCACTCGAGGCCCCGTTGGCCGGCAGCGGTGCAACTCCAGCTGACATTGCGCAGGTGCTGGCAGAGGCGAAGGCATTGGATGTCAGCGCGAAAAATCCGGGCGCGCTGGTTATCGGATGCGATCAGACCTTATCGTTGCACGATGAAGTCTTTCACAAACCGGCAGACATGGAGGCGGCCCGCCGCCATTTGCTCACACTTTCTGGCAAGACCCATCAACTGAACAGCGCTGTGGTGCTTGCCAAAAATGGCGAGACGCTCTGGCGTCATGTCGGGATAGCGCGCCTTACCATGCGCTCCCTTGAACCGGGTTTTGTCGGGCGGCACCTGGCGCAAGTGGGCGAGACGGCGCTCACCAGCGTCGGCGCTTATCAGATCGAGGGTCCTGGCATCCAGTTGTTCGAAAGCATCGACGGCGACACGTTTACCATCATGGGCCTGCCGCTCCTCCCTCTGCTCGCTGAGTTGCGAAGAATGGATGCCATCGATGGATAAGTTATCTCCGATCAAAGCGTTTGTATGCGGCCACCCCATCGCCCATTCGCGCTCGCCTCTTATCCATGGCACCTGGCTCACTGAACTTGGCATCGCTGGCAGCTATGAGGCCATCGATGTTTCCCCCGAAGACTTCCCAAATTTCGCCGCTGGTCTCCAGCAGGCAGGCTTTGCTGGAGGAAACGTTACGATCCCACACAAGGAAGCTGCGTTTGCAGCTGCTGCTGTCCGCACCGAGGCAGCGGAACTCATCGGTGCCGTCAACACACTCTGGTTTGACGAAGGCCGCCTGTGCGGTGACAATACTGATGCCTATGGATTTGCTGCCAACCTCGATGCTTCGGCGCCGGGATGGGCGACGGGAAGCTGCGCCGTTGTCCTTGGGGCCGGTGGGGCCGCACGCGCTGTTATCGTTGCGCTCCAACAGCGAGGCTTCAACGACATACGCATCGTCAACCGTACGGTTGCGCGGGCCCAAGAGCTTGCAGACCACTTCGGCATCGGTGCCAATGCGTATGGCTGGAATGCTCTTTCTGAGTTGCTGACCGACGCTGATCTGCTGGTCAACACAACCGCTCTCGGGATGAAGGGACAGGAGACCATTGCGTTCGATCTTTCCTCCATGCGCTCCGCGGCCATCGTCACCGACATCGTTTATGTGCCGTTAACAACCCCACTACTCGCCGAAGCAATGGGGTGTGGGCTTAGAACTGTAGACGGACTAGGCATGCTACTGCACCAGGCAGTGCCCGGATTCGAACGCTGGTTCGGCAAACGGCCGGATGTGACAGGGTCATTGCGGAACCGAATCGTTTCAGACTTGGAGCAAATGCCGTGATTGTGGTGGGACTCACAGGTTCCATCGGTATGGGTAAATCAACCACCGCCGACATGTTTCGTGAAGCAGGTATTCCAGTCCATGATTCCGATGCCGCGGTTCATCGGCTCTACGCCGGTAGCGCAGCGCCACTGATCGAGGCGGCGTTTCCCGGCACGACGGTGGATAATGTGGTCGATCGTACAAAGCTCGCTGCCTCGGTGCTCGGAAAACCACAAGCGCTCAAGACCTTGGAGAAAATAGTCCATCCTCTCGTCCGCGCCGACGCCGATGCATTCCTGGCTGAGCAGCGCGCGTTTTCCGCCCCGCTCGCGGTTCTTGATATACCACTTCTGTTCGAGACAGGAGGTCAGGACAGGGTGGATGTAGTTGTCGTGGTCACTGCACCGGAAGAAGTCCAACAGCGCCGCGTTCTTGCACGTGAAGGAATGACGGAAGACAAATTTTTAAAAATTCGTGCCAGGCAGCTGGCAGATGCCGAAAAACGAAAGCTCGCCGACTATGTGATCGACACGAGCCAAGGTTTCGACGCCGCCCGCGCCGAAGTGCAAAAATTTATCGCCGCCGTGAAAGCAGGGCACAACCGGAAACGCCCGGTTTGAACCCTGCTCCGGCGCCGTTAGTGTCGGCCAGCGGGAGTGATTCGATGCGTGAGATCATCTTTGATACGGAAACTACTGGGCTAGATGCCCGGGACGACCGCATCATCGAGATTGGCGCCGTGGAGATGGTCAACCGTTTCCCCACCGGTCGCGTCTTCCATCACTACATCAATCCGCAGGGACGCAGCGTCCACGTCGAGGCATTGGCAGTGCACGGAATTTCCGATGTCCAACTCGTCGGCAAGCCAGTTTTTGGTGACATCGCCAACGAATTTCTCGAATTCATCGATGGCGCCAAGCTGATCGCCCACAATGCAAGCTTCGATATGGCGTTCATCAACGCCGAACTCGGACGAATCGGACAATTGAACGTGGAGCCCGGTCGGGTCATCGACACATTGACGTTGGCGCGCCGAAAACATCCGATGGGTCCAAATTCGCTGGATGCGCTCTGCCGCCGTTACGGCATCGATAACAGCCGCCGCACCAAACACGGCGCGCTACTTGATTCCGAGCTTCTCGCAGAGGTCTATATTGAACTCATTGGGGGCAAACAGGCAGCCCTTGGTCTGGAAGTCGTTGTCAATGAAACTCCAGGCCTTGTGCAGATTGAAGGCATTGCCTTCGTCGCGGAAAGACGACCACGTGAGCTGTCGCCCCGTATGACTGAAAATGAGCGCGCTGCGCATGCAGCCATGGTTAGTGCCATTGGCGAAGCCGCCCTGTGGAATCGCTTCGGCGCCGGCTGATCAGCAAAAAGCCCGGCTCATTGGCCGGGCTTTGTGAATGCAGTATGGCGTTGAAGATTTCAGCTCACCTGAACCTTGTTCTTTGCCTGGTCCTCAGCGATCTTCTGCTGGAACATCTGCGCAAAATCGATCGGATCCAGCATCAGAGGCGGGAAGCCGCCATTCCGGGTTGCCTCAGCGATGATCTGGCGCGCAAACGGGAAGAGCAGCCGAGGGCATTCGATAAATAGAACCGGCAACATGTGTTCCTGCGGGAATCCGTCAATACGGAACACGCCACCATAAACCAGCTCTACATTGAACAGCACATCCTTCTCATGGGAGGCCTTGGCGCTTAGTGTCAGGTTGACGTCGAACTCCTTGTCGGAAAGCGGGTTCGCATTCACATTCACATTGATGCTGATGGCCGGTGCAGTTTCGCGACCGCGCAACGAGTTGGGCGCGCCAGGGCTCTCGAACGAGAGATCCTTCACATATTGCACCAGGACATTAAGCGAAGCCTGCGTACCGTTTCCATTTCCGTTCGTAGCCGCGCCAGTAGGGGCTTTTTCTTTGGTGGCCATTGACCGCGAAATCCTTTTCTTGCCGTTTCCGGCGCTTAAAAATCGCGGCTTGGCTAGCATGGCGCGCGAACGGTGACAAGTTTGTGCGAACTGAACGCCTAGCTATTGTCGTCCTCTAGCTTGCGCCACGGCGATGCCGGATCCTTGCCGTCTCGCTTTTTGAAGTACTCGTCCTGGTCGAGGTCAATGGTTTTGCCCCCGCGTGCGCGCCCTCCGTGGGTATCGGATCGCCTCGTAAACATGTCGACCATTGCCATCCTGCTTTTCAGGAAGGACCAAGCCGCATCACGCACATTTGGTATGAACAGGAGCAGCCCGAGAGCGTCAGTCACAAAGCCGGGTATGACCAAAAGAAAACCGGCAACCATAATCATTGCGCCATGCACGATTTCCCGGCCCGGATCACCTCCGGCCTCCAACTGGTATCGGATCTTGGCAAGAGCTCCGAAGCCCTGAATACGCAGCAGAACCGCGCCACCGATCCCTGTCAGAATCACCAATGCCACAGTCGGCAGCGCGCCTATATGTTGCCCGACGATAACAAAAACAGCGATCTCCAGAAGTGGTATCGCAAGGAATATCAGCACAGGTCTAAGCACGGGTCTCGATTCTCTGGTTGATTGCGCCCACCGGGTCGCTAGAAATGGATACCGTCTTAGATAGGCACCGATTACGTCAATTTGAATGATCGGTGTAGGCGTTCTATATGCATTATAGAATAATTGTGCGATGCGGAGGCTGTGGCAGCGAACCGTGGGCGGCGGGTGCTGGTTGGAGATAGTATGGCGGATACTATGGGATTTTTTGATTTCGGTACTATTTTCTTCGTCATCGCTGCGGTGGTGATATTTTTCCAGCTGCGCAATGTTCTGGGCAAACGAACCGGGCACGAGAGGCCACCGTTCGACCCCTATACCGCCGGTCGTAAGCGCGACAAGGATGCTCCTGCCACCGCCAATGAGAATGTCGTCTCTCTGCCACGCAAGCGCGCAGCAGGGGAGCCAGAGGAGGCGTTCAAGGCAATCGATGCCTTCGCCAAGCCGGGTAGCGAACTCAATAATGGGCTTCGCGCGATCCGCCAGACAGATGAAAGCTTTGAACCTAAGCCCTTCGTCGACGGTGCGAAGATGGCTTATGAAATGATTGTGATGGCTTACGCGGATGGTGACCGAAAAGCGCTCAAGAACCTCCTCTCGCGCGACGTCTATGATGGCTTTGTTGCCGCAATCGCTGAGCGCGAGCAGCGCGGCGAAAAAGTACAGTCCTCATTTGTCGGCATCAACAAGGCCGAAATTGTCTCGGCCGAGATAAAGGGCGGCGGCGAAGCACATGTCACTTTGCGCATTGTCAGCGAACTGATTTCCGTCACCCGCGACAAGGCTGGTGAGGTGGTCGATGGTGATGCCGAAGCGATTGCCGAGGTCAAGGATGTCTGGACATTTGCTCGCGACACACGGTCGCGCGATCCGAACTGGAAACTTGTCGCCACCGAGGCTGAAGACTAGCCCTTCCCGCGAAGGTATCGGCTGTGCCGCTCTCGCCCGCCTTTCAGCCTGCAACCTTTCACAGCCTGCCAGGCTGGGGGGAAGATGCACAGGAGGAAGCCTTCCCGGCCTTCCGGCTCTCAGCTTTCCGGGTCCTCGATAAGCCATATCGCACCGGCGGGCTCGGTATTGACTGCGCCTCTTTCGGTGAAGCCTATGCTGAAGCTCGCAATCTGCGCGAGCGCATCGACCGACGGGAGGCACGAGAATTCTTCGAGCGCCATTTTGTGCCTTGCAAGGTCGTGCCGGACAACCGCGATAGCGGCTTCGTCACCGGTTTTTACGAACCCATAGTGAAAGCTTCATCGGTCAAAACTCACCAGTTTCGCTGGCCAATTTATGGTCGACCAAGCGACCTTGTCGACGTTGATGACAGCAACCGACCGGCTGGAATGGACCCCTATCTCGCATTTGGCTGTCAAAGTGAAAACGGAATCGGAGAATATTTCGACCGCGCCGATATCGAGGACGGTGCGCTTGCGGGTCGCGGCCTTGAACTCGCCTGGTTAGAAGATCAGCTCGAGACGTTCCTTATCCACGTCCAGGGCGCTGCCAGGCTGGAAATGCCTGATGGTACCGTGCGGCGATTTACCTACGCGGCGAAGTCAGGCCAAAGATTCACTGGACCGGGTTCCCTATTAGTCCAAACTGGTAAAATTGACGGCAAAACGGCAACGATGGAAACTATTTTGGCTTGGTTTAGGGCCAATTCCAGCTCAATTGACAACACTTTGCGGCAAAATCGCTCTTTTATCTTCTTCCGCGAGCAGCCGGTGCAGGATGCCGGGCTCGGTCCTGTCGCCGCTGCCAAGGTTCCTCTTAGGCCTGGGCGTTCCATGGCCGTCGACCGGCTCGCTCACGTTTTTGGAACCCCCTTCTACATCCATGCTCCGACGCTAGAGGCTTTTGGCGGAAGCCATTTCTCGCGCCTCATGATCGCTCAGGACACAGGATCAGCCATTGTCGGCCACGCCAGAGGCGATTTATTTGCGGGATCTGGCCGCGAGGCGGGAGAAATCGCTGGAGTGGTACGCCACGACGCGGACTTCTATGCGCTCATCCCCCGACGTCTGGTCGATACATGACGATCGCAAAGAAGCTCACTGATGAGGACAGGGTACTCTGGGGCCGCATCGCTCGTTCTGCCAAACCGTTAAAAGGGCGAGTGGAAGAGCCGGATTGGACAGCTGAAACGGCTGACCACTCGGCTTTGGAAAGATTGCTCGCCGAGAAATCTCAGCCCACTCCGATGGAGGCCCCGAAAACTATCCAGCCCAGCAAGAATACAATCCACCCGTTTGATCCTCCAACAAAAACAAAGCTCTCCAAGGGTCGGCTGCCGATCGAGGGTCGCGTGGATCTGCATGGCATGACCCAGAGCGAGGCCCATGCCCTGCTTTATGCGTTCCTACATCGCGCATATGCAGAAGGCAGACGTCATGTCCTTGTTATCACAGGTAAAGGGGCGTCTTTCGGCAGCGAGGGTGTCTTGCGGCGCGCTGTGCCGCAATGGCTAGCTACTCCAGCCTTCCGCGTTATGGTGAGCAGCTATGCCGACGCAGCGCGCCACCATGGCGGCTTCGGCGCGATCTATGTGCGCTTGCGAAGGCACTGAGGAAATTTACCGACGAAGGGAATATCTGATGACGCCCCTCGGCATGAAGCTGCGTGAGTTGCGTGGCAAAAAAGGCGTGACGCAGAAAGAGATGGCCGAGGCAATCGGGGTCAGCGCCGCCTATCTGTCGGCGCTCGAAAATGGCCGCCGCGGTATCCCCACATGGGCATTGCTCCAGAAAATGATGGGGTATTTCAACATCATATGGGACGAGGCGGAAGAAC
Organism: Mesorhizobium sp. NBSH29; assembly: GCF_015500055.1. Classification (NCBI taxonomy): domain Bacteria; kingdom Pseudomonadati; phylum Pseudomonadota; class Alphaproteobacteria; order Hyphomicrobiales; family Phyllobacteriaceae; genus Mesorhizobium; species Mesorhizobium sp. NBSH29. The sequence goes on from NZ_CP045492.1 coordinate 918,685, forward strand.
TGGAACAGCTCGCCGGTGCATCCCACCCGCGCGTGGTTGTCGATACGTCCGGACTGTCACCACGCGCTACCGAGCTTGCCAACGTCCTTGCGCAAACCATATCCCAGCTAGACCCTCACGAGATCGAAACGCTGCTCACCCAGCTTCACGCCTGTCTGTCGCGTGGACGCTAATGTTCGCCACGGTCTGAAGTCTAGAAAAGCGCTTGCAGCTCCGGCATTTTCTCATTGACGAGCCAGCCATAATAATTCTCTTCCGGCAGCTTTGGCGCTTCACCAGCAGCCTGTCGCTTTGAATTCTCGGATTTCAGCGCATATGCCCGCTGTTCAGGATTTCCGACATTGTACAGCGTCGCCGTCACTCCTGGATTTCGGGAAATATCAAAGCCGGCGATGGACTTATAGGCTTCGATGGAAGTCTTCAGCGTTGCCGCGACATAGGCAAGCGTCAAATCGGGATCCATGATCGTCTCATAAACCCGTTGCGCATCGTCTGCATCAAGCTGTGGCAAGCCCGAAATCCGGCTCACTAGATCGCTCATCTGCAAGGCAGTCAAAGGGTTGAGTTGGCCAAGCCCAAACGTCTGCCCCGCATAAAGCGGCTGAAAAAAAATCGCGCTGAATCGGTTGTTTGGAAAATTCGCCCCATCCACGTTGTTTCCACGAAACGCCATATTCCACACGGCTTCGCGGCAACTCCAAAGGTCATAGCTGTCGCGCATGCCCTTGCATTTGGCAAATTGCGGCCGCGCCACGAAGTCGCCCACGCTTTCACCATTGTAAGCAAAAACAAGCTTGTTGCTGAGATACGCCGCCGCTTTAACGTAATAGGTCTGAAGCCGGTCATAGGCATCGACATTGTAGGTGTGCTCACCGACAATCGCGCCGACAATGTGCATCGGATCGATGCCATACAATGAGGCTGCCTGCTTGATTTTCGACCGCAGCTTGCCGTCATTTTTGATCAGCGCATAAATCTTGCGGTATTTGGCTTCATAGGTGGTGTTGTTGGCCTTGGTGCGGCGCGCCGATGCACCCGGAACCCCCGGCTGTTCTGCGTTGCGATTGCCGGGCGGTACCGGTGTGGCAGCGAAGGCTAGCGGAAAACAGCCCAGAAAGACCACCAGGGAAATTAAGTATAAAATACGTTTCATGCGCCCCGCCTGCTGTAGCAGGTCGCACCTATAGCAGGTCCAGCAAAAGTGCACAGCGCTTTTGCGCCGCTTCGACCAAGCCGAGAGAATGAAGCCTAGAGAATGAAACGCGACAGATCGGTATTCCTGGCCAGATCTCCGACATTCTTTTCGACATAAGCCGCGTCAATCTTGATTGCGGTCCCCCCGCGGTCGGGCGCATTGAACGAAATCTCGTCCAGTACACGTTCCATCACGGTCTGTAGGCGTCGCGCACCGATGTTTTCGACGCTGGCATTCAGGTCCACGGCGATTCCGGCGAGTGAATCAATTGCGTCGTCGGTGAACTCCAGTTCCACCCCTTCGGTCTTCATCAGGGCAATGTATTGCTTGATCAGGCTTGCCTCGGTTTCTGTCAGGATTCGAACAAAGTCATTTTTCTCGAGCGCCCTCAGTTCGACGCGGATCGGCAGGCGGCCCTGCAATTCAGGCAGCAGGTCGGAAGGCTTCGACACGTGAAACGCGCCTGAGGCGATAAACAGGATGTGGTCGGTCTTCACAGGACCATGCTTCGTCGCAACCGTGGTGCCCTCAACCAGCGGCAGCAGGTCGCGCTGCACCCCTTCACGCGAAACGCCCGCCCCCATACCGCCTTCGCGGTTGGCGATCTTGTCGATCTCGTCGAGAAACACGATGCCATCATTTTCGGTCACTTCGAGCGCCTGGCGCACGACCTCATCCTGATCGAGAAGCTTGTCGGATTCATCGCTGATCAACAGCTTGTAAGATTCCTTGACGGTGGTCTTGCGCGTCTTGGTCTGCTTGCCACCCATCGCTTTGGACAGCATGTCGTTGATATTGAGGACACCGATATTACCGCCTTGCATGCCGGGAATGTCGAACCCGGGCATCCCGCCGCCGCCGTTATCGGCGACCTCCACCTCAATTTCCTTGTCGTCGAGGTCGCCTTCCCGAAGTTTTTTGCGGAAAGAATCGCGCGTCGCTGGGCTGGCAGTTTTTCCAACGAGCGCTTCGAGCACCCGCTCCTCAGCATTGATGTGCGCACGCGCCGTCACGTCACCGCGCATCTTTTCGCGCACTAGCCCAATGGCCACTTCGACTAGATCGCGGATGATCTGCTCTACATCACGCCCAACATAACCCACTTCAGTAAACTTGGTCGCTTCCACCTTGATGAAGGGTGCGCCAGCAAGCTTGGCGAGTCGCCGCGAGATTTCGGTTTTGCCGACGCCGGTCGGTCCGATCATCAGGATGTTCTTGGGCATCACCTCCTCGCGCATCTGGCCATCAAGCTGCTGGCGGCGCCAGCGGTTGCGCAGGGCGATGGCAACGGCGCGCTTAGCGTCGTTCTGCCCGATGATGAAGCGGTCGAGCTCCGAGACGATCTCACGCGGTGAAAAAGAACTCATGTTGGCGTTAATCCACTTTGCCACTGCCGGATGGACTCAAACGGATGCAGCAGCATGATCACGTTGAGGGTCAGATTGTCCCGGATGAGAAGGCCGACACCGAACTCGAAACTCAGTGCCATCACCACAACAACCCATATAGGTAGCCATGCTGCCATCGCAAATCCCAGAACCATGGCGAGCGTGTCGGAAATGGAATTGACGATGCTGTCGCCGTAATAGTCGAGCGAAATGGTGCCTTCCCGGTAGCGGTTGATGATGAAATCGCTGTTTTCCAGAATTTCCCACCCACCCTCGATCAACAGCGCGGGAATCAACCGCAGCCAGGGCGATGCTTTGGGAAACACATACCAGGCGGCCGCATAGAACAGAAAGCCGTGGATGATGTGCGAGAACGTGTACCAGTCCGAAATGTGCTGGGAGTTCTCAGAGCTCATCACCACGCCGTGCCATAGCTTGACTGTGCCGCATTCGCATATCGGCAGCCGGCCCATGCCGTAAAGGATTGCGGCCTGAAGGACGATCAGTCCGACTGCAGCAGCCAGTCCGATTTTCCAGACGGCGAGCGTAGCGCCCTTACGCATCGGCGTCCTCGGCAAGCCAAGTTTCAATCACGGCAAGGTCGTCTTCTGTGAGGGGACGAAAATCATAGCGGTAAATCCGCTTAGCCGGCATCAATCGTCTCGATGACGAAGCTCTCATTGGTGTAGACGCAGATCTCGCTGGCAATTTTCATTGCCCGACGTGCGATCTCTTCGGCACCCTTGTCAGTGTCCATCAAGGCACGGGCCGCAGCGAGTGCATAATTACCACCAGAACCGATTGCCATCACGCCATGTTCTGGCTCTAGCACATCGCCATTGCCGGTGAGGGCTAGTGACACCGTTTTATCGGCAACCAGCATCATCGCTTCCAGCCGGCGCAGATAACGGTCCGTGCGCCAGTCTTTCGCAAGTTCCACGCAGGCGCGCGTCAATTGATCAGGATATTGCTCAAGCTTGGCTTCCAGCCGCTCTAAAAGGGTGAAAGCATCGGCGGTGGCGCCGGCAAACCCGGCAATCACATTGCCTTTTCCAAGGCGCCGCACCTTTTTGGCGTTGCCCTTCATGATCGTCTGGCCGAGGCTGACCTGCCCATCGCCGGCAATCACCACCTTGCCACCCTTGCGAACGGTCACAATGGTCGTGGCGTGCATGGTCAACTCATTTGACATGTCTGGCTCCGATATCGCGAAGTCCCGCCAAGGCAACCTCCCGCTACGAGTAAAGTTCGATCATATGTATGCATAGGCGATGAGTTTGCAAACCATGAGCAATGCCCTCACGATCAGCAACTGGAATTCGCCTCGCCATGCTGGTAGAAGGCACGCGTTCACACAGCGGAGAATGGCCACATGGCTTCCGGCACCGAGCGGCGCGCCAGCATCAGCCGCAAGACCAATGAGACCGAAATCAGCGTTGACGTTGATGTTGATGGTAATGGCAGTTTCGAAATTTCCACCGGCGTCGGCTTCTTTGACCACATGCTGGAACAGCTTTCGCGTCATTCCCTCATAGACATCACGGCAAAGGCGATGGGCGATCTGCACATCGACGATCATCACACGGTCGAAGACACCGGTATCGCGCTCGGCCAAGCCATTTCGAAAGCTCTGGGTGATCGCCGCGGCATCACACGCTACGCTTCGCTGGACCTCGCCATGGATGAGACGCTGACGAGTGCAGCGATCGATGTTTCTGGCCGGCCATTCCTGGTCTGGAATGTCGCGTTTTCGTCCTCCAAAGTAGGTGCTTTCGACACCGAACTGGTTCGCGAATTCTTTCAGGCGTTGGCACAGAACGCCGGCATTACGCTACACGTGACCAACCGGTATGGCGCCAACAATCACCATATCGCCGAAACCTGCTTTAAAGCGGTTGCGCGCGTGCTCCGCACCGCGCTTGAACGAGATCCACGTCAGGGCGATGCGGTGCCTTCCACCAAAGGCACGCTAATATAAAAGGGCGGGCCGATGGCCGTTTTTATTGCAATGGAGCCGGCGAAATCCGCCGAAACAGGCGATGCCGTATTGGTGCGCGACGGCTTTACCTATCTGGCCTTCCTGCTCCCTGTCCCATGGCTGCTATGGCACCGGCTATGGATTGAGGCTGCGTTCGCACTGGCTGCCACGCTTGCCTTGGGCGGACTTGGCGCTGTAGCGGGTCTTGGCACAGCCGCGCCGTGGCTGACTCTGTTGGTCTCGCTCTATCTGGGACTTGAAGCCTCGGCGCTGCGACTTTGGGCGCTTCGTCGCCGCGGCTGGCAAGATAGCGGCGCGTTCGAGGCCAACAATTACGACGAAGCAGAAGTTCGCTATATGGTCGAGCAAGGCCTTTTGGAGGCTGGCGAAAATCCACAACAGTGGGTGCATTTGAAGCCGGCCGCACGGCAGGTCTCCACTCATGCCAATACCGACCTGCTCTTGAGCTCTGGAACGACCTGATGCGCGTGGCTATCATCGACTACGGGTCGGGCAATCTTCGCTCAGCCACCAAAGCCTTCGAGCGCGCTGCGCGAGAGGCAGGCATTGCTGCGCGGATTGAGCTGACTTCGGACGCAGAGCGCGTCCGAACAGCAGACCGCATTGTGCTACCAGGCGTCGGGGCTTACGCCGATTGCGCAGCAGGACTGAAGTCCGTGGAGGGCATGTGGGAGGCGGTTGAAGAGGCCGCGATAGGGCGGGGAAAGCCCTTCCTGGGCATTTGCGTGGGCATGCAACTGATGACCGAGCGCGGGCTTGAAAAGACGGTTACTCAGGGTTTTGGCTGGATTGCGGGTGACGTGAAAGAAATTACCCCGGCTGACGCGAGCCTGAAAATTCCACAGATCGGCTGGAACACGCTTTCGGTTCAGCACGAGCATCCGCTGTTCAACGGGATCGACACCGGCCCAGGCGGATTGCACGCATATTTCGTGCACTCCTATCAACTGGATGCTTCCAAACCCGAGCAGGTTTTGGCGACGACCGATTACGGCGGCGCGGTTACTGCTGCGGTTGCACGCGACAATCTCGTGGGCACACAGTTCCATCCTGAAAAGAGCCAGACGCTGGGTCTGGCGCTTATTGCCAATTTCCTGAGGTGGAAGCCGTGATCCTTTTTCCAGCTATAGATCTCAAGGACGGCGAATGCGTTCGCCTAAAGCTTGGCGATATGGACCAGGCGACGGTCTACAATGTTGATCCGGGGGCCCAGGCAAAAACGTTCGAGAGCCAGGGTTTCGAATGGCTGCATGTGGTCGACCTGAACGGGGCGTTTGCCGGCGAATCGGTTAATGGCGCAGCCGTTGAAGCCATACTTAAAGCGACGAAAAACCCGGTCCAACTCGGCGGTGGTATTCGCTCACTGGACCATATTGAAAGCTGGCTCTCCAAAGGCCTGGCGCGGGTTATTCTCGGCACCGTCGCCGTCAAAGACCCCGCGCTTGTGATCGAGGCGTGCCGGAAATTTCCGGGAAAGATTGCGGTTGGCATTGATGCCAAAGGCGGGAATGTCGCGGTAGAGGGCTGGGCCGAAGCCTCGACGCTCCAGGTGGTCGATTTGGCAAAAAAGTTCGAGGGCGCGGGCGTTTCGACCATCATCTACACAGACATCGATCGCGACGGCGTGCTTGCGGGCATCAACTGGGAAGCCACCATTGCTCTGGCTGAAGCAGTATCCATTCCCGTCATTGCGTCAGGCGGGCTTGCGTCGATAGCCGACATTGTGCGGATGACGATGCCGGACGCGCGCAAGCTTGAAGGCGCGATCTCCGGTCGCGCGCTTTATGATGGTCGCATTGATCCAGCGGAAGCGCTGTCGGTCCTGCGTGGCGAAAATAGCCCGGAGCCGGCCATGTTCGAGGTCGAGCGATGACCCTCAAAGCCCGTGTCATTCCATGCCTCGACGTCAAGGACGGTCGTGTTGTCAAGGGCGTCAATTTTGTCGATTTAATCGATGCTGGAGATCCGGTCGAGGCCGCAAAAGCCTATGATGCGGCGGGCGCTGACGAACTGTGTTTCCTCGATATAGGCGCCACGCACGAGGGACGGGAAACTATTTTTGATGTCGTTGCGCGCACCGCAGACCATTGCTTTATGCCGCTAACGGTAGGCGGCGGTGTGCGCGCGGTTGCCGACATCCGCAAACTGCTGCTGGCCGGTGCCGACAAGGTGTCGATCAACACGGCGGCGGTGAAAAACCCGGAGTTTGTGGCAGCTGCTGCCGACAAATTCGGCAATCAGTGTATTGTTGTTGCCATCGACGCCAAGAAAGTCTCAGGCGCTGGAGAAACCGACCGATGGGAGATTTTCACCCACGGGGGGCGCGAACGCACTGGCATCGACGCCATCGAGTTTGCCCGCAAAGTAGTGGATCTCGGCGCCGGGGAGCTGCTGTTGACCTCCATGGATCGCGACGGCACCAAGTCAGGCTACGACACTGAACTGACGCGCGCGGTGGCTGATGCGGTGCGCGTCCCGGTCATCGCCTCTGGCGGTGTCGGCACGCTCGATCATTTAGTTGCTGGCATTCGAGAAGGCCATGCGACCGCAGTTCTGGCAGCGTCGATCTTTCATTTTGGTACATATACGATTTCGGAGGCCAAAGCCTTTATGGCGGGCGCGGGCATCCCCATGCGGCTGGACTCAGCCGGACAACCGACTTAAAGCGCCGCAATGAGCGCATTCTCACTCTCCGACCTGGAAAAGATTATCGCGGATCGCGCAACCTCGGGCGACCCGCAATCATGGACTGCGAAGCTCGTGTCCGCAGGTATGGACAAGGCAGCCCAGAAGCTGGGCGAAGAAGCCGTGGAAACGGTAATAGCGGCTGTGAAAAGCGACCGTGAGGGGCTCGTTTCCGAGAGTGCCGATCTCATCTATCATTGGATGGTGGTGCTGGCGGTGGCAGGGGTTCCCCTGTCAGAAGTTACAGCCGAGCTGGAAAAGCGCACCGCCCGAAGCGGGACTGCCGAAAAAGCGTCGCGCTAAAGGCTACCGACACTGCAGAAGGGTATGCTCATTGGATCAGCTGGTTCCGACTGAAAAATACTCCCCATACCGGATATTTTCCGCGGCTGAATGGGCGCATTTTCGCGCCGACACGCCGCTCACCCTCACCGAAGACGAGGTGCGCAGGTTAAGCTCGCTCTATGATCCGATCGATCTGGACGAGGTTCGGCGTATTTACCTGGCTATGTCGCGGTTGGTCTCGACCCATGTCGAGGCAAGCCAGCTTCTGTTTGAACAGCGCCGCGTTTTCTTCAACACAGACAATGCGGTCAAGACGCCCTTCATCATCGGAATGGCCGGATCAGTGGCGGTCGGAAAATCCACCACAGCGCGCATACTGAAGGAACTGATGGCCCGCTGGCCATCGAGCCCCAAGGTTGATCTCGTTACCACCGACGGGTTTCTGTTTCCCAACGAGATTTTACGCAACAAAGGCCTGATGGAGCGAAAAGGCTTCCCCGATAGCTATGATGTCGGCGCGTTGTTGCGCTTCCTCTCCGGCATCAAATCTGGCCAGCCCAACGTGCGCGCGCCACTCTACTCGCATCTGACCTATGATGTTCTCCCTGGCGAGTTCGTGACGATCGACCGGCCAGACATCTTGATTTTCGAGGGGCTGAACGTACTCCAAACCCGTGAATTGCCCCAAGATGGCAAGGCGGTGCCCTTCGTTTCCGATTTCTTCGACTTTTCGATCTACATCGACGCGGAGGAGAGCCAGATACATGAGTGGTACATCACTCGCTTCATGCGGTTGCGAGAGACAGCATTCCGCAACCCGGACTCCTTCTTTCACCGCTATTCAAAATTGTCGCAAGATTCGGCACGCGCCATAGCGGAGGGCCTCTGGACAAATATAAACCTCAGGAACCTCAAGGAAAACATATTGCCTACGCGTCCTCGCGCTGACCTCATCTTGCGCAAGGGCGCGGACCATCTTGTGGAGGAAGTAGCGCTGCGCAAATTATGAACGCGTTTCGGCCTCGGCTGGAGTTGTCACCCGTCGCAAGGTCAAGTTGATACGCCCGCCATTTTTGAGCAGACCCGATGTCGACGGATAAATTCGATCGACGCCATGGAAGGCAAGCCTGGCCGCGCCGCCCAGAACAACCACATCCCCGCTCTCGAGACGAAATGAAACGGTAGGCAGATCGCGCCGCGCTTGGCCAACGCGAAACAGACAGCTATCGCCGAGCGAAATCGAAACCACCGGGGCGTCGAAATTCTGTTCGTCCCTGTCCTGATGCAGGCCCATTTTGGCGCTCGGCTCATAGAAATTAACGAGGCACGCTTCCGGTGGATGAGCATACCCCGAAACGTCACTCCAGATGCGCAGCAAGGCCGCTGGTATCGTCGGCCAGGGCGTCCCCGTTTCGGGGTGGTTTGCCTGATACCGATAGCCTGCCTGCCGGTCCGTCACCCATCCGAGTGTCCCGCAATTGGTCATTCTTACACTGAGCGGCTTGCCAGTACTGGGCATTTCCGGTCGATAAAACGGAGCTGCTTCCACGACTGCGCGGACATCGGCAACGAGCGCTACCTGCGCGTCGCGGGTCAGATATCCTGGTATATGCCGGACACCTTTTGGAAGAACGAGCATGAGCGCCTGCGAAGTTTGCCTCTTTCAAAGCGAAAACGGCGGCCTGGGGCCGCCGTTCCATTGGAAAGCCGCGAAACCTGCCGCGGTCAAGCCGTTTCGATATCGGGAATACGCAGCACCTGACCGGGATAGATCTTGTCGGGATGCGTGAGCATCGGCTTGTTGGCCTCGAAGATGATTGGGTGCTTGGCGCCCTTACCTTTGCCGTAGGCCTTTTCCGCGATCTTCCAGAGATTGTCGCCCTTGGCCACAGTATAGAATTTCGGCTCCTTGGCAGGCGTTGCTGCCGCGATCACCGAATTCATATCCACCGACGGGTCAAGTTTCAGGCCTGATTCCGGGGCCACCACCCTCAATTCGCCAGCCTCGACCTTTGAGACACCCAATGTGTTGCCCACGGCGATGATTGCTTTCTCGAAAGCGGACTGGTCGGCAACCACACCCTTGAGAATTGCCTTGTCGCCTTGAATCTCGATCTGCACCTGCTCGGTTCCAAGCTTGTGCGAATCGAGATCTTTTTTCAGATCCTCTGCCTTTGGAGCGTCGTCGCCGCCGATGCCGAGCTTCTTGCCGACGGATTTAACGAAATCGAACATACCCATGATGAAGGGCCCTCTCTATGTTGCCGCGATGACGCAACTTTGCATCTGGGCCACAAAATTGGAAGCCGCATTTCATTCTCGGTGCCAGCTGCCATTAATCGTTTTCTATTTTGCCACGCAGCTTTTTCACGGTTGAACGCCCGGCTTTGGTTTTCAGCCGCCGCTCCACCGCGCCCTTGCTTGGCCTCGTCTTGCGGCGCGGTTTCGGCGGCGGCTCGGCCGCCTTGGCAACCAGTGCGGTCAGGCGTCCTCGTGCATCGGCCCGGTTCTGCTCCTGTGTGCGATAGCGTCCAGCTTCAATGACAATAACGCCATCTTTGGTGGCGCGCTGTCCTGCGAGCTTGATGGTTTGCTCGCGAACGCGTTCAGGCAGCCCGCGCGCATTAAAAGCGTCGAAGCGCAACTGAACCGCCGTTGCAACCTTGTTGACGTTCTGGCCGCCGGGACCCGACGAGCGGATAAAGTTTTCTACAAGCTCGTCTTCGCCGATGAAGACGCCTGGGCCGATGTCGATGCCGCCCGCGCTCATTGTGCTCTGGCCTCAAGTTGGAACAAGCATCGGCCAAATAGGGATCGTGGCGACATTGCCTGCTCCAGGTTCAGCACTTGCAACAAGCCATGCCCCGGTTTTAGACAAAAGAAAAGTCCGGCGCTGACGCCGGACCTTCAAAATTCGATTCTGCCGGGCGCCAAGACTATTCTGCAGCTTCCCTAGCCTGGGGCGCGGCGCCCAGGACGGAGCCATCGACATGCGCCTCGAACTTGGCAAAGTTGGCGATGAACATCTCAACAAGCAGCTTTGCCTGCCGATCATAGGCCGCACCATCTGCCCAAGTCCCGCGCGGATTGAGGATCGCCGGGTCTACACCCTCAACATGCACGGGCACCGCGAAGCCAAAATTCGCGTCGGTGCGGAACTCACCGTTGCGGAGTGAGCCGGAAAGTGCTGCCGACAACAATGCGCGAGTGGCCGATATTGGCATGCGCTTGCCAGTGCCATACGCTCCACCTGTCCAGCCGGTGTTCACAAGCCAGCAATTGACCTTGTGCTCGGCGATCAGAGAACGCAGCAAATTACCATACTCCGACGGGTGGCGCGGCATGAACGGCGCGCCAAAGCAGGTGGAGAAGGTGGCTTCAGGTTCGGTTACGCCCTTTTCAGTCCCAGCCACCTTGGCGGTGTAGCCGGAAAGAAAGTGATACATCGCCTGCGCCGGCGTCAGCGCGGCAATCGGGGGCATCACGCCGAAAGCATCTGCGGTCAGCATAATAATGTTCTTAGGATGAGCGGCGCGGCCAGTCTCGCTGGCGTTGGGGATGAAATCGAGCGGATAGGCGCAACGGGTGTTTTCCGTTAGGCTTCCATCGTCGAAGTCGGGGACGCGCTCCTCGTCAAGCACGACATTTTCAAGCACGGTGCCGAAACGCTGAGTGGTGGCAAAAATTTCTGGCTCGGCTAATGCCGACAACCGGATCGTTTTGGCGTAGCAGCCACCTTCGAAATTGAAAATACCGTCATCGCCCCAACCATGCTCGTCATCGCCGATCAGTGTCCGCTTCGGATCCGCTGAAAGGGTTGTCTTTCCGGTGCCCGAAAGCCCGAAGAATACCGCCGCGTCACCGTCAGGTCCCGCATTTGCCGAGCAGTGCATCGGCATCACCCGGTTCTGCGGGAGAAGGTAGTTGAGTGCGGTGAAAACCGATTTTTTCATTTCACCGGCATAGGATGTGCCACCGATCAGAACGATTTGCCGCGTCAGATCAACAGCGATCATTGTCTCGCCACGGCTACCATGGCGGGAAGGGTCCGCGCGGAACGATGGTAGATCGATAATTGTCATCTTCGGCAGGAAGCCTGCCAAAGCCACAGCGTCCGGGCGGATAAGCAGGTTGCGGATGAACAGCGAATGCCATGCATATTCAGTGACGACGCGCGTAGGCAGGCTATTGGCGGGGTCTGCCCCGCCAATGAGATCCTGTACAAACAGGTCGCGGGTGGTGGCATGGGCCTGAAAATCGGCGAGCAGCGTGTCAAACTGCGCCGACGTCATCGCCTTGTTGTTGTCCCACCATACGGTGTTTTGAGTGTTGGAATCGCGCACGACAAATTTGTCTTGAGGCGACCGCCCTGTGTGCTGGCCGGTTTCGGCAAGCAGCGCGCCATGTGCGGTGAGGATGGCTTCGCCGCGGCGCAAAGACTCTTCGTAGAGCTGCGCTGCGCCGAAATTATAGTGGACCTTGCCAGTTGTGTGCAGTCCCGCCATGTCAATCCCGCAGGAAGGATTGCGTTTGCCCATCTCGTTCATACTGGCTCCCAGTCGCAGCTTGTTCCAATCCGTCGGAACAGGCGCTGGCGCGATCCGTTACGAGGCGAACTAATCGAGAAACAGAAAAGATGAGTGATATCAAATCATTAATCGATTTAAAGATTTTAGAAATCTTTTAAACCGTTTATATTGCAGGCCAGAATACACGAAAGGGTGACGCGCTGACCAAGGATCGGAGGCGTTGCGTTGCGAGACCTGGATAGCAGTCGGGGTGGCGTACCGCCTTCAACTGTGACATTGGCGGAAGTTCATGCCACATTTTGTGCCTAGTTTGTCCTCCAAAAGCCCCTTCCGCATAATGGAAGGGACATCCGCTCATGAGGGAGCCGCTTGATATGGCCACGATCGCGCTTGTCGACGATGACCGAAACATTCTGACATCGGTTTCGATTGCTCTGGAATCGGAGGGATATCGGGTCGAGACCTATACCGATGGGGCATCCGCACTTGAGGGTCTGGCGGCCCGTCCGCCGAACCTTGCCATACTTGATATCAAAATGCCGCGCATGGACGGTATGGAATTGTTGCGCCGCCTGCGCCAGAAAACTGATTTGCCGGTCATCTTCCTGACATCCAAGGACGACGAGATCGATGAATTGTTTGGCCTCAAGATGGGTGCCGATGATTTTATCAGAAAGCCCTTCTCGCAGCGTCTTCTGGTTGAGCGGGTCAAGGCAGTGCTGCGCCGCGTCAGCGCCCGTGAAGCGGCCGCCAAAACTCCGAACCAGCAGTCCCGCTCGCTGGAGCGCGGCCAATTGGTGATGGACCAGGAGCGCCATACCTGCACCTGGAAGGGCGAGCCGGTGACGCTCACCGTGACTGAATTCCTGATCCTGCACTCGCTTGCGCAGCGCCCGGGTGTGGTCAAAAGCCGTGACGCGCTGATGGATTCGGCCTATGATGAGCAGGTATATGTCGATGATCGAACGATCGACAGCCATATCAAGCGGCTGCGCAAGAAGTTCAAATCGGTCGATGACGACTTCGAGATGATCGAAACGCTTTACGGGGTAGGCTACCGTTTCCGCGAGGCGTAAGCCTTCCCCGGGTCGGCCTGGTGCACATGGCGGTAGAAGCGGCGAAAAGACCAACAACGACAAAGCGACCGCAGCGGCTCGTGAGCAAGCTCACATTGCGGCTGCAGCGCCTGCTTGGCCATTATATGTTTTCCAGCCTCACGCGGCGCATCCTGTTTCTCAATCTCGCCGGATTGGGCGTGCTTGTCTCCGGCATTCTCTATCTGAACCAGTTCCGCGACGGGTTGATCGAGGCGCGGGTAGAGAGCCTGATGACGCAGGGTGAGATTATCGCCGGAGCGATAGCGTCATCAGCAACCGTCGAGACCGACTCCATCAGCATCGATCCCGAGAAGCTGCTCGAGCTACAGGCCGGTGAGAGCCTCGCGCCGGGATCGGATCAGTTGGACAGCCTTGATTTCCCGATCAATCCGGAGCGCGTTGCGCCGGTGCTGAGGCGACTGATCTCACCCACGCGCACGCGGGCCCGCATCTACGATCGAGACGCCAATCTGCTTCTCGATTCACGCCATCTGTATTCGCGCGGCCAGATCCTGCGCTACGACCTTGCGCCCGTCGAAGAAGAAGACGAGGGCGCGCTGACGCGGATAGAGCGTTTTATCTCAACCATCTTCCGCCGTTCGGGATTGCCACTTTACAAGGAACAGCCAGGCGGTAACGGGTCTGCATTCCCCGAGGTCATGAGCGCGTTGACAGGCGTCCCCTCGAAAGTGGTCCGTGTGAGCGAGCAGGGAGAACAGATCGTTTCCGTTGCGGTCCCGGTACAGCGTTTCAGGGCAGTGATGGGTGTCTTGATGCTGTCCACTCAAGGCGGCGACATCGACAAGATCGTGGCGGAAGAACGCAAGGCGATCCTGCGCGTGTTTGGTGTCGCAGCGCTGGTAACGGTCGTCCTCTCAATGTTGCTTGCATCGACCATCGCAAACCCGCTGCGCCGCCTATCGGCAGCCGCGGTCCGTGTCAGGCGCGGTGTGAAAAGCCGCGAGGAGATCCCTGACTTTTCCGATCGGCAGGATGAGATTGGCAACCTGTCGGTCGCCCTGCGCGACATGACCAACGCGCTCTATGCTCGTATCGAGGCGATCGAGAGCTTTGCAGCCGACGTTTCACACGAGCTGAAAAACCCGCTGACTTCGCTTCGCAGCGCTGTCGAAACACTGCCATTAGCCAGGAATGAAGAGTCACGTGGCCGCCTGATGGACGTCATCCAGCACGATGTTCGCCGCCTCGACCGTTTGATCACCGACATCTCCGATGCATCGCGGCTTGACGCTGAACTGGCCCGCGACGACGCACGCCGTCTTGATCTTAAAGTATTCCTGACTGATTTGGTGGATGCATCGCAGGAAACAGCGCGCCACAAAAAGAAGGTCGAGATCACCTTTCAGTCTGACAAGCCGCCGCAGGGCAAAGGCTTCACGGTGATAGGTCATGATCTCAGGCTGGGCCAGGTGATTACCAACCTGATTGAGAATGCTCGTTCCTTTGTGTCCGATGAAGGTGGTCGCATCGCCATTTCGCTTTCGCGTCACGGCAAATTTGTCGTCTTGACGGTAGAAGATAACGGGCCTGGCATTCGTGCCGATAATATCGAGCGCATTTTCGAGCGCTTCTACACCGACCGCCCGTCCGGTGAGGCTTTCGGCCAGAATTCCGGCCTCGGTCTGTCGATCAGCCGCCAGATTGTAGAAGCGCACAGCGGCACGCTGACCGCGGAAAATATCCCAGGGGGCAAACCGGGCGAAGTCCGCGGTGCACGGTTTTTGGTAACAATTCCGGCAGAAAGCTGAGCTGTGCCGACAGACAACATCCACGCCTCTGCTGTGCTTTTGGGAGATCGGGGCGTGGTGATCAGCGGCCCGTCCGGATCGGGAAAAACCACGCTCGCGTTGGCCCTGCTCGACCGTTTCAATTCGCGAGGCATATTCAGCAGGCTGGTCTGTGATGATCAGATATTGGTCCGCACCGTTGATGGGCGCGTGATCTGCAACACACCAGAGCCCATCGCTGGGCTCATCGAGGTTTTTGGCCTCGGTCCAAGGCAAATCGGTCACGAGGCGAGAATGATCGCCGACCTGCTTGTCCAGTTAGTGCCTTATCAACAGGCGGAGCGTTTTCCCGAACCGGCGCATGGTGTCCTCGCCGGATGCCAAATTTCACGCCTTCAGCTTGCCGCAGGCAGCGCAGCGTCCGCAACTCAGGCAGTCGCCGCGTGGTTGGCGGCATCACCTTTCGGGTAGTTCTGTGCCAGACCGCCTGCAAATGCGTCAAAATGGCTCTACGGGGTGCAAAATTGTGCTTGTCAACGGGCCTGCGGTCGACAAGATAGCGCTCCTGCCGCCGGGCAAGCCGGCTGGCGAAAGTATGATGAGCCCAAAAGGGCCATGACGGGAGCCAAAGCAGAATGATCGGACTCGTGCTCGTGACGCACGGTCAGTTGGCCGAGGAGTTCCGCAACGCCGTTGAACACGTCGTCGGACCCCAGGAAAAATTCGAAACCGTCGCCATCGGTGCCGACGACGATATGGAGCAGCGCCGCCGCGACATTGTTGAGGCAGTTGGCAATGCTGACAGCGGTGCCGGCGTTGTAATCCTGACCGACATGTTCGGCGGCACGCCCTCCAATCTCGCGATCTCGGTGATGGAACCTGGTCGTGTAGAAGTGATTGCGGGGATGAACCTGCCTATGCTCATCAAGCTCTCGAGCGTGCGTGCCGGCGATGATATGGCAGCGGCGCTCGCCGAGGCTCAAACGGCCGGTCGAAAATATATCAATGTCGCCAGCCAGCTTCTGAGCAGCCGATGACCGGACCGGATGCCCGCAATCCGGCGATGAAACCCACCCGGGAATTCCTGATCGTTAACCAGCGGGGCCTTCACGCCCGCGCTTCGGCGAAGTTCGTTTCGCTGGTGAGCGGCTTCGACGCTGTCGTCGAGGTAGAGAAGGACGGTACTACCGTGGGTGGAACATCAATAATGGGGCTTATGATGTTGGCGGCAAGTCCGGGATGCTGCATCCGCGTTTCGGCATCGGGCGCAGATGCTGAACTCGTGCTTGATGCACTCCAGACGCTGATAGCAGATCGCTTCGGCGAAGAGATGTAGGCCTCGTCGGACACATGCAGAGATAATGATTTCTTTATGTCCATTGTAGAGGCTGGCGTCCTCTGATAGTCAGGGCACCAATTCCACGTATCAAATCGCGTTTGATCGCGAACCACCACATCCTCGCACGGAGCACCATCATGGCGGCTGGCATCAAAGACTACCATGTAGCAGATATTGCATTGGCCGATTACGGTCGTAAGGAAATTAACATCGCCGAAACCGAAATGCCGGGCCTGATGGCCTGCCGCGAGGAGTTTGGCGCTTCGAAGCCGTTGAAGGGCGCCCGCATATCTGGGTCGCTGCACATGACCATCCAGACGGCAGTTCTGATCGAGACACTCAAGGTGCTTGGCGCGGAGATACGTTGGGCCTCCTGCAATATTTTCTCGACACAGGATCATGCCGCCTCGGCCATCGCCGCCTCGGGCATTCCTGTCTTCGCGGTAAAGGGCGAAACGCTGGACGAATACTGGCAGTATACGGACCAGATTTTCCAGTGGAGTGATGGCGGAACCACCAACATGATCCTCGACGATGGTGGCGATGCCACCATGTACATCCTTATTGGCGCGCGCGCCGAAGCCGGCGAAGACGTGTTGTCCAACCCTGGCAACGAGGAAGAAGAAATCCTGTTTGCCCAGATCAAGAAGCGCATGGCCGCCACACCGGGCTTCTTCACCCGCAACCGTGAGGCTATCCGGGGCGTCACCGAAGAGACCACCACCGGCGTCAACCGGCTGTATCAATTACAGAAGAAGGGGTTGCTGCCGTTCCCGGCAATCAACGTCAACGATTCGGTTACCAAGTCAAAATTTGACAATAAATACGGTTGCAAGGAATCGCTGGTCGACGGCATCCGCCGCGCCACTGATACCATGATGGCCGGCAAAGTCGCGGTTGTTTGCGGCTACGGAGATGTTGGCAAAGGCTCGGCAGCCTCGCTCAGCGGCGCCGGCGCGCGCGTCAAGGTCACAGAAGTGGATCCGATCTGTGCCTTGCAGGCAGCGATGGACGGCTATGAAGTAGTGACGCTGGATGATGCGGCGGCGAATGCCGACATTATCATCACGACGACCGGCAACAAGGATGTCATCACCCTTGATCACATGCGCAAGTTCAAGGACATGGCGATTGTCGGCAATATCGGCCACTTCGACAATGAAATTCAGGTTTCTGCTCTGCGCAACCAGAAATGGACCAACATCAAGCCGCAGGTCGACATGATCTCGTTTGCCGATGGCAAGCGCATGATCCTCCTTTCCGAAGGGCGCCTTCTCAACCTAGGGAATGCGACTGGTCACCCAAGTTTTGTGATGTCAGCCTCGTTCACCAATCAGGTGCTGGCCCAGATCGAATTATGGACCAAGCCCGATCACTACACGAACGAGGTCTATGTGTTGCCAAAGCATCTCGACGAAAAGGTCGCAAGACTGCACCTCGACAAGCTTGGGGCCAAGCTGACCGAGCTTAGTGGCGAACAGGCAGCCTATATCGGCGTGGCGCCAACGGGCCCATTCAAGCCAGAACACTATAGGTACTGATACATACTCACCTACATACAACATATTGAAGCCGGGCAATTGACATTTTGCCCGGCTTCTTTTTACGCCTGAACCTTCTTCACGTCGATTCGCTCAGACTGTACAGTGGGTGATTCGCGACGCCTCGGGCTCCAGGGTCGGGGGACGACGGAGCGCCCTAAGGCGGTCTTGAGGCGGCGGAGAGGAACAGACATGCCATTGGAATGCCCGCTTCAAGCGGGAGACGCCTTGACCGGCGGCCACATCGATTCCAACCTAGCGCAGCCTGCTGGAAGTACGGCGCAGTGGTGGAACACGGCATTTGCACGAGGTTCCCGCCCTGCCGCCTACGCGGCGCTGTTACTTGCCGCGACCACCTCATCACGAGCTTTCGCCCAAGAGCAGGAACAGGTTAACCTGTTTAGTCTTCACACGGTTGACGTGGTACAGGCCGCTGTAGTGGCTGGCGTTACGGGTGCGGCATTGCTTTGCGCCGTTTGGCTTATTCGCGAACGGGCGAGGATAGCGGCCGATAATGTTCTTCTGCGGGCCAGGGTAGCCGATATCAACGCCTCGCTGCAGCGATCCGAGGCGTTACTCAACCTGCGCGATCAGCGCATCATTGTTTGGGCCGGAGACAAATCCAGAACCGAGATCGTAGGCGTGATCCCGCCCGAAACCGGTGCGCCGGAAGATCGTGCGGGGTTTTTGGCCTTTGGGCGCTGGCTGATGCCACACTCCGCCGCAGCACTTGAGCAAGCGGTTCAGGCATTGCGCGAGCGTGCGGTAGCTTTTGATTTGATTCTCGAAACACAGAAGTCAGTGCCGCTTGAAGTGCAGGGTCGCAAGACTGCCCAGCATGTGCTTGTTCGCTTTGTGTCGCTGTCAGAAACGCAGAGCCGCGCAGCAAGGTTGGAACTCGACAATCACCGCCTTCAGCAGGAACAGGAAACTATTCTTGGGCTCGTCGATACGCTTAAAATGCCTTTCTGGATACGGGGCGCCAACGGCGCGTTGCACTGGGTAAATAAGGCGTTTGCACAGGCTGTTGAAGCGCGTGATGGCGCGGCTGCTGTACGCGATAGCAAGGAGTTTCTGGGCGCACAGGCACGCGACGCGATTGTGAGGCAGCATGCACACGCATCTGCATTCGAACAGACGATTTCGGCGGTGATTGAAGGTGACAGAAGGATGTTTGCCGTCACCGACGTTGCCGGCTCAGGCGGCTCGGCGGGTATCGCCATCGACATGACGGCTGTCGAAGCTATCCGCGAGGAGTATGAGCGCACACTGCGCAGCCACGCCGACACGCTCGACCAACTCACCACAGCAGTTGCAACCTTCGATGCCAACAGCCGACTCATATTTTTCAATCAAGCCTTCCAGAAACTATGGGATTTTGAAACCAAGTTCCTCACAGACGGTCCAGACAATGCTGCCGTGCTGGATCGACTGCGCTCGGATGGCAAGCTCGCCGAACAGCCGGAATGGCGGCGCTGGCAGGACACCATTATGGCTGCCTACCGCGCTGTTGAACCGCAAGAGCATTGGTGGCATTTGCCGGACGGGCGCACCCTTCGTGTCATTGGGAATCCTCAACCCAAGGGCGGAGTTACCTGGGTGTTTGAAAACCTGACTGAGCGCATCGACCTTGAAAGCCGTTACAATACAGCTGTCCGCGTGCAGGGCGAAACATTGGATAATTTGGCTGAAGGCGTCGCTGTGTTCGGGCCGGATGGTCGGGTGAGGCTGGCTAACCCCTCCTTCTCACGCCTATGGGGCCTCGATCCGGATTTCGTAAAGCCGAATACGCATGTTTCGGAAATCAGGGCGGTTTGCGATATCCTCACAAACGACAGCCCTTGGCGCGAGTTCGTTGCAGCCGTTACCGGCTTCGACGATGAACGTCGCGACCGCCACGGTCAGGCTGAACTAAAAAACGATAATATTTTGCGCTATGCAATCATTCCCCTGCCAAATGGCCAGGTCATGATGACATTTGTGGACATCACGGACAGTGCGAGTGTCCAAAAGGCGCTGAAGGAAAAGAATGAGGCACTGCAGCGTGCCGACCAGTTGAAAAACGATTTTGTGCAGCACGTGTCCTATGAATTGCGCTCGCCACTGACCAACATTATCGGCTTTACCGAATTGCTGGCACAACCGGAGACTGGGCCGCTTACCGAAAGGCAGCGCGACTATGTCGGCCATATCGGCTCGTCGTCATCCGTCCTGCTCACCATCGTCAACGACATTCTTGATCTGGCAACCGTTGACGCTGGCATCATGGAACTCGAGATCGGTGAGATCAACGTGGACCAGACGGTGAACGCAGCGGCCGCCTCTGTGGGCGAGCGCCTGCGCGAACACGCAATCACGCTCGACCTCGATCTGTCGCGCGCCCCTAAGACTTTCAACGGGGATGAAAATCGTGTCCGTCAGATCCTTTTCAACCTCTTGAGCAACGCTTCAAATTACGCGCCGGCCAACAGTGCTATCGAGCTGACGTGCGAAATGCACGATGGGCAAATCCAGTTCCGCGTTCACGATGATGGACCCGGAATGTCGCCGGACGTTCTTGATACCGTATTCCGCAGGTTTGAACCGCGCTCCAATGGCGGCCGCAAGCGTGGAGCAGGCCTTGGCCTCTCTATCGTAAAAGGCTTTGTCGAGCTTCACGGTGGCAGCGTCCGTATCGATTCCGCAACGGATCGCGGAACCACTGTCATATGCCAGTTTCCACTCGTGCCGGCTCGCGCCCGCGCCGCCGCAGAATAGTCTCTTCCATGAATGCCTTCACGCTTCACCTCGCTGATGAGCGCGCAACGGTGCAGCTTGGCCAGGACCTTGCCGCTGCGCTGCGCAGTGGCGACGTGATCGCACTGCATGGAGATCTGGGAGCTGGCAAGACCACTCTGTCGCGTGGCCTGATCAGAGCTCTTACCGCGGACCCGACGCTAGAGGTGCCGAGCCCGACCTACACTTTGGTACAGGCATATGCGGCTTTTGTGCCGCTCCAGCACTTTGACCTTTATAGATTGACCGACCGGGACGAGCTTGAAGAAGTTGGATTTCACGAAGCAGGTGAAAACGGCATTGCACTGATCGAATGGCCTGAAAAGGCTGGAGACGATCTCCGGACCGACGCGGTTCATCTCTCTCTTGTCCATGATGCTCAGGGGCGCATAGCAACGATCAGCGGGCCACCTGACGCGCTTTCCCGCATCGAACGCTCTTTAGCGGCCCGCCGATTTCTAGAAAAAGCAGGTCTCGCGTCGGCCGACCGAGCTTATTTTTCGGGTGACGCGTCGGCCCGGAGCTACGAAACTGTTTCCACAGAAGCCGGATCGTGGGTGTTGATGAACTCTCCGCGGCTGGTGATGGGCCCCCCGGTGAAGGACGGCAAGACCTATGCCCAGATTGCGCGCACCGCACAAACGGTATCGGCCTTCGTGGCAATAGCGCGAATGCTCAGACAAAAAGGAATATCGGCCCCGCAAATTCTTTTTCAGGATGCTGATGCCGGGTTTGTTTTGATGGAAAATCTCGGAACGACAAGCTTTTTGGACGCGGATGGCCGTCCGGTTCCAGAACGACTTGAGGCCGCCGGTTCCCTGCTGGCATTTATGCATGCTCAGCAATGGCCTTCATCTTGCCCAGCCGACACAGAAATCCATCATGCAATACCTCCCTTCGACCGGGAGGCAATGCTGATTGAGGTCGAGCTTCTGCTCGACTGGTATGTGCCCGCGATGCTCGGCCGCACCATCAGTGATGCCGAGCGAGCGGCCTATCGGCAGGTGTGGAACCAGCTGATTGATCGCTTGGCCGCCGCAGAGATTGGCTTCGTTCACCGGGATTTCCAATCTCCGAATATTGTCTGGCGCGGCGACAGAAGTGGGCTCGACCGACTGGGCATCGTAGATTTCCAAGATGGGTTGATCGGCCCGACACCCTATGATGTCGCTTCGCTCGCGCTTGATGCGCGCGTGACCATGACACCGGAGCTGGAACAGATAATGGTGAACGCCTACGTGAGCGCCCGTTCTGTAGCCGGCGGATTTGACCAGCAGGCTTTTGCGCGGGGTTATGCGATCATGGCCGCCCAGCGCAACTCCAAGATACTTGGCATTTTTGTGCGCCTCGACAGACGTGACGGTAAACGTCATTATCTTGCGCATCTGCCACGCATTCGCGGGTATCTCCGTCGAGCACTAGAGCACCCGGATTTGGTAGAACTAAAAGAATTGTATCAACGTCTGGGCCTTCTCGAGGAGCGCAACCTGTGAAGGTAACTCAACCAAACCCCCATTTCGCGATGGTGCTTGCAGCAGGGCTTGGCAAACGCATGCTGCCGATTACCAAAAAACTGCCCAAACCTCTGGTAAGAATTGGGGGGATGCCGCTTCTGGATTGGTGTCTGAACGCTCTCGCAGCGGCCGGAGTGTCCAACGCGGTGGTCAATGTGCATTATCTTCCGGAGCAGATCATTGATCACGTTGCAACGCGTTCGAAACCGCAGATCACCATATCTGACGAACGGGAGCGCCTGCTCGATTCTGGTGGCGGCATCGTTCAGGCACTGTCGCTGCTCGGTTCTCAGCCATTTTATGTTGTGAATGCAGACACTTTCTGGATCGACGCAGACATGCCCAATCTGGATAGGCTTGCCCTTGCATGGGACAGTGCGTCGATGGATATTCTTCTCATGCTCGCAGATCCTCAGTCGGCGACGGGACATTCTGGCGGCGGCGACTTCCACTTGGCCGCTGATGGCACCCTTTCGCGCGCCCGGGGAGCTCCGGATGGAATGATTTATGCCGGCGCGGCAATCATGAAACCTGCTCTGTTCGCGGGTTCTCCAATCGAACCACATTCGCTCAATCAATATTTCGACGCAGCGATTGCCACTGGGCGACTGCACGGCATCGTAATGCGCGGCAGCTGGGTTACGGTTGGCACGCCGGACGCAATTCCCTTGGCAGAAGCTGTGACCGAAGCATCGCCGGCGAACGGATGATGCGCGAGACGGCGCCTCTCAAGCTGTTTAATATTCCTGTTGGTGTCCCGTTTCTCCCAACGCTGGTCGACGCGCTGGTAAACGGCCGGCTTGTTCCCGGATGGAATGCCGGTGAAGATCCCCTGAAACTTGCCTCCGCAACCATCTACGTGCCAACGCGTCGCGCTGCGCGCGAATTGCGAAGTGTGATTGTGGATGCGGCTGGAGGCAGGGTAGCAATCTTGCCCACCATCCGCCCACTTGGCGAATTTGATGAGGAGGATGCGCTTTTTGAGCCAGGCGAGGGGGCTGCCCTCCAACTCTTGCCGCCCATTGGCCAGCTTGATCGTCTCCTGCTGCTCGCGCCCCTCGTGCAACGCTGGAAAGCAAACCTGCCAGCCCATGTCGCCGCAATGTTTGAGGAAGAGATTGTGGTTCCGGCATCCATCTCGGATGCCCTTTGGCTTGCCCGTGACCTGACCGCATTGATCGATGAGGTCGAGACGGAGGAGGCCGACTGGTCTCAATTGGCAAATTTGGTTAGTGGCGACCTTGCCAGCTGGTGGCAGGTGACGCTGAACTTCCTCGAAATTGTCACCGGCGCATGGCCCGCGATTCTCGAGGAGAAAGCGCATTCAAACCCTGCAGGTCATCGCAATGCATTGATCCGGGCCGAAGCAGCGCGCCTTCTGCGTACCCAGCCGCGTGGGCCCGTGATTGCGGCCGGCTCAACTGGATCATTGCCGGCAACTGCGGAGCTTCTGTCAGTTATCGCCCAACTCCCGGGAGGGGCTATAATACTGCCAGGGCTTGACCAGAATCTGGACGAAGCTACCTGGAACAATATTTCCAACCCGGGCGCCGATGCATCGGTTTTGGGTCATCCGCAATACGGACTGGCCAAACTACTATCGCGTCTCCGCGCCACCCGCGCCGATGTCGATACATTGGGAAATGCCTCACCTTCGGTTGAATTGAGGGCACGCGTTATTGGCGAAGCACTTCGTCCTTCTCAAACAACCGATTGCTGGGCATCCAACCGTGCGGCTATCCCTGAGGCCGAACTCAAGGCTGCACTGTCTGAAGTGACGTTGATCGAAGCATCCAACGAACATCAGGAAGCGCTGGCAATCGCCATTGCGTTAAGAATGGCGATTGCCGAGGATGGCCGCGTCGCAGCTCTGGTTACCGGAGATCGCAATCTCGCTCGCCGTGTCTGTATCGATCTCCAGCGGTTCGGAATCGCTGCCGACGATTCTGGCGGCAGCCCTCTTCCCCGCTCGGCGCCGGCCACCTTCATGCGGCTCATGCTCGAAGCGGTATTCCGACCGGGCGACCCAGTTTCGGTCCTGGCTCTCTTAAAGCATCCCCTTATGACGCTAGGTGCAGACGTTTCCGTAACTAAGCGTGCTGCGGGGGTTATCGAACTCGTAGCCCTGCGTGGCGGCACGGGAAGACCCGACATCGCTGTGCTTGGCGAAGCTTTTGAAGATCGGCTGACCGCTCTTGCCGGCGACCGCCACCGGCCCAATTGGTTCCCTCGAATCTCGCCTGAACTTCTCGACCAAGCGCGCGCGAGCCTAAAGTCGCTTAAAACTGCACTCGCTCCTTTGATTGCGCTGCGAGGCCGCTCCTCGGCCCCGATGAGCGAACTGGTAAAGGCAACCGTGTTGGCGCTAGAGGGCCTGGGGCGCGGGAAAGAGGGCAACACCGCTCGTCTTTATGCGGATGAAGCGGGCCAAAAGCTTGCGGAATTTCTGCGCTCCGCCTTGGTTGCCTCAGATGCTCTGAGGGAATTGCCTCCGCGTGAGTGGCCAGATGTGATCGCTGCCCTCATCGCAACCGAGGTAGTCAAGCCGGCTGGTGGCGGCGATGGGCGTGTTTTTATCTGGGGCGCGCTCGAGGCGCGTCTGCAAAGCGTCGACACGATGGTTCTTGGTGGGCTGAACGAAGGTAGTTGGCCGCGTCGGGCCGACGCCGACCGGTTCATGTCACGCGTGATGAAAGCCGATATCAGTCTTGAGCCGCCGGAGCGGCGGATAGGTTTGGCCGCACATGATTTTTGGACAGCCGTCGGAGCACATTCAGTCATCATAACCCGTTCAGCACGTGCCGGAGACGCACCTGCTGTTGCCTCACGATGGCTACAACGGATCCTTGCCTTTGTCGGCCCCGGACAGTCGCAAGTCATGCGAACGCGTGGCGATCAATTTCTCGATTGGGCGAAGTTGCTGGACCAGGGCCCGGCAAGCCCTTTCGTGAAGCGACCAGAGCCTTGCCCGCCTGTGGCCTCCCGCCCTAAGCGCTTTTCCGTTACCGAGATAGAAACGCTGCGCCGCGATCCCTATGCACTTTATGCCCGGCGGGTTCTTGCGCTGGCGCCCATCGAGCCGCTGCTTCGCGATCCAGGAGCTGCCGAACGCGGCAACCTCTTTCACGGTATTCTTCACCGTTTCTCGCAAACCGGCTTTGACCCGGTCCTACCCGGCGCCAAGGCTGCACTCGTTTCGGCGGCGAAAGAATGTTTCGCTGAATTTGCACTTCCCGAAGACGTCCATGCTATCTGGTGGCCACGATTTCTCGCATTGACCGACAACATTATTGAGTGGGAGCGTGAGCGCGCACCTGACTTGATTGCGAGACGCTCTGAAGAACGTGCCACCGCCACTCCGGTTGGTGCCACGGGAGTGACCCTGTCTGGCCGTGCAGATCGGATTGACCTGCGCCCGGCAGGCATGGCCGACATATTGGATTTCAAGACTGGATCGAGCCCATCGAAGGTGCAGGCGCACACCTTGCTCGCTCCTCAACTGGCTTTGGAGGCTGCGCTGTTGAAGCGCGGCGCCTTTAAGGAGATTGGATCATTCGAAACGTCCGACCTCGCCTATATCCGCCTCAAAGGAAACGGTGCAGTCATCCCGGAATCGATCCTCAAGGCAAAGAAGAGCGAAAAATCCGCAGCCGCTTTGGCCGAAGAGGCCTGGCAGCGCCTGGAAGCACTCCTCCTGCACTACTCCGACCCCCTCACAGGCTACAAATCGCGGGCCCTGCCGTTTCTTGAAGCAGATATGGACGGCCACTATGACCATCTGGCGCGTGTGCTTGAATGGTCAGCGGGTGCAGAAGACCCCGACGGCGAACTCGGCGAGGGCGGTGGATGAAACAGGCCCTAAACATCCCCTCCGAAACCCTCGCGGAACAGGCTCGAGCATCCGACCCGCGTAATTCTGTCTGGGTGTCAGCCAATGCCGGATCCGGCAAAACCCATGTGCTGGTTCAGCGTGTTGTGCGCCTTCTGCTGGAGGGAACCAATCCTTCCAAAATCCTGTGTCTAACGTATACCCGCGCCGCCGCCGCCAACATGGCCAATCGAATTTTCAAGAACCTTGCCGATTGGGCAATGCTGGACGAACAGGTTTTGGCACGGCAGATTGAGACAATCGAAGGTCGGCCACCTACCAAGGCAAAACTGTCACGCGCGCGCAAATTGTTTGCAACCGCGCTCGAAACGCCAGGCGGCTTGAAGATTCAGACTATTCACGCCTTTTGCGAAGCGCTTCTTCACCAGTTTCCGCTGGAAGCCAACATCGCCGGCCATTTCGAAATGCTCGACACGCAGATGGAGCAGGCACTGGTTGGGGAAGCGCGTCGGGACATGATCACGGGAGCCGGTGCCGCCACCAATCCGGTTCTGGCCGAAGCATTCGCATCGGTCCTTGCCGCAGGTGGCGAATTCGGCTTGGACGCGCTTTTGGACGAAATCGTCCGGAAACGAGATCCGCTACGCCGTTTCATCGATGGGGTTGGGCAAGGCAGCCCTAGGTTTTCCGATCTGAGAGCCGAGTTTGGCTTTGCCGTAACCGATACGCCCAAATCGATAGCGGCTTCGCTTTGGCCCGACCGCTATTTCACTGGTGCATTGGCTGCAGAATATCTGCGACGCGCACAGGAAGCTGGCAAGGCAGACGCACAGAAGTTTGCCAATGGGCTCATCGGCGCGAGCGGTGCGGCAGACCCCATCATGCAAATAATCAAGCTGCGCGACACATTCTTGACCAAGAAGTCGAGCGCGGTCTGGCCGACACGCAGCCTGCGCAACATTGCGGCCAAAAACGTTTCAAACCATTTTCCCGGATTCGAGCAGGAGTTCGAACGAATGGCAGCGGCGGTACGCCAGGCTGCTGACCGCTGCGCATTGCTGGGAATGATTGAAGCAACAAGCGCGGCGCTGACAGTCGCAGCCTGGCTTATAGCTCGTTATGAGCGCCTTAAGGCGGCGCGCGGCTTTCTTGACTTCAACGATCTTATTACGCGCACTGTCAAACTGCTCGCCCGGCAGGACGCCGGCTCATGGGTTCATTACAAGCTCGACAAGGGTATCGACCACATTCTTGTAGATGAAGCGCAAGACACGAGCCCGGACCAATGGCAAGTTGTCCGTAACCTCGCTTCGGAATTCTTTTCGGGGCAAGGTGCCCGCGATAACGTCCACCGGACAGTTTTTGCGGTAGGCGATGAAAAACAGTCGATATACTCCTTCCAGGGTGCAAATCCCGCCTCCTTTGCCGAGAGCGGCACCGAGTTCCTGACACGGGTTCGCGCTGCCAATGGCACGTTTGAATCGGTCCAGCTCGGCTGGTCGTTCCGCTCGACGGAGGATGTGCTCCGTGCTGTTGATCTTGTGTTTGCCAATGAGGCAACGAGAGTAGGTCTGACAACGACACCTGATTTGAAGTTGGCTGATCATCGCCCTATTCGCACTAGCCAACCGGGCCGGGTAGAGGTCTGGCCCGCGCTCGGTGCCATTTCTGTCGAGGAGCCCGACGACTGGGCTAAGGCTATCGACCACACCCGCGCGCCTGCTGTTCAAGTGGCAGAAAACATCGCCAGCACGATCGACGGATGGCTACGCGATCGCGAAATCATCGAAGGCAAGAACCGTCGCTTGAACGCTGGCGATATACTGGTCCTGGTACGCAAGCGTGATCGCTTCGTCCACGCTTTGTCTCGAAGCTTGAAGAACCGCGGCGTTGCTGTTGCCGGTGCGGACCGCTTGAGCCTGCCTGCCCATATCGCGGTGAAGGATTTGGCTGCCCTAGGGCGCTTCCTGCTTCAGCGGGATGACGATCTGTCGCTTGCTTCGGTATTGAAAAGCCCGATATTTGGCGAAAGCGAAGAACGACTGTTTGAACTCGCCCATGGGCGCCCCGCAACGCTCTCGCTCTACGCCTCACTGCGCCTCAAGGCGGGCAACGACCTGTTCCTTTCAGACATTGTAGCGAAGCTCGAGACCTGGGCGGCTGAAGCGGCCACCAAGCCGGTTTTCGAATTTTATTCCGGTGTTCTTGGCAGGGACCGAGTCCGCAGCGCGATCATCGGCAGGCTTGGCCAAGAGGCCGGCGAAGTGCTGGACGAGTTTCTGAACTTTGCCTTGGCCGAAGAGCGCACTGGGCTCCCCGGACTCGAAGCCTTTCTGGCGACGCTGGAAAG
Source organism: Mesorhizobium sp. NBSH29 (assembly GCF_015500055.1). Taxonomy (NCBI): domain Bacteria; kingdom Pseudomonadati; phylum Pseudomonadota; class Alphaproteobacteria; order Hyphomicrobiales; family Phyllobacteriaceae; genus Mesorhizobium; species Mesorhizobium sp. NBSH29. The sequence goes on from NZ_CP045492.1 coordinate 946,959, forward strand.
TGCTGCCCCTGAAATCAAGCGCGAGATGGACCAGACCCGCAACGAAGTGCGGATCATGACAGTCCATGCGGCCAAAGGTCTCGAAGCACCGGTGGTGTTTCTCGTTGACAGCGGTGGGGAGCCGTTCAGTGAACAGCATTTGCCCCGGCTGATACCTTTTGAACCAAAAAGTGGGCTCTGGCAGGGGCCGGGCTTTCTATGGCGGCTTGGTGCAGACGTGGCAAACACCGTTGCGCGCGAAATAGGGCTCGGTGCAAGGGAGCTGGCTGAACAGGAATATCGTCGTTTACTCTATGTCGGCATGACTCGCGCTGAGGATCGCTTGATTGTCTGCGGATACTATAATTCCCGTACGCCGACTGGCGCCACCTGGCACAGCTTGGTGAGTGCAACATTGTGCTCCGATAAGGCAAGCCGAACCGTCCAGAACCCCTATACCAGCGAAATGGTGTGCCGGTTTCAGGTAAGCCCCATTCGTGATCCAGCGCCGGCCGAAGATGAGGACAAGACAACTCGTGGGGCACGATCCCACCTGCCGGCGCTCCTTACGGCGCAAGCTGTACCCGAACAGCGCTTGCCGCGCCCTTTGTCGCCGTCAGGCGCTTCTATTTTGATCAGCGAAGACGAAGATGTAGTGGCGAGCACCCGCTCACCGGTCCTCGACCCGGATGTCGAACCGTCTTTCGCTATCCAGCGCGGGATCGCCATTCACCGCCTCATTCAAATGCTACCCGGCTTGGAGCGGTCCGAACGGCCGACAGCCATGCAGCGCTATCTCGAGCGCGCAGGCATCCGGTGGTCGCAAGACGAGCGCGCCAACGTGGCATTGGCTGTGGAGCGGATTCTGGGTGATGCCCAATTTTCGTCCCTCTTCGATCTATCTGAATCCCATGCCGAAGTCCCTCTGATGGGAACGTTGGTGGTCAGGGGCAAGGAGCGCGTAATATCAGGCAAGATCGATCGTATGGCCGTGACTGACGATCAGGTTATGATAGTGGATTATAAAACCAACCGACCGCCGGCGCGGACCCTAGCAGAGGTTCCAGAGGCTTATGTCGTCCAAATGGCACTCTACCGGAAGCTATTGCGGCAGCTTTATCCAGGGCGAATAGTGGCGGCTGCCCTTCTATTTACGGAAACGCCCCAGCTCATCGCTTTAGACGGGGCAGCAATGGATGCGGCCCTTGCCCGGTTAGCGGAGCCATGACACAACACCTGCTTGAACAATTTGGTACCTCTCACCACATATTGTGCAGTACAACGCCTGAAAGGATTCCGGCATGGCCACCGTCAAAGTTGACAGCAAAAACTTCCAAACCGATGTCCTCAACTCTGCAGAGCCCGTGGTTGTCGATTTTTGGGCAGAATGGTGTGGCCCCTGCAAGATGATTGCGCCCTCTCTTGAGGAAATTTCCGCAGAAATGGGCGGCAAGGTAAAAATTGCAAAGCTCAACATCGATGAGAACCCCGAACTTGCTGCGCAATACGGCGTACGTTCCATTCCCACGATGATGATATTCAAGGGCGGCGAGGTGGCCGACATAAAAGTTGGTGCTGCACCTAAAACAGCTTTGGCAAGCTGGATCAGCGACGTCGTCGCCTAGTCTTTATCAATCCGGCATAGGCAAGCCCGGCCTCGCGCCGGGCTTTGCGTATCAGGATGGCGCGGTGCCATTAAGTTCGAGCACTTCTCCGGCAAGATAGAGTGATCCCCCTATCAGGATGCGCGGAGCAGCCTCGCCGTGATCCCAGGTATGCCGAAGCAGGGAAAGCGCATTGGCAACCGAGCCTACCGGTTCCGCCGAAATACCTGCATCCTGCGCGCGGATCGCAAGCTCGGCGTTTGGCACGCCCGCGTCACTGGAATTAACCGGGACGGTGTAGACGTGCCGTGCCATGCCTTCGAACGCACGGAAATAGCCAGTCTGGTCTTTGGTGTTCAGCATGCCGCAAATGAGAAATAGCGGCCTGGGGAACCGTTCTTCCTGCTCGGCAAGCGCTTCAGCCACAACAAGCCCAGCGCCGGGATTGTGTCCGCCATCGATCCATACCTCGGAACCTTCCGGTGCGAGGTCAGACAGCGTACCTTTGGGTAGTCTTTGCATCCGGCCTGGCCAGTCGACCGTGGACATCGCGCGGTTGACAGCGTGTTGAGTAAGCGGAAAGCCCGCAGCCTTCACCGCAGCAATGGCCGCCGCGGCATTCGCAAATTGATGGCGACCTGGGAGTTTTGGCGGTGTGAGATCCATCAAACCATCTTCATCCTGGTAGATCATCCGACCATTTTCTTCATAGGCAAGGAAGTCTTGCCCGTACACCAGATGCGGACAGCCAAGACGCACTGCCGTGTCGATCAGCACTTCCTGAGCCGTTTCAGTTTCTTGAGCACCAATGATAGCCGGCACGCCTGGCTTGAAAATGCCAGCCTTTTCAGCCGCAATCAGTTCCACGCGGTCGCCGAGATAGGCTTCGTGGTCGAGTGAAATAGGCATCACGACGGATACCGCAGGCCGCTTGATCACATTGGTGGCATCAAACCGCCCGCCAAGCCCGACTTCGATAATGGCGGCATCGGCTGGGTAGCGAGAAAACAGGACGAAAGTCACTGCGGTGAGAATTTCGAACACTGTGATGTGCTCGCCGCAATTGGCTTCAGCCACCTGTGCAACCGTTTCGGCCAGCACCTCGTCATCAACCAGACGCCCGCTTCCAGGCGCACCGATACGAAAGCGCTCGTGCCAGTTGACCAGGTGAGGTGAGGTATGGACATGCACGGTGAGGCCAGAAGCCTCAATTAGCGCGCGAGAAAACGCGGCGGCTGAGCCCTTGCCGTTTGTCCCGGCAATGTGGATCACGGGTGGCACTCGATCCTGCGGGTTGTCGAGCTTTGCGAGAAGCCGGGAAATGCGATCTAGCGAAAGGTCGAAACCTTTTGGATGATGCGTCAGGAGACGCTCGATCTCGCGATCGGCTGCGGAAACAGTCGTCATGGTGCACCTTTACCGCTCTGCGAAGTCTATACGAGAGGCGGAAGCGACGTCGCAACAGCTGAAAAGCGACGCCGGTTAGCAAGAGAGTGAGCTATCACGCTCCCAGTTGGATTTCGGTGGGCGTAGCGGTCGGGGACACGGTGTCAGTGGCCTCAGTCGCGGACGCCTTAGTGAGTATTTTGAGCAGACGCGAAATAGTCTCGCGCAAGTCAAGCCGCGACACCACCATGTCCACCATGCCGTGTTCCATCAGATATTCGGATCTCTGGAACCCTTCGGGCAATTTCTCGCGAATGGTCTGCTCGATAACCCGCGGCCCGGCAAAGCCGATCAGTGCGCCCGGTTCGGCAATATGGACATCGCCGAGCATTGCATACGAGGCGGTAACACCGCCGGTAGTAGGGTTGGTGAGAACGACAACATACGGCAGACCCGCTTCCTTAAGCCGATCAACTGCCACCGTCGTCCGAGCCAGTTGCATGAGGGACAAAATCCCCTCCTGCATACGCGCCCCGCCGGATGCCGCAAACAGAACCATAGGCCGCTTGCGTTCTACAGCAGTCTCGAATCCCCGAATAATAGCTTCGCCGGCAGCCATGCCGAGTGAGCCGCCCATAAAAGCGAAATCCTGAACGGTTGCCAGAATGGGCAACCCGTCGATAGTGCCAAGCGCATTGAGGATCGCATCCTCCATGCCAGTTTTGGCCTTGGCGTCTTTCAAACGGTCGATATAACGCTTTTCGTCGCGGAACTTCAGGGGATCAACGGGCGCTTTGGGGTTGTCAAGCAGTTCAAATTTGCCGCCGTCGAAAAAGAAGCGCAGCCGCTCCTTGCCAGAGACTTTCATGTGATGGCCAGAAGCTGGAATAACAAACTGGTTGCTCTCCAGATCCTTGTGAAACACCATCTCACCCGACTCCGGATCCTTGATCCAGAGGTTCTCGGGCATATCGCGGCGTCCGAGCATCGAATTGATCTTCGGGCGAACGTAGTTGGTAATCCAGTTCATCGCGTCGGCTCCAATCGTCCGAAAGAGATGGGAAAATTATTGGGCTGAAGCAAGGCGTGCCGACCGCACTCCTTGCGAAAGTCCGCTGACCAGAGTCGCGACAGCTTCTGCCGGATCGCCCGTCAACTGGCCTTCTGGCCCAAGCACATTGGCAACTGCGTTAACAATGGCGGTGCCCACCACGACACCATCCGCAGAGGCACCGATGACGCGCGCCTGCTCCGCTGTCTTAACTCCGAATCCGACGCAAACGGGCAGATCCGTCTGGTTTTTGATTTGCTGTACCGCGTCGGCGACCTTGCTCGTGTCGGCGAGCGCTGAACCTGTAATGCCCGTCATGGAGACGTAATAGACAAAGCCGGAGGTGTTTTGCAGCACCTTTGGCAAACGCTTCGCATCAGTGGTCGGCGTAGCCAGTCGGATAAAGTTCACGCCGGCTCTCAGCGCCGGGATGCACAGTTCTTCATCCATTTCAGGCGGTAGGTCGACAATGATCAGCCCATCAATACCTGCGTCAATCGCATCGGTCAGGAACCGATCCACACCGTGAACATAGATCGGGTTGTAGTAGCCCATCAACACGATGGGCGTTTCAGTGTCCGACGTTCGGAAATCACGGGCCAGCTGCAACGTTTTTTCAAGTGTCTGGCCCCCCTTCAGTGCGCGCAATCCCGCGGCCTGGATCGCCGGTCCATCGGCCATGGGGTCGGAAAAAGGCATGCCGAGCTCGATAACATCGCTGCCCGCCTTGGGAAGCGCCTTCATGATGGCAAGCGACGTAGCGTAGTCGGGGTCGCCAGCCATGAAATAGGTCACGAGCGCGGGCCGGTCCTCTTCCTTCAGCTTGGCGAAGCGACGATCAATGCGCGTGTTGGTCATGTCAGATCTCCATGCCAAGCATGCCCGCCACCGTGTGTACGTCTTTGTCGCCGCGGCCCGACAGGTTGACGATGATCACCTTGTCGTTAGACATTTCTTTGGCCAGTTTTACGGCATGGGCAATCGCATGCGCCGATTCCAGCGCAGGCATGATTCCCTCAGTCCGAGTGGTGAGCTGGAAGGCCTCCATCGCCTCGTCGTCGAGGATAGGCACATAAATGACCCGTCCGCTGTCGCGTAGCCATGAATGTTCGGGACCAACGCCCGGATAGTCAAGCCCTGCCGAGATGGAGTGGCCATCCATGATCTGCCCGTCACCGTTTTGCAAAAGATAGGTCCGGTTGCCATGCAGTACGCCGGGCCTGCCCGCACTCATTGACGCACAGTGCTCGTCGCCGTCCAGCCCACGCCCGCCGGCCTCGACGCCGTAGATCGCAACGGAACGGTCATCCAGGAACGGATGGAAAATACCAATAGCATTCGATCCGCCTCCTACTGCCGCCACAATCGCATCGGGCAGGCGCCCTTCGCGTTCAAGGATCTGTTCGCGCGCTTCTAACCCGATGACAGACTGAAATTCGCGCACCAACTCTGGATAAGGATGCGGTCCTGCTGCCGTTCCGATCAGGTAGTAGGTGTCCTCGACATTGGTGACCCAGTCGCGCAGGGCCTCGTTCATGGCATCCTTGAGCGTCCCGTGACCGGAGCTGACCGCGTTGACCTCGGCACCCAGAAGCTTCATGCGAAACACATTGGGTTTTTGCCGCTCTACATCGGTAGCGCCCATATAGACAACGCAGGGAAGACCGAAACGAGCCGACACGGTCGCTGATGCGACGCCATGCTGGCCGGCCCCCGTCTCGGCAATGATACGCTTCTTCCCCATGCGCTTCGCCAGCAGGATCTGGCCCAGACAATTGTTGATCTTGTGCGAGCCAGTGTGGTTGAGGTCCTCGCGCTTGAAATAGATCTTTGCGCCGCCGACATGCTGGGTCAGCCCCTCGGCGTAATAAAGCTTTGAGGGCCTCCCTGCGTAATGCGTGGAAAGATCCTGCAACTCTGCTTTGAATGCGGGATCGTTGCGCGCTTTATGCCAGTGATGTTCAAGATCGAGGATCAGCGGCATCAATGTTTCGGCGACAAATCGTCCGCCAAAAATACCGAACATCCCCTGCTCATCAGGGCCTGTTCGAAACGAGTTGGGTTCAGCCGGTTTATCCATCACCCGATCTCCTGTTCAGGCGTGGCGCCTGCCGCCAGCAGCCTTCACCGCTCGAAAAAAATCTTCGATAAGCGCTACGTCTTTGGTTCCAGGCGCGCTTTCAACGCCGGAAGAAATGTCGATACCGGGCGGATAGCTAAGGTTCAGCGCCTCACCTATATTGGCCGCGTTGAGACCACCGGAAAGCATGTAATTAACGTCCCCGTCAAGGGCGGCAAGGACGCGCCAGTCAAAGGTGACACCGTTTCCACCTGGAAGCTTTGACCCAGCCGGCGGTTTCGCATCCAGCAAAAAGCGATCTGCAACCGCACGATAGGGAGCAATCAATGCGATATCGGACGCGTCGCGGATGGCAACAGCCTTCATCACCTCAAGACCGTAACGGGCTTTCACCTCAGCAACCCGCTCGGGCGTCTCATGTCCATGCAGCTGCAGTACGTCAGGGCGCATGGTATCGACGATGGCTTGAAACGTATCGTCGTCTGCGTCGACGGTAACCGCCACCGCCTTTGCACGGCCCGTTGCTGCCTGCCGCAACGCCCTGGCGTCGCCTGCTGAAATGTTGCGCGGACTCTTGGCGAAAAAAATAAAACCTATGTGGCTGGCACCACCGTCGAGTGACGCCGCCACGGTATCGGGCGTCTTCAAGCCGCAGATTTTGATGTCCAAGGTCATTGCGGGGGCGTCGCATGAAAGGGCAAAAGAGTCGAGCAAAACTGTTTCTCTTCGGTTTCAATCGAACGCAATTGCCTGCAACGCGCTTCCATTACGCTTCAACCAAGCTTTGCAGCGCTCCGTATCGGGGCAGAGCTCGGTACACAATTTCCAGAATTTCGGCCCGTGGTTCATTTCCTTAAGATGAGCCACTTCATGAGCCACCAAATAATCGATTACCGGAGCGGGAGCCATCATGATGCGCCATGAAAATGAAAGCGAACCGTCAGCGGTGCAGGACCCCCAGCGGCTGGTGGTGTCACGAAATCGCACCGCCTTGGCGCGCCGTCCGACAGTCTCGGTGTGTTTTGCCACGAGAGCGTCGATATCCCGTTTGGCTTCGCGCTTGAGAAAATCCGCGACCCGGCGCGCAAGATGGCGGCGGTCGCCAAAGACTGTCAGCTTCGGCCCATCAGCGTCGATTATCTGCGTCACAGTGCCACGCGCACCGGGTTCGTGGATGATGAGGTGCGCAACGCCACGCACGGGAATCTTGATACCCGGCCTCACCTGCGGTCGATCAGGCACCTTGGAAAGCCGCTGCTCCAACCAACCCTGATGGCGGCTGAGAAACCGTTCGACCTCTCCTCCCGCCACGCCTGGAGGTACTGTTATTCTGAGTCCCCGACCGCCGGCATCGATGCGCAGGGTAAGCCGCCGAGCACGTTCGTTCTCAACGATGCGAAGCGAAAGTGTTCGCCCGGCAACATCGTGCGTGCGCTCGCCCAGCGCGGTTCGGGGATCATCAGACCAGCGTTTCAGAAAGCCGAAGGACATGGATTAAAGATCGCCGATTCGACCAGAAAATGCGCTAGAAATCGTGTCTAAGGATTGGAAATAAGTGATGTGAAGTTCGCGCGCTGACAAAAAAATATCGACGCCAGAATCCCGGCGTCGATATCGTCTTTCAAGCGCAATAAGTCATGCTTCGTCGAGCAGCCCGCCAGACTTGCCCCTGCTTCTCGGAGTGGTCGTCGGCGCGGTAGCTCTGTTGCGATTGGCCATAAACCGGTCAAATTCGTCCTGGTCTTTGGCTCGGCGCAACTCGCGGGCGTATTCGTCAAACTCTTCGAGCATATCGTCAAGCTTCTTGCGTTCCTCAGCGAGACGCTCAAGTTCCGTTCCGCGCCAGTCATCGAAAGCCACGTTGCCGGTTCGCGCATTTCCGTGTCCCCAGCGATGGGCTTTGTCTGCGCCGCGCCGGCAGCTAGCGAAAATACCATCAGTGGCGCGATTTGCGTCGCGCTTGAAGCCCTCGAGCCGGTCGCCCCAGATAATATAGGCGATCATGGCAAGGCCTAGCGGCCAGAACACCATGAAGCCGATCACCATCATCGCAATGGTTGCCGGCGTCCAGGCCGGACGGATCAGTGCAGTTGTGTTCATCGTCTCCCGTTCCTTCAGTTGGAGGCGGCGGGAAATGCTGCCGCTGAAATCGAGATGGGAAAACCAATATGGCGATTCAAGATCGGTTCGTCAGATTCCGGATAAGACGTTGAAGAAATTACGCTGTTTTGAACGAATCAAGAGTTAGAACAACCAGGCCTGCCAGCAATCCCCAGAAGGCGGCGCCCACGCCGAACAGCGTGAGGCCCGAGGCGGTGACAGCAAATGTAACTGTAGCAGCCATGCGCTCGGTTTCATCCTTAAGTGCAATAGTTAGCGCATTGGCCAGAGCGCCAAGCAATGCCAGCCCGGCGACAAGCACGATCAGATTTTGCGGAAGCACCGAAAAAAGCGCCACCAACGAGGCACCGAAGAGCGCGAAGACGAAGTAGGCCATCGAGTAGAACGGTCCGGTCTTCCAGCGTTGCTCGGGATCAGGATGGACGTCCGGGCCGGTACAGATTGCTGCCGAGATCGCGGCAAGGTTTGTCGTGAGTGCTCCGAACGGGGCGGTGAGTAATGAAACGAGCCCTGTGACGGTGACGATTGGTCCAGCCTTCGGAGTGTAGCCGGCAGCCCTCAAAACCGCGAGCCCCGACAGATTCTGGGATGCCATGGTGACGAGATAGAGTGGCAAGGCCAGGCCAATCGCCGCCGACAACGAAAAGCTTGGAGCAATCAGCGTCAGCGTAGAAATCTGCGGCGCTGGCATCGCGCCCAGCCGTCCCAGGAGAAATGCGAGCACGCCGCCTCCAACAAGCACAGCAAGCACCGAGAGCGCCGGGTTGATAAGCCGGATCAGAAAAAACGCAGCCACCAACGGCGCGATAAGCAAGGGATCAGCCGGCACCGCCTTTGCTGCATTCATAGCAAAACTCACAACGATGCCAGCAAGCATGGCCGAGGCGATTGACGCCGGTATACGGGCGATCAACCGGGTTAGCGGTCGAAACAGTCCGGTAGCGATCAACATCAGTGCAGCGAGTATGAACGCGCCGACCGCGTCGTTCATGGTGAAGCCGCTGCTGGCTGCAATGAGGGCTGCGCCCGGCGTCGACCACGCGGTGATAACGGGCATACGCGTCTTCCACGACAACCACGCCGTTTCAAGCGCCATGGCCAGGCAGATCGCAGTCACCCAACTTGCCGTCTGTGCTTGCGTGGCGTCGACGGCATCGGCAGCCGCGATGATAAGCGCTAAGGTGCCTCCGAAGCCGACAATGGCGGCCACGAAAGCCGAAACCGGGATGGATATGCGCATCAGCATGCCCGCAAAACGAGTTCGTCGACAGCCCGGAGCATGAGGGCGAGATCCTGGGGGCGCGAGAGTCGGTGGTCGCCGTCTGGCACCAACGATAGTGTCACATCGTCTGCTGGCAGGCAGCTGACAAGTTTAAGGGCATGAGCGTGCGGAACATCGGGGTCGTTCATGCCTTGGATGATATGTACGGGGCAATGGGTATCGATGGGCCCGGTCATTACCCTGTTGGACCGCCCATCCTCCATGAGAGCTCTCGTATATATGTTGGGGCCTTCCGAATAGTCTGACGGTTCTTCGAAATAGCCATTCAATTTGAGTTCTTGTCGCTGGGCCTCGGAAAGTGCTGGCTCGACAAGGTCTGTGGTGAAGTCGGGCGCAGGAGCGAGGAGAAGCATTCCGGCAATACGGCCGTATGAACCACTTTGGGCAAGCCTTTGTGCCATCCTTAGCGCAATCCAAGCGCCCATCGACGATCCGATAAGGATCTGGCGTTCACCGCCAAATTGGCGAAACACGGCCAGACTTTGCTCGAGCCACAGCGAAATTGTGCCTTCGCGGAATGAGCCGCCGGATTCGCCATGGCCCGAATAATCGTGGCGCACCATGGCCCTTCCCTTGTCTGCAGCCCAGCCGTCAAGAGCGGCAGCCTTGGTTCCGCTCATATCCGATCGGTATCCGCCAAGCCACATCAACCCTGGACCGCGCCCTTTACGCCGTCGCACCGCGATTGGCACACCACCCACGTCCAGAATCTCGGGTTGCGATTTGTGCATCTTGCCCCTCGTTGCGCATTGCAAGCTCTTCTGCCACGAACCGGACCGACCGGGTAGTCAGTGCGCATTTTAGACGATTTCAGGTTTGACGGTGATTCTTTCAAACGGCTGTGCTATTGACACCGCCATTGTGCGAACGACATAGCGCATACCCGTTTTAGAACGCCGATACTTATCGAAACAGCCAGGAGAATACGACCATTCGCAGACCCTTTAAAGCCGCAGCGCCCACCAAGGACGGGCCGCGCGCCAATCGAGACATCCGGGTACCCCGGGTCCAACTCATCGACGTGGACGGAAGCAACCGCGGCAACGTGTCAATCAACGACGCGTTGCTCGCCGCAGAGGAACAGGGTCTCGATCTCGTCGAGATTTCCCCCAACGCAGAGCCACCTGTCGTCAAAATTCTCGATCTTGGAAAGCTGAAATACGCCAATCAGAAAAAGGCTGCAGAGGCGCGGAAGAACCAAAAGGTCATCGAGATCAAGGAGATCAAGATGCGCCCCAACATCGATACCCATGACTATGAGGTGAAGATGCGCGCCGTGCGCCGGTTCTTCGAGGAAGGCGACAAGGTCAAGCTGACCCTTCGCTTCCGCGGTCGCGAAATGGCCCATATGGAGCTGGGCATGCAGCTTTTGAACAAGGTGCGAGAAGAAGTGGCGACAATTGCCAAGGTGGAGGCCGAGCCGAAGCTCGAAGGACGCCAGATGATGATGGTGCTTGCCCCACGTTAAGGCGTGCGTCACATAGGCTTGAGGCCGCTTACGCGGCCTTTTGTTTTGGCCCCGATTTCGTGCCCAGGTGCGGCAAAGGCAATTTTTGAGGGTAGTTACATGGTTGCGTCGACGCGGCCCGAAACCATAAAGACAAAATCCGCCGACGAGCTAAGCCGTTATCAGCGTCGGCGTCGCCAGGTGCTGGCGGTACTCGTTGTGTTCATGCTCATGGCGTTGCTGTTTGTTCGTTCGGCCTATGCGCCTTCAGATGGTATGCACGAACATATCGAAGCTTTCGGTATCGGCGCCATGGTCTTTGCCATCCTCGGCCGTACCTGGTGTACTCTCTATATAGGCGGGCGAAAGAGTTCCGAGATAGTCAGGGGCGGGCCCTATTCGGTAACGCGCAATCCACTTTACGTTTTCAGCGCCATCGGCGCTGGAGGAATAGGAGCAATGTCAGGCAGCCTTACGGTCGCCTTTCTGCTCGCGTTCCTCTGCTACATCGCTTTCCACGCAGTAATCCTCGTTGAGGAAGCATATCTGGAGCAAAACTTCGGCGCCCCCTACAAGAGTTATATGCAGGACGTGCCGCGCTTCTTCCCAAACCCGTGGCTGTTTCGCGAGAGCGACATGCTTTCCGTAAGGCCACAGACCCTCTATCGAACCTTCACCGATGGACTTTTCTTCCTCGCCGCCTATCCATTTTTTGAAGTGATAGAAAACCTGCAGGAAAGCGGCTTTTTGCCCGTCCTCCTGCATCTCTATTAGCGGCTTGGTTCCAGAAAAAAGAGTCGGTTGCGCTTTTAGGGCTTCGCCGGTATAAGGCCGCGTTCAGAACCGTCCGGCAGGGCATGCCGTGGCGGTTCGCAATGCTTTTCAGGCTAGGTCTGCCTGAAATTGAAAAATGAAGGGACGCCACATGCCAAGGCATGAAAGGAAGTCCTGCAAAAACGGAGTAGCAAAATGCCCAAGATGAAGACCAAATCAGCCGCCAAAAAGCGGTTTAAGATTACTGGTACCGGTAAAGTTTTGTCGGCTGCTGCCGGCAAGCGTCACGGCATGATCAAGCGTTCCAACAAGTTTATTCGAAATGCTCGCGGCACGATGGTTCTGGCTGAACCGGATGGCAAGAAGATCATCAAGAATTTTCTGCCGAACGGCCTTTGAGCCTCGGCCCGGAACGAATTAAGGAGATCATGACATGGCACGCGTAAAAAGAGGCGTTACCTCACACGCCAAGCACAAAAAAGTTCTGAAGGCCGCCAAAGGTTTCTACGGTCGCCGTAAGAATACCATTCGTATTGCAAAGCAGGCTGTCGAAAAGTCGCTGCAATACGCATATCGCGATCGCAAGAACCGCAAGCGCAACTTCCGCGCTCTGTGGGTGCAGCGCATCAACGCCGCTGTTCGCGAGCAGGGCCTGACCTACGGCCGCTTCATTGATGGTCTGAACAAGTCCGGCATCGAGATCGACCGCAAGGTTCTTTCGGATATGGCAATTCACGAGCCACAGGCATTTGCTGCTCTCGTGGTTAAGGCAAAAGCTGCCCTTGAATATCTGAAGGACACCACCCCGAACGCTTTTGAAAGCGCTGTCGCCGCCTAAGGCCAGCCGCTTCCCAAGCGATTCGATACTTGATTTGGGAAACCCGCGCTGGCACGGCTGGCGCGGGTTTTTTGCTTTTGTGCGTAGCTAGCCACGTTGAGAGACATGATGAGCGAACTTGATATCCTTGAAACTTCCCTGATGAGCGAAATCACCGCTGCAAGCGATGAGCAAGCGATTGAGGCTGTGCGTCTCTCAGCGCTCGGCAAAAAGGGTTCGGTTTCCGAAATGCTGAAAACTCTTGGCGCAATGAGTGCCGAAGACCGGCAGGTTAAGGGGCCGGTGATCAATGGTCTTAAGAACCGCATCACCGAGGCGCTGACAGTGCGCCGAAATGAACTGCGCGATGCGGCCATAACCACCAGATTGGCTGCCGAAAAAGTAGACGTCACCTTGCCACTTCGCCAAGCCCCGGCAGAGCGCGGGCGTATCCATCCCATCAGCCAAGTGATTGATGAAATTACCGCTATCTTTGCCGATATGGGTTTCTCCATTGCCGAAGGCCCGGATGTCGAGACAGACTATTACAATTTCACCGCTTTGAACTTCCCCGAAGGTCATCCGGCGCGCGAAATGCACGACACGTTTTTCTTGCAGGCAGCAGAAGGCGCCGCCGCAAAGGTCCTGCGCACGCACACATCACCCGTGCAGATCCGCACCATGGAAACGCAAAAGCCGCCAATCCGCATTGTTATTCCCGGCAAGACCTACCGCATGGATTCGGATGCCACCCACACCCCAATGTTCCATCAGGTCGAGGGGCTGGTGATCGACAAGACTGCCAATGTCGCCAATATGCGCTGGGTATTGGAAGAGTTCTGCAAGGCCTTCTTCGAGGTTCCATCCTTGAAAATGCGTTTTCGCCCGAGCTATTTTCCGTTCACCGAGCCAAGCCTTGAAGTGGACATTCAGTGCGACCGCTCAAAGCCCGGCGAAGTGCGCTTCGGCGAGGGCGATGACTGGATGGAAATTCTTGGCTGCGGCATGGTGCACCCCAATGTGCTGCGCGCCGGCGGGCTGGACCCTGACGAATATCAGGGCTTTGCCTGGGGCATGGGCATCGACCGCATCGCCATGCTGAAATACGGCATGCCGGACCTGCGCGCCTTCTTCGATGCAGATGTGCGCTGGCTCTCGCATTACGGTTTCCGCCCGCTCGACATGCCAAGCCTGTTTGGCGGGCTGAGCCAGTGAACGCAGACGACCGGATGTCCCTCAGAACAGTCCGCTAAAAGACAGAGTTAAAGAATGAAATTCACCCTCTCCTGGCTCAAAGATCATCTCGAAACCGATGCGTCGCTGGATCAAATTGTTGAACGGCTGACGTCGATCGGTCTCGAGGTTGAATCTGTCGATGACAAATCGAGCCTGAAACCTTTCGTCATCGCAAAAGTTCTGACGGCTGAAAAACATCCTGATGCCGACAAGCTGCGCGTGCTGAGCGTGGATATTGGCAATGGGCAGGCACCCATTCAGGTCGTGTGCGGCGCGCCCAATGCGCGTGCCGGTCTAATTGGTGCGTTCGCGGCACCGGGGGCTTATGTGCCGGGCATCGACGTTACTTTGGCTATCGGGAAAATTCGCGGCGTCGAAAGCCACGGCATGATGTGCTCCGAGCGCGAGCTGGAGCTTTCAGATGAACATGATGGTATTATTGATCTGCCCGCAGATGCGCCGGTCGGCACCAGCTATGCCAGCTATGCCCATTTGGACGATCCGCTCATCGAGATCGGTCTGACCCCGAACCATCCAGATGCAACGGGTGTCTATGGCATTGCACGTGATCTGGCGGCCTCTGGCCTCGGCACCTTGAAGCTTGCGCAGGTGGAAAAGAGTGTTGCCAGCGGGCAGATGCCTGTGACGGTTTCTATAGATGCGCCAGAGCTTTGCCCCGGCTTCGCATTGCGTCTCGTGCGCGGTGTCAAGAATGGTGCGTCCCCTAAATGGATGCAGCAGCGATTGCTTGCCATTGGCCTGCGCCCCATCAATGCTCTGGTGGATATCACCAATTACATGACCTTTGATCAGGGCCGCCCGCTGCATGTGTTTGATGCTGCAAAGGTCACCGGCAATCTCACCGTGCGCCGTGCTGCTGCGGGAGAGAAAGTGCTGGCTCTGGACGGGCGCGAATACCAGCTGACGCCAGAAATGTGTGTGATTGCCGATGACAAGGGTGTCGAATCTATTGCCGGTATCATGGGTGGCGCGCATTCTGGCTGCGATGAAACCACAACTGATGTGCTGATTGAATCCGCGCTCTGGGAGCCGATGAACATTGCTCGCACAGGCCGCGAACTCGGCATCATCACCGATGCACGCTATCGTTTTGAACGCGGCGTTGACCCCGAAATGATGGCTCCTGGACTGGAACTCGCGACAAAGCTCGTCACGGATTTTTGTGGTGGCCAGCCAAGTGAAGCTCAAATCATTGGCTATGCAGGCTACACCCCGAAAGTTGTAAAATTCCCATTGGCCGAGGTGAAACGTCTGACCGGCCTTGAGGTCGCAGGACAAGAAAGTCTTGATATATTGACCCGGCTTGGCTTCACGGTCAGCGGTTCAGGCGACGAGGTGCGTGTTTCAGTTCCCTCCTGGCGTCCCGATATTGATGGCAAGGCCGACCTCGTTGAAGAGGTCATGCGCATGCATGGCGTTGATGCGATTGAACCGCAACCGCTGCCAGCGCTTGCAGGCGTGGGCACCAAGGTGCTGACAACACTTCAGATCCGCACGCGGTCTGCAAGACGTGCCTTGGCCGTGCGCGGTTTGATGGAAGCCATCAATTGGTCATTCATTTCCGCGAAACACGCTCAGGCATTTGCCGGTGGCCAGCCTGCGCTGAGGCTTGCCAATCCAATTGCTGCCGACATGTCGGACATGCGTCCGTCCTTGCTGCCGGGTTTGCTTTCAGCCGTTCAACGTAATGTTGATCGCGGTTTTGGTGATGTGGCTCTGTTTGAGGTCTCCGGAACTTATGAAGGCGATACGCCTGAAGCACAGCGCAGGGTTGCGGCAGGCGTCAGGCGCGGCACCGCAAAGGCAGATGGCTCAGGCAGGCATTGGAGCGGCAACGGTTCTGTGGTCGGCGTATTCGACGCCAAGGCAGATGCGCTGGCGGCGCTGGAAGCATGTGGTGCGCCAGTTGACAAACTGCAGATCGAAGCAGGTGGTCCAGAATGGTATCATCCTGGCCGTTCAGGCAGCATCAAGCTCGGGCCCAAAGTGCTGCTCGGCACCTTTGGTGAGTTCCACCCAAAGACGCTGGAACTCCTTGATGTGAGCGGGCCGCTCTGTGGCTTTGAAATTTTCATTGATGCCATCCCTGAGCCGAAAGCCAAACCAACACGCACCAAGCCCAAGCTGGAACTTTCGAGCCTCCAGACAGTGAAGCGCGACTTTGCCTTTGTGGTTGACCGTTCGGTGGAAGCCGGCCCTCTCGTTCGGGCAGCGCTGAGTGCTGACAAGAAGCTTGTGACTTCTGTATCCGTCTTCGATCTGTTCGAGGGCGCGTCCCTTGGCGAAGGCAAAAAATCGGTGGCCATTGAAGTATCAATTCAGCCTGTCGAGAAGACATTGACCGATGAGGATTTCGAGGCGCTGGCAACGCGTATCATCGACAACGTCAAAAAGCAGACCGGCGGTGTGCTGCGAGCCTGAAAAGTTCGCGATTAAAAACTGAGGGGGATGAGCATGTTCAGATGGGGTGTATTGTCGACGGCAAAGATTGGCCGTGAACAGCTATTGCCTGCGATTGCAGATGCAGAAAATGGCGTTATCACCGCGATTGCCAGCCGTGAACTGAGCAAAGCCCGTGCGCTTGCAGATCGCTTTGGTGCGCCGCATGCCTTTGGCTCCTATGAGGAGCTTCTGGCCTCTGATGAGGTTGACGGTGTCTACATCCCGCTCCCGACATCGCAGCATGTGGAATGGACACTGAAGGCTGCAAATGCCGGAAAGCATGTTTTGTGTGAAAAGCCGATTGCTCTTCAGGCCGCAGACATTGCCCAAATAATCGAAGCACGCGACCGCAACAAGGTTTTGATCTGCGAAGCCTTCATGGTGTTTTACCATCCGCAATGGATCAAGGTGCGCCAGCTCATCGCTGCTGGCGCTATCGGCAGGGTGCGCCACGTGCAAGGCGCGTTCTCTTACTTTAATGTTGATCCATCGAACATGCGCAATCAGCTTTCGCTAGGCGGCGGCGCGCTACCAGATATCGGCGTCTATCCAAGCGTTGCTACCCGAATGGTGACTGGTAAAGAGCCGGTACGCATTCAGGCCACGGTTGAACGCGACGAGAAGTTTGGCACCGATACCTACTCCAGCGTGAAAGCCGATTTTGGCGATTTCGACCTCACATTCTATTGCTCTACTCAAATGGCGTTACGTCAGTTCATGGTTTTCCACGGCGAGCACGGTTTTATCGAGGTGCACGGGCCGTTCAATGCAGGCGATTACGAGCATTCTCGGGTGGAGTTGCATAACCAAACCCACACCGAGGCAACAGTATTTCGCTTTCCCGGCACGCGCCAATATTGTCTTGAGGTCGAAACTTTTGCACGAGCGGCGCTGGGCGGCGGCGATGATGTCTTCCCGCTCGAGCAGTCGGTCAAAAACCAGAAGATGATCGACGCCATCTTTCGCGCGGGAGAACATGATGGCTGGGAATATCTTTGAGCTCTTACAGCAGGGCTCAGAGGCCGTGCTGTTCTTCAATGTGTCGGGCAACAAGGTCCTGCAGGGCCCAAAGATGTCGGTCATGGATGCCGAGCTGTTCAAGGTGGCTGACCGTGGAAAAAAGATACTCAGCCATTGATCCGCGGTGGCCGCATGCACAGGCAAGAACGGCAGCCAGCTCCTCCATCGGAAGGCCGCTGACATAGCGCCCACTTTTGCGGTTCATGGCGAAGGTAAGTGCCCGAACCGGGCCGGTGCCGGTCTTAACCGTCACCCAACGCGGTGGAAACGCGCTGGGCACCATGCTCATCTCGCGACGAACCAGGCGGTCAAGGTTTTCGGCCAGCGCTTCGGAGGGCAGCCTGTAGAGCGCTCCGCGGCACTGCCCACCGCGATCAAGGGCAAGCATCAGCCCCGGCGCTTCGGGATTGCCACGAAACCGCTGATCCCACCCAAGACAGAAGGCACGGTGCCAGCCATGTACGACGCCTATCCGTTGTTCAACAAAGGCGCAGGCAGGGTTCCAGATCAGAGACCCATAGGCAAACACCCAAAATCCATCGCCGGGGGTTTCTGCGACCAGTTCGGCGACGACCCTTTGATAATCCGAATCGGTCGCCACCCGGTATCCTGGCAGCGCGATAAACCCCGGATCGTCGAATTTTTGGGTAAGCTTTGCTACATGCGCTTGGGTCAGGCGCATGTGTCGTGAAGTAGTTCCGTGCATGCCGGTCCAATCATCGTCGAAATCAGCTTTCAAGGATTATCCGGATATCGCGGGAACACAACCGCAGTGATGATCTCCGCGTGTGCCGTCATGCTCATTTGGGCCAAAGTTGATAAATCCCCGCGGAATCCGACCTCAGACCGAATATGATTGCAAATAGCCGAGCGTATCCACAGCGGATATGCCTTGCGTGTCGGAAAGGGCCTTCTTATATACGCCGCACACTTGCGAGGAGAGCCGGAGCACCGGCAAATTCGTGAGATTTCATGTGTGAACAGGGGCTGTCTCTGGAACGCCTGATCGGGTCCTGACAGTCTGCTTAGTGGAGAGAATGAACATGGCTAAAGTAATCGGTATCGATTTGGGAACGACCAATTCCTGCATCGCCGTCATGGATGGCAAAGATGCGAAGGTCATCGAAAACGCGGAAGGCGCACGCACCACCCCTTCCATCGTCGCCTTTACGAGTGAAGGAGAGCGCCTCGTTGGCCAGCCAGCCAAGCGCCAGGGCGTTACCAACCCCGAAAACACCATTTTTGCGGTCAAGCGCCTGATCGGGCGCCGGTATGACGATCCGGTCACCGAAAAAGACAAGAAGTTGGTCCCCTACAAAATCGTCAAGGGCGACAACGGCGACGCTTGGGTAGAAGCCACAGGCAACAAGCACTCGCCTTCGCAGATATCGGCCATGATCCTGCAGAAGATGAAGGAGACAGCGGAAGCCTATCTCGGCGAGAAGGTCGAAAAGGCTGTCATCACGGTCCCAGCTTATTTCAACGACGCGCAGAGGCAGGCCACCAAGGATGCCGGCAAGATCGCTGGTCTGGAAGTACTGCGCATTATCAACGAGCCGACAGCGGCAGCCCTCGCCTATGGCCTCGACAAAAAGGAAGGTAAGACCATTGCCGTCTACGATCTTGGCGGCGGCACCTTCGATATCTCCGTGTTGGAGATCGGCGATGGCGTGTTCGAGGTGAAGTCGACCAATGGCGACACCTTCCTGGGCGGTGAAGATTTTGACATGCGTCTCGTCGAATATCTCGCAGCCGAGTTCAAGAAGGAACAGGGCATAGATCTGAAGAACGACAAGCTTGCTCTGCAGCGCCTCAAGGAAGCTGCTGAGAAGGCGAAAATCGAGCTTTCAGCGTCGGCCCAGACCGAGATCAACCTGCCGTTCATCACTGCAGACCAGTCGGGTCCCAAGCATCTGACCATGAAACTCACCCGCGCGAAGTTCGAGCAATTGGTCGATGATCTGGTGCAGCGTACCATTGAGCCCTGCAAGGCAGCGCTCAAGGATGCCGGCCTCAAGCCAGGCGAAATCGACGAAGTGGTTCTGGTGGGCGGCATGACGCGCATGCCCAAGGTTCAGGAAGTGGTCAAAAAATTCTTCGGCAAGGAGCCACACAAGGGCGTGAACCCTGATGAGGTTGTGGCGCTTGGTGCCGCGATTCAGGCCGGCGTTCTACAGGGCGACGTGAAGGACGTTCTGCTTCTCGACGTGACCCCGCTTTCCCTCGGCATTGAAACGCTGGGTGGTGTGTTCACGCGTCTGATCGAGCGCAACACCACGATCCCAACCAAGAAAAGCCAGGTGTTCTCGACGGCGGAAGATTCTCAGTCAGCCGTGACGATCCGGGTTTTCCAGGGTGAGCGAGAGATGGCCGCCGATAACAAGGCGCTCGGCCAGTTCGACCTCGTGGGCATTCCGCCTGCACCACGCGGAGTGCCGCAGATCGAAGTCACCTTCGACATCGACGCCAATGGCATCGTCAATGTTTCGGCCAAGGACAAGGGTACTGGTAAGGAGCACCAGATCCGAATCCAGGCATCCGGCGGCCTGTCCGACGCCGACATCGAGAATATGGTGAAGGATGCCGAAGCGAATGCCGAGGCGGACAAGAAGCGCCGAGCCTTGGTCGATGCACGCAACCAAGCCGAGGCATTAGCCCATTCGTCTGAAAAGTCGCTGAAAGAATATGGCGATAAGGTTTCGGAGGGGGACCGAACAGCAATCTCCGAAGCCATCACCGCTTTGAAAACGGCGACAGAGGGCGAGGATCCGGCGGAGATCGAGGCCAAGACGCAGGCGCTCGCCGAAGCGTCGATGAAGCTTGGCCAGGCAATGTATGAGTCGTCTCAGAAAGAGACCGCCGAAGCCGATGCCGCAGCAGATGCGTCCAAGGACAGCGACGACGTGGTCGATGCCGATTTCGAAGAAATCGACGAGGACGACGACAAGAAAAAGTCGGCCTGATCAGTTCTTTGAAAGAAAAAGCCCGGTGCACTGCGCCGGGCTTTTGTTTAAAGGCGCATATCGGACTTCCTGCGTGCAATACTTCGCCTGAAAGCGGAAAAGTTGCAGGTATAATCGCTTCGACTATGGAATCGGCTACTGAGGCCTACTAAATCGGATGCCAGCTGTATCGAAGCCTGCCCACATGAGAAATGATGGGCCAAAAACTTGGCGCACGGGACGACATGAAAGCTGATTTCTACGAAACGCTGGGGGTCCAGAAGGGTGCCGACGAGAAGGAGCTCAAGTCGGCTTTCCGCAAGCTCGCCATGCAGTTCCACCCGGACCGGAATCCGGGTGACAATTCCTGTGAACACAAGTTCAAGGAAATTAACGAAGCTTATGAAACGCTAAAGGACCCCCAGAAGCGTGCGGCCTACGACCGTTTCGGCCACGCTGCTTTCGAGCAGGGCGGTATGAACGGCGGTGGCCAAGGCTTTGGCGGCGGTGGCTTCTCGGATATCTTTGAAGACATTTTTGGCGACATGATGGGCGGGCGGCAGCGCCGTTCATCAGGTGGTCGCGAGCGTGGAGCCGATCTGCGCTACAATATGGAAATCACACTCGAAGAGGCTTTCGCCGGGAAGACGGCGCAGATCCGCGTGCCGGCGTCCATATCGTGCACGGATTGTTCGGGATCCGGCTCGAAACCTGGCACTCAGCCAGTCAATTGTTCCATGTGCGCGGGTGCCGGTCGGGTACGCGCGGCACAAGGATTCTTTTCAATAGAACGGGCCTGCCCGCAGTGCCACGGAAGAGGTCAGACGATTAAGGATCCGTGCCCGAAATGCTCGGGCCAAGGTCGGGTCACAGAGGAACGCTCGCTTTCAGTCAATATACCGGCTGGCATCGAAGACGGTACGCGTATCCGCCTAGCCAATGAAGGCGAAGCCGGCATGCGCGGCTCTCCCCCAGGAGACCTCTATATCTTCTTGTCGGTCAAGCCGCACGAGTTCTTCCAGCGCGATGGCGCGGACCTCTATTGCAAAGCACCGATCGCGATGACGACGGCAGCGCTCGGCGGCCAGTTCGAAGTGGCCACGCTCGATGGAACGCAGACCCGTGTGAAAGTTCCAGAGGGCACTCAGAACGGTCGTCAGTTCCGACTCAAGGGCAAGGGCATGCCGGTTCTGCGGCAACCCAATATCGGCGACCTTTACATTCAGGTGGCGGTCGAAACTCCTCAGAGCCTATCGCGCAAGCAGCGTGAATTGCTGGAAGAGTTTGAACAGCTGTCATCCAAGGACAATAGTCCTCAATCCAGCGGCTTTTTCTCGCGAATGAAAGTTTTTTTCGAATCCTTCAGCGAATGATTACCGGGAAAAAACGAAGTTGCGGTGGCTGTTGGGCCGTTTTGACTTGCTTAGGTCAAAGTCTGGCGTAATAGACTTGATGCCACTGGCTGAACGGAGGGACATCCATGGCTGAAGGAACGGGTTTGCGTAAATCGCTCGCCTCAAAATTCGACGAAGAACTTCGCTTCTTCAAGGGGTGGATCGACAAGCCCAAGGCCGTTGGCTCCATCGTGCCGACAAGTTCCGTCGCCGCGCGTCGCATGGCGTCTGTCGTCGACCCTGATTCGGGTTTGCCGATTCTTGAGGTCGGCCCGGGCACAGGTGTCATCACCAAGGCAATCCTCGCCCGCGGGATCGCCCCCGAAAGACTCTATGCGGTGGAATACTCCCCGGAATTTGTTTCCCATCTGCGTGGCCGCTTTCCGGGCGTCAACGTTATTCAGGGCGATGCGTTCGATCTGGATGCGTCGCTGGGCGAAAAAGGCGAGCTCCAGTTCGATTCAGTCATTTCGGCAGTTCCGCTGCTTAACTTCCCGGTCGAACACCGGGTCCGATATCTCGACAGCTTGCTGAACCGCCTTCCCGCTGGTCGTCCAGTGATTCAGATCACCTATGGTCCTATGTCACCGATTCCACCTGGACGCGGAAACTATACGGTGAAGCACTTCGACTTCATCATCCGCAACATTCCGCCTACGCAGCTCTGGATCTATCGCCGCCCACTGCAAGCCTGAGCTCGGTTGAAGGGGAGGAAAATGGCAGCCAGAATTCTCGTATTCGCAGGCTCGATCCGCACCGGCGCGTTGAGCGGTAAGACGGCGGACGCGGCAATGAAAGAATTGGCCGAGCAGGGCGCCGAAATATCGAGAATTTCGCTTGGCGACTACCCACTGCCGATCTTGAATCAGGATCTGGAGGCAGAAGAGGGCATACCCGACAATGCCTATAGGCTCGGTCGGCAAATCGCGGCCCATGACGGAATGCTAGTTGCCAGCCCGGAATACAATTCCTCGATCCCGCCCTTGCTCAAGAATTGCCTCGACTGGGTAAGCCGCATTCGCAAGGAAGCCGGCAAACCCTTCGCGCCTTTCGAGGGCAAGGTTGCCGCGCTCTGCTCCTCTTCCGATGGTGCATTCGCAGGCGTGCGCGGCCTCTATCATCTTCGTTCCGTACTGCTGCACTGCAAAGTGGAAGTGATCACGCCTCAACTTTCGGTGCCACGCGCTCAGGAGGCTTTTGAGGAGGACGGCTCATTGAAGGATGACCATCTGCGAAAATCGCTTGGCAAGGTGTGTCGGACACTTATTGAGCGGGCACAGATGCTCTCTACCCGTACCCAGCTATGATCGGTTTTTATCTCACCCATCCCCAGGTCAATATCGATCCGTCAATTCCTGTCCCGGATTGGAGCCTATCCGATCTGGGACGCGAAAGGCTCGCAGCAGTGACAGGACGCCCTTGGGTGGCGTCGCTAGCCGCGATATTCTCTAGCGCCGAGCGCAAGGCGCTAGAGAGTGCTGCAATTTTGGTCCAACAAGCAGGTTGCGAAATCACAACTGATGCAAAAATGGGCGAAAATGACCGCGAGGCCACCGGTTTTTTGCCACCAGACCGGTTCGAGAAGGCCGCCGATTGGTTCTTCGCCCATCCAGACGAGAGCTATCGCGGGTGGGAGACCGCCAGACACGCACAAAATCGCATTGTCGAACGCGTCGAAAGCGCGCTTCAGCACCACAGCGCGGGTGATATCGCATTTGTCGGACATGGGGGCGTAGGAACGCTTCTCAAGTGTCATCTCGGCGGGTTTCAAGTCTCGCGGTCTCAGGACCAGCATGCAGGTGGGGGATGCATCTTCGCCTTCAGCCTTTCCCAGCGGCGTCTTTTATGCGATTGGACACAGGTAGAAATCTTCGAAAGGGCAGGCCTTGCATGAGTGATGCGATGCGCGATCGGCTGATCGTCGGCCTCGATGTTCCAACTCTTGGCGAAGCCGAAACAGTTGTCAGCGCCCTCGAGGGGACTGTATCCTGGTTCAAGATTGGCTACCAGTTGGCCTTTGCGGGCGGCCTGGATTTCGCGCGTGAGTTGGCCAGCAGCGGCAGCAAAGTATTCCTCGATATGAAGCTGCTCGACATAGATCACACAGTATCCAGAGGCGTTGAGAACATAGCTAAGATGGGCGTCTCGATGCTCACGGTCCATGCCTATCCAAAGGCGATGAGTGCCGCAGTAGCGGCGGCAAAAGGCAGCAGCCTTTGCCTTCTTGGGGTCACCGTGCTCACCTCAATGGATGAACTGGACGTAATCGATGCGGGATATGAATATGACCCTCACACCCTCGTTCTACGCCGTTCTGAACAGGCGCTTCACGCTGGGATGGGCGGCATAGTCTGCTCTGCCTCGGAAGCGGCGGCAGTCCGCAAGATTGTGGGCAACAAAATGGCCGTGGTGACTCCGGGCATCCGTCCCGAAGGGGGGCAGCGCGGCGACCAAAAGCGTGTCATGACGCCTGGCGAAGCGGTTCGTGCAGGGTCCAGCCATTTGGTGGTGGGGCGTCCTATTATAGGCGCTGAAGACCGTAAAGCGGCGGCTCTCGCCATTTTAGCCGAGATGAGCGCCGCGTTATCTCAAGAGGCGGTGTAGGGTAGAATATGGCCAAGGGTTATTGGATTGCGCGAGTCGATATACGCGATGCTGAGCGCTACAAAGACTATGTCGCCGCTGCCAAGCCGGCTTTCGAACAGTTCGGCGCCCGATTTCTTGCACGCGGCGGTAGTGCCGAGGGCGTCGAAGGGGCACACCGTGCAAGGAATGTGATCATTGAGTTCGCTTCATTCGAAAGCGCCAAGGCCTGCTATAACTCGCCAGAATATCAGGTCGCGAAGTCTATCAGGCATGAATGCGCTGATGGCGAAATTGTGCTTGTCGAAGGAGCATAAGCGACGCGGGACAACAGGTACTTCGTCAAAACGCCGGACACTTCTATGCGACAGTCGGATGACGGCTCTATTGCATTGCAGCAATTACAGCCCTAGTTTTGCTGCATAGCAAGATGGCAGCCCAACATGCGCCGCCACGACGAGGTTCCTGATGTTCTACCAGTTCTATGAATTGAGTCATGCCTCGCTGCAGCCAGTGCGAGTCTGCGCTGATGCTATGCGGCTGTTCTACAGCAATCCACTCAATCCAGTTTCTCACACTGCCTGGGGGCGGTCGGCCGCCGCTGCCGCAGAACTCTTCGAACGCACCACGCGTCGCTACGGCAAACCGGTTTTCGGCCTGGACGAGACGACAGCCAATGCCCAATCCGTCGAAGTGACCGAAACGACGGTTTGGCAAAAGCCATTCTGCAAGCTGATCAATTTTGAGCGAAGCGCTCAATGTGAAAAGGGGACCGAACCGAAATTGCTGATCGTGGCACCGATGTCGGGCCACTATGCGACCCTTCTCCGGGGAACAGTCGAGGCGATGCTCCCGCACGCTGATGTTTACATTACGGACTGGACCGATGCGCGCAAGGTGCCGGTAACCGACGGCAGTTTCGATCTTGATGACTATATCGACTATATTATAGACATCCTTCATTTTCTTGGGCCGGACACCCATGTCATGGCTGTGTGCCAACCCTCGGTTCCGGTGCTCGCCGCAGCGGCCCTGATGGAAGCACGCGGCGACCAGTTTGCTCCCTCAAGCATGACATTGATGGGCGGACCGATTGATACGCGACAGAGCCCAACGGCGGTCAACGCATTCGCCCAGGAGAAAGGCATCGACTGGTTTCGCGAGAACGTCATCATGCAGGTGCCGTGGCCTAATCCAGGCTACATGCGTGACGTCTATCCCGGTTTCCTGCAATTGTCCGGCTTCATGAGCATGAACCTTGATCGCCATTTAGGGGCGCATAAAGATTTTTTCATGCACCTCGTCAAGGATGATGGCGACAGCGCGGAAAAGCATCGCGACTTTTACGACGAATATCTCGCGGTCATGGACATGACGGCCGAGTTCTACCTTCAGACGGTGGATACCGTGTTTGTGCGTCAGGCGCTGCCAAACGGAACCATGATGCATCGCGCGGAAAATGTTGACCCCGCAGCAATCCGCAATGTGGCTCTGCTTACAATCGAAGGAGAGAATGATGACATTTCGGGCATAGGGCAGACGCGAGCCGCTCATGACCTGTGCGTCAACATTCCCCAATCGATGCGCTCACACTATTTGCAGCCCTCTGTCGGCCACTACGGTGTGTTCAACGGCTCGCGGTTCCGCAAGGAGATTGTGCCACGCATCGTTGATTTCATGGCGGCGCATTCGAGAAGTTCCCGCAAGCAGGCGCGCCCCCGCATCGTGCATTCCGCCAAGCCGTAGGCCGTGTGCAGGAGTGATCCGGTGTTACCACTGCGCAACGCGCACTAAGGAAGTAACCATTCCAGACGATCGTTGCCACGCTTGAATTGACATCAGGCATCAGTCGACCTTAACCTTTTGTTAATAAAAAAAGGTATCGGGGACGGCTGATGGTTTCCTCCTGGGGGAAAAAAATTGCGGCAGGTACAGGAAGCGTCCTAGCCGCTTTGGCGGTGTGTGGTGTCGCCTACGCTGCTCCGATGCAAACCGGCGGGCTCACATCGCAGCCGATCGGCCATTTCGAATTTTGTAAGTCCCGGCCTGCCGAATGTTCCATACGCTCGGTCGACTTAGAGCCCGCGCGCATGAGCGCCGCACTTCTTCGCCAACTCACCAGCGTCAATCTTGCAGTTAATGCCGCCATCAAGCCGATGAACGACATTGACCTCTATGGCAAGGATGAGGTCTGGACGTACCCTCGCGAGTACGGCGATTGTGAGGACTATGTTCTTGAGAAACGCCGGATACTGATGAAATCTGGAGTTTCGACCGCAGACCTTCTTATAACCGTGGTGCGCAAGACCGATGGCGAGGGCCACGCAGTGTTGACCGTGAGGACTGACAAGGGCGATTACATATTGGACAATCTGCACGACGACGTCCGTCCTTGGGAAGAGACTGGCTACCGCTACCTTAAGCGGCAGGCCGCGGATCATACCGGTCGTTGGGTTTCCATACGGGGCGGGGAAAGCCCGCTAGTGGGCTCTGTTCAGTAAGCGCCTGAAGAGCCGTCAGGCCGCCTGCTGAAGCCTCTCAGCTGACATACGGTATGAGATGGATTCCGCTAGATGAATGCGGCCTACGGTTTCAGCGCCATCGAGGTCAGCCAATGTCCGCGCAACCTTCAAAACCCGATGGTAGGCGCGCGCTGAAAATCCAAGCTTGTCCGCTGCGTCTCTCATTAATGAAAGTCCTGCTGCATCAGGCGCAGTAATCGTTTCTATGAGGGCGGTCGTGCAATTGGCGTTGGTCGTTATGTGCGGCAGACCAAGCCCCTCATAACGTTGACGCTGAATGTCTCTTGCGCGTGCCACGCGTTCGGCTACCGCAGCACTTGCTTCAGCCTGCGCCGGACGAATGAGATCTGACGCTGTGACTGCCGGCACCTCGATTCGGAGATCGATCCGATCGAGAAGCGGGCCTGAAATGCGCGCCTGATAATCGGTTCGGCAGCGCGGACCGCGCGCGCACCGGTAGCCTGGTTCCCCAGCCATTCCGCAACGGCATGGGTTCATAGCTGCAACAAGCTGGAACCGGGCTGGATAGGTGACGCGGTGGTTGGCACGCGCAATAATACATTCGCCCGCCTCTAGAGGCTGGCGCATCGAGTCAAGTGCGGCCGGCGAAAATTCCGGGAGCTCATCGAGGAACAAGACGCCATTATGCGCCAGCGATACCTCACCAGGTTTGATACGCAGTCCTCCGCCCACCATAGCCGCCATCGAGGCAGAATGATGTGGCGCCCGAAATGGTCTCCTGTTAGTGAGCTTTCCACCTGCAAGTTCGCCGGCAATCGATGTCACCATCGACACCTCAAGCAATTCGCGCGGCGAGAGCGGTGGCAAGATTGATGGCAATCTTTGCGCGAGCATGGACTTCCCCGAACCCGGAGGCCCGATCAGCAACAGATTGTGGCCGCCGGCTGCCGCCACCTCAAGTGCCCGCTTGGCACTTTCCTGTCCTTTGATGTCAGCAAGATCGGGAAGGTTCGTCGCAGCTGGGTGAACACTCGCCTCCGGGCGGGTCAAAATCTGCGTTCCGCGAAAATGATTGGCGATGGCGATCAGGCTACGTGGTGCGAGGATGTCAAAATCGCGTCCTGCCCACGCCGCCTCTGGCCCGCAGTCATGCGGACATATCAATCCTTTTCCAAGCGCGTTTGCGCCAATGGCTGCTGGCAAAGCCCCAGCAACGGCCGAGATAGTCCCATCCAGAGACAACTCACCCAGGACCAGAAACCCGTCCAGTGCGTCAGCAGGTATCGCGCCCAACCCGGCCATAAGGCAAAGCGCAATCGGTAGATCATAATGACTGCCTTCCTTGGGGAGATCCGCCGGCGCCAGATTGACGGTCACTTTTTTCGCCGGCATCGAAAGGCCCGAAGCATGCAGCGCGGCCTGCACCCGCTCTCGGCTCTCAGCTACAGCCTTGTCTGGCAGGCCTACAATGTGCATCCCGACCTTGCCTGGGGCGATCATCACCTGAACATCGACAGGCACTGCCTCAATTCCCTGAAACGCTACGGTGCGCACCCGCGAAACCATATCTTGCCCCCTGATCGCTGCTGTTTTGACAGCAGCGATTGAAGGAACCACAGTTTTACAACCGAGGCAAGAACAATAAGGGAACAAAGACTCAAATCAGGTTGTGGTCGGTTGCAAATGCCGGAACAGAACAAAAACAAGAAGCCGTTAATCCCTTTTGGCCTCCACGGCATCCCAAAACAGGGCGGCGATATCAGCCCCACCAAACTTTTTCACCTCGCGCACACCGGTCGGCGAGGTGACATTGATCTCGGTCATGTAGTCGCCGATCACATCGATGCCAACGAGGACAAAGCCACGCTGCTTTAGTGCCGGACCGATGCGGCCGCAAATTTCACGTTCGCGATTGGTAAGCTCCGTCTTCTCTGCACGCCCCCCGACATGCATGTTGGAGCGTGAATCATGTTCCGCCGGCACGCGGTTAATGGCTCCGACAGGTTCGCCGTCGATCAGAATGATGCGCTTGTCGCCTGCTCGGACCTCCTTAAGGTAGCGCTGCACGATGAACGGCTCTGGGAACATCTGGCCAAACATTTCAAGCAGCGACGAGAGGTTACGGTCGCCCTCATGCAGCAAAAAGATGCCGGCTCCGCCATTTCCGTAAAGTGGCTTGACGATGATATCGCCATGCGCCCGACGAAACACTGCGACCTCCAGCGGATCCTTGGTAATCAGCGTTTCGGGCATCAGGTCCGCAAATTCGGTGACGAATATTTTTTCAGGGCTGTTTCTCACCCAGGCAGGGTCATTGACCACGAGCGTTTTGGGATGGATGCGCTCCAGGATATGCGTGGTCGTGATATAGTTCATGTCGAACGGAGGATCCTGACGCAACAGGATCACGTCCATCTCCGCCAAATCCGTGCGAACTGGTTCTCCGAGCGTAAAATGGTCGCCCTGAACGTCGCGGACCTGCATAGGTTCAACCCGGGCTACCACCATCCCGTCGACCAGAGAAAGGAGGTCGGGTGTATAATGGAACAATTTGTGGCCACGCCGCTGTGCCTCCAGCGAGAGTGCAAAACTGGTGTCGCCCCCAATTGAGACGGTTTTCACATGGTCCATCTGGACGGCGATTTTCAGCGTCATGGAAGTGTCTCCGGCAGGAATTTTTAGTGCATGTATAGTCTTGGCTGCCTAATTCCAATTGGCACAGGACGGATGAGTCTTTGTCCGCCGGCCAGAGGCAACTATACGAGCATCACATCGGCGTCGCGCATCTTTCCCAGCATTACGTCTAGGGAGCCGTCAAGGTCGATAGCCCGGCAGGCCTCGAGCCGAACGGTGACATTGAGGCCGAGGCGACCCGCGTCAAGCGCCGAAAAGGCAACGCAGAAGTCGGTTGCTAATCCGACCAGTGTGATGTCACGAATTCCGCGCTCCGCAAGATAACCGCCAAGCCCCGTGGGCGTAACATGATCATTTTCGAAAAAAGCCGAGTAACTGTCGATCTCGGATCGAAAGCCCTTGCGCACGATCAGTTCCGCACGCGTGCGGCTGAGGTTAGGATGGAAAGCAGCCCCTGCTGACCCTTGCACACAGTGATCCGGCCAAAGTGTCTGCAGACCGTAGGGCTTGTCGATTGTTTCGAACGCCGACTTGCCGGGATGAGTAGACGCAAAGCTCGAATGGTGCGGCGGATGCCAGTCCTGGGTCAGGATCACATGTTCGAATTCCCTCTCGAGCGCGTTGATGAGAGGCACCACCGCATCACCACCTGCAACCGCGAGCGCGCCGCCTGGGCAGAAATCGTTTTGCACGTCTATGACAACCAGTGCCCCTGAAAACATTGACGCCACACTCCTTTTTCCCGCAGCATCTCGAACACAACTAAAAACGACACGCACGTCAACTGCTGACTTCATCTGCAAAAGCCCTTTCCCTCACGGAAGTGCACTGATATCATTTGCATACGAATGAATTTGAGTTCGCTCTCTGTCGAGGCACGGCGTGACCCGTTACGCAAAACCCCACACGGTGACCGACGCTCTGGCCCTTTTGGCGGAACGGCCTTGGCGGCTTTTGGCGGGCGGAACAGATTTTTATCCGGCCCAGGGCAACCGTCCAGTTGCCGAGCCCGTCCTGGACATCAATGGTCTGGCAGAGTTGCGTGCCATTACCACGACCACCACCCACCTCATCATTGGTGCGCGCACGACCTGGGGCGACATAGCAGCGTCGAGAACTCTCCCTCCAGCCTTCGCAGCGCTAAAGCAGGCCGCCCGCGAAGTTGGCTCTGTGCAGATTCAGAACGCCGGTACGGTGGGGGGTAACCTGTGCAATGCGTCGCCTGCTGCTGATGGAGTGCCGGCGTTGATGATCCTGGAGGCCGAAGTCGAGCTCGCAAGCCAGGGAGCCACACGGGTGCTGCCTCTGAGCGAATTCATTCTCGGCAATCGACGTACCGCGCTTGCACCGGATGAACTTGTAACCGCGATACGGATTCCAACACGGGCGACCGCGGGAGCGTCGTCGTTCGTAAAACTGGGTGCTCGGCGTTATCTGGTCATATCCGTTGCCATGGCAGCAGCTCGTGTAGCGCTTCGCAATGGTGTGGTCGAGGACTGCGCAATCTCGGTGGGTGCTTGCTCTGAGGTGGCGATGCGATTTCCCGCTTTGGAGAAAAGTCTCGTCGGTAGGTCTGCGCAGGGTGGGCTGCGCCAGCATGTTGACCCGTGTTACTTCGAAGCGCTGCAACCGATAGATGATGTGCGCGGGAGCGGGGATTTCCGTCGCAAGGCCTCGTGCGAGATAGTTTCCCGGGCACTTGCCGCCGCCTGCTCAGCAGCGCAGGCGCAGCAGCGCAGCGGTTTAGGTGCGGCATGAGTGAAGCTGAAAAAATCGCATGTGAGGTCAACGGTGTGGCCGCGTGCTTCGATGTTGTGCCCTATGCGCGGTTAAGCACGGTATTGCGCGATGAGGCCCAGATGATGGGCGTCAAAAATGGCTGTGATGCCGGCGATTGCGGAGCATGCACCGTCCTGCTTGACGATCAGCCGGTCTGCGCTTGTCTGGTGCCGGTGGCTTCGGTCGAGGGAAAGCGGATACGCAGTGTCGAGGGACTGGCGACCAATGGAATCCTCTCGCGGCTGCAACAGGCATTTCTCGACCATGGTGCAGTCCAGTGCGGCATCTGTACGCCGGGCTTTTTAATGGCCGCGACAGCGCTGCTCGAAGTCAATCCTGAGCCGCAGGAGCAGGAGGTCCAGGATGCTCTGGGCGGAGTTCTTTGCCGCTGCACCGGTTATCGGAAGATAGTTCAGGCAGTCATGGCTGCATCCAAGTCGGTAAGCCTACCGTCTGAACAAGTCTCCCTAATCGGCTCTCGCGTGGTTCGGATTGACGGAGTTGCCAAGGTGACGGGCTCCGAGCGTTTCGGAGCCGACGGGTTCCCGACCAACGCATTGGCCGTGGCCGTTATACGCTCACCTTACTGGCATGCCAAATTTCAGTTCGGCGATATTGCCGGATTTGTGAAGGAACACCCGGGCGTAGTTGCCGTCTACACGGCCAAAGACATCCCCGGAAAAAATTGCTTTGGTGTCATTCCTGCCTTTGCTGATCAGCCCGCGCTTGCCGCAACGGTAGCAAGATTCAGAGGGGAGGCTGTCGCGATCATCGCGGGTGAGAGGCCCGCCATGGCATCTCTCGACTTGTCACGATTTCCAATCGTCTGGACGGAACGGCCGCACACGCTAGACCCTGTTCGCGCAGTCCAGGATGACTGCGTGCAGCTTCACCCCTCGCGCCCGGGAAATCATCTTGTAAGTGGACGAGTGAGCTGCGGAAATCCGGAAGGCGCCCTGGCGAGGACTGCTCATGCGGTTTCCGGATCGATCGAGACTGCATACGTGGAGCATGCCTACATCGAGCCCGAAGCTGGACATGCGATGATGGAAGGCGACACACTGGTCATCCATGTCTGTACACAAGCGCCCTATATGGACCGTGACGACACAGCTGCCGTGCTTGGACTGCCGCCGGAAAAGGTTCGCATCGTGCCGACCGCTACAGGCGGAGGCTTCGGCTCGAAGCTCGACATTTCGGTGCAGCCACTCATCGGACTGGTGGCGTTGAAGACGGGGCGTCCTGCAACGCTTGCCTACACACGGTCGGAATCGATGATGTCGACGACCAAGCGTCATCCTGCGCTTATGAAAGCCACGATCGGTGCGGATGCGCAGGGCCGGATTACTGGCATGCTGTTCGATGGGGTTTTCAACACGGGCGCCTATGCGAGTTGGGGACCGACAGTGGCCAATCGTGTTCCGGTCCATGCATCAGGACCTTACGCGGTGCCGAATTATCGTGCCGAGGCGCGCGCCATCCATACCAACGGTCCGGTGTCTGGTGCATTCCGCGGGTTCGGCGTGCCGCAGGCGACCATTATTCAGGAAACCTTGCTCGACGCGCTCGCCGCAAAGCTGGAGTTAGACAGACTGGAGTTCCGGCAAATGAACGCATTGCAGGACGGCTCCAGAACGGTGACCGGGCAAACTCTTTACGGAGTGGGCATCGGCGCATGCCTTGACGCTCTTTCCGAGCATTGGAAACGCGCTCTGACGCAAGCCGAAGCGTTCAATGCCGTGAACATCACGATAAGACGCGGGGTGGGCATTGCGTCATGCTGGTATGGCTGCGGCAACACATCTCTTCCTAATCCTTCAACCATTCGGATTGGCCTTGCGGCTGACGGTACGGTGGTTCTACATCAGGGGGCAGTGGACATTGGCCAGGGCTCCAATACGGTTATCGCCCAGATTGCCGCCGAAGCGCTTGGGCTGCCGTTGTCGTCGTTCAGATTGCGCAGCGCTGATACCGCCATCACACCGGATGCCGGGAAGACCTCCGCTTCCCGGCAGACGTTTGTATCGGGCAAGGCGGCCGAAAAAGCCGCGCGCGCACTGCGCAATATGCTGCTGCGCTACGCCAATGTGACCAATAGTGCGGAGCTGGCGCTTGAGGGCTCAGATCTGGTCATTGGGAACGGTGCTTCGGCGCGGCGCCTAGCGCTGGGCTCCCTCCCGGCAAATGCTCACGATCTTGTCTTCATGGCGGAAGAAACATACGATCCGCCGACAACCGTGCTCGACGAAAACGGCCAAGGGACACCTTACGCGGTCTACGGTTATGGTGCCCAGATTGTTGAGCTTTCCGTGGACACGGCCTTGGGAACCGTCAGCCTGTCACGGATAACGGCGGCGCACGATGTTGGCCGCGCCATAAACCCGACCCTCGCCGAGGGCCAAATTGAGGGCGGCATCGCTCAGGGAATCGGCATGGCATTGATGGAGGAATATGTCCCCGGCAGAACTGAAAACCTGCACGATTACCTTATCCCCACCATCGGCGACGTCCCGCCGATTGAAACGATCCTCATAGAAGTGCCGGACCCGGAAGGCCCTTTCGGAGCAAAGGGGCTCGGCGAACATGTGTTGATCCCGACTGCACCGGCGATCCTCAATGCCATTCGCCATGCGACAGGTGCGCTGGTGACACGGCTGCCGGCCACGCCAACCAGGGTCCTCGCCGCTATTCAGGCATTGGAGGAACACGCGTGAGCGGGCTGGCGGAGCGCTTCGAAAGCCGTGAGCCTGGCGCAAAAAAGACCGGCGAGAAGGTCCGCTGCGATGCCTGTCCTGTCATGTGTTACATTGCCGATGGCGCAACGGGAGCATGTGATCGGTACGGAAATCGCGATGGTCACATTGTGCGCATGGACCCTCTAACCATTCTGTACCACGCAGCTCAGTCGGATGCCGAGTTGGTTCCATTTGCCAGCGGAACGCCATGGACGGGCGAGCTCATCGATCCCGATCGTCCTTTTGTGACCGCCATAGGCGCGGGAACTACCTACCCCGATTATAAGCCGGCGCCCTTCATCGTCAGTCAGCTTGTTGAAGGAATCGACATGGTCACCGTGGTGACTGAGGGAATTTTTTCCTATTGTGGTGTGAAGGTGAAGATCGATACCGACCGTCACATCGGTCCTGAAACAGCTACAGTCAGGGTCCGAGGCGAAGCGGTTGGCCATGTGACCACCGGCGAATATGGGTCGCAGATGCTGTCGCTTGGCGGGGTCCATCATCTGACCGGCGGTTCAAAGGCAGAGGGCCGGATTACCTGCGAGACAATGCTTGACCTGTGCAACCGAAAGCCGGTGGAGTTGTCCATCGACGGTGGTGCAATGCTGATCGTCGAAGCTGGCAAACCACCGGTTATCGACGGCAAGCCCGAAAAGCGGATGCGCGTTGGCTGCGGGTCTGCCACCATCGGCATGTTCGCGACCCAATGGCGTGGGCTGGTCGACGAGGTGGTCGTGGTGGATGACCATATAACAGGCGTCGTTTCAGAACATCAGGCCGGCAAGGTGCTCGGCTGGGAAGATACAGGCATCAAGATTATAGGCAGGCGCTCGACCCCGGGACGCTATTTCAAGGTCTCGGAACCAGGTCTTGGCTGGGGTGGCACGACCATTTCGGACCCCCTGTCGATCCTCGGGGACTGGAATGCCAACAAGGGGGCTCGACCGGGCCTGTCGCTTTTGATGGTATCCACGACCGGCGAACAGTTTGCCTACTATGAACTTGATGAAGCGCTTAAGCCCGTGTCCAGACCGTTTCCTGAGCGGCTGGCCCACTCGGTTGCGCTGATCGAGGAGAACTGCGAGCCAGCATTGTGTACTGTGGTTTTCATGGGTGGTGCTGGTGGATCGTTGAGAGCTGGCGTGGTCGACAACCCTGTCAATCTCACCCGGTCGGTCCAGCGGCTCCAAACCTACGTCACGGTCGGTGGCGCGCCGGTCTATGTGTGGCCAGGCGGCGGCATTACTCTCATGGTGGACGTCATGCGCGTACTGGAAGGAGCCTTCGGCTCGGTGCCGACCCCGGCGTTGGTCGCGCCTGTTGAGTTTACGCTGACGCGCGAGGATTATCTGGCGTTGGGTGGCCATAAGGATCACATACGAACGGTGCAGGATGTGCAGCACGCTGGCGGCGAATATCTAAACCCACGCCAAGGGCGCCTTGCCGGCGAGGAAAACCCTTGGCCGCCGCGCGCCCAGTTGAAGCGCCAGAGGCGATGATTGGCCCTCAGGCACGGTGGCTCGCCGACGGCAAGCGCCTCCATCTCAATCACGGTCCGATAGACTTGATAATTCAAGCTTTCGGGTCGCCGGACGACATGAAGGCCGCTTACGCGCAGGCTGTGGCCAGGTTCCAGACGGTATTGGGGGAACTGGCTGCCGAACTGCCGGAATTGCGTGCAGCTTCGCAATGTGAGCCTCGCACCTTCAAATCAGTCATAGCTAAACGGATGGAGCAGGCGACAAGCCGCCACGCGAAAAAGGAATTCATCACGCCGATGGCAGCTGTCGCCGGCTCTGTGGCTGACGAGGTGCTCTCTGCCCTTCTTTACGAACACAGCCTGGAGCGCGCATACGTGAACAATGGCGGCGACATCGCTTTTTTCCTCGCCATAGGAGAAGTCTTCCACGCCGCGATTGCTGGCACTGGCCACGGCTTTGCCGACCGGTTGGTGATAAATGCGCAGGACCCGATACGCGGGATTGCCACCAGCGGCTGGCGTGGCCGCAGTCACTCGCTGGGGATCGCTGATGCGGTAACGGTCGTTGCAGCAACTGCGGCTGAAGCTGATGCTGGAGCAACGCTCATTGCAAATGCCGTCGATCTGCCAGGACATTCTGCGGTCAGCCGCGTTCCGGCCGCACAAATTTCACCCGATAGTGACCTGTCCATGCGGCTGGTCACCACGGCTGTCGGAGTTCTCTCAGAAACTGAAGTGGCATCCGCATTGTCGCGCGGGCTCGAACGTGCTGAAGCGATGATCCGTGACGGTTTTATCGAGGGAGCAGCTTTGTTCCTGCAGGGTAGAAGCCAGACGTGCGGAAGACCTAGTGCAAACACGCTTCCCAAGAGCAGAGCCCATTTTTCGCCGGGCAGCAAAACACAAACAAACGGAGCCCTCGCAGATGCCTGAATTTACTCTCCGCAAGATCGCGGTGCTTGTCGAAGACATCTTTCATGATGGTGGATCAGTTCCCGAAGCGCCGCGCCGTCGGGCTGCGGCGATGGCGCTTGTCAAAAACCCGTTTGCAGGCAGCTACGTTTCCGACCTGGAATCCGCCATGGAAGATTTGAAGCCGCTCGGGCTGGAACTTGCTGACCGGCTGATCAAGGCTCTGGGCGACGTGAAAACCATCGACGGCTATGGCAAGGGTGCCATCGTTGGCACCGCAGGCGAACTGGAACATGGCGCGCTTTGGCACGTGCCCGGTGGTTACGCCATGCGTGAGCGTCTCGGAGATGCCAAGGCAATCGTGCCGTCGGCCAAGAAGGTTGGTGCGTTCGGTGCGCGTCTCGACGTGCCGCTGGGCCACATCAATGCCGCTTATGTGCGCAGTCACTTCGACGCCATGGAAGTCGGGATGAGCGACGGACCGCGCCCCGACGAAATCTTGTTTTGCCTGGCGATGACATGCGGACCGCGAATCCATGCCAGAATGGGTGGGCTCGCTGCTGAAGGCATCGAAAAATGGGATGGGCTGCGATGAGCAATGAAGACAATCTGCTGAAGCTGGTCTCCGATGAAGAGCCCGCGCGCGACTACCAGCTGCAGGACCAGATTGGCTTTGTGTTGCGCAAGGCTCACCAACGCCACGTCGCTATTTTCGCCGCCGCCATCGCAGACCTGACGCCGCCGCAATTTGCGGCGTTGGCCAAGCTTTACGACGTCGGCGAAACCTCGCAAAACCAACTCGGCCAGCTGATCGCCATGGATGCTGCAACGGTCAAAGGCGTGATCGATCGGCTGAAGGCCCGGGGGCTGGTGGTCTTGAGCAAGAATGATGGTGACAAGCGTCGCCTGATGGTAAACCTTTCCGACGAAGGACGCAGGGCAATCCTGTCTATGGTTCCGAGGGCGCGCGAAATTTCCGAAAACACGCTTTCGCCGCTGTCGCCCAAGGAAGCAGAAACCCTTCTCAAGTTGCTAGCCAAAATATCTTAGACGCTGAGTTTCAGTGACGGGTCGGCTGTGAACCCGAACATTTCGGCCGCCTGATCCGGGGTATAATAGCCAAGCGCCACGTCCCGACGCACCAATGCAGGATCACGCTCGCTCGGATCGCCGTATCCGCCACCGCCAGGCGTGCCAACACAGACACGGTCGCCGGCCTTCAGCGCAATGTCCTGTTCTTTCGAAAGATGCGGCGGCACATGTGCTACCCCATCGCGGAACACGATTACGGAATTAACTGCACCATCGGCGCCGCCCAGCGCCCCTTGCGGCCCGAACCGACCATGATCCATGACAAAGGAGGCCCGCGCCTCGCCGCGCAAGAGCTCTATCTCATAGGAGAGCCCGAAGCCCCCGCGATGCTTCCCAGCGCCCCCGGAGCCCTCACGCAGAGCATAGTGACGGTAGAGTACCGGATAGAGCTGCTCCATTATCTCCACAGGCGGCGATTTCGAAATACCAATAGTGGAGCAACCATTGGAAAGCCCGTCATGCGCAATATTACCGCCGTACCCCCCACCGGAGATCTGATACATTACGAAATCACGGTTTCGACCGGGATCATGGCCCCCGAGAGCAAAATTTCCGCTTGAACCAGCAGGCGCCGCGGTCACCTTGTCCGGCAACGCCCGTACCATAGCGGCAAAGACCGCCTCGGCAATTCGTTGGGAGACTTCGGCTGCACAGCCAGAAACCGGGCGAGGGTAGTGAGCGTCCAGGAACGTGCCTTCAGGTCGCTTCACCACCAGCGGCTCGAACGCGCCAGCGCTGATCGGAACATCGGGAAAAATGTGGCGCATCGCGAGATAGACAGAAGAAAGTGTGGTGGCCAACACGCTGTTCATAGGCCCGACGCAAGGCGGGCTGGAGCCCGTAAAATCAAATGTGAGTACGCCATCCTTCTTCTCCACCGCGAGCCTGATCTCGAGCGGCTGGTCAACAACACCATCGGAATCGACAAACGCCTCACCGCAATAAATACCGTCTGCAATGGTGGCGATGTGAGCGCGCATCTGTTCTGCGGCGCGTTTGCGCAACTCAGCAATGGCTGCAACAACAGTGTTGTCGCCGTAGCGGTCCAGAATCTCGGTGAGCCTTGATTGGCCAACCAGCAACGCTGCCGCTTGGGCTTTGATATCGCCGATCCGCTGGTCTGCAATGCGGATGTTTGAGGTGATGATGGCGAAGATCTCAGGATCGAGGATACCTTTCTTGAAAAGCTTGACCGGAGGGAGCCTCAGGCCCTCTTGCTCGACGGACGTGGCCGACGCAGAAAACCCGCCCGGCACCGCGCCACCAATGTCCGGCCAGTGCCCGGTGTTTGAAAGCCAGCAGAATATAACGCCGTCGCGGTAGACCGGCATCGCGAAGCGCACATCCATCAGATGCGTACCTCCAAGGTATGGGTCGTTGACGATGTAGATATCGCCCGGTTCAGGTGCCAGACAGCGCCCCTCGCGGATCATCCCGATCAGCGTCTTTGTCGAATATTGCATCACACCCACGAAAACGGGCAGTCCGCCCGTCCCCTGGGCGATCAGAGCGCCATCATCAGCAGAATATATTCCGTCAGATCGATCGTTTGCTTCTGCGATCACGGGCGAAAAAGCGGCCCGACTGAAAGTCAGGTCCATCTCGTCGCAAACCTGCTGCAGCGCAGCCTGTAGGACTGATAGTGTGATTGCATCGAGCGACGTTGCGGTCATAGCGATCCAACCTCAATGACAATGTTGCCGTCGAGGTCGCAGCGGGCACGATCTCCTGGCTCGAGAACAGTCGTTGCATCCATCTGCTCCAGGATTGCCGGGCCGGTCACAATCGCATCCAGCGGCATCCGCTCGCGTTCATAGACCGGTGTGTCATGCCAGTTCCCGACAAACCACACGGGACGCTCAGTCCGTTTTGCCGCACTCAGAGTGGCCACCCGGCCTGCAGGATCGATCAACCGCGACAGGTCGACCTGCTCCCTAAGCCCGATCACTGAGCTGTTGAGGTTGACCAGATTGGCGCGAATTTCCGGCAACTCAACCCTGAACCGCTCAAAGTAGGTCTTCTCGAAAAGCAGCTGCAACGCCTCCCGGGTAATCTCGGTCGAGCCGAGCGGTACGTTGAGGATATGCGTCTGGCCGATAAACTGCATATCAGCCGAATGCAGGAATTTTACCTCGCGTGGCCGAACAGCTTCCTTGTCGATCAAAGCCATTCCGTCGGCACGATGCGTTTCTAGCACCGCCTTGACTTGATCTAGATCAAGGATCGCCACCGGCTGATTGAGCGTGTTGACAAAATCGTGGCGGAGATCGGCGACGACGCAGCCAAGCGCATTGGTAATGCCAGGTCGCGCCGGCACCAGGACTTTCGGGAGGCCCAGCTCGCGGGCCAGGGCACTGGCGTGAAGGGGGCCCGCACCACCGAAGGCAAACAAAGCAAAATCGCGTGGATCATGTCCTTTGGCAACCGATACCATTCTGATGGCACCAGCCATCTTGAGGTTTGCCAGTCTCAAGACTGCGCCCGCTGCCGCAACCCCATCCAGTCCGGCACGGCGACCGATCTTGTCCTCGAACGCTGCACGCACATCATCAACACGCACCGGATTATCGACCGAGAGGAGTTTGGCGGGGTCCAGCCTGCCAAGTACAAGATTGGCATCGGTAATCGTGGGCTCGAGCCCGCCGCGGCCATAGCAAATCGGCCCAGGGCTGGCTCCGGCGCTGTCTGGGCCGATCTGGATCAGGCCGGCGGCATCGAGGCGGGCAATCGACCCGCCGCCGGCCCCCACCGTGTGGACATCTACCATCGGCACGTGAATCGGCATCGCATATTCGATTTCGATCTCGTTGGAGACAGAAGGCTGTGCATTACGGATCAGTGCAACATCGGTGGACGTGCCGCCCATGTCATACGTGACGAGGTTCGGATAGCCGGCAAGACGCCCGGTATAGG
Source organism: Mesorhizobium sp. NBSH29 (assembly GCF_015500055.1). NCBI lineage: Bacteria > Pseudomonadati > Pseudomonadota > Alphaproteobacteria > Hyphomicrobiales > Phyllobacteriaceae > Mesorhizobium > Mesorhizobium sp. NBSH29. The sequence goes on from NZ_CP045492.1 coordinate 987,169, forward strand.
CGGCTGCGATTACGCCGGAGGCCGGGCCCGACATCACCGTCTTCGCGGCCTCGCGGGTGACGAAACGGGCAGAGATCATGCCGCCATTGCCATTCATGATGAGGAAGTCGCGGCCATAGCCCTGCGCCTCCAGCTCGGTGCGCAGTCGCTCGACATACCGCTTTAAGATTGGCTGAACCGACGCATTGACGGCGGCCGTTACGCCGCGTTCAAATTCGCGCGCCTCTGACAGCAATGTGTGACCAGCGGTAATATAGTCGTTTGGCCACAGTTCAGCTGCGATCGCTGCAGCGCGCAGTTCGTGCGCGGGGTTGGCATAGGAATGAAGGAAATGAATAACGAGGGCCTCACAGCCCGCATCGCGCAGTGTGCTCACCGCCTCGGCAACCCCGTTTTTGTCCAACGTCGTCAGGACTACTCCACCCGCCCCTATGCGCTCACTCACCTCTAGTCGCAGGTCACGCGGTATAACCGGTGTGAACGTCCCGGTCATGCCGTATGGCTGGGGGCGGGTTCGTCGTCCGAGCTCGATGCTGTCGCGAAATCCTCGCGTGGTGATCATGCCGGTCTTAGCCAGCCGCCGCTCCAGAACTGCGTTCGTCGTGGTTGTGGTTCCATGAACGATCAGATCTATGTCTGAGACAGGAAACCGGGTCGCGGCAAGTGCCGCGACAACGCCATAGGACTGGTTTTCCGGCGTCGTGGGGGTCTTGGCGATCAACACCTTTCCACCGCTACGCCCATCAACCAAAACGAGATCCGTGAAGGTCCCGCCAACGTCGATGCCGGCGATAACAAACCCGCGCGATGCGTTCACATTCTCAACCATTGACCAAATCCGAAACGCGCAGACCAAGGAATGCCTGCAGTTTGGAAAGGCGTTTCCCGCCTTCGCCTTGACGCAATATTCATTTGTATACTAATAATTATTGCAGACAAGACATCCCGCCGGAACTGCTGAAAACGTGGACTTCGCTCCGCGCAGGGCTAGATTCTGACTTTGCAGGGGACGAAGGCCAATGCAGTACAATACGGCGCTTGCTACCGAGACCATTACCGTGGGAGCCAAATTTCCGCTCCCTTCAAACGTCTATGCCGAGACGGTCATTTCGGTGAAGCACTTTACGGATCGGCTGTTTTCGTTTCGGGTGACCCGTCCCCAGGCTTTCAGGTTCCGTTCAGGCGAGTTCGTGATGATCGGTCTGCCCAACGCGGAAAAGCCGGTGTTTCGGGCCTACTCAATCGCTAGCCCCTCATGGGACGACGAAATAGAATTTTTCTCCATCAAAGTGCCAGAGGGCCCGCTAACTTCGCATCTGCAAAAGATCGTACCGGGCGATACCGTGCTGCTGCGTCAGAAGTCCACCGGGACGCTGGTGCTTGATGCGTTGACGCCCGCCAAGCGGCTTTACATGATCTCCACCGGCACCGGTATTGCGCCCTTCGCCAGTTTGGTGCGTGACCCCGAAACCTATGAGAAGTTTGAAGAAGTGGTGCTGACGCACACCTGTCGCGATCATGCCGAACTTGCCTACGGGACAGAGCTGTTCGACCAGTCGGCCAACGATCCGCTGATTGGCGAACTCGCCAACGGTCGGCTCTCGTTGTATTCGTCCACGACGCGCGAAATTTCGCCTCGTATGGGACGCATCACACGCTTGATGGAAACCGGAAAACTCTACAGCGATCTTGGAACTCCACCGCTTAACCGCGACACAGACCGCGTCATGATCTGCGGTTCGATGGATATGCTGCGCGATGTGAAGGCACTCGTGGAAGCATCGGGCTTCGAGGAGGGCTCCAACAGCAAGCCCGCAGATTTCGTCGTTGAGCGCGCATTCGTCGGCTAGACAAAGCCCGCGACTTCCACCCTTTCCAGCTGGTCAAAAAACGGTGCAACGGGCGCCGTTTCGTTCTAAGAATGGCCTGAGTTCTCGCCGTAGTGGTGGCACAGTTGCCAACCATGCGGGCAGGAGGGGACGCTTCCGCGCGTCTTGGGTTGGAGTTTTAGAATGAGCAAACAGGCACTTGCCAGCGGATCGACCGGTATCGCCAGTCTGTCGGATCTCAGCAATGCACTGACTGTGACCAATCCAAGCGGGGAGATCCGAAACCCGGGTATGCCGCTTGATCTCGGCTGGCTGGCGGCCATGCGCCACGTGAATCGTTCGGCCCTTGAACGCCGCGTTGCTTCACTGACTAAGAGACGTTCAATCAAGGGAGATAATCAGGCTGCCTGGCTGCTCAGGGCAATTTCTGTGATGGATCTGACGACGCTCAACAGCAACGACACGCCAGAGCGGGTACGCCGGCTCTGCGCCAAGGCACTGCACCCGCTTCGCCAAGACATCGCGCAGGGTCTTGGCCTTGCCGGCAGAAAAATACAACCGGCAGCGGTTTGTGTCTATCATCCCTTTGTAGCCACGGCGGTTGATGCACTTGCTGGCAGCGGCCTGCATGTAGCGGCAGTTTCTACCTCATTCCCGCATGGACTTGCACCGCTTGAAACCCGGCTTGCCGAAATCCGGGCGTCCGTGGCTGACGGGGCAGATGAGATCGATGTGGTCATCCCGCGCGGACTGGTATTCGGTGCCCGCTGGCAGGAACTGTATGACGAGATAGTGGCATTCCGCGAAGCATGCGCGCATGCCCACCTCAAGGTTATTCTGGGCACTGGCGATCTTGCCACGTTGCGAAACGTGATGCTGGCATCGATGGTGGCGATGATGGCGGGTGCCGACTTCATCAAGACATCGACCGGCAAAGAGAGCGTCAACGCCACGCTGCCCGTTGGCCTCGTCATGGTGCGCGCCATCCGCGCCTATTTTGAGCGCACCGGCGTCCGCATCGGCTTCAAGCCTGCAGGCGGCATTTCAACAGCCAAGCCGGCACTGGACTGGCTGGTTCTGATGAAGGAAGAGCTTGGTCGCGAATGGTTGGAGCCTGACCTCTTCCGGTTTGGTGCGTCGAGCCTTTTAACCGACATCGAGCGCCAGCTCGAACATCATCTGACTGGCCGCTATTCGGCGAATTACCGCCACGCAATGGCATGAGCGCGGAGATCATCGTGAACATACTGGAACGCTACGACGCGATGGAATACGGTCCGGCGCCCGAGGCGCGCGGCGAGGCTGATGCCTGGCTGGCGGGCCGGGATTTTGGCAAGGGCCTTTTCATAGGGGGCGCATGGCAGGCTGCGGCCAGCGGCGCGACATTCACCACCGAAGACCCCGCCACCACAGAGACATTGGCGACGGTCTCGAACGCCGGCGCGCCCGATGTCGATGCGGCTGTAGCCGCTGCCCGAAAAGCCCTGCCGAAATGGCACGCACGCACGGGGTTCGAACGAGCGAAAATTCTCTACGCGATCAGTCGCGCCATGCAGCGCCACCAGCGCCTTTTCGCGGTCCTGGAAACGCTCGATAATGGCAAGCCGATCCGGGAGAGTCGCGACATCGACGTGCCTCTGGCCATCCGTCACTTCATCCACCACGCAGGATGGGCACAAAGCCTCGACAAGAGTTTTGCCGGCCATAAGGCAGCAGGCGTGGTTGGTCAGATTATCCCGTGGAACTTTCCGCTTCTGATGCTTGCCTGGAAGATAGCGCCTGCACTTGCCGCCGGATGTACCATCGTCTTGAAGCCCGCGGAGTTCACGCCGCTGACGGCGATCCTGTTCGCCGAGATCTGCGCCCGTGCGGGCGTTCCAAAGGGTGTCATCAATATCCTGCCAGGTGGACCGGACGCCGGCGCTGCCTTGGTCAGCCACCCTGGCGTCGACAAGATCGCATTCACCGGCTCATCCGAAGTCGGCAAGATCATCCGCAAGGCAACTGCCGGTAGCGGTAAGAAATTGTCACTGGAACTTGGCGGAAAATCAGCCTTCATCGTGTTTGAAGATGCTGATCTCGACAGTGCTGTGGAAGGGCTGGTCGATGGCATCTGGTTCAATCAAGGTCAAGTCTGCTGCGCCGGCTCCCGTCTTCTTGTACAGGAGAGCATAGCTGAACAGATGTTCGACAAGGTACGCAGGCGTATGGCAGCGCTCAGGCTTGGAAGCCCGCTGGACAAGAATACAGACATCGGCCCCCTGATCGCCGCTGTTCAGCGAGACCGAGTCGCCGGCCTTGTCCAGCAGGGAACCGATCAGGGCGCCACATGCTGGCAACCTGATATTGCCTGCCCGACCACGGGATATTTCTATTTGCCGACGCTTGCCACGGGCGTATCTCCTGCCAATATCCTTGCCCAGGAAGAAGTATTCGGCCCTGTGCTGGCCGCCATGACTTTCAGGGACACGGCAGAAGCAATCGAACTTGCAAACAACACGCGCTATGGCCTCGCTGCCTCGGTCTGGAGCGAGAACATCAACCGCGCGCTGGCGGTCGCTCCGGCGCTCAAGGCGGGCGTTGTATGGATCAACGGCACCAACATGTTCGACGCCTCCTGCGGCTTCGGCGGCAACCGCGAAAGCGGTTTCGGCCGCGAGGGCGGTTATGAAGGCATGCTGGAATATCTGGTGCCGGATGCGCCAAGGGGCGCGTTTTTGAAACCCGCAAAAGCAGTGCCCAACCCGCAAGGCAGCGAGGAAGGAGCAGGCCAGATAGACCGCACGCCAAAGCTTTTCATCGGCGGCAAGCAGGTTCGCCCGGATGGCAACTATTCGCGCAGTGTAACAGACACAAAGGGCCGAATTGCCGGAGAGGTCGGCCTCGGCAGCCGGAAGGATATTCGCGATGCCGTTTCGGCAGCGCGTAGTGCGGCGCATTCCTGGGGCGGCGCGACCGGCTATAACCGCAGCCAGGTGCTCTATTTCTTGGCGGAAAACCTGGCCGCGCGTTCGGACGAATTCGTTAAGCGAATCAGGCACTTAACGGGAGCTTCGGAAAAGGCCGCCCGCTCGGAATTCGACCAGTCCGTGGAGCGCCTTTTCTATCACGCTGGCATGGCCGACAAGTTTGAAGGCCGCATCCATCAGCCACCGCAGCGCGCGGTGACGTTGGCTTTGCATGAACCGGTTGGCGTCGTCGGACTGATCGCGCCGGACGCTGAGCCATTGCTCGGGCTGATCTCCATGATCGCACCGGCGCTCGCCATGGGCAACAGCGTGGTGGTGATCCCTTCCCAAGTCGCGCCGCTGGTTGCAACGGATCTCTATCAGGTCGTCGAAACCTCCGATGTGCCTCCCGGTGCGTTGAACATCGTCACCGGGGTCAGCGCCGAACTCGCCGGCGTGCTGGCAAAACATGATGATGTGGACGGTCTATGGTGCATAGCCGACCAGGAGACCTGCCGTTTGGTGGAAGCAGAATCGACTGGAAATCTCAAACGAGTCTTCACCGGCGGCGGCCGTGCGGTGGACTGGAATGCCGGCTCCTGGGCGCCGCAGGCCCTGCTCCAGCGTGCCGTCGATACCAAAAATGTCTGGGTGCCGTACGGCGACTGACCCGATTTTGCCGGCCACGAGGCCCCCCGCACCAAAAGCGGTGTTCGATAGATATGGATGTCGAGCAGCAGATTCAGGAAGAATCGGAGAATGTTTTCAGCACCATAACGCAATTGCGCGGGTCCAGGCCCGCGTAATCTGTCGAAATGCGTCTGAAGAACGCTGGGTTTCAGCCCAAACGGTTTCCATCCGGTCCGAACCGGTAGGTTTTTTCAGGATGAGGTGTCGCATAGACAAGTGCGCCCGGCTTCGCCTCGTGAACACCAAAAATACGTACCGTCAACAGTCCGGCTTTTTCCGTATCAATGTAGAGATTTGTGTCGGCGCCCAGATGTTCGGCATGAATGACGGTGCCCTTCCAGGTGCCGCTCTTGTCATCAACGGTGATGTGCTCGGGACGAACGCCAATCGACTTTGCCGTGTCGCCAAGACGGGCACCTTCGATGAAGTTCATTTTCGGCGAACCGATGAAGCCTGCGACAAATTCGTTTGCCGGCTCATTGTAGAGATCCATCGGCGAACCGATCTGTTCGATACGGCCAGCATTGAGGACGACGATCTTGTCGGCCAGTGTCATCGCCTCGACTTGATCGTGGGTGACATAAATCATCGTAGCCTTGAGGCGGCGATGAAGCTGGGCGATTTCAAGACGCGTATTGACGCGAAGTGCTGCATCAAGGTTCGACAGAGGCTCATCAAACAGGAACAGTTTTGGCTCACGCACCAAAGCGCGGCCAATCGCGACGCGCTGGCGCTGACCGCCGGAAAGTTCTGCCGGGCGGCGCGCGAGATAGGGGTCGAGATCGAGCATGGCCGAAGATGCGGCTATGCGCTTTTCGATTTCATCCTTGGGCTTGCCCGCCTGCTTCAGACCAAGGCCCATATTGTCCTTGACGGTCAGATGCGGATAGAGCGCGTAGGTCTGGAACACCATAGCAATGCCGCGCTTGGCAGGTGGCACCTGATCGACCTTTTCATCGTCGATCAGCACATCACCGCCAGACAGATCTTCAAGACCAGCAATGATGCGCAGCAATGTCGACTTGCCGCAGCCGGACGGGCCGACGAACACGACGAACTCTCCATCCTTCACATCAAGGTTGATGCCTTTCAGCACCTCGACCTTGCCGAAGGATTTTCTGACGTTTTCGAGTTTCAGCGCGCCCATGTGGGTCTCCCGGTATTCGTGATGTTAGCGGTGGCTTTCACAGCATCACCGCCTTGCCTGTGCGCACGCTCTCATCGGCGGCGAGGCACACGGCCAGTGACTTCACCGCGTCGTCCATATGACGGGTGAGGTCTGCGTCATTGTTAATGGCATCCAGAAGGAAAGCCTGTTCACGGTCGCACAATCCTTGATGGTCTGGCTCGCCCTCCATCGACAGGTTCTGGTCTGGGTGAACAAACTTGCCGTCTGCGCCCGTTTCAGCGCGGTGAACACGGATGACCGAGGTCATGGTGTGGGTGTCGATGTCATCTGACTTGGCGCTGTCGCTCATAACGATGGAAACGCTGCCTTTCGGCGAAATCACGTCTTTGACGAAGAAGGCGGTTTCCGACATCATCGGCCCCCAACCTGCTTCATACCAACCCATCGAGCCATCATCGAACAGCACTTGAAGATGGCCGTAATTGTACATTTCAGGCGCGATCTCATCGGAAAGGCGCAGGCCCATGCCGCGCACTTCCACCGGGTTTGCATCGGTGATCTGACACATGACATCGAGATAATGCACGCCGCAATCCACGATGGGCGGCGTGGTTTCCATCAATTGCTTGTGGGTTGCCCAAGTGGGGCCGGAAGATTGCTGGTTGAGGTTCATGCGGAAAACATAAGGCCCGCCCAGCGCGCGCGATTCTGCAATCAGGCGCTGCCATGAGGGATGATGGCGCAGAATGTAGCCAATGACGAGCTTGCGGCCATTGGCCTTGGCGGCAGCGACCACGCGCTCAGCATCGGCAAGTGTGGTGGCCAGCGGCTTTTCGACGAAGACATGACACCCGGCTTCCAGCGCCATCACTGCATAATCGGCATGGCTGTCGGAATAGGTATTGATCGAGGCAATATCTGGTTTGAACTCGGCAATCGCATCCTTGAACGAGGTGCGCATCGTATAGCCTGAAAGCTCTGCCGGTGCCTCGCCCGTGCGGTTGACCAGGGCTGCAATCTCGAAGCCGGGATTGGCGTGATAGGCAAGCGCATGGCTCTTGCCCATATTGCCAAGGCCGGCGACGACGACGCTCAATGGTTTTAGTGCACTCATGGTTTTGTCCCGACAGTCTGAATGGTAGCGCTCACTTCACGGCTCCAGCGGTGATGCCGCGGATGAGCTGGCGCGAGAAGATGAGGTAGAGCACCAGCACCGGCAAAATGGCGAGCGACAGGGCGGCCAGTACCGCGTTCCAGTTGGTGACATATTGGCCAATGAATAGTTGCGCGCCGAGCGTGACTGTCTTGGTGGCCTCGGAAGGCGCAAGGATCAGCGGGAACCACAGATCGTTCCAGATCGGGATCATGGTGAACACGGCAACAGTTGCCATTGCCGGGCGCACCAAAGGCAGGACAAGGCGGAAGAAGATCGTATATTCCGACAGGCCATCAATGCGGCCCGCATTCTTCAGATCATCCGATACCTGCTTCATGAACTCAGACAGGATGAACACGGCCAGCGGCAGCCCCTGCGCGGTGTAGACCAGCACAAGTGCTGTCAGCGTATCAACCAGACCTGAAGCCACCATAAGCTTGAGTATGGCGACCGTGCCAAGGCGAATGGGGATCATGATGCCAAGCGCCAGATAGAGGCCCATCATCGTGTTGCCGCGGAAGCGGTATTCCGAAAGGGCAAAGGCGGCCATGGCGCCGAAGAGAAGCACGAAGAACAGCGACGCCACGGTGACGATGACACTATTTTGAAAATACAGGAAGAAATCTCCCTGCTTGAGGACCGTCATGAAGCCGATGAGATCAAACGTCTCAGACGTTGGCGGCATCAGCGGTTCGCGGAAGATTGCGCCACGCGATTTGAACGCGTTGACGACAATGACCAGCACCGGAAACAGCGCAATCGCCGTATAGGTGAGCAGGATGGCGTGCGCGCCGATGGTGCGCGGCAGGGAAGTTCTGGCGCGGCTCATGATGGCGACCTTCTGGCTGGGACGAAGGTGGGGAGGTTGGTGCTAATAACCCCTCTCCGTCCCGCTTTGCGGGCCACCTCTCCCCGCAAGCGGGGCGAGGAATCCAAGCTGGATAATGACTTCGACCAAGCTGGAAAAGCGCCGGCAGCACCGCCGCAGTTCCTCGCCCCCGGCACGGGGGAGAGGTGGACCGCGAAGCGGGACGGAGAGGAGGTCTTCCGGCAAGTGTGCGCGAATCGGGACGGAGAGGGGATTTTTTCCACGATCACGCCCTCAATATTGGTAGCGGCGCAGCCGCGTCTGGATGGCGAAGAGATAGACCGAGACGCCAGCCAGAATGATGAAGAACATCATCGAGGCAATGGTCGCGCCCATATTATGATCGCCCGCTTGCAGCTGGAAGCCGAAGAAGGTGCGGTACAGGAAGGTGCCCAGAATGTCGGTCGAATAATTTGGCCCAGCCAACGCGCCTTGTGCCGAATAGATGAGATCGAAAGCGTTGAAATTGCCGACAAAGGTCAGGATCGAGATAATGCCTATTGAAGGCAGGATGAGCGGCAGCTTGATCTTCCAGAACTGCTGGAAACCAGTCAGGCCATCAATTTCCGCCGCTTCGATGATCTCGTCGGGGATCGTCAGCAGCGCTGCGTAAATGAGCATCATGGGAATGCCGACAAACTGCCAGACCGAGATGAGGCCAAGCGTCGTCAGTGCATATTCTTCCTTGCCGAGCCAAGGCTGGAAGAGGCTTTTCAGGCCAACAAAATCGAGCATGTTGGGCGCGACGCCCCAGAGCGGCGACAGGATGAGCTTCCAGGCGAAGCCGACGATCACAAAGGAGAGGATCGTGGGGATGAAAATCGCGGTGCGGTAAAAAGCCGAAAAGCGCAGGCTGGGACTGGAAAGCAGCGCCGCCAATGCAATGCCGATGGGGTTTTGCACCAGCATGTGAATGATGAAAAACCAGGTGTTGTTCCACAGCGCATTCCAAAAGGTTGCAGCCCAGCGTTGATCACCCAGCAGCGTGCGAAAATTGTCCAATCCGGCAAAGACGCTGATATTATCAACCTTGGTGAAGAGCGATAATTGCAGCGTGCCAAACAGTGGCAGGATCATCACCGCTGTATAGACGAGCAGGGCCGGCGCCAGAAAAATGGCGATATGCCAGCGCGTTGGGCGTTTTGCTGCTTGTGTGTCGGCCATGCGGTCGGTGTTCCCGGTTATTGTTGCGGAGAGGGAAGGCGCTGCCTTTCATCTTCCGGTGCGGACCCTTCTCGCTTGGCGGATGAAGGGGCCTGTTTATTTGAACATACGAAACGCAACCAGTCTCGCTTTCTTCCAAATGCGAAAATGCTTGGTACCGATTTGGCTAGGAGTCTCTTGCGTCGTGCACTTCCCGCCGCATTTTCAAGCGGCGGGAAGTGTGTGAGGCCTTGATGGTCTCAAGCTTTGTGCTGTTTCTGCGCGAGCGCGCAGGCAAAGCCTACTTGGCTGGCTTGAACCAGCTGTCGAGACCGTCCTGAAGCTTCTTGGCAGCGACTTCTGGCGTCGAGGTGCCGTTGATCACATTGGCCGATTCCACCCATGTCTCGTTTTCGAGGTTGGGTGTGCCACGCGACAGAACCTGATAGGTTGAGCGAATGGTTGGCTTGCACTTCTCACGCCATGACACGAATTCCTGCGCCAATGGATCTTCCATCTTCACAGCCGTCGAGTTGAGCGAGAAGAAACCTGGAAGCGCGTTGGCATAGATGGTCGCGAATTCTGGCGAGGCTACCCAGCTTAGGAACTTTTTGGCTTCTTCTGGATGTGCCGACTTGGCGTTCATGCCGATCGCGATGTCGTTGTGATCGGAGATGTAGCAGGTGTCGCCGGCATTCTGCACTGGTGGCGGGAAGGCGCCCATCTTGAACTCGGCCTGCGTGTTGAAGCCCGAGATTTCCCACGAACCTGCAGGGAATATCGCCGCACGTCCCAGTGTGAAGAGGTTCTGGCTGTCCGGGTAAGATTGCGCCTCAAAGCCGTCACCCAGATAGGGCTTCCACTTCGCAAGTTCGGCAAAAGGCGCGACCCACTGCGCGTCGGTAAGCTTCTGCTCGCCCTTGATCAGCGCCAAGCGGCCTTCTTCGCCCTTCCAGTAGTTTGGACCGATGTTCTGGTAGCCCATGGTTGCGGCTTCCCACAGATCCTTGGTGCCCATGGCCATCGGGATGTAAGTTCCATCTGCCTTGATCTTGTCGAGGGCAGCAAAGAACTCGGCCTGCGTGGCCGGCGGTGTGATGCCAAGCTTCTCGAACGCTTCCTTGTTATAGAGGAAGCCGTGGATGACCGAGGCCATTGGCACGCAGAAAGAGGCCTTACCATCGTCGGTCTGCCAGGCGGACTTGGCGACATCGGAGAAGTTCTCCATGCCGGCGACGCCGGTCAGGTCTGCAAGGTGACCCTTGTTGTACAGTTCCAGCGAAGCGTCGAAGGGGCGGCAGGTGATGAGATCACCAGCCGAGCCGGCGTCCAGCTTGGCGTTCAGAGCGGCGTTGTATTCGGTTGGAGCCGAAGGGGCGAAGTTGAGCTTGATGCCCGGGTTTGCGGCTTCAAAAGCGGGGATGAGTTTTTCCTGCCAGATGGCAAGATCATCATTGCGCCAGCTTTCGATGTTCAGCGTCACGTCGGCGGCGAAAGCCGTGCCGGCATAGCCGAGCACGCTGGTGCCGAGAAGCAACGCAGTCAATGTCTTACGTGTCATTTCCATTCTCCCTGTTGACCTGTTTAGGTTCGCTTTTGAGAGCCAAGGCTCCCCTCTAGCTCCGTCAGCGCCGGCCGGAGCCTGTAGCCGGTGCGTTGAAGAAGATCGTTTGCCGCTGCCGCGTCGCGAGAACCGGCTGCCAGAAGAATGGCCGGTTTCACCGCGCCTCCTGACTGTTCCAGGAAGCGGGCCGCAGCTTCCGCGCTACAGCCGGAAACGGCTGCCACGATGCTGGAAGCACGTCGCTTCAGCTTGATGTTGTCGGCCAGAACATTGACCATGTAGCCATCATGCACATGCCCAAGATGCACCGCCATAAGCGTCGATAGCATGTTGAGCGCAATTTTTTGCGCGGTGCCGGCACCCATTCGGGTCGAGCCGGCAATGACTTCCGGCGGCGTGGCAAGCACGATGGGTGCATCTGCATGCTTTAGGATCGGCGTATCCGCATTGTTTGCGATGGCAACGGTTGAAAGGCCCGCGCGGCGCGCTTCTTCTAGCGCGGCAATCGCATAGGGTGTCGAACCGCTGGCCGAAAGCGCAATCAGGCAGTCGCCGCGCACGAGGCCGGCCTCGGCAAAGTCGCGCACCGCCTGTGCAGTGTCATCCTCGGGCGAACCGGCAAGATCGTATAGGGCGGCCTGGCCACCGGCCAACATAATGGCGATGCGCTCGCGGCCAATGCCGTAGGTGCCAGGCAGTTCAAGAGCGTCGGCCATTGCCATAAGCCCGGAACTTCCTGCCGCCGCATAGCCGATACGACCGCCGGCCTTGAGTGCGCTGGCGGCAAGTTCAGCAGCCTTGGCTATTTGGGGAATGGCCGAAGTGACGGCGCGGGCGGCTTCCGCCTGTGCGTCGGCAAGAATGGAAAGCACGGCTTCCGGGCCCAGCAGATCCAATCCGCCGGCCTTTGGGTGCTGCTCTTCGGTCTGCGCAACGGCCATGTAATGCCTCCCTGAATAGGACAATACCAAAAACGTACCACTTGTCTAGCAGCGTTAACGAATATTTCGGTTTTGCGATTAGCATCGCAGAAAATGACAGAAAAGATCGAATTTTAGACATTAGCTGAAAAAGGCGGGCATTTTAGGGCTTGGCTATTGGTATTTTATTGGTATTGTTGTTGGACAGGAGGATCACCGTGGAATTTGTGCTCGGCATCGATGGCGGCGGAACCAGCTGCAGGGCAGCCCTTGCGCATGCGGATGGCACGATCCTGGCCCGCACCAAAAGCGGTGCCGCAAACATCCGCACCGACCTGACCGGTGCGCGTTCCAATATCGTTGATGCCGCGACACAGGCGTTTGTGGCTGCCGGCCTTGATCCTGGCCTGCTCAGTCGAACGCCAGCGGTTCTAGGGCTGGCAGGTGCCAATGTCGGCACCTATCGCCAGCAGCTCACCGCGATCCTGCCTTTCAGCGACAGCCGAGTCGAGACCGATGCCGAGATCGCACTTGAGGGCGCGATCGGCTCGGGCGATGGCGCCATTGCCGTCCTCGGAACCGGCACCGCCTATATGGTGCGTCGCAACGGCGTGGCGCGTCCGGTCGGCGGCTGGGGCTTCATGATCGGCGACCAGGCAAGCGGCGCACGCATCGGCCGCGACCTGCTGGAACAGACGCTGCTTGCCCATGACGGCATCCGTCCCGCCTCTGCCCTGACCAGCGAGATGCTGGCGGTGTTTCGCGGCAATCCGGAAGATGTCGTGGAGTTCACCACTCATGCCAAGCCCGGCGATTTCGGCGGCTTTGCACCAAAGGTGTTCGAACATGCCGCCTCAGGCGATGCGGTCGCGTCCTTGATCATCGATCGCGCTGTCGCCGATGTGGAGGCCGCATTGAATGTGCTGGATCTGGGCACGGGCGATCCACTCTGCCTGTTGGGCGGCCTGTCGGGGCTCTACGCCCCCAGATTGTCAGAGCGCTATCAGGCGTTGCTTCGCCCACCCGCGGATGACGCGCTGGGCGGTGCCGTGGCCATGGCCGCGCGCTACTTTTCGTCGAAAAGGCCAACGCGATGAACGACGTGGCTGAGAGCATGTTCGCCACGCTGAGGCGCGATGGCCACAATGGCGCGCCACTCTATCTCAGGCTCAGACGCTCAATCGAGGCGGCGGTCGAAAGTGGCCAGATCGGCCCCGGTGACGCGCTGCCTTCCGAAAGGGATATTGCCACCCTGGCAGACATCTCGAGGGTGACTGTACGCAGGGCAGTTCAGGATCTGGTCAAAGGCGGCATTCTGGTGCAGCGCCATGGGTCGGGGACGTTTGTGGCGCCACGGCGCGAGCGCGTCGAGCAGTCATTGTCGCAATTGACCTCCTTCACCGAAGATATGGCGCGACGCGGCATGACGGTGCGCTCCCGGTGGCTGGATCGCGGTGTGTATCAACCATCTCCGGATGAAATGATGGTGCTCGGCCTGTCTTCTAAAGACCTCGTATCCCGGGTTTCACGCCTGCGCATAGCCGATGGAACGCCGCTGGCCATCGAGCGCGCGTCGCTCTCCACCGACGCGCTCCCGGACCCTGTCACGGTCAGCGCCTCCCTTTACCAGGCGCTCGAGAAAACCGGCAACCGTCCCGTGCGTGCGGTGCAACGCATTTCCGCAGCCAATCTGAGCGACGCCGATGCCGCGCTGCTTGAAGTCCCCACCGCTTCCGCCGGATTGCGCATTGAGCGCATTTCCTATCTCGCAAGCGGCCGCGTCATCGAGTTTACCCGCTCCGTATATCGGGGCGATGCCTATGACTTTGTCGCCGAGCTTCAGCTCGGTGGCGGTCGAACCGGAGATTGAAATTGAGCAGTGAAACCACCCACATGCGGCGCGAGATCGCCGAAATTCCTCAAGCAACGCAGCGTCTGCTGGACAGCGGAGGCAAGGCCCTTGCCGAGGCAGGCCGCGACATCCGTGCCCGGGACCCGCGCTTTCTGATCACGGTGGCCCGCGGCTCATCGGACCATGTGGCGTCCTACCTCAAATATGCGGTGGAGTTGACGGCAGGCATTCCGGTTGCCTCCGTCGGCCCGTCCGTCGCATCCATTTACGGCAAGCGGCTGAGACTTGAGGGCTCGGCTTGCCTTTCCATCTCCCAGTCGGGCAAGAGCCCCGATATCGTTGCGATGGCACAGGAAGCCAGGCGCGGCGGGGCATTGTCCATCGCGCTCACCAACACGCCGGATTCGCCGCTGGCCGATGCTGCCGATCATACGATCGATATTGCCGCCGGCGTGGAAAACAGCGTTGCCGCAACCAAGACCTTCGTCAACTCGGCAGTGGCCGGCCTGGCGTTGATGGCCCATTGCACCGACGATGCCGACTTGCTTGCCGCGCTCCAGGCGCTGCCGGAGCATCTGGCGAGGGCGATCGACTGTGACTGGAGCCCGCTTGCCGGCGCGCTGGACGGAGAAAACTCGCTCTTCATTCTCGGCCGGGGACCCTCCTTTGCAATCGCCAATGAAGCGGCGCTGAAATTCAAGGAAACCTGCGGCTTGCATGCCGAGGCCTACAGTGCGGCAGAAGTGATGCATGGCCCGCTGGCACTGGTGAGAAAGGGCTTTCCCGTATTGGCGCTGGCCGCCCGCGACCGCTCGGAGCTGTCCATGGCAGATACCGCCGATACGCTGAGCACAAAGCAGGCTGCGGTGTTTATCACCAGCGACATGGTCAGCCGCGCCCGACCACTGCCGTTTGCTGCAACCGGTCATCCGCTCACCGATCCGCTTGCCCTGATCGTGTCGTACTACGCATTTATCGAAGCGTTTGCCCGCCAGCGTGGCCTTAACCCCGATGAACCGCGCAACCTGAAAAAGGTGACTGAAACCCGATGAGCGCGTTGATCGCCTATTGTGGCGCCCGAATCTTCGACGGCACGACCTTTCACGAGGGCGCCGCCTTGCTGGTTCGCGGCGACACGGTCGAGGCGATCGTCCAGGCCGATGCGGTGCCGCAGGAGGTCGGGCAGGTCACCCTTGCCGGCGGGTTGCTGGTACCGGGCTTTGTCGACCTGCAAGTCAATGGCGGCGGCGGCGTGATGCTGAATGACCAGCAGGATGTCGAAACCATCCGGACCATCTGCGCCGCCCATGCTCGCTTTGGCACCACGGCCCTTTTGCCAACGCTGATCACCGACACGCCAGAAATCACCCGCGCTGCCGTTGCAGCCGGTGTCGAGGCCGCCCGCCAGAACGTACCGGGCTTTCTCGGTCTCCACCTCGAAGGGCCGCACCTTTCGCTGGCGCGCAAAGGCGCTCATGACCCGTCCCTGATCCGCCCGATGCAAGCCGCAGACGAAGCCATGCTGGTGGCAGCGCGGCAATCACTGCCCAACCTGTTGACCACCATCGCGCCCGAATCCGTGACGCCCCAGCAGGTAGCCGGCCTCGCCGGCGCTGGCATTATCGTCAGCCTTGGCCACAGCGATGCCGGTGCGCATGCAGCCTTTGCCTATGCCAAAGCCGGGGCCACCGTCGCCACCCATTTGTTCAACGCGATGAGCCCAATCGGCAACCGTGAACCAGGGCTTGCCGGCGCGGCCATCGCCTGCGCGACGCTGAATGCCGGCATCATCGCCGACGGCATCCATGTTGATGCCGAGACAATGGGGATCGCGCTCCGCGCCAAGCGCCATCCGGGAAGGATATTCCTGGTCACCGACGCGATGGCCACGATCGGCACCGACATGACCGAATTTACGCTCAACGGTCGCACCATCACCCGCGCCAACGGCGGCCTGCGCCTCGCTGACGGAACATTGGCAGGCGCTGATCTCGATATGATTTCCGCAGTTCGTTTCGTAGTCGAAACAATCGGCCTGCCGCTGGACGAAGCGCTGCGCATGGCCTCGCTCTATCCAGCCCAGGCCATGGGCGTCGATGCCCTTTTTGGTCAGCTTGCCTCTGGCTCTAGAGCCGACATCGTGCATGTGGGCGAAGGTCTTGACGTTCGCGGCGTGTGGATTGGCGGCGATGCGGTTTTTCCAGCCGCATAAAGCGGCAGCGAGTCAAACCATTCCGCCGAGATCAGCGTGGGCAATGGCCTTGCGCAGAATGGCGACAAACTTTTCGCCTGCAATCTCGGGCGCGCCGCTATTGTCGAGGGTGATGACATCGGCAGCCCGGTCGATTTCTGCGGCCCGCGCCAGTCGCGCCAAAACGTCGCCCCGCGATTCCCGACCACGCGCCGAAAGCCTCTCGGCCAGCACCTCGCGGTCGGCAGTGATTTCAATCACCGCGATATCCGTATAGCGCAGCCGCAAAGCCGGTAACGCACCGCGCGACAGATTGGCGACGGCGACGCGGCCATGGGCGATGGTCTGGTCGACGCTCGATGGCAAGCCGTATTTCAAACCGTGTGCCGCCCAGGATAGCGCGAACGCGCCCGCTGCTTCAGCGACATCAAAATCGGCATCCGTCAGGCTGTCATGATCTTCGGTCGAGGCATCGCTCGGGCGGGTGACCACACGGCGGACGAAATCAACATCGCCATCAACGCCGAGCGCCGCCCGCGCAAAGTCGATAATGGTGTCCTTGCCGGCCCCGCTGGGACCGACCACCGCAACAAAAACACCGCCGCGTACCGGAAAATCAGGGCCGGCGATCTCACGCTCGATCAGCGCGGATACCATCATGCGACACGGCGTCCTTCGCGCCAGACGGTGCGGACCACCGGAATGTGTTCATCAAGTCGTACCCGCACCATATCAGCGCGGCGGCCAATCTCGATCTGTCCGCGATCATGCAGACCCACCGCCTCGGCCGGATTTTTCGAGACCATCGCGACTGCCTGCGGCAGTGAAACAGCATCCACCACTTCACTGAGGAAGAATGCCGACTGGATAAGGCTGAAGGGAATGTAATCCGACGAAAGAATATCCAGCATGCCGCCTTCGGCCAGCGTGCGCGCCGACACATTGCCCGAATGCGAACCGCCGCGCACCACATTGGGCGCGCCCATCAGGACGCCAAGGCCTGCATCCTTGGACGCCTTGGCCGCGGCAGCTGTCGTTGGGAATTCGGCCACGCGGATGCCCTGTGCAATCGCCTCATCGACATGTTCGACCGTTGCATCATCATGGCTGGCCAGAATGATGCCGCGTGCATTGCAGGCTTGTGCGATGGCCGCACGGTTGACCGGCGAGTTGGCTTCTGATTCTGCGATGCGGCGTTCGCAGAAGGCTGCAAACACATCGTCCGACATCTTCTGCTTGCCCTTATAATAAACGGCATAGGCCTCCAGCGAAGTGAATTGCCGCTGGCCGGGCGCATGGTCCATCAGCGAGGCAAGGCGCACGCGCTCATCGCCATCAAAGAGCGCAAAACCTTCCAGACAATCAGGTGCTGAAACTTCGCAGCGCAGATGAATGAAATGGTCTGCGCGCAGGCGGTCCTTGCGCACACTGTCTTCAATGGCGTCGGCCAGATGGCGCATCTCTTCGGCGCGCATGTCTGCATCGCCGTCCAGGCCGACCCGCAGCGCGTCAAACACCGTGGTGATCCCAGCGGTGGCGACTTGCGCATCATGGGCAAGCACAGCTGCAATTGGGTTCCAGCGCACGCGCGGGCGCGGCGCGTAATGGCCTTCCAGATGGTCTGTGTGCAGCTCTACCAGACCGGGGATGAGAAAATCCCCATCCATGTCTTCGCCCTGCGCGGAGATCGCGGAAATGTCGCAGATCTTTCCGTCGCGGATCTGCACAGTTCCATGAATTACTTCATCTGCCAGCACGATGCGGGCATTGGTCAAAACGGTCTCGATAGGCATTTCGTCAAGCAGTCTTTCTGGCGCGGTCTCGGCCAAGCGGATGATAGGACATAACTTCAAAGGGTGCGCCCGGCTCTGCTTCAACGAAAAGCGCCAGACCATCTACCGGCACAGGCTCATCAAGCACGGGACCGAAGAAATCTTCGATCGCCTGCGCGATACGCGGCGCGTCGGCCTCGCCCGCACGGCCTGAAAGGGTCATGTGAAAGCGGAACGCCTCGAACACATAGGGATAGCCCCATTGATGGAGATTACGAAACTCCTGCGGCTTGAGCGAATCCGGGCTGCGACGCGCCATCTCGGTATCTGACAAAGGCGCCCGAAAACGCTCGAAAGCGACGACAACATCATCGGCAAAACGGTTGAGCTGAGGCAGCGGGCTTTCCGGTACCAGTGCAAAGAAGCCATCCAGCTGGCGAATGACCAGACGCGGGATGGAAAAAGCCGGCATGTTTGCAGAAAAAACGTCCAGCGACTTGGTCAGGCTGGCTTGCGTTTCCCCGGCAGCCAGAGAAAACGGCGCCTTGAGCGTTGCGTGAAAACCATAGCGGCGGGCAGCGGCAGTGTGAAACGCGATCTCAGCCGGTGAGAGCCGCCCAATCGCGGGCGCAGGCGCCGTCACGCCGGTAAAAGCGTCTCTGCCAAGCCAGTTTGCGGCCACGCGTGTCAGCGGGTCATCGCGGTCTGGGGTGAAATAAATTGCGTAACGCATGAATCAGATCCTTCGCCGACGTCTTAGCTAGGCGATTTGCATGACAGATTGACGAAGCAGGCCCACGATTCTTACCGAACCGAACATGCTTCCATCAGCCTATCAGTGCATCGCGCCCCCGATAAGACGTTTGCGGAGTTTGGATGAAATCGTATCAAAAACAAAGACGACGATGAGAATGAGGATGACCATATAGAACACATTGGCCCAGTTGGAATTGGTGCGCATGGCCTCCCACAGTTTGAGACCGATGCCACCGGCACCCACAGCCCCGATAATGGTGGCAGAGCGGGTGTTGGATTCCCAGAAATAGAGCGACTGGGACAAAAGCACCGGCAGCACCTGCGGCACCACGCCATAACGCTGCACCAAAACAGGTGCCGCACCAACAGAGCGGATGCCTTCGCGTTGCTTGTCGTCGATGTTTTCCAGCGCTTCTGAGTAGAGTTTGCCGAAAGTGCCTGTGTCGGTGAAGAAGATTGCCGAGATGCCGGCCAGCGGCCCCGGACCAAAGGCGCGGGTGAAGAACAGCGCCCAGATCAGCATATCGACAGAGCGCAGAAAGTCGAAGAAGCGCTTCAAAACCTGATTGACCGGGCGGTTGCGGGTGATGTTGCGCGCGGCCAGAAACGCCAGAGGAAATGCGACAATGGAGGCAAACAGCGTGCCGACAAAGGCCATGACGATGGTTTGCAACAGTTTGACCCACACATCGCCATGCTGCCAATTCGCATTGTTCCAGATATTATCCCAGGCCAGAGCTGCATTGGACATTTGCGGCTTGATGCGCACATCGCTCATCATCAGCGAAAATACTTCGCCGGCTGACTTTCCCCAGAAGGGTGAATTGCCATCGAACACAAAGTTTTCCCAGCCAATGAAGCGCTGGCGGATTTTGACTTCATCAGCCTCAATATCTGCCTGACCGGAAAAGCCGAACGCCACATTTATCTTGCCGCCCGGTTCGCGCTGGGTTGCCCAGACAGGCAATGGCCCCCGCGCGGTGACGCTTTGATCATACACAATGTCTGCGATAAGCGTTTCGGTGCCGTGACGAACGGTAACAATCTGAGGCGTCACAGAAATCTGGCTCTCCGCGATGCTGAATTCGGCGCTTTCGCCGGTGCCGGGCTTATCTGCCGGGCCTTGGGCTATTGAAACCCATTCTGGCTGGCGCTCAGAATTATGGGTGGCGAAACGTGCATAACCGACCTGTACCTTGCCATCGCGGAATTTGGCCGTTGGCCGCACTTCATAGGAAATCCAGTCTGCCAGATAGGTGCTGGCAATATTCCAATTGCCAGCAGCCAGAACGGCACCGACGGAAAAGAACCACCATGCAAAAACCAGATAGGCGATGATGCCAGAAGTGACCAACCAGCCGATGAAAAGCTTTTTGGTGGAACCGGCAAACACGGCCGGATGGCGGTTTGAGATGGCGTCAATTTCTGCTGCGGACATGGCGGCCATGATTAATCTCCCCGCCCGAATGCAAAGGCCTGTTCGCCAACCAGTTTCTTGCGCAGCCAGGCCGAAAACTGATCGACGGCAATGATCGTGAGCAGCAAGAGAAATATGATGGCGAGTGTCTTGGCTTCATGGTTGCGGCTGATCGACAGGCGCAGGGTCTCGCCAATGCCGCCGCCGCCAACAGCACCGATGATGGTGGAGGCGCGAACATTGATTTCCAGCCGCAGCAACCCGTAGCTGATGAAGTTGGGCATGACTTGCGGCACAATGCCGAACCACACACGTTCTGGCCAATTGGCGCCTGATGCGCGCAAGCCCTCATCGGCGCGCATGTCAGCATTTTCCACCACTTCAAAGAACATCTTGCCCAGCGCGCCGACGGTATGGATGGAGACCGCGATCATGGCCGGAATGGCGCCGAGCGACAGGACTGCCAGAAAGAAGCCGGCGATCACGATCTCTGGAAAGGCACGCAGCACTTCCAGAAAGCGGCGCACGAAGAAGCGCAGCCAGCGCTGGGTGACCATATTGGATGCGGCAAGGAAACAGAGCAGGAAACCGATCACAAAACCCAAAATGGTAGAGACCAGCGCAATATTGATGGTTTCCAGCATTTTGTAGACATATTCGGGCATGTAGAACGCCCCAAAGAGATAGACCCGGCCTTCGGGGTAATCGAATTTCAGGCTGCCATCGGCATAGGGCGATGGCAGGTCAAACAAAGCGCGCCAGACTTCCCATCCGTCGCGGGGAACCAATTGGTCGAGAAAATCAAAAAGATGCGGCAGGCGATCAAAAAACTTGCCGGCATTGCTGTCATTGGCGAACCACAACGAACCCGCCAGCGCGACCAGCAGAAACGCCACGCTGCCTAATGTGTAGAGCCGGCGCGTATTGGCAAGTTCACGCCAATGGCGTTCAACAGCCAGGCCGGTTTCAGACAATTTGGTGGTGGCAATGGCGCTCATGATACTCTTTGCACGTGTCAATGCTGCGCCGCCTGAACGGCGACGCAGCATTTAAGAAGTGTTACGAACCGATCTGCGCCTTACGGGCGTCGATGATTGGCTGGTAGAATTCAGGCGTCACTTCCGTGTAGCCCTTGAAATCGCCGCCCTGAATGGCCGAGAAACATTCTGGGTCGCTCTCTGGAAGGTTCTTCATGAATTCTGCGAACTTGGTCTTGATGCCTGCATCAAGCGTCGAGCGCACAACGATTGGACCGTTCGGGATCAAGGGCGACTGCCAGATTTCCGTGAGGTCGTCCATGTCGAGAATGCCCTTGTCGACCATCTTGCGAAGATTGCCGGAGGTGTAGCCATCCTTGAATT
Source organism: Mesorhizobium sp. NBSH29 (assembly GCF_015500055.1). NCBI lineage: Bacteria > Pseudomonadati > Pseudomonadota > Alphaproteobacteria > Hyphomicrobiales > Phyllobacteriaceae > Mesorhizobium > Mesorhizobium sp. NBSH29. The sequence goes on from NZ_CP045492.1 coordinate 1,008,765, forward strand.
CGCCAACGCCCGAACCCCAGGTCGTGCCGACATCGAAATTGCCCTTGAGCACTTCAAGAACGAGGTTTTCGTGGCCGCCGCCAAAACCGGTTTCAGCCACATAATCTTTCACCGCAACGCCGCCGAGATCCTTTGGCAGGGCTGTGACTGGAATGAGGTAGCCCGATGTTGAATCGGCATCCGCATAGCCGAGCTTCTTGCCCTTGATGTCTTCCAGCTTGGTGATGCCGGAATCCTTGCGGGCAACCATGATCGAGTGATAGCCGGTCGCGCCATCGGTCTGAACCGTGGTCAGGATTGGCTCAACCGCATCCTTGTTCTGCAGGTAGATTTTGGCATAGCCGGACGCGCCAAGCTCTGCGTAATCCAAGGTGCCGCCGAGAAGGCCCTGAATGGTGCCATCATAATCAGCTGCTGGGAAAAGCGATACTTTTTCCACGCCGATAGCGGCTGGAAGCTTGTCAATCATGCATTGAAAATTGCGCAGACGATCTGCTTCGTTCTCACCGCCGATGATGCCGACGCGAAAATCTTTAAGGTCTTCTGCTTGAGCAGTACCGATTGCCAGCACGGCAAGCGACACGGCGGCGAAAAGTGCTTTCTTGAGCATGATGTCTCTCCTGTTGATCCGGCCTTTGCCGGCTTGGCTGACAGCCCGTGACGCGGGCAAGACGATCCCGGTGGTTAGAGCCGCTCGAGCGCAGGCTCCAATGGGCCGGATGATGCAGATACCCTGACCGCCGCTGGTGTGCGGATTGCGGTTGAGGTGATGGATTCAGAAATTTCGTTGCCCTCGCCATCAGCGCCATAGACCATGCGCACGGCCTCACGCGTCAGCTCTTCGGGCGGGCCGTCAAAGACAACCCTGCCCGCAGCCATACCGATGACGCGATTGCAATATTGGCGTGCCGTATCGAGCGTATGGAGATTGGTGATGACGGTGATGCCTTCGCGCAGATTGATGTCTTGCAGCGCGTCCATCACCACCTTGGCATTGAGTGGATCGAGAGAGGCAATCGGCTCATCGGCGAGGATCATTTTCGGCTTCTGCATCAGCGCACGCGCAATGGCGACGCGCTGCTGCTGGCCGCCTGAAAGCGTGCCCGCGGCCTGAAGTGCAGTCTGCGGAATATCCAGCCGCTCAAGAGCTGCAATGGCTTGCGCCCGCTCTTCACGCGAAAAAATACCAAGAAGATTAAGCACGGTGGAGCGGTGGTTGAGCCGGCCAAGCAGAACATTGGTCAACACATCAAGACGCGGCACGAGATTGAACTGCTGGAAGATCATGGCGCAATCACGCTGCCAGCGGCGCAGCTGCGCGCCACGAATGCGTGAGACATCCACACCATCAAACAGGATAGAGCCTTCGCTCGGATCAATGAGCCGGTTGATCATGCGCAGCAGCGTAGACTTGCCAGCACCAGAGCGCCCGATCACGCCGACCATCTGGCCCTGCGGTATTTCCAGAACGACATTTCCGACAGCTGTGTTCTTGCCGAAGCGGCGCGATACATCGCGAATTTCGAGCATGGCCATTTTCCCTGCTGGCGCGGTTTAACCGCGTTCTCAAGGCATGCCCTAGAGTAGCTGCATGAAGGGGCAATGTCGGTTCGATGTCAGTTTTGTTACATTCCCCAGTGCCTTCAAGGACAAAGGGAAATAGGCAAATGAATCAGCCATATTTCTTCTGAAACGCCTTTGTGGCCAATGCGCGAGAGACCGTTTCACGCGGCCCACGGATCGAAGAGTTTGAGCCCGAAGCCATCAAAATCTTTGATATTGCGCGTCGCCAAGGTGAGATTGTTTGAAAAAGCCGTTGCTGCAATCAGGCCGTCCATCGACGACAGTCCACGCCCACGCTGCTTCGCCTGCCCCATCAGATCTCCCCAGGCAAGCGCGACCATTTCGTTCACGGGCAAAATCCTGTGCTCGAAGCGCATTGGCAGGTCACGCGCCAGCCAATCGGCAAGCGCGCCTCGTTTGCGGCCGTCATCCATGAGGGCGACCCCGCGCCGGATTTCGGCGATCGACACAACGCTGATGAAACAGCGATCTTCATCGAGACTGTCGAGCCACTCCAGAACCCTAGGTTCGGGAGCAGGCTTAGTCACTTCGGACAGGATATTGGTATCGAGAAGAAGCTTCACAGGGGGAAATCACGCGGTTCGTCATCAAGCCGCGTGATGTCCAGATCAGTGCCGCGCAGCGGCGATGCCAGCAGAAATTCTGCAAGCGTTCCTTTGCGGGCCGTTTTGCGCTGCCATTCCTCCGCCGAGACCACAACTACGCTGGGTTTGCCATTGCGGGTAATGGTCTGAGGTGCGGACTGCGCGCGCTCAATAACCTCCGACAGCCGGGCTTTGGCTCCCGCGACAGTCCATTTGGTAACGTCCTTGGGTGCAGATAGCATAAGGGTATCCATGACCATTGTGACTATCTTGACTATAGTGATTGTACCAACGGGCTGCAAGGACAGAAGGAAGAGGCTGTTATCAGCCATATTTCTCCAGAAACGCCTCTGCCGACAGCGCGCGGAAATCATCCAGGGCGGCGCGGATGGCTTGATGATCCCAGTCCCACCATGCCAATTGCTGATAGCGTTCGGCGGTTTTTGAGTCGAAGCGGGGGCGGATGAGTTTGGCCGGCACACCACCGACAATCGTGTAGGGAGCGACATTTTTCGACACGACGGCACCGGCACCAATCGCTGCGCCATCGCCGATGGTGACGCCCGGCAAAATGGTGACGCCGTGACCAAGCCAGGTGTCGTGCCCGATGGTGACCTTGTGGTCGCGCCGCCATTTGAAGAAATCTTCTTCATGGCTGGCATCTGGCCAATAGTCCGAGGCGCGGTAGGTGAAGTGGTGCAGTGTTGGCCGCCATGTCGGGTGATTGGTGGCGTTGATGCGCACCGATGCGGCGATGTTGGAGAATTTGCCGATCTCGGCACACCAGATCATGCTGTCGCGCTCGACATAGGAATAATCGCCCAGCGTCGTTTCGCTGATGCGGGCGCGCTCACCCACTTCGGTGTAGCGGCCAAGCTTGCTCTCGCTCACATCGGCGCCCGGATGGATGGTGGGGTTTTCGGAGAGCTTCATGCTCATGCGGCAAGCTTTCCCGGTGCGAAATCGGTGACATCAATCGTGCGGTCAGCCACTGCCTCACGCACATCTGCATCGTGGAAAATACCCAGAAGCGCCACGCCGGCCTGTTTTTTCTGGGCGATGAGCGCAATCACCACATCGCGGTTTTTAGCATCCAGCGAAGCGGTCGGTTCATCCAGCAAAAGCACCGGATGATCGGTGATGAAGCCGCGCGCAATGTTGACGCGCTGCTGCTCGCCGCCGGAGAAAGTGGCAGGCGGCAAAGACCAGAGCCGTTCTGGTAAATTGAGCTGCGCCAGAAGTTCTGCGGCGCGCAAACGAGCCGCATCACGCTCCACGCCACGGGCCACCAGCGGTTCGGCCACCACATCAAGGGCGGCCACGCGCGGCACGGTGCGCAGGAACTGGCTGACATAGCCAATCGTGTCGCGACGCACTTCCAAAATGGTGCGCGGGGCAGCCTTTGCGAGATCGACCAGCTGGCCTTTGTGCGTGATGATGACCTGGCCTTGATCGACCGTGTAATTGCCATAGACCATTTTCAGAATGGATGATTTTCCGGCACCCGACGGGCCGCCCAGAACCGCACATTCGCCGGCGCGGATGGAGAAGGAAACATTATCAACCACCGGCAGCGTGATGCCATCACGCAAATGCATGGTGAAGCTTTTGGCGACTTCGGAAACGACGAGAGGGGTTGCCATTTTCAGACCTGCAGGATGGATGAAACAAGGAGCTGGGTGTAGGGCGCGCGGGGATCATCCAGCACGCGGTCGGTGAGGCCGGCCTCAACAACATGGCCATCTTTCATGACCATCATGCGCTGAGATAGAAGCCGCGCCACTGCCAGATCATGGGTGACGACAATCGCTGCCAGACCAAGATCTGTGACCAGCCCGCGCAAAAGATCAAGCAAGCGCGCCTGCACCGAAACATCCAGCCCGCCCGTTGGCTCGTCCATGAAAACCAGACGCGGATTGGTGACAAGATTGCGGGCAATCTGCAGCCTTTGGCGCATGCCGCCGGAAAAGGCACGCGGTTGATCATCAACACGGTCTTCGGCAATTTCCACCCTTCCCAGCCAGTCAATGGCGGTGGAGCGGATATTGCCATAGTGACGGTCGCCCACGGCCATCAACCGCTCACCGACATTAGCCCCGGCAGATACTGTCATGCGCAGGCCGTCTGCCGGGTTCTGGTGGACAAAGCCCCAATCGGTGCGCATGAGAAAGCGCCGCTCGGCCTCGCTCATGCGGTAAAGGTCGCGCCACTGGTCGTCACGCATCCGGTAGGAGGCGGTGCCGGAAGTTGGCATCAACCGCGTGGCAAGACAGTTTAAAAGCGTGGTTTTGCCGGAGCCGGATTCACCGACAACGGCCAGCACTTCGCCCGGATAAAGCTCGAACGAGACGTCCTCGCAGCCAATGCGCGAGCCATAATATTTGGACAGGCCGGTGACGCGCAGAAGGGGTTCATCGCTCATTTTGCTGCTCCTTCAACAGCCACGCCCAGCGTGCCGACATGGCCATCTTCACGGCGCTTTTCACAATGATCCGTATCCGAGCACACAAACATGTGGCCGCCATGATCGTCCAGGATCACCTCATCGAGATAGACCTGCTCTGCCCCGCATAGGGCGCAGGGCTGGTCGAAGGTCTGCACCTCGAAGGGATGATCTTCAAAGTCGAGGCTGACCACATTGGTGAAGGGCGGAATGGCATAAATGCGCTTTTCGCGCCCTGCGCCAAACAGCTGCAGCGCCGGCGACATATGCATCTTCGGATTGTCGAATTTGGGCGTCGGCGAAGGGTCCATGACATAGCGCCCCTCAACCTTGACCGGATAATCATACGTCGTGGCGATATGGCCGTGGCGGGCGATATCCTCGTAAAGCTTCACATGCATCAGGCCATATTCTTCCAGCGCGTGCATTTTGCGGGTTTCGGTTTCGCGTGGCTCCAGAAAGCGCAATGGCTCTGGAATGGGCACCTGATACACCAAAGTCTGGCCAGCCTTGAGCGGCAGTTCGGGAATGCGGTGGCGGGTCTGGATGATGGTGGCTTTTGCGGTTTCGGTGGTGACGGCAATCTGCGCCACCTTGACGAAGAAGGCCCGGATGGAGACGGCATTGGTGGTGTCGTCAGCCCCCTGGTCGATCACTTTCAACACATCATCTGGCCCCAGAATAGCGGCTGTCACCTGCACGCCGCCGGTGCCCCAGCCATAGGGCATAGGCATTTCGCGGCTGGCAAACGGCACCTGATAGCCGGGAATAGCAATGCCCTTGAGGATGGCGCGGCGGATCATCCGCTTGGTCTGCTCATCGAGATAGGCGAAATTATATTGCGCTATGTCCTGTGGCGCGTTCATTCCGCAGCCTCCTTGAGTTGGTCACCGCTGGCTGCGCGCTCATGCTCTGTGCGCATGCGGCGCACGAGATCCAGCTCGGCCTGGAAATCCACATAATGGGGCAGTTTGAGATGTTCGACGAAGCCGGTTGCCTGCACATTGTCAGAGTGCGAAATCACAAACTCCTCATCCTGTGCAGGCGCAGATATATCCTCGCCCATTTCGCGCGCGCGCAGCGAACGGTCGCAGAGTGACATGGACATGGCCTTGCGTTCGGACTGGCCAAACACCAGCCCATAGCCACGGGTGAATTGCGGCGGCGCCTTTGCTGAGCCGGCAAACTGATTCACCATCTGGCACTCCGTCACACGAATGCGGCCAAGCGGAACGGCAAAGGGAAGCTCCGGCACATCCAGCTCCAGCTCCACCTCGCCAATGCGAATTTCACCGACAAAGGGATGGGTGCGGCCAAAGCCCCGCTGGGTGGAATAACCAAGCGCCAGAAGAAAGCCTTCATCGCCGCGTGACAGCGCCTGAAGGCGCACATCGCGCTCCATCGGAAATTCCATCGGCGTGCGGGTAATATCGCCTGTGGCGTGGTCATCGGCCATCGCGCCATCTGGCTCGATCAGGCCTTCCTGTGCCAGAATTTGCGATACACGCGGCATTGGCTCAGTGGGCACATTGCGCTGCTCTGGCGTTTCAGGCTCAGTGCCCATTGCAAGCTCCGGGTCGAGCAGGCGGTGCGTGTAATCGAATGTCGGGCCCAGAAGCTGGCCACCCGGCAGATCCTTATAGGTGGCCGAAACGCGGCGCTCTATATGCATGGCGGCGGTGTCGATCGGGTTGGTATAGCCAAAACGCGGCAGCGTGGTGCGGTAGGCGCGCACCAGAAAGATTGCCTCGATCAGATCTCCACGCGCCTGAATGACGGCAAGCGCTGCCAGCTCACGATCATAGAGCGAGCCTTCCGCCATTGTGCGGTCCACGGCCAGGCCAAGCTGCTCGACAATCTGGTCGATGCGCAGGGCCGGCACCGAGCGGTCGCCGCGCCGCCGATCTGCCAAAAGCGCATGTGCATTGTGAATGGCGGCTTCACCGCCTTTAACTGCGACATACATGGATCAGCTCTCCATCGTCTTGATGCGGGTGGTGCGCGGCAGGCAGGCAATGCCTTCAGGGCCGGTTAGAATAATATCTACCCCGCGCGGAAAACGGCCCTTGTTCTGCTTCCATTGTTCAACGAAATGGCGCGGCATGGGGGTTGGTGCCGCCATTGCCATGCGTTCAATGCCAGGGCCTTCCAGCAATAATTCCGGGCCCGAAACGAGGCTTTCCAGCTGGAGGATCAGCGTGGTTGAACGGTCTGGATATTCCTGTGTGCCCTGGGCAAAATTTTCCAGCGCCATAAGGGTGGAAGGGCGCGACACAAGAGCAAAATGCGCATCTGCCGGCGTGGTGGCAATGGGCGCGCCGGTGTGGAAGCCGAGCCACGTTTTAACCGCGCTGTTGAGCGTCAATTCAGGATCAAGCCAAAGCGGCGTGTCATGATCGCACAATGTCAGCGCGACAGCACCGGCAAGTGCTGCCAATGGCGCGGGAGGGCTGGCGAGGCCGGCGACAGATTGCACGGTGCCGGGGCGCGCCATGCCATCCATGACGGCACGAAACACCAATTGCGCGTCGAATACGGGAGCGGCAAAACCGCCTTCAATTGCCTGTGCGTCGCTCATCAATCCTCTCCGCGAACCATGGTGAAAAAATCGACCCGCGTGGCTGCCGTCTCATGGCGCTTCTTGGTGTCGGCTGTAGACTGGGCGGCACGCAGCGGCGTGATGAGCTTTTCTTCCACCCGCAAACGATGCTCGGGGTTTTGCCACAGCGCATCTGCAATGGCTGAGAGGCGCGCCTTTTCGCGGTCGCGGCCCAACGCATAGGCATGGCCGATTGCACCATCTGCCAGACGTACAGTGGCGCGCGTGACGGTGGCCTCACCAAAGTTGAAGGGCGCACCGCCGCCGCCAATGCGGCCACGCACGGTGACCAGCCCCGTTTCGGGGCCGCGCAGAAAGATCACGTCCTGCGGCATGTCGAGTGTGGCGCATAATGCGCGCAGCGTTTCCACAGGTGCTGCTGCCAGCGTGGCCATGGCCGCCTTGCGCGCCGCCTCTGTTGCTTTTTCGTGGCCTCTGTCAGATTTCATCTCGGGCTCTTCATATTTGTCTATTGCTCTATACAAGTGCACAACCTATACTGTTTTCTAGCGCGCGTCCATGACGGTGCGATGACAGGGGGGCCACGAATGCCAAAACCAAATGAGGCAGTGGTGCGGCGCAGTGGCGTGGCGCTTTGGCGGCAGATCGCTGACAGGATACGGCAGGAGATTGGCACGGGAGCGCTGGGTGCGGATGGCCGGTTGCCGACCGAGACTGTGCTGTCGCTGCGCTTTGGCGTCAACCGTCACACGCTGCGCAGCGCGATTGCAGCGCTGGTGCAGGAAGGCGTTCTGCGCACGGAGCAAGGGCGCGGCACTTTCGTGGAGAACCGCAAGCGCCTTTCCTATCCGATCTCGGCACGCACGCGCTTTTCAACCGGCTTGCGCGACCAGACAAAGGACCGCGTGAGCCGGCTTCTCAGCCATGAGATCGAGCCCGCAGAACTGCATGTCGCTGAGGGGCTGGGGCTGAATGAGGGCGATGCCGTTCTGCGCTTGGAAACGCTGAGCGAGGCGGATGGCAGGCCGGTTTCGCGCGCGACCAATTTTGTAGATGCCAAGCGATTTGCCGGCTTTGAAAAAGCCTATAGCGAGACTGGCTCGATCACGCTCTCATTCCAGACATTTGGCGTGGATGATTATTTTCGCCGCTCCACGCTCGTCTCTGCCCGCCATGCAGATGCAGCCGACCTTGCCGACCTCAAACTTTCACCCGGCGCAATTGTGCTGGTGACTGTGGCGGTGAATGTCGATGCGCAAGGGCGGCTCATCCAATATGCGCAAACCCGCTTCGCCGCAGACCGTGTGGAGCTGAATGTTTCGACCGAAGCGTGACGGTCACGCCTTCATCAGCCATTCGTGCTCTTTGGCGTTGTTGAACTTCCAGGTCCGCTTGGGGCCAGCCATGACATTGAGATAGTAAAGGTCATAGCCATGGCAGGCGGCGCAGGGGTGGTAGCCTTTTGGCACCGTAACCACATCGCCATCTTCCACCGCCATCACTTCATCAAGCGAGCGATCATCGGTGTAGACGCGCTGGAAGGCAAAGCCCTGCGGCGGGTTGAGCCGGTGGTAGTAGGTTTCTTCCAGATATGATTCGACGGGCAGATTGTCTTCGTCATGCTTGTGCGGAGGATAGCTGGATGTATGCCCGCCGGGTGTGATGACTTCCACCACCAGAAGGGAATCCGCCGGCTCGCTCTCGGGGAGAATATTGGTGACATGGCGCACATTGGTGCCCTTGCCGCGGACTTCCTGTCCAAGCTCATCGGGCCCGATCACCCGCACCGGCAGCCCGCCGCCAAGTCCGGGAGCCGAACACACGGCGAGTTCCAGATCGGTTTCGGCGGTGACAGACCAATCGCCATTTTCCGGCACATAGACAGACCACGGCTTGCCGTCGAACGGCGACATGCGCTGGCCAAGTGTGCCAAGCGCGGCACCATTTGCCGAGACAAAAGCCTTGCCGGTTACCAGCACAAGGCAGACTTCACGATCCTGCGTGGCGGCCGACACGGTTTCGCCGGGCGCAAGGCGGTGGAGGTCAAACCCGACATAGGTCCAGTCGGCATTTTCGGGCGTCACATGGCTCACGCGGCCCGTGGTGCCGTTTGGTTTTCGTTGCAGCCTGCTTGCCATGTCATGTCTCCTCAGGTGGCTTTGCGCGCTCAGGCTTGTAGTCGATCAGGAAAAGCCATGCGCCATAGGCGGTCATGCCGCCGGCGATGGCTGCCCACATGCCCTGACCCATCGTCAGCTCGAACACCGTCCACCCGGCGCAAAAGACCACCAGCAGGATGCGCCGATAGAGAGGCCGGAGAAACTTGTGATCTTCATGCGCCATCAACGAGCCCTGCTTCCTTGAGAAACCGCTTCACATGGGCATGGCCCAAAGCGGCGTATTCAGCCGGCTCTGCTTTTTTGGGGTCCTGCTCGGCCTCGACCACGACCCAGCCGGAATAGCCGTTCAATTCGCGCAGCACGCGCACATAGTCAATCAACCCGTCGCCCGGCACCGTGTAGACGCCAGCCAGAACCGAATCCAGAAACGACCAGTCCTCTCGGTTTGACTGCCACATCACCGCCTCGCGAATATCCTTGCAATGCACATGGCTGATGCGGGCCTTGTAATGGCGGGCCATTCGCGCCGGGTCACCGCCGCCCCAGGTGGCGTGGCCGGTGTCGAGCAGCAGGTGCACCGCATCATCGGTAACAGCCATGAAACGGTCGATCTCCGCCTCGGTCTGCACCACGGTTCCCATATGGTGATGATACACCAGCTGCAGCCCGTATTCGGCTTTGATCATACCCGCAAACCTGGAATAGCGCGCGCCAAACTCGGCCCAGCCCTCCTTCGCCAGAACCGGACGCGCAGAAAGCGGTGTGCTGCGGTCTGAGTGAATGGCGTTGGAGGTTTCAGCCGCGATGAAGACCGTGCAGCCCATATCGCGCAACAAGATTGCATGGTCGCGGGCGGCAGAAAACTCCGCCTTCGCATCCTGTGTCAGGAGATTGGTTGAATACCACCCCCCCACCAGCGCATGGCCATACTCGTCAAGGATCGGCTTCAGCTCGGAAGCGTTGCGGGGAAACTTGTTGCCAAGCTCAAGCCCGGTAAAACCAGCCGCGCGCGCGTCTGCCAGACATTGCGCAAGGGGAATGTCACCGCCGATTTCGGTCATGTCGTCATTCGACCAGCCGATAGGATTAACGCCGATGCGGATCATTCTAGGGTCACTCCAATAGTCCGTGATGTGGCTCGGATCAGTTTCCGATTGCCTGTTTGTGTAAAGCGGTTTCATAGGCCTTGCGGGCGCTTTGCACCTGCGGCCGGTCGCTGACTTCGGGCACCGCAACATCCCACCAGTGGCCACCGGCCTCCGTCGACACCAGCGGATCGGTATCGATCACCACCACGCTGGTGCGGGCTGCGGTTGTGGCGCGCTTCAACGCCTGCTCCAGATCGCCAATCGATGAGACCTTTTCCGCCAGGGCACCCAGGCTAGCGGCATGCGCCACAAAGTCGATGTCCGGCATCACCGCGTGGCGCGAATCCTTCAGCAGATTGTTGAAGTTCTGGCTGCCCGTGGCCATCTGCAACCGGTTGATGCAGCCATAGCCGCGATTGTCGAGCAGCACGATGGTGAGCCTCAGCCCGAGCATGACCGATGTGGCGATCTCGGAATTGAGCATCAGATAGGAACCGTCGCCGACCATGACGACAACCTCCTTGTCGGGCCGCGCCATCTTGGCTCCCAGCCCGCCGGCGATCTCATAGCCCATGCAGGAAAAGCCGTATTCGCCATGATAGGAGCCTGGCGCGCCGGCCTGCCAAAGCTTGTGCAATTCGCCCGGCAGCCCGCCGGCTGCGTGCACAACAATAATCTCTGCTCCCAGAGCGCGCTGCACGCCGCCGATGACCTGCGCATCGGAGGGCAAAGCCGCATTGGTCGCCGCGGTAACAGTCGCTGCAAGGCGCTGCCATTCGGCTTTGCCGGCCTGTGCATTTTCGGTCCAGTCCTTGGGCGCAGTCCACGTTCCAAGCGCGTTGGAAAGTTCCAACAGTCCTTCCCGAGCATCGGCCACCAAGGGTAGCGCGCGGTGTTTGCCGGCATCAAAGACCTGCACATTGAGGCCGATGAGCCTTTTGTTCTCATGGGCAAACAGAGCCCAGGAACCGGTGGTAAAATCCTGCAACCGGGTGCCGACAGCCAAGATCACATCAGCCTCGGCAGCAAGCCGGTTTGCGGCAGTCGTGCCGGTCACGCCGACCGAGGCCATGTTAAGCGGATGGGTGTCAGCGAGCGCAGACTTGCCGCCTTGCGTCTCGCAGACAGGAATGCTGGTGGCTTGCACGAAGTCGGCCAGCGCGCGCGAAGCGCCCGAATAGAGCACGCCACCGCCTGCCACGATGAGCGGTTTTTTCGCCTCGCGCAGGGCGGCAACGGCATGCTCCAGCTCGTTCCGGTCTGGCCGCTGGCGGCGCTGCGCCCATATGCGCTCATCGAAAAAACTTTCCGGATAGTCATAGGCCTGCGCCTGCACATCCTGGCACAAGGCCAGCGTCACCGGTCCGCACTCGGCAGGATCAGTGAGAACCTGCATGGCGCGTGCCGCGGCCGGGATGATCTGTTCTGGCCGTGTGATACGATCGAAATAACGTGATACGGGGCGCAGGCAATCATTGGCCGTCAGCGTGCCATCACCAAAGGCTTCGACCTGCTGAAGCACAGGATCAGGAATGCGGCTGGCAAAGACATCGCCCGGCAGCAGAAGCAGCGGCAGGCGGTTCACATGGGCAAGGGCGGCGGCGGTGACAAGGTTGGTCGCGCCCGGCCCGATCGACGTGGTCGCCGCCATCGCGCGGCGGCGAAAATGCGCCTTGGCATAGGCAATCGCCGCATGAGCCATGGCCTGTTCGTTATGCGCGCGGAAGGTCGGCAATTCCTCGCGCAGATGATACAGCGCCTCGCCCATTGCCGCGACATTGCCGTGGCCGAAAATCGCCCAGACCCCGCCGAAGAAGGGCACTTTCTGCCCGTCGATTTCAACCATCTGGCGCGCCATGAAGCGGGTCAGTGCTTGTGCCATTGTCAGGCGGATCGTCTTTGCCATTACTGTTCTCCCGCCTGTTGCGACTGATGGATTATGCAGCGTCGTAGCTACGCGCAGCAAGCCAAGCCTGCGTTAACCGGGTAAATCGGCTCGCCATGTCGTCAATGGCCTGTTCATCCGACATCGCGCCGGAAAACCATTGTGCTGCTGCATCGCCAAAGATCGTGCGCCCCACGGCAAAGCCTTTGACGACAGGCACATTACGCGTGGCCGCAAAGGCTGCCTCCAGTTCGTCCTGCGGCGCCTCCAGCCCGAGCAGCACGACCCCCCTGCACCAGGGGTCATTGTGGTCGATCACCTTGCCGATGGCATGCCAGGCCGCTGTCTGCGGCTGTGGCTCAAGCTTCCACCAGTCAGGCTTGATGCCCAGTTCATAAAGCTCGGCCAGGGCACGGGCGACCGTGTCTTTTTCCAGCGGCCCGTTCTTTCCGGCAATGATCTCGATCAGAAGCTCGCGTCCCACCTTGCGGGATGCCTCAAACAGCGTTTTCAGCTTCTCCTGCTGCTGCGCCTTCAACGCGGCAGGATCGTCGGGATGGTAAAAGGTCAGGCATTTTATGCAGTGGCTTGCCGGCCATTCGACAAGCTGGCTGCCAATGTCCTGGCTGAACTCAAATTGCAGCGGCCGCGAGCCCGGAAGCTCAACCGGCCGGCCCAGCCACGAAAACGGATGGCGCGCAAACTCAAACAGCGCCGCGCGGCCATGCTTTTCGTCGATCAACATGCCATATCCGGCACGGCCATTTGCGACCCTCGCTGCCGCCTTGACCGCCAGGATCTTGAACGCACCGATGCGCTTTTCATCCGCTCCGGCTTTGGCGGCCAGGTCCTCAAGCTGCGAGCGATGGTCTATTGCCAGCGCCATCAGAGAGGGAATTTCCTTGCCACGGTTGGTTGCCCAATGAATGTGGTTGAGGTCGGCATCTTTACGCAATGCACGGTGCGCACTGCCGTTTTTCAGAAAATACTGCAGCTCCTGCCAGGACGGATATTCGGGCGCGCATAACAGGCGCGACACGGCGAAGGCGCCACAGGCATTGGCCCAGCCTGCCGCCGTGGCAAGCGGTTCGCCGCCGAGCCAGCCGCGCAAAAAGCCGGACATGAAGGCGTCGCCCGCGCCCAGCACGTTGAAGATCTCGATCGGAAATCCCTGTCCGACAATCCCGTCTTCCAGATCATCGCTGATGGCGCCGTCATAGACGATACAGCCCATGGCACCGCGCTTGAGAACTATGGTGGCCTCGGAGACGGCACGGATCGCTTTCAGCGCCGACAGGCAATCGGACGCGCCGGACGCGATCATGATTTCCTCTTCGGTGCCGACGATCAGATCGCAGTCCGGCAACACGCTTTTCAGGCGTGCGGAAACGCGGTCCGATTTTACGTAGCGGCCAAAGCCCTCGGCGTGGCCGGCCAGCCCCCAAAGGTTTGGCCGGAAGTCGATGTCGAACACAACCTTGCCGCCATGGGCGCGGGCAATGGCAATCGCCTTGCGCTGCGCGGCATCGCTGGCATCGCGTGAAAAATGCGTTCCAGTGACAACGATGGAGCGGGCCGAAGCGATAAAGTCTTCGTCGATGTCTTCGGGCGCCAGGGCCATGTCGGCGCAGTCGGCGCGGTAAAAGATCATCGGCGAGACGCCTTCGGCCTCCACCGCGAGCAGAACCAATGCCGTGAGGCGCTCCTTGTCGGTGACGATCCCGCGAGTATCGACGCCCTCGCGGGCAAGCTGCTCGCGGATGAAGCGCCCCATCTGCTCGTCGCCCACGCGGGTGAGCAGGGCAGACTTCAACCCGAGGCGGGCCGTGCCGACTGCAATATTGGCCGGGCAGCCGCCCACGGATTTGGCGAAGGAGGTAATATCCTCCAGCCGCGAGCCAATCTGCTGACCGTAAAGGTCTACCGAGGCACGGCCGATGGTAATAACGTCGAGTGCCTCGGCATGGGCGCGCGGCATGGCCGGTTCCTTCCAAATAGGGCCAGCATCGGGTCACTTTTTTCGATGGACGGATGCTGGCAACCGGATTATGAAACTGGAGATATGAAACAGAAATTCTGTTTGATAGTCAATTCGGAATGTTTATTCCGTTTCTAGTTTTTACATGCGGGAGGTTGATATGCTGCGTTTTGGTATTCTTGGTGCGGGCAGAATCGGCAAGGTCCATGCCCGGTCGTTGCGGGATTCGGGCCGCGCCAGCGTCACCTGCGTTTCCGATGCGTTGCCAGATGCGGCCGCCCAGCTGGCAGCTGAGGTCGGCGCCAGAACCGCCTCGGTAGAAGAAGTGATCGCCGCCAAAGATGTCGACGCGATCCTGATCGCGACACCCACCGACACCCATGCAGACCTGATCGAACAGGCCGCGCGCGCCGGCAAAATGATACTTTGCGAAAAGCCGGTGAGCCTCTCTGTCGAGCGCATCGAGCAATGCCTGAAAGTGGTGGAGCAGGCGGGCGTGCCGCTGATGATCGGCTTTCACCGCCGCTATGACCCGCATTATTCGGTTCTGGAAAGGCGGCTCCGTGAAGGCGAGATTGGCGAGGTCGAGATTGTCACCATCACCTGCCGCGATCCTTCCCCGCCCCCGGTCTCCTATATTGAGCGTTCAGGCGGGCTCTACCGCGATATGATGATCCATGATTTTGACATGGCGCGCTTCCTGTTGGGCGAAGACCCGGTCACAGTTCATGCCCTTGGTGCCGCACTTGTGGACGAGGCCATCGGCAAGGCTGGAGATATCGACACGGCAGCGGTTCATATGCAGACGGCTTCCGGCAAGATGTGCGTCATCACCAATTCGCGCCGCGCCACCTATGGCCACGACCAGCGCATCGAGGTGCATGGCTCGAAGGGCATGTTGCGGGCCGGAAACCAGCATCTCACCACGCTGGAACGCGCCGATGGCAGCGGCTTTACCAGCGACCTCATCCCGTTCTCGTTCATCGAGCGCTATGAGGCGGCCTATCGCATCGAGATCAATGCATTCCTCACCGCGATGGAAAAAGGCGAGGCACCAACCGCCTCTGGCCATGATGGGCTGATGGCGCAGAAACTGGCCGAAGCGGCAGCGGAATCGCTGAAAACAGGCCAGGCTGTGCGGATCAGCTAGAGCCGTTTTCCGTCAGGAATGGGCCAAAGCAAAGGCATCGGGCGCGCCGCTATGGTTCTTCGCGGCGGCTCGCAACCGAGACCGTCAGGGTCATGGCAAGCGCCATGGTGGCCGACATCGAACGAAACCCCTCGAAATTCGCCTCGGCGATTTCAAGCAGCACATCTGCCGGCGAGGCAATCGGCGAAAAGACGGAATCGGTGATCGACACGATGGAAGCCCCGCGCGCCCGCGCCGCATTGGTCAGCGTCACCGTCTCGCTGGCATAGGGCGTGAACGAGGTGCACAAAACGGCGTCCCGGCTGGTGATGAACCCGGTCTGCTCGGCGCCAAGCCCGGCCAGCCCGTCCACCAGAATGTTGCGAATGCCAAGCTTCCCCATCGCGTAGCTCATATAGGACGTGATCGGGAACGACCGCCTGAGCCCGATGAGATAGATCGTATCGGCGGCAGCCAGCACCTCCACGGCTCGGTCCACCGCCTCGTGGTCGACCTTGGTGCGTAAATCCGCCACCGAGCGTTCCGTCGCTTTCAAAAAGCCATCCAGAACCAGCCCGGATTTGCTGGTGGCAAGGCCATGCGCGCGCATCTGCGCCAGCCGCTCGTCATAGTTCAGCACCCGCTCGCGCAACCGCGAGCGAAACACGTCCTGCAATTCCGAGAATCCCTGATAGCCGAGCGCCCGCGAAAAGCGCACCAGTGCCGACGGCTGCACGTCTGCCTGGCCCGCAATGCTTGCAACGGTTCCAAACGCAACCTCATCCGGGTTTTCCAGAGCGTAAGCCGCGATCTGGGTCAGCCGCTTGGGCAAATCGTCTGCGCGCTGCGCAATCAGTGCCCGCAGCGCCTGGTAGTCTTTGGGAGGGACCTCGTCATTCATGAATTCTGTCCGTGCCCCCGCTGATTTTTGGCTTGACGAAGAAAACCAGAAATGGAATAAAAATTCCACAATAAAAAGTGAAATGCACTATTTGTTCCAAATTTGGAACGAGGAACTGGCCAGGGAGGAAACCAAGCCATGTCCGAAGTGTCCGGCAAACCGCCGGTGCCGCTGCTTGAAGCGCGCAACGTCAAGAAATATTTCGGTGCCATAACGGCACTGGATGGCGTGAGCTTTCATCTCAACGCCGGCGAGGCGCTGGGCGTTGTGGGCGACAATGGCGCCGGCAAATCGACATTGATGAAAATCCTGTCTGGGCTCTATAAGCCATCGGAGGGGCAGCTGCTGTTCGAGGGCAAGCCCGTCAAGTTCGACTCTCCCCGCGATGCCCGCTCGGCCGGCATCGAGATGGTGTATCAGGACTTCGCCCTCGCCGGAAACATGCCCATTTACGAAAACATCTATCTGGGTCGCGAGCCCGGCCGGAAATTTGCCGGCTTTACGCTGATCGACCGCGATCTGTCGCGGCAGATGGCGACAGATCACCTCGACAAGCTGAAAATTCATGTGAAGAGCATCGACCAGCTCGTCGAAAACCTGTCGGGCGGGCAGCGTCAGGCCGTTGCCATCGCGCGCGCCACCGCTTTTGACGCACGGGTTGTCATCATGGATGAGCCGACCGCCGCCCTTGCCATCAAGGAAGTGGGCAAGGTGCTCGACCTGATCCGCACCCTCAAGGAACACGGCGTGGCCGTCATCATCATCTCGCACCGCATGGACGATATTTTCTATGCCTGCGACCGCGTGATGGCGCTTTACCAGGGCACCAATTTTGCCGAGTCGCAGCTGGGCGATACCAACCGCAACGAGGTGATCGGCTGGATCATGGGCACCAAAGGCCACACCGACACGCTCGCGCATGACAAGGTGCATTGAACGATGATCGCCAATCACAGACTGGCACGCTTTCTCGAGGATTACGGCATCGTGCTGATCGTCGTGGTGATGATGCTGGTGCTTTACGCCTCGCGTCCCGATGTCTTCCTGTCGCTGGCCAATCTCACCAACATCATCAAGCAGAACGCCTCCCTGGCGCTTTTGGCGCTCGGTATGTTCGTGGTGATCGTCACCGCCGGCATCGATCTTTCCGTGGGCTCGGTCATGGCGCTCGCCATGATGTGTCTGGCGGTGGCCGCAAAGGCTGGCGTTCCCTGGCCCATCGTCATCTTGATCGGCCCGCTGGTTGGCATTGCAGCCGGGCTCGTCAACGGCTTTGGCCTGACGATCCTGCGCCTGCCGCATCCCTTCATCATGACGCTCGGCACGTTGAATATTGCACGCGGTCTCTCCAGCCTGATCACCAACGGCGCGCCCGTTTCAGGGCTTGGCCCGCAGACGCGCTATCTCGGCCAGGCCAATTATGATTTCGGCGTCTTTCCGCCCCCGACCGGGCTGCCGGCCAGCCTGTTCGTGGTCGCAGTCAGCGCCGTTGGTCTATGGTTCTTTCTCAACCGCACATCGCTTGGCCGCCACATCTTCGCCATTGGCGGCAATCCGCATGCGGCGCGTGTTTCGGGCATCAATGTCGACCGCGTGCTGGTCTACGTCTACGCGATCTCCGGCTTTTTTGCCGGGCTCGCCGGCCTGCTCCTGGCCGGCCGCACCGATTCAGGCTTTCCGCTCGCCGGGCAAAATGCCGAGCTCGACGCGATTGCGGCGGTGATCATCGGCGGCGCGTCCTTTTTCGGCGGCCGGGGCACCATTTTGGGCGTGCTCGCCGGCGTTCTGATCATGGGCCTGATGCGCAACGGGCTGAACCTCAACAACATCAGCCCGTTCTGGCAGCAGATCCTGATCGGTATGGTCATCATCCTCGCCGTCTATATTGACGTCGTCCGACGCAGGGCGTCGGTGAGGAGTTAAAGTTCGTATAATTGGCTTCGGCGCCGTCTCCGCGCCTTAGCCAATCCTTTCACCGGAGACGTTGATAGTTCCACGGGAGGAACCCATGAAGAAACTGCTTTTGGTCAGCACCGCACTCGCCATGATGACAGGCTCGGCGCTGGCAGACAAATTTTTGGTCGACATGAAGGGCCCCGGCGCCGGCAACCCATTCTGGGCAGCGGTGGAAGCCGGTGCCATGGACATGGGCAAAGAAATCGGCGCCGAAGTGGTGGTGATGTCGCCGCCACAGGAATCCGATGTTGCGGCCCAGATTGCCCAGATCGAAGACATGATCGCCCAGGGTCTCGATGGTATCGCGCTCGCGCCAACCGATCCGAACGCACTGGCCCCGGTTGTTGAAGCTGCGAAAGCTGCCAACATTCCGGTCGTTTTCATTGACACCAAGGGCGTCAACGAGGGCTTCACCTTCATCGGCACAGACAATGCCTCCGGTGCGAAACTTGCAGCCGACTATATCTGCGGCAAGATCGAAAAGGGCTCGGAAGTGGCGATCCTTCAGGGCATTATCACCCAGTCCACCGGCCAGGCCCGTGCCGAAGGCTCCAAGGCCGGGCTCGAAGCCTGCGGCCTGAAAGTCGTTTCCGAGCAGACCGGCGAATGGGACCGTGCCAAGGGCCAGGCGGCGATGGAAAATATCATCACCGGCAACCCCAACATCAAGGCGGTCTTCGCGTCCAACGACAACATGGCTCTGGGCGCAGTGGAAGCCCTGAAATCGGCGGGCAAGCTTGCCGACGTCATGGTTGTTGGCTTCGATGCCAATCCTGATGCAGCCGCCTCCGTTCTTGCCGGCGAAATGACAGCTACGATTGCCCAGGCTCCCAAGAATATTGGCGGCTTTGGCGTCAAGGCACTGGCTGAACTGAAGGCCGGCAAGACCATCGATCCGGTCATCGACACCGGCACCGTGCTGGTCGATAAGTCAAACGCTGCAGAATACAAATAGGGCTTGATCCCTGTTTTGTCGGCCGGACCCGCACGACGGGTCCGGCCGTTTCTCTGACTTCTCCTACCTGCGCAGGGCCCTGATGAAGAAAATTGGCGTTGGTCTCATCGGCAGCGGCTTCATGGGCAAGGCTCACGCCATCGCCTGGAGCGGGGTGCGCGCTGTTTATGGCGATGTTCCCGAAATCCGGCTCGCCTGCCTTGCCGATGCAAGTGACGATCTGGCTCGCCGCAAAGCCTCGGAATTCGGGTTTGCGACCGCCACGGCCGATTGGCAGGCGCTGCTCGCCGACCCGGAAATTGATGTCGTGTCGATCACCACCCCCAACAAGTTCCACGCGCAAATGGCCGTTGCAGCGCTTGACGCCGGCAAACATGTCTGGTGCGAAAAGCCGATGGCCCCGGTGCTTGAGGATGCACAGGCGATGCTGAATGCACAGAGGCGCTCGGGCAAGGTCGCCATTCTGGGCTACAATTACATTCAGAACCCCGCCATCCGTCATATCAGGACGTTGCTCGACGAGGGTGCGATAGGCCCGGTCAACCATATCCGCATCGAGATGGATGAGGATTTCATGGCCGATGCCGGCGCACCGTTTCAGGCCCGCCATGAGGCAGTCAACGGCTATGGCGCGATCGATGATTTCGGCGTCCACCCGCTGTCGCTGATCCGCACCCTGTTTGGCGGTGTGGCAGAGGTGATGTGCGACATGGCAAAGCCCTATCCGACCCGCAAAGGCAAAGACGGCGAACGCGCGGTCGAGGTTTTCGACGTCGCAACGATCCTCCTCAGGCTGGAAAACGGTGCTTCCGGTTTGATGGCCCTCAGCCGCACCGCCTGGGGCCGCAAGGGGCGCATCGCCGTGCAGATTTTCGGCGAAAAGGGCTCCATCCTCTACGATCAGGAACGGCTGAACGAGTTCCAGCTCTATCTAGCAACGGAACGCCCCACCGAGCAGGGCTTTCGCACGGTTCTCACCGCACCGCATCACGCCCCCTATGACCGCTTCGTGCCGGCGCCCGGCCACGGCCTTGGCTTCAATGATCTCAAGGTCATTGAATGCCGCCAGCTGATCGGCCTGATGCGCGGCGAGCCGGGCATTGTCATCGATTTCGAAGACGGAATGAAAATCGAGCGCACAGTCGCCGCCATGGCCCGCTCCTTCACGGAGCGGCGCTGGGTTAAGGTCGACGCGTGAGGTTTTCCAGCGTCCAACGCCTGGCATCTGTAAATCTGGCTTGAGCGTTGCGGCTGCCTACGGCTACGGTAGGCCGACAGGGCAACAGGGGCAGCGCATGAAAACGATCTTCTCTCCACTCCACAATGGCCATTCCGGCCAGCTCGAAATTATTGCCGGCGAAATCGTGCCCGGGTTCGAAAAAGCTTCGCGCGCCGAGATCATCCGCGCCCGGGTGGAGAGTGAAAAACTAGGACCGATCCTTCCGCCTGACGAGCACGATCTGTCCACCGCAGGCCGCATTCACCGGAGTGACTATCTGGCCTTCCTGCCGACGGTCTGGACGCAATGGCAGGCGGCGGGACGAAGCGGCTCCGCACTGCCTTTCACCTGGCCCACACGCGGCCTGCGCGGCGATGTGCCGCCCAAGGCCATCGAAGCCCTGCTCGGCTATTATTCGTTTGACGGCGGCGCGCCCTTTGTTGCCGGAACGTGGGATGCCATCAAGTCGTCGCACGACGTCGCCCTGACCGCAGCCGCCCTGGTCCTCAATGGCGAACACTCAGCATTCGCGCTCTGCCGCCCGCCCGGCCACCATGCCGGCGCAGGGTTCATGGGCGGTTATTGCTACATCAACAACGCCGCCGTCACCGCCGAATGGTTTCGCCAGAATGGTGCGACGCGTGTCACTATCCTTGATATCGATTACCACCACGGCAACGGCACTCAGGAGATCTTCTACGAGCGCGCTGATGTGCAGGTGATCAACCTGCATGGCGATCCGATGAACGAATATCCCTTCTTCCTCGGCCATGCCGACGAGAAAGGCTCCGGCTCCGGCACCGGCTTCAACCACAATTTACCGATGCCCGCCGGCACCGCATGGGAACCGTGGAGTGCCGCTCTGGACGACGCCTGCAAACGGCTCGCCGAGTTTGCTCCCGACATTGTCGTGGTCTCCCTCGGCGTCGATACATTCGAAAAAGACCCGATCAGCCAGTTCAAGCTGAAGTCTGTCGACTATCCGAAAATAGGACGAAAAATCGCAGAGCTTGGTCTGCCAACGCTGTTCGTCATGGAAGGCGGCTACGCGGTCGAAGAGATCGGCGTCAACGCCGTCGGTGTGCTGACCGGCTTCGAGGGCGAGTGAGACCTGCCGTCAGGCGGGCGGCAGATCGGGGGCGTCGGCGGGCTGCGGATTGGCCTCAAGGTCGCTGATCAAGCTCTCCATCTCGCCGATCTCGCGCACCTGCGCCTCGATGATGCCGTCTGCCATCTTGCGGACGCGCGGGTCGCTGATATGGGCGCGGCGACTTGTCATGATGGCGATCGAGTGGTGCGGGATCATCGCTTTAAGATAGGAAACGTCATCGACGGTTTCCTGGCTCCGGATCAGCCAGAGCGAGCCCACGAAGACAAGGA
This sequence comes from Mesorhizobium sp. NBSH29, assembly GCF_015500055.1. Taxonomy (NCBI): domain Bacteria; kingdom Pseudomonadati; phylum Pseudomonadota; class Alphaproteobacteria; order Hyphomicrobiales; family Phyllobacteriaceae; genus Mesorhizobium; species Mesorhizobium sp. NBSH29. The sequence goes on from NZ_CP045492.1 coordinate 1,030,547, forward strand.
TGGCGGTCACAAAGATGGCCATGTTTGCCGCGCTGTTCCGATACATACCGAGCATAAAGGCCAGCATGATGATTGCCATCACGGCACCCATCAGGAGTGCCATCCACGCCCGCGTTTGGCTGAACCAGATGTGGTCGATCGCGTAGGTGTTCAAATACATGAGCGCAAACATCACCAGTGTTGAGGTCGCGATCATGATAGTGAAGCGGGCGTAGGACATGGTTGGGCTCCAGCTTGGTGAACTGGGCCAACGCAGGGAAACCGCGATTGTTCCGCCTTACCGGGGGCTCACCACCATCGGCAGGCCGCCTTGCGGCTGGGTGGTCAGCTTTTGCACCGGCCAGGGCTTCGTCTCGGCCGTGACGTCAAAGCGGAAACGCGACAGCAGAACCGCAAGCGCAATCACCGCCTCCTGCATCGCAAAGCTTGAGCCAATGCAGACGCGCGGTCCTGCCCCGAACGGCAGATACTGGAAGCGGTCGATCTTGTCCCGGTTTTGCGGATGAAAGCGTTCCGGCAGAAAAGCATTTGGCTGGTCCCAGAGCTTTCGGTGGCGGTGCACCGTCCACGGCATCACCAGTACCGCGGCGTGTTTTGGCAGCGTCAAACTCTTGTAGGTGTCGGTCTCGATAGGCTCGCGGTTGATCGATGGCGCCGGCGGGTAGAGCCGCAGCGTCTCCTCGAAGGCAGCCCGTGTCAGCGGCATCGCGTCCAGCCATTTGGCGGGATCGGGCTCGCGCGCCATCACCATGTCGATCTCGGCCTCGACGATGGCGCGTTCCCACGGTGCCTCGGCCAGGCAATAGAGTGTCCAGCCCAGCGCCCGCGCCGTAGTCTCGTGTCCGGCGCCGATGAAGGTGATGATGTTGTCTTCGATCTCTGCGCGTGTCAGCCCGTCCGGTCCTTCGGCACGCAGCAAAAGCGTCAAGAAATCCTCAGGAACGTCCCGCGCCGAGCGCATGCGCTGTTCGCGCATGGCAACCGTGTCGGTCACGACCTTGCGGAAGAACGCCATGGTCTTTCGCCCCCGCAGCCGCGTCAGTCTGGGCAGCCATGCCGGCGCGCGCAACAGGTCGAGCGGATCAACCCGCCCCATTGTCTCGAACAGATGCTCGATCTGGTTGGCAAACTCGTCCTGCCCGCCTGCAATTTCGCCCGAAAACAGCGTCTCGGCAAGAATGTCATAGGTGAGCAGCGTCATGTCGTGGGCCAGATCGACAGGGGCGGCAACGCCTTCATATTTGTCGGCAAATGCCTGTGTTCGCTTGAGCATGGCTTGTGCAAAGCCGAAAATGTGGCGCGGTGTGAATACCGGAGCCATCGCCTTGCGCGACCTTTTCCAGACGTCGCCCTCGGCGGTCAGCAGCCCATCGCGCAGGATCGGCCGCAGCAACAGCTGGCGCACCGTGGCCATCTTGTAGTTTTTGGCGTTGTCCACCAGCACATGGCGAATAAGCCCCGGATCGTTGGCGATGATCAGCCGCCCGCCAACCCCGTTCACGGAAATCCACGGCTCATTGTACGAAGGCTCTCCCCACAGCTCCAGCGGATTGCGGTAGACGATGCGGATCATCTCCAGCGTCGAGGGCGGGCTATTGCGCGGTGTGGGCGCAGGCGGCACGAACGGGGCGGGCTTGGAATCCATACGCGCAATGTAGGGTGCGCGGGCGTTGGCGTCCAACGCGCAGGGATTATTTCATCGATACGGCCTGCCCCGTGGCAAGCCAGCCTGCAACCAGGTCTGCGTCCATCCGGTCAAGCCCGTGCCCGGCGGCGATCTGGTGGGCCTCGACGCGCGCACCGTTTTTTCGCAGCAGACGCTCCAGCGTGGGCGCATAGCGCGCGTAAAGCCCGTCATCCTTGCCCGCAACGACCAGAAAGTCAGCAGCGGCGAGTGCTGCAACCGGCGGCTTTTCCAGCACCGGCATGGAACGCAGCAGTGCCGCCCGCTGCACCAGCGCCGGATGCAGGAGAGCCAGCGCGGCGACCAAATTCGCCCCGTTCGAATAGCCCACGAACACTGTGTTTGCCGGCGCCAACCCATAGGCAGCCGACGCCTTGCGCATGAACGTGGCAAAAGCGTCTGCCTCACCGCGGATATCATCCTGATCAAAACGCACCGGTGTCACCCGGCGATACCAGCGCGTCACCCCGTCCTGCACCACGCGCCCGCGCACGGCCAGCAAAGCAGCACCCGGTGCCGCCTCTCGCGCCAGCGGCAACAGCATCGCCTCATCGCCACCGGAACCATGCAGCAGCACCAGTGTCAGCGCGGATTTGGTCGCCGAGGGGTGATACTCATGGATAAATCCATCCAGTTGCGCTTTCACATGCGGGGTTTGTGCCATCGCCTTCGTGCCTTTGGCCTGTTTGCGCGCCGTGAGGGGTTCGACGGAAGCGAGTGCGACGCTTTCGGCTTCTGCAGCCGCGGCGAAATTAGATGCGGCCAAGCTCAGCGCGGTGGCCACGATGAGAAGCGCGGTGAAAGAGGAACGGATCGCCATGGCACCAGACTGGCCGGACAATGTTAACGCTCCCTTGACATGGCGGTCAAACAAGCCGCCGCGCAATCGCTTTCACGCCGTCGGGGCCTGGTTATAGCGACGATTTACCCACCCGTTGCCCCTGTGCAACGGGTCCGATTACCGGGCAGACGCAAACCTCTGGCCCCGTATCAGCAGCGGGTACCGAGACTCTTCCGGAAAAAGGCCTTAAAACCCGTCCAAAGTTTGGAAAATAGCCCCGGAACGCCTATATCCGGTGCAGCGAGAGCACGTGATTCGAAGACTGATCGGCGCGCTCTTCTTGTTTAGGAATGACGAAAGTATCTCATGAGCGAAACGCCCGAAAACGTGCCGAGCGAAAACCAGGAATATGGCGCCGATTCCATCAGGGTCCTGAAGGGCCTCGATGCCGTGCGCAAACGTCCTGGCATGTATATCGGCGACACCGATGACGGTTCAGGCCTGCACCACATGGTCTATGAGGTGGTCGACAACGCCATCGACGAGGCGCTTGCCGGTCATGCCGATCTCGTCACCGTCACCCTCAATCCGGATGGGTCCTGCACAGTCATCGACAATGGCCGCGGCATTCCGACCGATATCCACACCGGCGAGGGCATTTCAGCCGCCGAAGTCATCATGACCCAGCTTCATGCGGGCGGAAAGTTCGACCAGAATTCCTACAAGGTTTCGGGCGGCCTCCACGGCGTGGGTGTTTCGGTGGTCAACGCGCTCTCAGTCTGGCTGCGGCTCAAAATCCGCCGCAACGGCAGGATCCATGAGATGAGCTTCACACACGGCAATTCCGATGCCCCGCTGGCGCCCACCGGCACCTACGTCGAAGACAAGCAGCCAGGCACCTATGAGGGTCGTTCTGGCTCTGAAATATCCTTTATGCCGTCGACCGATACCTTCACGATGGTGGAGTTCGATTATGGCACGCTGGAACACCGGCTGCGCGAGCTTGCATTCCTGAATTCAGGCGTGCGCATTTTCCTGATCGACAAGCGCCATGCCGATATCAAAACCCAGGAGCTGTTCTATGAGGGTGGGCTCGAGGAATTTGTCAAATATCTCGACCGCGCCAAGAAACCGCTGATTTCCGAGCCCATCGCCATCAAGGCAGAGCGCGACGGCATCACGGTCGAGGTGGCCATGTGGTGGAACGACAGCTACCACGAAAACGTGCTGGCTTTTACCAACAACATCCCGCAGCGCGATGGCGGCACGCATCTGGCTGGATTCCGTGGTGCGCTGACGCGTCAGGTGACGAGCTATGCCGAAACCTCCGGCGTCGCCAAGCGGGAAAAGGTCTCCATCACGGGTGATGACAGCCGCGAAGGCCTGACAGCGGTGCTGTCAGTCAAGGTTCCGGACCCGAAATTCTCCTCCCAGACCAAGGACAAGCTGGTTTCTTCAGAGGTTCGCCCCGTCGTGGAAAGCCTCGTCAATGAAGCGCTTGGAACGTGGTTCGAGGAGCATCCCGCAGAAGCCAAGGTACTGATCGCCAAGGTGGCGGAAGCTGCTGCTGCCCGAGAAGCGGCGCGCAAGGCGCGCGAACTGACCCGCCGCAAGGGTGTGCTCGATATTACCTCGCTGCCGGGCAAGCTGGCAGACTGCCAGGAGCGTGATCCGGCCAAATCCGAAATCTTTATCGTCGAGGGTGATTCCGCTGGCGGTTCCGCCAAGGGTGGCCGCTCGCGCCAGAACCAGGCGATCCTGCCTTTGCGCGGCAAGATCCTCAATGTGGAGCGCGCCCGCTTTGATCGCATGCTCGGCTCCGAAATGATCGGAACGCTGATCA